>JAZJYT010000049.1:0-23706 GCA_040390235.1 Pseudomonadota bacterium | reverse complement strand
GAGTTCTGCGAGACCCCGCCTGCCGCGAGCAGCGCAGGGAAGCCCGAAGGGCCGTTCACGTCTGCGCGGGTTCCAAGGACCGAAGCCCAAAGACAAACCCCCGCCGATCGAAGAAACCCGCAGCGACTACCGCCCCTTCCCCGGGTCCCGCACACTCCGCAGCACATCGAATTCGACATTGAAAAGCTGGCCGCCTTTTTTCTCCACCCGCCGCAAATACACGTCCTGCACGATGTCACGCGTCTGCGCGTCGATCAGCACCGGCCCGCGCGGGCTCTCGAACAACTGGCCCTTCATCTTGTCGAGCAGTTGCGGGCCGTTGCCCTTGCCGCCCGTGGCCTTGAGTGCCGCGTAGACCAGGCGCATGCCGTCGTAGCCGCCCACGGCCATGAAGTTGGGCCGCATGCCGGGGTTGGCTTTCTCGAAGGCGGCGACGAAGGCCTTGTTGGCGGCCGAGGGGTGGTCGGCCGAGTAGTGGTGCGAGGTGACCACACCCAGCGCACCATCGCCCATGCTGTTCAGCTGGTCGTCGTCGGTCACGTCGCCGGTGGCGATCAGGCGGATGCCGGCCTTGTCGAGGCCGCGTTCCAGGAACTGCTGCATCACCGCCGCACCCGTCCCCGAGGGCACGAAGACGAACAGCGCATCGGGCCGGGCATCACGCACCTTCTGCAGCACGGGCGCGAAATCCGGGTGGTGCAGCGGCACCCGCAGTGCATCGACCACCTTGCCGCCATTGAGCTGGAAGCGCTCGCGGAAGAATTTTTCGGCATCGAGGCCCGGGCGGTAATCGCTCACCAGCGTGACCACCGTCCTGATGCCGTTCTTCGGTGCCCATTCGGCCAGGGACACGGTGACCTGCGGCAGCGTGAAGCTGGTGCGCACGATGTAGGGCGAGGCTTCGGTGATGCCGGAGCCGGCCGCAGCCATCACCAGCATGGGGGTCTTGGCCTGGGTGGCGACGGGTGCCGCGGCCATCGCCAGCGGCGTCAGGCCGAAGCCGGCCAGCACACCGACCTTGTCGTTGGCCACCAGTTCCTGGGCCAGGCGCCGGCTGGCGTCGGGCTGGCCGCCGTCGTCCTTCACCACCAGCTCGACCCTGCGTCCGGCGGCCACCTCGCCGTTCTGCGTTATCCAGAGGCGCGCGGCGGCCTCGATCTGGCGGCCGGTGGAGGCCGACGGCCCGGTCATGGGCAGAACCAGGCCCACCTTGAAAGGCCGGGGGGCCCCGGCAGCGTGGGCCAGCGGCACGGCCCCTACCGCGCACGCGGACCACAAGGCGAGGACAAGTCTCCGCAACATCGGCATCTCCTGGGGGGACCGGTGCGGCCATGGCGGCCCCCGGTAACAACAGGGCGCCATCGTATCCTTGCCGACACCACTGCGGCAGGCCAATGTGTTCTACATTCGAACAAACCACCGGCTGAAGAACAAAATACCCCTGTGCCGAAGCCCGCTCCCATGCCCCCCTCCCACCCTGCAACCCCGGCCGCCGCGCCCGTCCCCCCGGTGCCCGCCAAGCCGGCGCCGGGCGACGCCTACGTCCAGTCCTTCGCGCGCGGCCTGGCAGTCATCCGCTCGTTCAACGCCGACGCGCCGCGCCAGACCATCACCCAGGTGGCCGCCGCCGCGGACCTGACGCGCGCCGGGGCGCGCCGGGTGCTGCTGACCCTGCACACCCTGGGTTATGCCGAGACCGACGGCCGCCTGTTCTGGCTCACGCCCCGCATCCTGGACCTGGGGTTTTCCTACCTGTCCTCGCTGCCGCTGTGGCACCTGTCCGAACCCATCGTCGAAGCGCTGGTGGCCAAGGTGAAGGATTCCAGCTCCATCGCGGTGCTCGACGGGCCCGACATCGTCTACGTGCTGCGGGTGCCCACCCGCAAGGTCATGCGGGTGACACTGGGTGCCGGCAGCCGGCTGCCGGCCTTCTGCACCTCGCTGGGCCGGGTGCTGCTGTCCGGCCTGGAGGACGCCGCCCTGGAATCGATGCTGGCACACACTCCCCTGGAGCAGCAGACAGACCGCACGGTCACCGATCCCGCGGCCCTGCTGGTCATGGTGCGCGCCGTACGCAAGCAAGGCTGGGCGCTGGTGGACCGCGAACTGGAGGAAGGGCTGGTGTCGGTGGCCGCCCCCATCACCGACCGGGCCGGCCGCGTGGTGGCAGCCCTCAACGTCGGTACCCCCTATGCCCGTAGCAGCCCGGCCCGCCTGCGCGACGAGGTACTGCCCGCGCTGCTGGACGCGGCGCTGGAAATTTCCACACTCCTGCGAAAATACTGAACCGTAGCGGCCTCGCCTGCTTAAACCGCATCTGGCACACTCGCCGCTGTCCCCCAACCCGCCGCCTTTCGAAACGCCCGCCCATGGCCGACCGTGCCCCCGCCGAGATCGCGCGCGAAACCTTCAAGATGCTGGCTACACGCCGGCTCGCTCCCACGCCCGAAAACTACCGCGCCGTCTATGACGAGGTGGCCGGCAGCCAGTCGCCCGCCCCTTTCCCCGGCCTGCAGTTCCGCCAGATCGCCAAGATACTGCCGGCGCAGACACCGCCGCAGAAGCGCCTGCTGGTCCAGTTCGAGGCGGCGGTGGAACAACAGAGCTGGGGTGACCTGCAGCGCACCCTGATCGGCTACGCCAATCTGGGCCTGGGGGCCTCGTCGGCCGCCGGCCTGCCGACGGTGGAGCCGGTGGCCTCGGTGCTGCCCGGCGACGTGCTGGAACAGGTGGGGCGCCTGATCGAAAACACCCTGCCGGCCCTCGGCACCGATGACGCGCGGCTCGGCGAACAGGCACAGCAGGTGCTGCAGTACCTGCGCCAGCCTGCGCCCGACGCCACCGCCCTGAAGGCGATGCTGGCCAATTTCGGTTTCCGCATTTCCTTCGCCGCCGAGGAGCAGGGCGCCATCCGCGCCGCCCTGCTCGAAGCGCTGCAGCTGATGTTCCGCAACATCGCCGAGCTGAGCATCGACGACCGCTGGCTCAAGGGCCAGGCCGACGCGCTGATGACCGCGGCCACGCCCCCGCTGGCGCTGCGCCGGCTCGACGACCTGCAGGCACGGCTCAAGGACGTGATCTTCAAGCAGTCCGAGGCCAAGGCGCGCACCGTCGAGGCCCAGGAGCAGATGAAGCAGATGCTCGCTGCCTTCATCGAGCGCCTGTCGGCCATGACCGAGGAAAGCGGCAGCTACAGCCACCGCATCGAAAACTGTGCCGAGCGCATCGGCGCGGCCAGGACCATCGAGGAAATCGCGCCGGTGCTGCAGGAGGTGATCGGCGCCACCCGGGCCATGGCGCTGGACAGCCGCATCCACCGCGACGAGCTGGTGACCATGCGCGAAAACACGCAGCAGGCCCAGCAGGCCGTCGGCCGCATGCAGCAGGAACTCGACAAGGCCAGCGCCGAGGCGCGCCACGACACCCTCACCGGGGCGCTGAACCGCCGCGGCCTGGACGAAGTGGTCGAACGCGAGATCGCCCGCGCACGCCGCATGAACACACCGCTGTGCCTGGCGCTGATGGACATCGACAACTTCAAGCGGATCAACGACAGCCTGGGGCACGACGCCGGGGACGCCGCGCTGGTCCACCTGGCCCGGGTGACACGCGAAGCCATGCGGCCGCAGGACATGCTGGCGCGCTACGGCGGCGAGGAATTCGTGGTGGTGCTGCCCGACACCACCGCCGACGCCGGCATCGAGGCCATGCAGCGCCTGCAGCGCGAGCTGACCAAGCGCTTTTTCCTCAAGGACAACGAGAAGGTGCTGATCACCTTCAGCGCCGGCGTGGCGCAGATCGGCACCAGCGAAAGCGGTTTCGACACCATCAAACGCGCCGACAACGCCATGTACCTGGCCAAGCGCGCCGGCAAGAACCGGGTCATGCTAGGGTAAGCCGCCACGCCCTGTTGCGCGCATCCGGCGCAGGCGGTGATAAAAGGGGCGCTGCCCCTTCCATTCCAAGCGCCATCCCGTTGTTCCTGCACCTCCTGCTTCCCTGGCTGCCGTCCATCTCGGAGCACCTGCTGTTCGCGGTGGGGGCCGTGCTGGTCTACGTCGTCACCACCCGGGCGCGCCGGGAGCAGCGGGCGCCCACCAGCGCCATCGCCTGGGTCATGGGGCTGGCCCTGCTGCCCTACCTGGTGCTGCCCATGTACCTCATGTTCGGCCAGCGCAAGGTCCGCACGCCTGCGCGCCGCCGCCCCAAGGGCGCCGCGCCCACCTCGCACTGGGCCGCCGAGCTGGTGCAGAGCTTCGGCCTGCCGGCGCCGTCGGAGTGCCATATCCGTATGCATGCCGACGGTGTGGCGGCGCGCGATGCGCTGTGGGAACTCATAGCCGCGGCGCGGCACCGGCTCGACGTCTGTACCTTCCTGGTCGGCGACGACCCGCTGGGCCGCGAGACGGTGGCGCGGCTGGTGGCCTGCGCCCGGGCCGGGGTGAAGGTACGGCTGCTGCTCGACGGCTTCGGCGCCCTGCTGCTGCCGGGCCGGTATTTCGACGCGCTGCGCCAGGCCGGCGGCGAAATCACGGTGTTCCGCCCGCTCTTCGGCCTGCGCAGCGGCGGGCCGCGCAACCTGCGCAACCACCGCAAACTGGTCATCACCGACGACCGCCGGCTGTGGTCCGGCGGGCGCAACCTGGCCGCCGAGTACTTCACCGGGAGCGCGGGTGTACCGCCCTGGAAGGACCTGTCCTTCGATCTCGAAGGCCCGGTGGCGGTGGCGGCGGCGCAGCAGTTCGAGGCGGACTGGGCCTCGGCGCGGCAAATCCCTGCGCGGCGTGTGGCGCCGGCCGGCGAGCTGCCCGGCGGCGGCCTGGCGCAGTTCCTGCCCAGCGGGCCCGACCAGGTGGAGGACACCGCGCAGGCGCTGCTGCTCGACGCCTGTTTCCGCGCCCGGCGCCGCATCTTGGCCGTCACGCCCTACTTCATCCCCAACGAAAGCCTGCGTGATGCACTGCGGCTGGCGGCGCGGCGGGGTGTGGCCATCGACATCGCCATTCCCCAGCGTTCCAACCACCGCCTGGCCGACATCGCGCGTTGCCGCGCCATGCGCGACCTGGCGGCCGCCGGCGTCGATTTCCATATGCTGCCGGCCATGGCGCACGCGAAAGCCGTGATCGTCGACGACGCGCTGGCGATGTGCGGCTCGATCAACCTCGACCTGCGCAGCCTGCTGCTCAACCACGAGGCCGCCGTGGTGTTCTACGGTGCCGACCAGATCGCCTGGCTGGCGCAGTGGGTCGGCGCCCTGCTGCACACCGGCCGGCCCTTCGATGCGCGGCCGCCCGGGCTGGCCCGCGACATCGGCGAAGGCCTGCTGCTGACGGTGGCCTTCCAGCTCTGAGACGCACCTCTTTTTTCCGGACCTCCATGCACCCCTCCGAACTCCTGCGCGACTACGGTTACTACGCGGTCTTTTTCCTGGGCCTGCTGGAGGGCGAAACCATCCTGCTGCTGGGCGCCTACGCGGTACACCAGCACTACCTGCACCTGTGGCCGCTGGTCGCCTGCGGCTCGGCCGCCGCCTTCCTGAGCGACCAGTTCTACTTCTTCCTCGGCCGGCACAAGGGTGCGCAGGTGCTGGAGAAGCACCCGAAGATGCAGGCACGCTTCGCCAAGGCCTTCGCCTTCGTCGAGCGGCACCCGGTGGGCACCGTCATGCTGATGCGTTTCGCCTGGGGCCTGCGTATCGTGTTCCCGGTGGCACTGGGCATGACCCGCATGCGCGCAGCGGTGTACGTACCGCTCAGCGCCTTCGCCTCGGTCGTGTGGGCGACGGCGGTGAGCTACTTCGGCGTGGCGGTGGCCGAGATGGCGCACCGGTTCATCGGCAGCCTGCGGCCCTACGAACACTGGCTGATCGTGGTGGCCATGCTGCTCGGCCTGTGGGTCGCCGTGCGCCACATCAAGATGGAGTGATGTTGGCCCCTCGGCTTTTCTTTCTCCTGGTGGCCCTGTGCCTGTGGGCGTCGCAGGCAAGGGCCGACGACACGCTGCGCGTCGGCTCCAAACGTTTCACCGAGTCCTACATCCTGGCCGAGGTGCTGGCGCAGGCAGCCGCGCCGCAGTTGCAGAAGCCACCCGCGGTGCTGCAGGGCCTGGGCAACACCGCCATCGTCTACGAAGCGCTGCGTGCCGGCAACGTGGACCTCTACCCCGAATACACCGGCACCGTGGTGCAGGAAATCCTCAAGCGGTCCGGCCCCCTGCCGCTGGCCGCCATCGATGCGGCCCTGGCCCCACTGGGCCTGGGCGCGGCGATCCCGCTGGGCTTCCAGAACGGTTATGCCATCGCCATGCGCGAGGCCGATGCGGCCCGGCTCGGCATCCGGTCGCTCAGCGACCTGGCGCGGCACCCGGAACTGGTGCCGGGCCTGTCCAACGAATTCCTGGGCCGCGCCGACGGCTGGAAGGGCCTGGTCCAGCACTACCGGCTGCCGCAGACACCCCGCGCGCTGGACCATGGCCTGGCCTACGACGCGCTGGCCACCGGCCGCATCGACGCGATGGACATCTACACCACCGATGCGCAGATCGCCGCGCTGCACCTGCGGGTGCTGCAGGACGACCAAGCTTACTTCCCGCGCTACGACGCGGTGGTGCTGTACCGCCGCGACGTGCCGCAGCGTTTTCCCGCCGCCTGGAAAGCCCTGTCGGGCCTGGCCGGCAGCATCGACGAAAACCGCATGGTGGCGATGAACGCCCGCGCCGAGCTGGCGGGCACGGCCTTCGACGTGATAGCCCGCGACCAGCTCGCCGGCCGCACGCCGGATGCAGCCACCGCGGCGCCGGCCGCGCGTTCGCCCCTGGCCCGCTTTGCCGGCCGGCTGTTCGGGCCGGACCTCGGCCGCCTGACGCGGCAGCATCTGGCGCTGGTGGGCATCGCGGTGGGCGCGGCCATGCTGCTGGCGGTGCCGCTGGCCCTGCTGGTCGTGCGCCGGCCGCGGCTGCGCGCTGCCCTGCTGGGCAGCGCCGGACTGCTGCAGACGGTGCCCTCGCTGGCCCTGCTGGCGGCGCTGATACCGCTGACCGGCCGCATCGGCATCGTGCCGGCCCTGCTGGCGCTGATGCTCTACGCGCTGCTGCCCATCCTGCGCAACACCAGCACCGCGCTGGCGGCCGTACCCGCGGGCCTGCAGCAGGCCGGCACCGCCCTGGGCATGACGGCGGCGCAGCGCCTGCGCTGCATCGACCTGCCGCTGGCGCTGCCGGTGATCCTGGCGGGGGTGCGCACCGCCACCTCCATCAGCATCGGCACCGCGACCATCGCCGCCTTCATCGGCGCCGGGGGCTATGGCGAACGTATCGTCACCGGCCTGGCCCTCAACGACGGCGCACTGCTGCTGGCGGGCGCCCTGCCCGCCGCCGCCCTGGCGCTGGCCAGCGAGGCGCTGTTCGCGGGTGCCGAACGCTGGCTGCCGGGCGCGGCCAGCCGGCGCGCCGCGTGACTTTTCCGTAATATCGGAAGGCCCTGCCCTCCCACGTCTTCCTCCCGCCTTTTCGGCCCGAAAGATCCGCCTCCATGCGACACCGTGTTCTCCTCCAGCCGGGTGCCCTGCAGCCCGCTCTCGAAGCCCGCCTGGCGGCCCAGTACGACACCACCCACCTGCCGCCGGCCGGCACAGCCCGCGATGCCTTCCTGGCGGAGCGCGGATCGGACTTCGAGGCGCTGGCCACCTCGGCCCGCGTCGGTGCCGACGCGAAGCTCATCGCCGCGCTGCCGAAGCTGCGTGTCATCTCCAGCCTCGGTGTGGGCATCGACACCATCGACCTCGACGCCGCACGCGCCCACGGTGTCGCCGTAGGCTACACCCCCGACGTGCTCAACGACTGCGTGGCCGACACCGCCTTCGCGCTGCTGATGGACGTGGCGCGCGGCGCCAGCGCGGCCGACCGCTTCGTGCGGCGCGGCGACTGGCTCAAGGGCCAGTTCCCGATGACCACACGGGTCTCGGGCAAACGCCTGGGCATCCTGGGCATGGGCCGCATCGGCCGTGTCATCGCGCGCCGCGCCTCCGGTTTCGACATGGAGGTGCGCTACCACAACCGCAGCGCACTGACCGACGTGGACTACGGCTACGCCAGCACACTCAAGGAACTGGCCCAGTGGGCCGACTTCCTGGTGATCGCCAGCGCCGGCGGCGCCGAGACCCGTGGCCTGGTGTCCAGGGACATCCTCGACGCCCTCGGCCCCCAGGGCTACCTCATCAACATCTCGCGCGGCACCGTGGTGGACGAGACGGCGCTGGTCGACGCGCTGGTGCACAAACGCATCGCCGGTGCCGGCCTCGACGTGTTCGAACGCGAACCGCAGGTGCCCGAGGCCCTGTTCGGACTCGACAACGTGGTGCTGCTGCCGCACCTGGCCAGCAACACCCACGAAACCCGCGCCGACATGGCCCGCCGCGTCGAAGACAACCTCGCCGCCTACTTCGCCGGCAAGCCGCTGGTCAGTGCCGCGGTCTGAACGTCAGCGGACCAGACACGGCCGCTTGGGGTCGAACTTCCACCCCGGCACCAGAAACTGCATGGCCTGCGCATCGTCGCGCGCACCCAGGCCGTGCTGGAGGTACAGCTGGTGCGCCTTCTCGACGGCCACCATGTCGAGTTCCACGCCCAGGCCCGGCGCCTTCGGCACCTGCACATAACCACCCTCGATGCGCAGCGGCGCCTGGGTCAGCTGCTGGCCGTCCTGCCAGATCCAGTGGGTGTCGATGGCGGTGACCCGGCCCGGCGCTGCGGCGCCGACGTGGGTGAACATGGCCAGCGAAATGTCGAAGTGGTTGTTGGAGTGCGATCCCCAGGTCAGGCCGAAGGCCTGGCAGGTCTGCGCCACCCGCACCGAACCGGCCATGGTCCAGAAATGCGGGTCGGCCAGCGGAATGTCGACCGACTGCAGCGCCAGCGAATGCGCCATCTCGCGCCAGTCGGTGGCGACCATGTTGGTGGCCGTCGGCAGGCCGGTGGCGCGGCGGAATTCGGCCATCACCTCGCGGCCGGAGAACACACCTTCGGCGCCGCACGGGTCTTCCGCATAGGCGACCACGCCGCGCATGCGCTGGCCCAGGCGGATGGCGTCCTTCAACAGCCAACCGCCGTTGGGGTCCAGCGTGACCCGGGCGTCCGGAAAACGTTCGTGCAGTGCGGTGACGGCATCGACCTCCGCATCGCCGGCAAACACGCCCCCCTTGAGCTTGAAGTCCTGGAAGCCGTAACGTGCCTGGGCCGCCTCGGCCAGCCGCACGATGCCCTCGGGGGTCATGGCGGCTTCATGGCGCAGACGCGTCCAGTCGTCGGCCGCACCGGGTTCGCTGTGGTACGGCAGGTCGGTCTTGTTCCGGTCGCCGACGTAGAACAGGTAACCCAGCATCTGCACCGCATCACGCTGCTGGCCTTCGCCCAGCAGGGCCGCCACCGGCACGCCGAGGAACTGGCCCAGCAGGTCGAGCAATGCCGACTCCACCGCCGTCACCGCATGGATGGCCACACGCAGGTCGAAGGTCTGCTGGCCGCGCCCGCCGCTGTCGCGTTCGGCGAACTGCCGGCGCATGGCGTTGAGCACCGCCAGGTGCTGGCCCAGGGGCTGGCCCACCACCAGCGCGCGTGCGTCCTCCAGCGTCTGGCGGATCTTCTCGCCGCCGGGCACCTCACCGACACCGGTGCGGCCGCTGCTGTCGGTCAGGATGAGGATGTTGCGGGTGAAGAAGGGGCCGTGTGCGCCGCTCAGGTTGAGCAGCATGCCGTCGCGCCCGGCCACGGGTATGACCCGCAGTTCGGTGACGACGGGGGTGGCGCGCAGGCCGGCGGCGGTTTCGCTTGTCATGGGAAGAGGCTTTTGGGGGAGGATAAAGAGTCAGTCGGCAGTGATCTTGCGCGTTTCGATCAGGGTCTTCCAGCGCGCATATTCACCCGCCACGTAGGCCGTCATGTCGGGCGGGGTGCTGCCAACGACTTCCAGGCCCTGTTCGGCCATGCGCTTCTTCACCACCGGATCGTTGATGGCGGCAATGGCCGCGGCGCTCAGCTTCGCCTTGATGGCCGGCGGCAGGCCCCTGGGCGCGGCCAGGCCCTGCCAGGAATACACGTCGGCGCCGTGCACGCCAGCCTCGTCCAGCGTGGGCACGTCGGGCAGCACCGGCGAGCGTTTGCTGCCGGTGACCGCAATGGCGCGCAGCTTGCCGGCGCGGATCTGCTGCAGCACCGCGTTGACGTTCGGGAACGAGAAATCCACCTGCCCGCCCAGCAGGTCGTTGATGGCCGGGGCACCGCCCTTGTAGGGCACGTGCAGCCCGCTGGTGCCGGTCTGCTGCCAGAAAATCTCGGCCGACAAGTGGTCCGACGAACCGTTGCCGGAACTGGCGAAGCTCACCTTGCCCGGGTTGGCCTTGAGCTCCGCGATCACGTCCGCGACGGTCCTGGCCGACTGCTTCGGGCTGGCCACCAGCACGTTGGGTGCCTGCACCGGCACGCTGATGTAGTCGAAGTCGTGCAGCGCGTCGTAGGGCACGTTCTTCAGCAGGTGCGGCGCCATCACGAAGGTGCCCAGCGAGGACACCATCAGCGTGTAGCCATCAGGCGCCGCGCGCTTGACCTGGCCGGCGCCGATAGTGCCGGTGGCGCCGGGGCGGTTGTCGACCAGCACCGTCTGGCCCAGCTTTTCCTGCATGTTCTGCGCGATCGCACGGGCCACCATGTCGGTCGAGCCGCCTGCGGGAAAGGGCACGACGATGGTCACCGTGCGGTCGGGCCAGGTGCTGGCCGTCTGGGCGACAGCGGAGAGGGAACAGGCGCATGCTAGCGCTAACATAAATTTTTTCATAGGGGCCTGGAGCGGATGCTCGGTCAAATGTAGCAGTGGGGGAACGGGGGAAACGAAGGGCGCCCGTCCGGGCGCCCGGGTTACCGCGGGCCGGCGCCCGGGGTGGTGTGCTCAGTCGAGCCGGATGTTGGCCTCGGCGACCACCTTGGCCCAGCGCGCGCGTTCGCGGTTGAAGAATTGCTCCTCCTCGACCGGCGACATGGTCACCACCTCGGCGCCCTGCCCTGCCAGGCGCGACCGGATCTCGGGGGTGCGGATGATGCGGATCAGTTCCTGGTTGAGCCGGTTGACGATGGCGTCCGGCGTGTTGCGGGTGACCAGCACCCCCTGCCAGGTGCCCGACTCGAAGCCCGGCACACCCTGCTCGGCGATGGTGGGCACATCGCCGATCAAGGGCATGCGGGTCGACTTCGACACCCCCAGGATTTTCAGTTTGCCGCTCTGCACGAAGGGCAGCGTGGCCAGCATGCCGTTCATGAGGATCTGCGTCTGCCCGGCCACCGTGTCGGAGATGGACTGCGAACCACCCTTGTAGGGCACGTACTGCCACTTCGCCCCCACAGCCCGCTCCAGCGCCACGCCGGCCAGGTGCGGTGCGCTGCCCGCGGCGGTCACGGCGAAGTTCAGGTCGGACTTCTTCGACAGCGCGACCAGCTCCTTCAGGTTGTTGGCCGGCACCGAGGGATGCACCACCAGCAGGTGGGGCGAGTAGGCCAGCATGGTCACGCCGCGCAGGTCCTTCGACGGGTCGAACGACAGGCGGGTGTAAACCGAGGGACTGATCGACAGCGCGCCCACGTCGCACAGCATCATGGTGTAGCCGTCGGGCTGCGACTTGGAGGTCAGGTCGGCGCCCAGGTTGCCGTTGGCGCCAGGTTTGTTGTCGACGATGACGGTCTGCTTCAGCGCTTCGGACAGCGGCTGGCTGATGGCGCGCGCAATGATGTCGGAAGACCCTCCCGGCGGGTAGGGCACGATGATGCGGATGGGGCGCGCGGGCCAGGCGTCGGCAGCCTGGGCGGCGCCGGTGGCGGCGATGCCGGCGAGCGAAATGACGGTACGGCGGGAAAGGCTCATGGTGTGTCTCCGATGGGGAAAAGACCTCCGGCACACTGTGTGGGCCCGCCGGATTGTCAGTCATCGTATGACTAAACCGTAAACTTGTCCAGCCGTGGCAACCCCGAGCCTCAGGCGGCGGTTCCGGCCTGGGCCGCTTCGCGGGCGCGCAGCAGCCGCTCGCGGCTGTTGGTCAGGTGGATACGCATGGCCGCACGGGCCGACTCGGCATCGCGCCGCGCGATGGCGTTGAAGATTTCCTCGTGCTCGCGGTTGACCCGCTGCAGGTAGTGCGACTGGTCCTCCTGCGGAATCCGCGTGGCCGTCATGCGCGTGCGCGGAATGATGGTGGAGCCTAGGTGGTCCAGGATGTCGGCGAAATAACGGTTGCCAGTGGCCTTGGAAATCTCCAGGTGGAAACGAAAGTCCGGCGCCACGGTGTCGCCGCCGGAGGCCACGTTGTGCTCGAACTCGTCGAGCGCCTCGCGCATGGCCTGGAGTTGTTCGTCGGTGCGGCGCGCCGAGGCCAGCACGGCCGACTCGGTCTCCAGGCTGATGCGCAACTCCAGCACCGCGATGGCATCGATCGAGGTGGCGACGTCGGCCGGGTCGAGCCGGAAGATGCCGCCCGGGCGTGCCTCCAGCACGAAGGTGCCGATGCCGTGGTGCGTCTCCACCAGGCCCGCCGCCTGCAGTTTGGACAGCGCCTCGCGCACCACCGTACGGCTGACGCCGAACTCTTCCATGATGGCCGACTCGGTCGGCAGTTTGTCGCCGGGCCGCAGGATCTGCGTGCGGATACGCCCGCTCAGGTCCTCCACCAGGTCGTGCGCCAGGCTGCGTGAACGCCGGCGCGGCCGCGCCGCGGCGCCCGCCGACACAGCCGTGCCGCCACCCGCGTCCGCAACGCCGGCGGCGGCCGAGGAAAGCACGGTTGACATATGGCGCATGCGCTGATGATAATGGCTTGTATGTTGTACGACAACATATAAGCTACATCTACCGCGAGACAGCCCATGCAACGCCGCCACCTCCTCCGCTCCACCCTGGCCGCCGGCCTGGCACCCACCCTGATTCCCGGCCTGTGCGCCCTGTCCACGCCCGCCTGGGCGCAGGCGGCCTGGCCGGCCCGGCCCGTCACCTACGTCGTGCCTTTCCCCACGGGCGGCACCACCGACATCCTGGCGCGGCTCATCGGGCAGAAGCTCGGGCCGGTGCTGAACACCACCTTCGTCATCGACAACCGCGCCGGCGCGGGTGGCGGCATCGGTTCGGAAATCGTGGCACGCGCACCGGCCGACGGCTACACCATCGTAGGCGGCACCGTCAGCTCGCACGCCATCAATGCCAGCCTCTACCCCAAGCTGGCCTACGACCCCATCAAGTCCTTCGCCCCCATCGCGCTGATCGGTGCCAACCCGGTGGTGCTGGTGGTCGGCGAAAAAAGCCCCTACAAGTCCCTGAAGGACGTGCTGGCCGCGGCCAAGGCCCATCCCGGCACCCTCACCTCGGCATCGGCCGGCAACGGCACCTCGCAGCACATGACGCTGGAACTGATGGCCTACAAGTCGGGCACCAAGTTCATCCACGTGCCCTACAAGGGCAGCGGCCCGGCCATCCAGGACGTGATCGCCGGCCAGGTCGACATGATGTTCGACACCACGGTGGTGGCCGGCGCCCACATCCAGAGCGGCAAGCTGCGCGCGCTCGCCGTCAGTTCGGCCAAACGCCTCGACTCCATGCCCGACGTGCCGACCGTGGCCGAAACCGTGCCGGGTTTCGAGGTCACCTCGTGGCAGGGCATCTTCGCGCCGGCAGGCACACCGAAGGCCATCGTGGAGCGGCTCAACACCGAGATCGTGAAGATCCTCAAGGCCGGCGATATGCAGGAGCGGCTGAAGAGCCTGGGCATGCAGTTCACCGCCATGAGCCCCGAGCAGTTCGGCGCCTTCCAGAAGGCCGAGGTGGACAAGTGGGCGCAGGTGGTGAAGGCCGCCAACATCAAGCTCGAATAGGCCGCTGCGGGGGTGCAGCTTTTGCCCCCGCGATGAACCATGGTGCGGACCGGTCGCTACCAAACTTGTAGCATTTCGGAATGTCGGCTATATTGCAGCGGCTTTCCGATTGCGCCAGGAGACCCGTCCGCATGAGTTCCAAGGAAAACGTCGCCATCCACCAGCTGTTCGACCTGCTGGAGTCCCGCTATGCCATGCGGGTGCTGTGGGCCCTGCGCGACGGCCACCGCCAGACCTTCCGGTTGCTGCAGGACAGCGTGGGCGGCATCACGCCGAACACGCTGAACACACGCCTGAAGGAGCTGCGGCAGGCCGGCCTGGTGGACCACGCGGGCGAAGGCTACGGCGCAACCGATGCCGGCCGCGACCTGCTCAAACGCCTGAACGACCTGCATGCGTTCGCCGGCCGCTGGGTGGTGACGCTGCCGAAAAAAGGGGAGCAGCCGCTTGCGGCCAGTGCCACCGGTGCGGCCAACCCGGCCGTGCCTCCGGCCGCGGTCGGGGCCTGACTCCCTTTCCATCCCCACCCCTCTCACCCCTCCAGAGATAGAGATAGCCATGTCCCTCACCACCACCCCCTCCGGCCTGCAGTACGAAGACACGCAAGCCGGTGAAGGCGCCGAAGCGGCTGCCGGCCAGAACGTCAGCGTGCACTACACCGGCTGGCTCTACAACGACGACACGCAAGGCAAGAAGTTCGACTCCAGCCTCGACCGCAACAGCCCCTTCGAGTTCTCGCTCGGCGCCGGCATGGTCATCAAGGGCTGGGACGAAGGTGTGCAGGGCATGAAGATCGGCGGCAAGCGCACGCTGATCATTCCGGCCGCCCTGGGTTATGGCGCACGTGGCGCGGGTGGCGTGATTCCGCCGAACGCGACGCTGAAGTTCGACGTCGAGCTGCTGGGCGTCGACGGCTGACCGCTTACCCGCCCTCTGCGGAGGGCGGGAGCCGGCGGAAGAGGCGCACTCAGCCGGGTGCGCCCTCCGGCACGCCCGGCACCGGGCCGACATAACGCCCGCGCGGGCGAATGACCTGCGCCACCCCCAGCTGCTCCAGGCTGTGCGCCAGCAGGCCGACGCTGCGCGCCGTCGCGAACAGGCCAAAGGCCGCATCGACGGGCAGCCGAAGGTGGGCCACCAGCGCCGCCAGCGCCACGTCGATGTTGGGCCGCAAACCCGTCAGCTCCGCCACCTTCCGGATAAAACGCGCGATGGCGTCCGGGGGATCGAACTGCGCCAGCAAGGCGGCCGCGCGCGGATCGCCATCGGGGTACAGGTGGTGGCCGAATCCCGCCAGCGGCAAACCGGTGGAAAGATAGTGGCCCGCCACCGCGTCCTCGCCCAGCCGCTCCACGTCATTGAACAGCGCCTGCACACGGCCCGAGGCATCGCCATGCAAGGGCCCCGTGAGGGTGCTCAACCCCGCCAGCAGGCATGCCGGCAGCGAGGCGCCGGTCGAGGCCGTGATACGTGCGGTGAAGGCCGAGCTGGTCAACTCATGGTCGACCAGCAGCACCATGGCCGTTCGCAGCAGATCCGACACCCGGACCGTTTGTTTCCACCCCTGCGCAAAACGCAGATGCAGCGGCTTGTGCCCGGGCTGCGCGCCGAATGCATTGGCCAACCGGCCGACCAGCTGCTGCGCCTCCTGGTGCAGCACCGGCGTGAGGCGTCCCTGGGTGGAATGCCCCGTGGCCGCCAGACCGGCCAAGACCGCAAACGCGGCGACCCGCCCGGGCTTGCCCGGGTGCAGGGGCGTGGCCGCCGAAAAGTCCACCGCCTCCCCGGCGCTCCATAACAGCCGGGCCACGTCTTCCAGGGTGGCCGACCGGGCCAGTTCCACCGCGTCCTGGCCCCGGTAGTACAGGCGTCCCCGGTGGAAGGTGGAGAGGGCCGTCGGGATGCTGGGCTCCGCGCCGAACAGCGTGTTGGTGGCGAGGGTTTCGTAGGTGCGGCCGGCCTGTTTGCGTTTGCTCAGGCCGGCGATGTCCTCGGCGCGGTACAGGCTCCGGCGTGTATCGGCCGGGTCGGGCATGGCCTCGAGCTTGTTGCGGCTGACGTAGGCGTACAGCGTCTGCGGCCGCACCCCCAGGAGGCGGCACGCCTCGTCCATCGGTATCCAGGAAGCCATGTGGGGATGCGCAAAAAGACAGGAATATACATTGATCTTACTTATCAATATTGCCTTGTCAATCAATTGTTAACTACCATGCGCCCACTTCTGAAAAACGACGCCCCTGCGCTGATGAAACGCCACATCCTGCAACTCAATCCGATCCTGATCCCCGCGGTCAACGACACACTCGCCTCGCTCTACGAGGTGCACCGGCTTTTCGAGATCGCCGACCAGGACACCTGGCTGCGTACGCATGGCGCGGCCATCGAGGCGGTGATCACCGGCGGGCACACGGGCATCACACGCGCGATGCTGGAGCAGTTGCCGGCCCTCCAGGTGGTGGCGGTCAATGGCGTCGGCACGGACGCGGTGGATCTTGCGTATTGCAGGGGCCGTGGCCTGGCCGTCACGGCGACCCTGGGGGCGCTGACCGAAGACGTGGCCGATCTCGCCATCGGCCTGCTGATCGCCGCCTGCCGCAACCTGTGCGCCGGCGACCGTTTTGTACGCGACGGCCAGTGGGAGCTTCAGCCCCAGCCCAGCGCCATGCCCCTGGCCCGCCGGTTCAGCGGCATGCGGCTGGGCATCGTCGGCATGGGGCGGGTGGGCCGCGCCGTCGCGGTGCGGGCGGCGGCCTTTGGCTGCCCCATCCGCTACACCGACCTGCGGCCCATGGACGATCTTGCGTACCCGTTCGTGCCGGACCTGGTGGATCTGGCGCGCGGCGCGGATGCGCTGGTGCTGTGCGCGGCGGCGGACAAGGCCCAAGGCATCGTCGACGCGGCCGTGCTCGATGCACTCGGCCCCCAGGGCTTCCTGGTCAATGTCGCCCGGGGCCGCCTGGTCAATGAGGCCGACCTGACGGAGGCACTGGTCGCCGGCCGCATTGCCGGTGCGGGCCTGGACGTGTTCGTCGACGAACCCCGCGTGCCGCCGGCCCTGCGCCAGTCCGGCCGCGTGACCCTGCAGGCCCACCGCGCCAGCGCCACCTGGGAGACCCGGGCCGCCATGGCCCGGATGGTGGTCGACAGCATCGCGCAGGCCCTCGCGGGTGAACGTCCGGCAATGAGCCTGACGACCTGAGTTTTCCATGGCCGATCTCGTCTTCCCGATGCCTGCGCCGACCACCCTGCCGGTGGTGGGCCACACCGCGGTGTTTCCCGTGGGGCGCGTGTACTGCATCGGCCGCAACTACCCGTGGGGCCCGAACGAGGCCCGGCCCCGGGACATGCCGGCCTGGTTCATGAAACCCGCGGATGCCGTGGTGCCGGCGCACGGCACGGTGCCCTATCCCCCGGATACCGGCGATTTTTGCCATGAGGTTGAACTGGTGGTGGCCATCGGCCGCGGCGGGCGGGATATCGCGCCGGCGGAGGTGGAGCCGCACCACATCTGGGGCTATGCCGCGGGGCTGGACCTCACCCGGCGCGATCTGCAGCAGCGCGCCAAGCAGTCCGGCGGCCCCTGGGAGCCGGCCAAGGCGTTCGACTGCTCGGCGCCCTGCACACCGCTGGTGCCGGCAGCGGTATGCGGCCACCCCCGGAAGGGAGCCATCTGGCTGTCGGTCAATGGCACCGAGCGGCAGCACGCCGACCTGTCGGACCTGCTGTGGCCGGTGTCCGAACTGGTCGCCATGTTGTCGCGGTCGGTGACGCTCCTGCCCGGCGACCTGGTCTACACCGGCACCCCTGCGGGCGTGGGCCCGCTGCAAGCCGGCGATGTCCTCCACGCGGGCGTGGCGGGCATCGGCGATTTCTCCCTGACCGTGGGTCGCGCGCCCTGACGCGGCGCCCCGGATCTTCAACACCCCCGAGAGGCAAATACCCTTGAGCGCCAACACTACTCCCCCCAAGATTGCCCTGGTCACGGGCGCAGGCAGCGGCATCGGCCGCACCGCGGCCCGCGGCCTGCTGGATGACGGATGGACCGTCGTCCTGGCGGGCCGCCGCCTGGAGCCTTTGCAGGCGCTGGCGGACGAGGCCGGATCGCGTGGCCAGACGGCACTGGCCGTGTCCACCGATGTGACGGACCCCACCAGCGTGCAGGCGCTGTTCGACACCATCGAGCGCCGCTTCGGCCGGCTCGACGTGCTGTTCAACAACGCCGGCGTGAACGCCCCGGCGGTACCCCTGGACGAGCTGCCGCTGGAGAAGTGGTTCAGCGTGCTGAACACCAACGTCACCGGTGTGTTCCTGTGCGCACGCGCGGCCTTCGGCCTGATGCGCCGCCAGTCGCCCCAGGGCGGCCGCATCATCAACAACGGCTCGATCTCGGCGCACACGCCGCGTCCCTTCACCGCGCCCTACACCGCCAGCAAGCATGCGGTCACGGGTATCACCAAGTCCCTGGCACTGGACGGCCGCGCATTCAACATCGTGGCCAGCCAGATCGACATCGGCAATGCGCTGACCGAGCTGTCCGAACGCATGACACGCGGTGTGCTGCAGGCCAACGGCACGGTCGCACCCGAGCCGATGATGGACGCGACCCATGTGGCCAACGCCGTGCGCCACATCGCCGCGATGCCGCTGGATGCCAATGTGTTGAACATGACCGTCATGGCCAGCGCCATGCCCTTCGCCGGGCGCGGCTGACGGCAAGGCACGCGCCGCGAACCCTCGCACCACACCACATCCCACCACAAAAAGGAGACCTCCATGCACCTCGCACCCTTGCTCAAGGCACTGGCCCTATCGGCAACCCTGGCCGCGCTGCCCGGCCTGGCGTCCGCCCAGGGCCACTACCCGAACCGGCCCCTCAAGATCATTGTCCCGGCGCCGCCGGGCGGCGCCATCGACACCATTGCGCGTGTCGTCGGCGACAAGCTCGCGGCGTCGCTGGGCCAGCCGGTGATCGTCGACAACCGGCCCGGCGCCTCCAACAACCTCGGCACGGACGTGCTCGCCAAGTCGCCGCCCGACGGCTACACCATCGGCATCGTGGGGGGCAGCCACAACATCAACAAGTTCCTGTTCAAGAACCTGGGCTGGGACCCGGAGAAAAGCTTCGAGCCCATCGTCTACACCCACGAGGTTCCGCTGGTGTTCGCGATCTACCCGCAGATTCCCGCCAAGACGCTGCCCGAGTTCGCCGCCTGGATGAAGGCCCACCCCGACGAGGCCAAGGTCGCCACCTCGGGCCGCGGCAGTGCGCAGGAAATGGCCGCCGAGATGTTCCGCATGGCGAGTGGCGTGCCGATGCTGCTCGTCCCCTACAAGGGATCTTCCGCCGCCCATCCGGACCTGCTGGCCGGGCGCACGGCGCTCTACATCGACACGGTCAGCGCCATCCAGTCGCAGGTCAAGGCCGGCAATGTGCGCGCCGTGGCGGTGTCGAGCCGCAAGCGGGCACGGGCCCTGCCGGACGTTCCCACCGCGGACGAGCAGGGCTTCAAGGGCTACGACGCCAACACGAATGGCGGCTTCCTCGCGCCGGCCGGCACACCCAAGGCCATCATTGCCCGGCTCAATGCCGACATCAACGCGGCGCTGAAGCTGCCGGATGTGCGCGCCAAGCTGGAGGACGCCGGCATCGACATCCAGGGCGGCACGCCCGAGGAATACGCCGCCCTCATCAAGTCCGACCTCGCCAAATGGGGCAAGGTCGTCAAGCAGGCGGGCATCCAGCCGGAGTGAGTACTGCGGGTCAGCCGTTCAGCGCCTGCTCCAGCCGCGTGCATTTTTCCGGGCCCACCGCGGCCCTGATCTTGGGCACCAGCGCCCGCAGGTCGTCCAGCCCCATGGCGGCCTCCACCGCCAGGTTGAGGCGGAAGCCGCGCAGTCCCAGGCCGGCGGTGAGTTCGGTGGCGATGGCGCTCGCCTCGCGGTAGCGGTCCTGCGAGGAGTGCCCGCTGGCCGGCGCCGGTGCCGGTGCCGATGCCGGAGGAGGGACTGCCGCGGCCTGCGCCACTGCCGGTTCGGCGGTGGCGGCGGGCGCTTCGCCCGATGGCGCGAGCAGGCCCGCCTCCACCAGGGTCTCCACATCCCCGGCCACGACCCCCATGCCGGCCAGGGCCTGCAGCACTTCGCCGAGTGTGTGTTTGCCGTCGAACATGATGAAGGCCGAACGCTGCCGCGGCGCCAGCGGCACCGAGCGGTCTTTCAGCACCCGCAGTCCGGCGTCGGTCTTGGCGAGGAGAGTGGTGTGGTTCATGGAGAGGCGGGGCCTGGGCAGTGCAGACGCCCCGCATTGGTGCAGCTTGCCACGCCCGGCCGCCGGCCGTGACCGGGCTTTCCCCATGCTTCTGCGCCGTGCGGGCGTGCAGGCCCCGTCAGTTCTCCGACTCGCGGCTGCGTGGATACACCAGGCTCACCAGCACGGCGACCACCAGGCCCGCCGGCACACCGAACACCCCGGCGGAGATCGGCTGGATGCCCCACCATAGTCCCGAGGCGCCGGCGGCCGCCGCAGCCCCGGCCGCGCCGCGCAGCAGCACGGCATGCGACAGCATGTAGTACACCGTCACGGCCAGCCCTGCCAACATGCCCGCCACCGCGGCCACCCGGCTGGTGCGGCGCCAGAACATGCCCAGCACCATGACCGGCACGAAGGCCGACGCCGCCAGCGAGAACGAGGCCGACACCAGCGACAGGATCTCGGCCGGGCGGAGGGCGGCGACGAAGGCCGCCAGCATGGCCACCCCCAGCAGGGCGAACTTGGTGAAGATCACCCGCTGCTCCGGGGTCTGGCTTTTTTTCACCTCCTGGAAGGCGATGTCGCGTACCAGCGCGTTGCTGATGGTCAGCAGCAGGCCATCGGCGGTGGACAGGGCCGCGGCCAGCCCGCCGGCCGCCACCAGGCCGGAGATGACGTAAGGCAGGCCCGCGAGTTCGGGCGAGGCCAGCATGACCACGTCGGCACCCAGGCGGATCTCCCCCAGCTGCAGCAGGCCGTCGCCGTTGATGTCCTCAATGGCCACCAGCGAGGGATCGACCCGCGCCCACTGCCCGATCCACGCCGGCAGCGCATCGAAGCGGCTGCCCACCAGGTTCTGCAGCACCTCGAACTTCACCATCACCGCCAGCGCCGGCGCGCTGGCGTAGAGCAGCGCGATGAAGAACAGCGACCAGGCGACCGACGAGCGTGCATCGGCCACGCTGGGCACCGTGTAGTAGCGCGCCAGCAGGTGCGGCAGGCCGGCCGTGCCCACCATCAGGCAGAACATCAGCGCCAGGAAATTGCGCCGCGACAGGTCGAAGGCCTCCCGCTCGGCCGGCGTGCCCTGCGGATTGCCGGCATAGGGTTGCGCCTGCGGCGGCAGGCCGCCCAGGGGACGCGCGCGCTCGAAGTCCTCGCGCATGGCGCGGCTCCACAGCTCGCGCGCGCTGGCGGCGTCCTTGGGCAGCAGCACCAGGGCGCGGCTGGCCGCGACGATCTCGTTCACGTCGGCGTTGCGTGCCCGCAGCGCACGGATACGGTCCTGGGCACGTTCGCGCTCCTGCGCCAGGGCGCCATCGACGTCCCTCAGCCGCGCCTCCCAGCCGCGTGCACGCTGCAGGAACAGCTGGGCCACCTGCTGTTCGGCGGGCGAGTCGCGCAGGTGTTTCTCCAGCCCCGCGATACGCTGCATCTGCCCGCTGTAGACCAGCGGTGCCAGCGGGTTGCCGAACTGCTTGTAGGCCAGCCACGACACGGGAATCAGGAAGGCCAGCAGCAGGATCACGTACTGCGCCACCTGGGTCCAGGTGATGGCCCGCATGCCGCCCAGGAAGGAGCACAGCAGCACCCCGCCCAGGCCCAGCATGATGCCGATCTCGAACTGCACGCCGGTGAGCCGCGAGGCAATCAGGCCCACGCCGTAGATCTGCGCCACTACATAGGTGAAGGAACACAGCACCGCCGACAGCGCGGCGATGCGCCGCGGCCAGCGCCCGCCGAAACGCACCTGGAAAAAATCCGGGATGGTGTAGAGCGCCATGGCACGCAGCCGCGGCGCGATCAGCATCGCCACCAGGCAGAAGCCGCCGGTCCAGCCCAGCAGGTAGGCCAGGCCGCCGGGCTGGCCCTCGCTGCCCGAAAAGCCCTGCAGGTAGAGCGCGCCGGCCAGGCTGATGAACGAGGCCGCGCTCATCCAGTCGGCCGCCGCCGCCATGCCGTTGTACATCGGCGGGATACGCCGGCCCGCCACGTAGTACTCCTCGGCGTCCGTGGTGCGGCCCCAGACGCCGATGGCGGCGTAGACCATGACGGTGGAGAACAGGAAGATCGGCCCGATCCAGTGGCGCGAGAGGCCGCGCTGCTCGGCCCAGCCCAGCCCCAGCAGGAACACCACCACCCCGGCGGTGTAGGTGGCGAGGATCAGGTGCAGGCGCCGCTGGTAGGCCGGCCCGCGTGTGGCAGGGGCCCCTTCAGCCACGGGCCCGTGCCTGCCCGTTCGCCAGCGCGTCGGCCGCCAGCCGCAGCCGCTCCCGGCGGTTCACCACCGTGGCATACACCACCACGATCAGGATGAACACCACCAGCACGCCCTGGCTCGCCATCCAGTAGCCCAGCGGCTGCCCCAGCAGCGCGAACAGATCCCGCGCGAAATAGCAGACCCCGAAAGACGCAGCCGCCCAGACCAGCAACAGCCCCGCCCGCAGCGGCCAGTAGCGGCCGCCCGCCGCATCGTCGTCGGCACCCTGCCCCGTTTCATCGGACAGGGCAGGCAGGACGGAGTCATGGAAAACGGGCATCCGCCCATCATCGCAGGCGGCGCCACCCGCCGCCTCAGTGTTTGCCCAAGCCCCGCCCCCACCCCCACCCCAGGGACATCACGGAACCGGCTTCGCCGGGCCGTAGATGTCGCCCCCCGGCAGGGGGGTAGGCAAAGACACGAAGTGCGTAGCCTGGGGGGCGAGCCTATCCAGCCAGTTGTTTCCAGGTCTCGATGACGCTGTCAGGATTCAGCGAGATCGACTCGATGCCCTCATCCGCCAGCCACTGCGCGAAATCCGGATGGTCGCTGGGCCCCTGGCCGCAGATGCCCACGTACTTGCCCGCGGCCTTGCAGGCCTTGATGGCCTGCGACAACAGGGCCCGAACGGCCGGGTCGCGTTCGTCGAAGTCGGCCGCCAGCAGTTCCAGGCCGGAGTCGCGGTCCAGGCCCAGGGTGAGCTGGGTCAGGTCGTTCGAGCCGATCGAGAAGCCGTCGAAGAACTCCAGGAACTGGTCGGCCAGCACCGCATTGCTCGGCACCTCGCACATCATGATGACCTTGAGGCCGTCCACACCGCGCTTCAGGCCGTGCTCGGCCAGCAGCTGGGTGACCTTGTCGGCCTGGCCCAGCGTACGCACGAAGGGCACCATCACCTGCACGTTGGTCAGGCCCATGTCGTTGCGCACGCGGCGCATGGCCTCGCACTCCATGGCGAAGGCTTCGCGGAACTCGGCGCTCACATAACGCGCCGCGCCACGGAAACCCAGCATGGGGTTTTCTTCTTCCGGCTCGTAGCGGCTGCCGCCGATGAGTTTGCGGTACTCGTTGCTCTTGAAGTCCGACAGGCGCACGATGACCGGCTTGGGCCAGAAGGCCGCGGCGATGGTCGCCACCCCCTCGGCCACCTTGTCGACATAGAAGGCCTTGGGCGAGGCGTGGCCGCGCGCCACCGATTCGACCGCCTTCTTCAGGTCGGCCGCGACGTTCGGGTAGTCGAGGATGGCCTTCGGGTGCACACCGATGTTGTTGTTGATGATGAACTCGAGCCGCGCCAGGC
>JAZJYT010000048.1:26095-57691 GCA_040390235.1 Pseudomonadota bacterium | reverse complement strand
CCAAAAGCCGTGAAATCGTGTCTGCGTTTGAAACGGGGTTTGCCTATTTCCCGTGAAAAATCAACCGGTTAGAAAATTCTCGGTGCCTTCATGGGGTGCAAGGGGTCGAAGGTTCGAATCCTTTCACGCCGACCAAAGATTGTTGAATCAGACCAACGGGTCACGACTACAAGTCGTGGCCCGTTTTTCTTTGCGCGTGGCAACTTCCCTGTCAGATGGCAATGGTGCCCTGAACAGCGCTGATCTGCCCGATGGTCACATGCCCGAGCGAGGGAGCGGCCGAATGTCCATATGCAGGCACACCAGGACCTGCGGGGCCATGGGCCGCAGCGCGCCGCAACCACGTCGCTTCTGCCAACAACGCGATCTCGTCCTGCTCAGTCGGCGAGAAAAACGGGCGTGCCGAGCATGTGGAGCGCATGGCGGTTGACTGGCTGCGGCAAGGGTTGGCAGTAGCAAGCATGACAGCTCCTTCAGGAAGGGTTCCCTGAGCTACCCAGGGTGTACGGGCAACGCATAGCTGCCCAGCGCCCATTGTCTGCCACGCAGGCGCGGGCGGCACGACTACCCAAGCGCCGAAGTGCCAACAATCGCACGCCAACGAGGGTTTTAGATTGCGGCCGAGGCCGACCCCAAGAACGAACTGAATCCGTGAGAGTAAATGCGGGGTCGCCGTGGTGTGGTAGTGCCGGAGTGCTTCCCCCTCTGTCATCCCGCCTTCACCTTGTCCGATTTATTATATGAACTACGGCGCTCGAAGTGTATTTAAGTAATCCTTGCGCAGGGTAGGAATTTACGGACCCATTCAGAGAGCGGCAGGCCAACCATAAGGCTTCTGCTTTTGTTCGCGCACTATAATTTTCGATTTTTCCTGACGTTAATGTGATAACGCTATATGGCGGGAGGGAGTCCTGTGGCTACAGAGATCAGTGCGCTGTTCATGATGTCGGCTGTAAAAATGATGGGGGGCTCTGCCAGGGAGGCCTCCAGGAAAAAATACCGAGGCATTCTTTCCTCCAGGTTTTCACATGAGCATGTCAGCAGTCCCAATGTGATACTTGAAATCGAATTTGAAGGCGATGGCTACGGTGGTGCGCAGGGGCTGGCCGG
Organism: Pseudomonadota bacterium; assembly: GCA_040390235.1. GTDB lineage: Bacteria > Pseudomonadota > Gammaproteobacteria > Burkholderiales > Burkholderiaceae_C > Xylophilus. Next base: position 56,581 of record JAZJYT010000048.1, on the reverse strand, counting down.
TGCGGTACCTGCTGGGAAATATGCCTATGTCACCATGTTGAACGGGTCTATCCGGATATGGCCGACGCGGGGCGAGAATGGTAAGGATACGGATCATCCCGCTCTGTGTTCGTTTTCACAAAAAGTGCTGTATGCAGGCGAACTCTGGATTGACGACGACAACATGGTCTCGCAATGGAATAACGGCTCCGGTACCTTTCATCCCAAGGCCTCCCTGTATGCGCAGGCCGGGTTGCCACTCACAAAATTTGTTGCCCATGTGCCTACGTCCAAGTAGGTGTTTTGGTTTTATTCTCGGGCAGTAGCCGCAGCCGTCCCAACCGTCCTCCATTCCACGAGTCTGATCCATGAAAAAAGCCGGCACCCGCTACTTCGGCTTCCTCGTCAACGACGTGGCCCGGATGTACAGCGAACAATTCGACCGCCTGGTACGCCCGCAGACCGGCCTGACGCTGGCGCAGTGCCGCCTGCTGGGCGCGCTGGCCAGCCGGCACGGGGAGGAAGAACCGAAGCCGCTGTCGCAGGTGGGGCTGTCCCAGCGTATGTACACCAGCGCGATGAATGTGGTGGGCCTGTGCAACCGCATGGCCCGCGCCGGCTGGATCCGCCGCACGCAGCATCCTGCGGACAGCCGCGCGAACCTGGTATCCCTGGAGCCCCAGGCCGAAGCCGCCCTGGAGGCCGCACTCGCCGCCGGCGACGCGCTGACCGGCCAGGTGCTGGCTATCCTGACGGCGGAAGAACGTGCGCTGCTGCTCGAACTGCTGGCAAAGGTTCGTGCCCACCAGCAGGTACGGGTTTCGTTGGACGAGGCGCCGGCAGCGGCACCATCGTCTTCATGACCGAAGCCCGCCGGCCACCGGGGTGCCGGTGCGGCTGCGGTGGCGCCACAGGATCAGGCCGGTGGCGGTAGCCAGGAAGAACCCCAGCCCGACCACCGTGGGCAGCAGCGGCGCGTGCGCGGCCAGCAGCAGCCCGTAGACCCCCAGCAGCGCGAGCGACGCGAGGTTTTCCCCGAAGTGCTGCACACCGACGGATTGGCCGGTGTGCATGAGGGTCTGTCCACGCTGCTGCAGCAGCGCGTTCATGGGCACCAGCAGCGCGCCCGCCAGGGCGCCGATGGCCAGCAGCAGGGCGATGGCGGCAGCCACCTGCGTCACCCCGGCCACCAGGGCTACCGCCGCGCCGAGGGCGATGCCCAGCGGCAACACCGACAGTGCACGCTCCAGCGGTATCCGGCGCGCGGCGAATCCTGCACCGGCCAGCATGCCGATGCCGGCCACGCCCTGCAGCAGCGAAGCCTGCGCCAGGGGCAGCGCCAGCGCCATGCCGGCCCAGCGCAGCACCACGAATTGCAGCGTGGCCGATGCGGCCCAGAACAGGCTGGTGGTGGCCAGGCTGAGTTGACCCGCCGGGTCGCGCCACAGCAGGGCGAGCGCGCGGCGGAAGTCGCGCAGCAGCACGGCTGGATGGCGCAGGGCGGCCCGATGGGCCACGGCGCTGGCGGCGGGCACCCGTGGAATGCCTGCGGCGAACACAACCGACACCAGGTACACCAGGGCGACGGGCACCGTGGCGCTGGATGCCACGCCCGTCCCCCACTGCAGCATGCCGTGTACCGGCGCCAGCAGCAGGCTGCCGGCCAGTACCCCCAGCAGGATGGCGGCGACGGTCGTGCCTTCCAGCCAGGCGTTGGCCGCCACCAGGCGCGATGCCGGCACCAGTTCGGCCAGGATGCCGTAGCGCGCCGGCGCATGCACTACCGCGCCCAGGCCGACCAGCATGAAGGCCAGCAGGGGATGCACATGGCACAGCAGCAGCAGGCAGCCGCCGAGCTTTACCAGCGACGTGACCAGCAGCACGCGCCCCTTGGGCCAGGCATCGGCCACGGCACCCGAAAAAGGCCCGAGCAGCACGTACGAGAGGTAGAAGAACAGCCGCAGCGCAGGTACCGTCCAGGCGGCCGCGTTGCGTTCCATCAGCAGCCCGATGGCCACGAGCAGCAGGGCGTTGTCGGCCACGGCGCCGAAGAACTGCGACACGAGCACGGCGGCGAACGCCCGGCGCCTGCCGGCCTGTGGGTCCATGCTCAGCGGCCGAGGAAATGCCGGCGGTAGCGCCGCGAGAAATCGTCGATGTTCAGCATCATCGGCAGGTCGGCGGTGTTGAAGTTCTCGTCGTGTGCCGGCGGCCCCAGCAGGCGGGCGCCGCAGCGCAGGTAGCCCTTGATGAGCGGTGGCGTGGGGGACTCGGCCTGGTCGCCTTGTGGACTGGAGCTGGGGCCGGTTGGGTCGCCGAGCGGGTACGCCCGGTAGGGCCGTACATGCCAGCGCGCATCGACCAGGTGGGTCGTGCGCAGGCGCTGCCACAGGCCACGCGCGGTGGCCCCGCCGTCGTGCAGGCCCACGCTGGCGCAGCCGATCATGGTGTCGAGTTCGTGCTGGAGCATGTACTGGCACAGGGCCGACCACATGGCCATGATGACGCTGCCCGAGCGCCAGCCGGGCCGCACGCAGGAGCGGCCCAGTTCGACCGCGCGCGGCCGGATGGCCGCCAGTGCCCGGGTGTCGAATTCGGTGTCGGTGTAGAGGCCGCCGGCGCCCCGCGCGCCGCGGGGCGCCAGCACGCGGTAGGTGCCGACGAGCGGGCCGCCGCCGGCATCGCCGGGCCCTGTCGCCCGCACCAGCAGGTGGTCGCAGAACGGGTCGAACCGGTCGGTATCGTGGCCGGGGGCGGCGTCCGCCGGTGCCGGCAGGCGGGCGCCGAGTTCCTGCACGAACACGTGGTATCGCAGGCGCTGGGCTTCGCGCACCTCGTCCTCGCTATCCGCCCAGCGGATGTCCAGGCCGCCCGCGGGGAGCGCTGCCGTCGCTGCCATGTCAGTTGGAGGGGGGATAGAGGGGAATCAGCCGCTGCTGGTGCCGGTACAGGCGCGCCAGGCCGCGCAGGCCGATGGGGCGTACGCCGGCGCGGCGGCGCGCCGCGCCGACGGCGAACAGCAGTCGCTGCTTGGCGAAGACCATGCCCAGGCCGCGCCACAGCGGCACGTCCGGATCCCAGGCCTGGATGGCTTCCGAGCCGGCGCCGTTGACTTCCATGATCCTGAAACCTCGGCCCAGGGCGAGGTCCTGCAGGCTGTCGAAACGCACGTCGAAACGGCCGAAATGGAAGTCGGGCATGTCGCGTGCGATGGTGTCGATGGCGGCTGTGAGTTCGGCGCTGATGTGCCGTGCGCCGTCGCGGTACAGGCCGCCCACCCGGGTGGAGCCGATGGTTGCGAGCCGCACGACTTCAGCCGCGGCCGGCACCCGTGTGTCGTGCGCCGGGCCCTGGTGGCGCGGCGAGTGCGCCAGGCGCCGGGTGCGCGGGTCTGCCGCGACGAGCTGGTCCACGCTGCGGTGGCCGTCGCCCACGACACGCGGAAAGTAACGCAGCGCCAGGCCGGTGATGCGGCCCCGGTCCGTGGCCGGATCGCGGACGTAGAAGATACCGGCCTCGCCCGCCTGGGGCAGATACTCCTGCAGCACCACGGTTTCACCGCGCGGAAACGCGCCCAGGTAGTGCTGCAGCGCCGCCATGTCGTCCACGCGCCGCACGCCGTAGCCGCACAGGCCGATATCGGGTTTGGCAATGAGCGGAAAACCCAGGCCGTCGGCCGTCAGCAGCCGGGCCATCTGCCGGTCGGTCAGCCCGGCGCCGGCCACCGCCGCGGTGTGGCGCGCGGTGGCCGCGCGGGCCCGGGGTCCCATGCCCTGGAAGTATTCGAGCTTGCCCTCGCCGATGAGGCCGCCGCCGTTGATGGCGGCGTTGGCAGCCGACGGCAGCGTGGCGCTGTGGTAACGCAGCGCCAGCCACAGCCACTGGCACACCAGCGGCACGCAGATGAGCCACTTGGGCATACGTTCGAGCACACCGCGGCGGTCCGTCGCGGACGCCGCAAAGAGGAGGGCGTCGGATGCCGGCAACGGGGCCGGCTGGGAATAGGCCGGCATCACCCGCCCCCGCCGGTGCGCCGCACGGCCAGGCCGACGGCGGCGATGCGGTCGGCGTGTGCGTAGGCGGGGCTTTCCAGTTCCTCGCCGAAGACGTCGGGGTCCAGTTCGCGGTACGACCAGGTGCAGGACAGTGCGCGCAACAGGGGCTGGAGTTCCTCCCGCAGGGGATCGATGCCGTCCACGATGGCCACGCCGGTGTAGAGCAGCAGCATGCCGCCGGGCGCGAGCCGTCCCAGGGATTCCGCCGCGATGCGTACGCTCAGCGCGCGGCCGAGGCGGGCACCGCCGTGCCGGTAGGCCCGGCGGCGGGCGTCGACGAGGTAGGGCGGGTTGGAGACGATGAGGTCGAACTCGCCGGCGACGGCCGACAGCGCGTCGCCCTGCGCGGCCATGACCGAGATGCCGGCCACGTCGGCGTTGACCGCGGTGTAGGCCAGCGCCAGCGGGTTGATGTCGTTCATGGTGACGGCCGGCGGCGGCAGGCCCGCATCGATCCAGGCGCGCGCCGCCACCAGTCCGCCCGCGCCGCTGCCGCAGCCGACATCGAGGATGCGTGCGGGTGCGCCCGGGCGCGCCCGCAGCTCGCGCTGGATGAAGCCGGCGAAGCGGCAGGTGTCGGGGCCGAAGAAAACCGCATCCTCGGCCGTGGTGGGGTAGGCCGAATGCACGAACAGGTCGCAGCCGATGGTGGAGATACGTACCCCGCTGGTGAACAGGCCGCCGCCGTATTCCCGCAGTACGCCGGCCGACCGCATGGCCGCGAACAGGGGCGCACCGACGGTGTCCGGGGCAAAGGGTTGGTTCCACCCGAACACGTCGCGCAGGCTGGCCGCCGCGCGGCCCTGGCGGCTGGCCAGCACACGCTGCTGCGTCAGCGGGGTGACGGTGGTGAAACGGTAGTCCCGCGCCTGTACCAGGCGCAGCACTTCCGCCAGGGCGGCCCTGTCGGCCCCGGGCGATGGCGGGCATTGCGCGATGGCGGCATCGGCAGCCGTGCCGATACATGGCGATGGGGCGTGGATCCCCTTCGTGCGATACATGGCCTTCATTCCGTCCAGAGAGGGGGGAATGCAGCATGCTGGCAGATGGCACGCCGAGCTGTATCGTGATGTTGCCTGCGCCGTCTGGCGCAGATGTCTTGCCGCGCCGCGTCAGTCCCCGTGGGGCGGCAGCGCATGCTGCAGCGCCCGCGCGGGTGCGCCTTCGGACAGCGGCTCGATGCGCTGCAGGTTTTCCACCGCCTCGCGCACCATGGCCTTTTGCGCCGGTGTCAGTTCGCGGGCCAGGCCGCCACCGGGCAGTTGCACTTCGAGCAGGGCCGTGAGCACCAGCTGGAAGTCGTGGTAGCGGGGAAAGGTCTGGATCATCGCGGCGATGACCAGGTAGAGCGCGGCGTTGCTGGCCTCCAGGCCGGCCACCTTGGCGCGGAGCGTTTCGAGTTCGTTCACTGTCCGTTTCCCCCTTGTGCCGGCCCAGGGACTCTGCCGTGGCCGTCTGATGCATGGTTCGGGCCATGCCGGACGCCTTGCCGCGACCCCCGGGGATGTGTGTTGATACAACTGTACCGGCTTCTTGACGCATGCTCGGCCATTACCGGAGGAAAAAATGAGAAACATGAAACCCCTTTGCGCCGCGCTTGCCGCGGTTTTGAGCATGGCCTGCGTGGCGCCCGCGTTCGCACGCGACCACGACGGCGACCGCGACCATGACCGCAATGAGCGGGGCGTTGGCCGTGGGGACGGGCGTGGCGATGGCCGCGGCGAGTACCGCGGCGACCGCCGTGGCCCCCCGGGCCATGCCTATGGTTACGACCGGCGTGCGCGCTACGACTTCGGCCCGCGCGACTACCCGCGGGGTGCCGGGCCGGACAACCGCTTCCACCGGGGCGAACGGCTCGCGCCCGAATACCGGGGCCGCCAGTACGTGGTGGACGACTGGCGCGGCCACCACCTGAATGCGCCGCCGCGCGGCTACAACTGGGTGCAGGTGGGCGGCGACTACGTGCTGGTCGCGGTGGCCACCGGCATCATCGCCTCGCTGATCCTGAGCCGTTAGGCCAGGCCGACAGGCGCACAGGCGGGTAGCCGGTTCATGCAGGGTGCGGGCATACTGCGGCCATCGTAAGGAGGCGAGCATGGACGTGTATTGCGTGATCGGTGTGCGCTTTGAAGGGCGCTATCCGGCGGAATTCTTCATGGGCATAGCCGACAGCGTCTCCGGGCGCTGGAGCCAGCCGCCGGTGCATGTGTTTGCGGCCGACGTGGTGGAGTGCCTGGAGGGCGGCTTCACCGTCACCACCTCCTTCCTGACCGACGGCCAGTTCGTCGCCGGCCCGCACCTGCGTGTCGTGGAGCCCGAACCGGGCGTGAAGACCGTGGACGTGGTGGGCGAGCCGGTGGTCCGCCGCACCCTGCGCGACCTGCCGCCGATGTAGCGGCGGCATGGTGCAGGATTTCGCCACGGTGGACGACGTGGAGGCCTGGGCACGTGCCCAGCCCCTGGGCATGGGCCGGCTGAAAGTCGGCCTGATGGTCGAGCAGCGCCGGTTGACGGCGCGTGGGCTGGCGGTGGCGGGGCAGTGGTTGGGGCCGGGTGGGCGTGCCGGCCCGGCCGAACCGGTGCTGCTGCCCGAGGCCGCGTTGCCCGAGGCGGCAGTGGCCGCCTTACCGGACGCGGACGCGCCCGCCGCGCAGCCGGCCCGCGCCCGCCGGTTCCGCTGGCTGGAGGCCACCGCCATCCTGCTGCTGCTCGGCCTGGCGGGCTACCTGGCCGTCTGCCTGGCCAAGGTGGCCGGGCGGATGTAGCGCAGGCGCTTCTTGGTGCTCATCTACTCCGGCGCCGCGAAGCCGGCCGCCCGGAAAACCGCCCTGCCGGCGGGTGTACCCAGGTGGGCCAGGAAGGCGCGGGCCGCCTCCGGCGCGGCGTTTTGCCGGGGAATGCCGGCCGCGTAGACGGTGGTGTGCTGCAATTCCGCGGGCAGCAGTCCGGCCAGCCGCACCCCGGGGCAGCCGAGGATGACGCTGGCCTGCGTGGCCCCCAGTTCGGCCGCGCCGCGCGCCACCTGCTCGGCCACTTCCAGGCCGAGGCGGGCCAGTACCCGCCGGTCGGCTACTGCGTCGGTGATGCCCAGTTGTTCCAGCACCCAGGCGAAGTGCTGTCCGCTGGAGTCCCCGGTGGAGGCATCGCTGCAGGCGATGCTGCGGGCGGTCAGCAGCGCCTGGCGCAGCAGAGGGGGGCTGGAGATGTCGGGCGCTGGCGCATCCACGCGCACGGCGATGCCGACACCCACCGAGCCCAGGTGGGTCACCGTGTCCGGCAGCACGGCGCCGGTGGCCGCGAGTGCATCCAGCACGCCGCGGCTGGCGATCAGCACATCGGCTGCCTCGCCCGCCGCGACCCGTTTACCCAGGCCGCCGGCGGTGCCGAAATCGAAGGCCGGCGCGGCGTCGCCGGCCTGACCGAAACCCTCCGCCGCCGCTGTCGCCGCGCTCTTGACGGCGCCGGCACACAGCACGAGGAGACCCGGCTGCGCAGGGGGGGTCATACGGCTGCCGGCACGGCGCTGTCGCGCCCCGGCTCCCATTGCCGCACGGTGTCGGGCTGGCCGGGCAGGCGCAGGGTTTCGTGGATCGGCACCGCCCGGCGCAGCGTGGCCAGCACCGGGCAGCGGCGCGCCACCATGTCGGCCATGTCGCAGGCATCGGTGGCGGTGAAACCGTCGGCGGCCACGTCGTACACGACGTTGAGGGCGTTCATGCCCGCGTCGATCTGCTGCAGGTATTCGCCGTGCCACGAGAACACCGATTCGGCCGAGATGGCCAGGTGCGTCAGCGTCACGCCCTGCAGGGCGGCCCAGCGCAGGCACCACATCTGCTGGCAGCTGGCCAGCCCGCCGAGCAGGTAGTCCATCGGCCGCGGGTGCTCGGCGAAGCCGCCGGCATCGATGGCCGCGTCGGTGCGGAAGCGGAACTTGCCGGTCTGCACCTCGCCCTGCAGCCCGCGCACCACCTGCAATTGGGCGGAGGGCCGGCGGATCGGGTCCAGGCGCCCGCTGGCGAGTCCGTGGATGGTTTCCTCGACGTGGTGTTTCAGCCGTGCGTAGTCGATGTCCATGCTTGCTTTCTCCGTGTCAGTTGAGCCGCTCGGACGCGGGGATGACCTTGCGCCAGCGCGCCACTTCCGTTTGGAAATACGCGGCGAAGGCCTCGGGTGTGCTGCCCACGGGCTCGGAGCCGTCGCTGGACAGGGCCGCCACCACGTCGGGCTGGTGCACGATGCGCACCAGCGCCTGCTGCAGGCGGTCGATGACCGGCCGCGGGGTGCCGGCCGGCACTAGCACGCCATACCACTGCGATGCCTCGAAACCCGGCAGGCCCGACTCCGCAAGGGTGGGCAGTTCCGGAAAGGCGGCCGAGCGTTCCGCGCCCGTGGTCGCCAGCCCGCGCAGCTTGCCGGCCTTGATGTAGGGCAGCACGGTGAGCGCGGGTGCCAGCATCAGGTCGACCTCGCCCGAGAGCAGTGCCGTGACGGCAGGCGCCGAGCCCTTGTAGGGCACATGGGTCATCTGCACGCCGGCCATGCTGCCGAACAGCTCGGCCGCCAGATGCGGTGTGGTGCCGCTGCCGGCCGAGGCGTAGTTGAGCGCCCCGGGTTTGTTCCTGGCCAGCTGGATCAGCTCGGCCACCGATGTGGCGGGCACCTGCGGGTGCACTGCCAGGATGTTGGGTGTCTTGGCGATCAGCGATACCGGCAGCAGGTCGCGCGTGGCGTCGAAGGGCAGCTTGCGGTACAGCGTCTGGTTGATGGCCAGCGCCGCCGCACCCATCACGATGGTGTAGCCGTTGGGTTCGGCGCGAACACCGGCCTCGGTGCCGATGTTGCCCGCGGCTCCGCCCCGGTTGTCGATGACCACCGGCTGGCCCAATGCGACCGCCAACCGGTCGCCGATGACCCGGGCGATCTTGTCGACGCCGCCGCCCGCGGTATAGGGCACGATGAAACGCAGCGGCCGGTCGGGCCAGCTTTGCGCCCGGGCGACCCCCGCAAGACCCAGCGGCAACCCCAGCAGGCCGAGGGCCTTGAAAATCTGCCGGCGCGACGGCGATGGAGGTGAAGAGGTGGGCAGGGGGTGCATGGAGACGTCCTCGGTGGTTGCGAATGCGGTGGGTCTCAGGCAGGCCGCGGCGGCAGGCGTCCGGCGGCGCGGCGCTGCTCGTAGGCCTTCACGTGGGTGTAGGCGGCCAGGTGCAGGGTGTCGGGCAGGCCGGCGGCGCGGCACTTGCCCAGCATGTAGCCGAGAATCTGCTCGCTCTCGATCGGGCCGCCCTTTTCCAGGTCGCGCTGCATCGAGGCTTCGTAGAGGGCGCCGGTCTGCGAGAAAAGGTCGCGGTAGGTCGCGATGAACTTCTCGTCCGGGCGGTGGCCGTGGTGGCCGGCGATGGCGGCGTTGGTGTCGAGCAGCTGGTTCAGCAGCACGCTGCCTTCGGGGGTGCGCACGATCTCGCCGATGTTGGCGCGCATCAGGCAGGTCATGCCGGCCACGGTGGACAGATGCACCAGCTTGAACCACAGCTCGCCGACGATGTTGGTCGACAGCTTGGCCTCGACCGGCGTCTGCGACAGCAGCGTGCGGAAAGCCTGGGCGCGCGCCGAGGCACTGCCGTCCTGCTCGCCGAAGGTGATGGTCTGCCAGTCGTTGAGCTGGCGCACCACGCCTTCGGGCGTGAGCGTGACCTGCATCTTGGCGGTGCCGCCCATCACGCGGCCCGCGCCGAAGGTGGCGTTGAGGGTCTCGATGTGGGCGATGCCGTTGAGCAGCGGCAGCACTGCGGTGCCGGCGTGCATGCCCGGGGTGATCGACGTGATGGCCGAGGGCAGGTCGTAGGCCTTGCAGGTCAGGATGACCAGGTCGTACACCGGCTGCAGCCCGGCCTGCAGGGTGGTGGCCACCGGCAGGGTGGCGTCGCCGAACGGGCTCTCGATGCGCAGGCCATGGGCGGCCAGCTGCTGCTGGCGCTTCTCGCGCACCAGGAAGGTGACATCCGCGCCGGCCTGCGCCAGGCGTCCGCCGATCAGGCCGCCGATGCCGCCGGCACCGAGTACCAGTATCTTCATGGGAAATCTCCTGTTTATGGGGTGTTTGGATGGTTTCTAGGGTCGCTGGTTGAACACCACCGGCTGGGTGTCGGTCTCGTTCACCTGCAGTGAAAAAACGTCGGGCCGCGCGTAGTGGCCGGTGGCGTCGAAGTCGAACTTGCCGCGGGCGACGGCGCCACGGTCCACCTCGGCCACCAGCAGCGCCTCGCCCTCGAAGTCCGGGCCGGCCAGCACCCGGCCCATGGGGTCGACGATGCAGCTGCCGCCGCGCGAAACCACCGCGTCGGTCTCCGGGGTCACCGGCCCGTAGGCCTCGGGGTAGTCACTGCGGCGCGCGAACTGGTTGCACGACAGCACGAAGCAGCGGCCTTCCATGGCCACGTGCTGCATGGTGGGCAGCCAGGTGTCGCGGCCGTCGGCAGTGGGCGCGCAGTACAGCTCGATGCCGCGGGCGTAGTGGGCCGCGCGCATCAGCGGCATGTAGTTTTCCCAGCAGATCACTGCGCCGAGCTTGCCCAGGGGGGTGTCGAGCACCGGCATGGTGGAGCCATTGCCGAAGCCCCAGATCAGCCGCTCCGAGCCGGTCGGCATGAGCTTGCGGTGCTTGCCCAGCAGCCGGCCCTCCGGGCCGAGGAACACCACGGTGCAGTACAGCGTGCCGCCGGCCCGCTCGATCACCCCCACCACCAGGTGCAGCCCGTCGCGCGCAGCGATCTCGCCCAGCGTGTCGGTGGCCGGACCGGGCACCTCGATGGCGGCCTCGAAATAGCGGCGGAACGCCTCGCGGCCCTCGTCGGTGCGTTGCCCCACCACCGCGCCGAAGCCGGAGCCGCGCGGATAGCCGCCCAGCAGCGCCTCGGGAAACAGCACCAGCCGTGCCCCGGCGGCCGCCGCCTCGCGGCAGTACCGGTCGATCTTGCCGAGGGTGGCGTCCGTGCCGGCCACCGGGGCTACCTGGGCGACGGCCACCTTAAAAACAGTTTCGTGTGTCATCTTTTTAGTATCCGGTATCCTGGATCCAGAATTTAGGCAATTCTAGGCTGAACGGTCCGGCTGTCAAGCGTGTGGCGGAATACGGCCGTCCACGTACAGGCGGAACCCCGACCGCACCTGTGGCCAGTAGTCGAAGATCGCCCGGTGCAGCGTGCAGCGGTTGTCCCACACCGCGATCGAGTGGGGCTGCCAGCGGAAGCGGCAGGTCCATTCCGGCCGGTCGCAGTGGTCGAACAGGAACTGCAGCAGGGCGCGGCCCTCCCGGGGCGGCAGTTCGTTGATGTGGGTGGTGAACCCCAGGTTGACGAAGACCGCCTTCCTGCCGCTGCCCGGGTGGGTCACCACCACCGGGTGGGCCGACACCGGAGAGCCCGGACCGAAGGGGCCGGTGCCGTCGTGTGTGGCGGTGAGGCCGCCGAGCAGGTTCTTCATCCGGTCGGACAGTGCGTCGTAGGCCGCGTACATGCTGGCGAACAGCGTGTCGCCGCCGCCATCCGACGGCAGCGTATGGTTGTAGAGCAGGCTGCCCGCCGGTGGGACGGCGGCGCAGGACTGGTCGCTGTGCAGCTCGCGTTCCGCCAGTCTTTTCGATTTTTCGTCGAAGTGGTACCGGCGGACGAAGGGGTTTTCCGTGGAAACGCTGTTCGACCGGGTGCCCACATGGCCCGACAGGTCCCCGAAGCAACGGCCCAGCCGCTCCAGCTGGTCCAGGTCCAGCGGCTGGTCGCGGAACACGATGACCTGGTACTGGATGAAGGCACGCCGCAGTTCCTCCTGCACCGCTGGCGCCAGCGGTGCGGCCAGGTCGACATGGCCGATTTCTGCGCCGATGCGGGGCGACAGCGGGGTGGCGGTGATGGCACGGTACATGGAGGGTTCCTTGGAATATTGGATCCAGGATACTGCGACCAAAAGAGGCGCGCAATACGTTCTGCTGCCACCGGCCGGTGGCAGCATCCTGGATCCAGGGCTCCGCTAGAATGGGTGCAACCGCCCATGAACTTCGACGCCTACCTTGCCGACTTCCCCCAGCCATCGCCTACGGCGGCGGAATCGGTGTCGAAGATCCTGCGGCAGGCCATCCTGGAAGGTGCGCTGCGCGGCGGCCAGACCCTGCGGCAGGAGGAATTGGCGAAGAAATTCGGCGTCAGCCGGCTGCCGGTGCGCGAGGCCCTGCTGAAGCTGGAGGGCGAGGGCCTGGTGGAGACGCAGCCACGCCGCGGTGTGGTGGTCACCTCGCTCACCGCGGAGGATTTCGAAGAGATCCTGCAGATGCGGCTGGCACTGGAATCGCTGGCGCTGACGCTGGCAGCTCCCCGTTTCACCCCGGAGGACACACGCGCCGCCGGCGAGATCCTGCTGCGCGGCCGCGAAGGCATCGATGCTGTGGGTGCACCCGACCTGGGCCGGGAATTCGAGTCGCGCTGGGGCGATCTCAACTGGGAATTCCACCGGCGCCTCTACCAGCCTGCGGCCAAGCCGCGGCTGCTGGCCACCATCGAGAACCTGCACAAGCTTTTTGCGCGCCACCTGCGGGTGCGCATGGCCGGCCAGCCGGAGCAGGCGGCTGCGACGCCGGTGGCCGACTACACCTCGCCGCAGGAGGCGCGGGCCGCCAGCCTGCAGGGCTGGGCCCAGGTACTGGACGAGCACCGGCTGATGCTCGAAGCCTGCGACCGGCACGATGCCGAGGCCGCCTGCGCCGTGCTGCGCGGCCACATCTCGGGCCACGGGGCCGAACTGGTGCACCGGCTGCGCGCAGCCACCTGACCGCCGCCGGGCCGCGCCCGTTCCGGCATCGGGCGGCGACCGGCGGGTTAGCCGGGGTCTTTCTCGCCGGCCTCCGGCCCGCGCAGCAGCACATCCCACATGGCGTACTGTTCGGTGCGCAGCTGCGAGTAGTGCGGCTCCAGCTCGTCGATGCGGCCCGGGTCGGGCACGTGGGCGGCCAGGCGCTCGCGCAGCAGTTCGCGCTGGGGATCGGGCAGCAGCACCAGCAGTTCGGCGATGACCGAGACCAGGGCCGTCTGTGTGGCCATCACCTGCGCCGCCGTTTGTGTGTCCATGGTGTGCGCCCCTGCCGGAGCCCGTGTTGTGAAGCAGGCATTGTCAGGCGAAAACGGGACGCAGGCCTCCCGCGGATTCCCGCAGGTGCCCGGCACCTGGGGCCGAACACATCACAAGGCGTCGGAATCGCGCTGCTGCCGCTCCGCGTGCACCAGCCGCACGGAGGGGGTGCCGCCGGCACCCGCCGTGCGCTGCACATAGATGTCTTCCTGCGGCGTGGACCACGAGGCGTATTCACCGCTGGTGTCGCGCGCGCGGTTTTCCGGGCCGTAGGTGCGCTGGCCCCAGGCCACGATCAGTCCGAACAGGGCCGCGCTGTCGTCGGCCCCCGGGGTGGTGCCGGCAGGCGGGGCCGCCAATGCCTCCACCCGCGACAGGTGACCCCGGGCGAAGACATAGGTCTGCTCGAAAGGCACACCCGCCACCGGCAGTGCCGGACCGCGCAGGCTTTCCACCGCACCGGCAGCGGTGCGGCGGGCGCCGGGTATACGCTCCAGCGGCCCCGCGGCGGCCTGCACCTCCGCTACCGTCATGCCAAAAGCCACACCGGACGGCAGGGTTTGGGCGTGGCCGGTGGCGGTGGCCGGCAGCAGGGCCAGCGCGGTGAAGGCGGCGAGGGCGGCACACGCGGTGCGTGCAGTACACGTGGTGTGTGCACGGACGGCGGCGATGGCGGTAAAAGACATGGGAGCCCGTAAACGGAAGGATGGCAGGGCGCCATTGTCTCCGGCCGGAGGCGGCTTGCCTGCATACTGCGCCCAACCCCAAGGAGAAATCATATGAGCGAAGAACTTCGCCTGCTGGACCCCGCGCACGAAAGAGGCTGCAACCTGGCGGCTGCCGTGGCGCAGCGCCAACTCGAATACGCCCTGTCGATCGTCGGCAAGGTTTTCCCCGACAAGGAGGGCGACCCGGTGCTCGTCGGCGCAGTCCTGCAGGCGATCGCCAGCAACTACGCCGCGTCGAACTGAGCGCGCTTCAATGGATCCAGGCGCCCAGCGCCTGGTTCACGGCGCAGCCGCCAACGACCAGCCACAGGAACAGGGTGGCGGCCAGGGCCAGAGGTTTCAGGCCGGCGTTGCGGATGGCCGAGAAGTGGGTGGTGAGGCCCAGCGCGGCCATGGCCATGGCCAGCAGCACGGTGTCCAGGTCGAGGATCCAGCCCACCACGGACGCGGGCAGCAGCCCCAGGGAGTTGAAGCCCGCGACCACCACGAAGGCGACCGCGAACCAGGGAATGCAGAGCGCACCGGCCCCGCCGGCCGCGGCCGGTGTGCCGTCGCCGGGGCCGCCCTCACCGGCGCCGGCCTTGTCGCCGCGCGCCAGCCAGGCCGACAGCGCGAGCAGGAAGGGCGCCAGCATCATCACCCGCACCATCTTGGCGATGACGGCGGTATCGGCGGCACCTTCGCCGACCGCGCGGCCCGCCGCCACCACCTGTGCCACCTCGTGCACGGTGGAGCCGACGAACAGGCCGTAGGCCTTTTGCCCCATGGGCAGCAGGCCGTGCTGCAGGTTCCAGGCATAAAGCGCGGGGTAGAGGAAGATCGCGATGGTGCCGAACACCACCACGGTCGATACCGCCACCGTGACCTGCTCGGCCCGGCCGCGCACCACTGGCTCGGTCGCCATCACCGCGGCGGCACCGCAGATGGAGCTGCCCGCGCCGATCAGCATGGCGGTGGTGCGGTCCAGCCCGAACAGCCGTGTGCCCAGCAGGCAGGCCAGGCCGAAGGTACTGCACAGCATCACGGTATCGATGGCCACCCCGAGCACACCCACATGGCCGATGTCCTGGAAGGTCAGCCGCAGGCCGTACAGCACGATGCCCAGGCGCAGCAGCTTCTGCTTGGAAAAACCGATGCCGGGCGCAACGCTGCCGGCAAACCGCGGGTATACCGTGTTACCCACCAGCATGCCCAGGGCGATGGCCAGCGTCAGTGCGCTGATGCCGTGCGCGGCAAACACCTCGGACTTCGCCAGTTCGATCGACCCGAAGGCCAGCAAGGCCGCGGCGCACAGGCCGGGCAGGTGGTGGGCCAGCCATCCGGCACCCGGGCGCGGTACGGGCGCCGGGATGCCGCCAGCGGCGGAAAAAGGGGGCAGTGCAGACATAGACCGACTGTAGAAATCCAGGCGTGCCCCGTAAAACGGATAATTTCCTTATAAGTTAATTGCAAAACAGGTATATCGATCCATGCGCCTGACCCTCCGGCAACTCCAGCTCTTCTGTGCGGTAGCCCGCACCGGCAGTACCACCGCGGCAGCAGAATCCGTCGCGCTGTCGCAGTCGGCCACCAGTGCGGCGCTCAACGAACTGGAAACGGCACTGGGCAGCCGCCTGTTCGACCGGGTCGGCAAGCGCCTGGTGCTCAACGACACCGGCCGCACGCTGCTGCCCGAGGCGCTCGGCCTGCTCGACCGGGCGCAGGGCATCGAAGACGGTTTTGCCGGCGGCACCGGACCGGCGCGGGTGCAGATCCGGCTGGCGGCCAGCACCACCATCGGCAACTACCTGCTGCCCGCGCTACTGGCGGCCTACCGCGCCGAGTTGCCCCTGTGCCGGCTCGACGTGGTGATCGGCAATACGCAGAACGTGGGCGAGGCCGTCGCCGATTTCCAGGCCGACCTGGGCCTGATCGAAGGGACCTGCCACGTCGAGGGCATGGCCGTGCTGCCCTGGCGGCAGGACGAGCTTGTCATCGTCGCCTCGCCCAGCCACCCCCTGGCCCGGGAGGCGGCCGTCCGGCCGCTGGAGCCTGCCGCATTGCGGCGGGGCCCCTGGCTGCTGCGCGAGCCGGGTTCCGGCACACGCGAGGCGGTGGAACAGGCACTGGTGCCGGCGCTCGACCACGTGGAGGCCGACATCACCCTGGGCAGCTCCGAAGCCATCAAGTACGCCGTGGCCGATGGCCTGGGCATCACCTGCCTGTCGCGTGTGCTGGTGCAGGACCTGCTGAGCGCCGGCCGGCTGGTGGTGCTGCCGACCGTGCTGCCGCCGATGACACGCCCGCTGTTCGTGATCCACCGGCGCGAGAAGCACCTGTCGCCCGCGCTGGCCTTGTTCGTGGACCTGTGTATGCGGGCGGCGGCGGGCGGCGCGGCGCCGGGCCCGGCCAGCTAGTCTTGCGGTGTCCCCTGTTCAAGGGACATACGGCGCCTGCGCATCTCCGTACCATCGACCCGCGATGCCCGCCAGGAGAAAGCGCCATGCCCCTGACACCCAGGCACGTGCCGGTGCCCGTGATTCCGCCCCAGTTCAGGATTCCGGCATTGGGCATTCGCTTGCCCCTGCATGTGCCCCATGCCATGCCAGGGCATATGCCTGTACACGATGTGCCGGTACCCGTGCCGGAGATTGCGCCCGGGCTCAGGATTCCGGCAATGGGCATTCCGCCGGCGCATGTCCTGCAGCAGCTGGCGGCCGTTCCCGCATTGCCGGCCCTGCCTGCCTTGCCCCCCTTGCCCGTCCTGCCGGTCCAATCGGCCCTGCTGGTTCTCCGGGCCTCGCCTGTCCTGCCGGCCCCAGCGCTGCAGCGGGTCCAGGCCCTGCCCGTCGTTCTTGCCGCCGGCCCCAACCGCGAGAAAGACTACCGGCCAGGTGCCCAGGTCCAGGCGCTTGCCAAGGCACGGAACCTGAACCGGCCCGTGCATGAGCCGCCGCTGTTGATAAGCCTGGAAAACGGGGAGTATGAGCAAACGGTGCTGCAAGACATGCGGATCGAGTGGCCCGAACAGCCCCAGCAGGTACAGACGGTGCTCCCCGTCGATACCTGCCTGAGCGAGTCCTGCCGCATAGATGTGTCTGAATGCCTGGTGTCCAGCAGCTTTGCGGTCTGCGTGGCTTTGGTGGGCTACAGCGTGGCAAGGGGCCGGTGCTACATGCTTCACATCCAGACAGCAGGCGACATCCTGAAACGGGTTGCCGACTGGGACCCCGACATGACGGTGATGCTGGTCTACAAGAAATATTCCGGTGCCAATGAAGAGCGGATGCAGGATGCGCGGAAAAACCTGCTCGACAAAGGCGTTTTCCGCGGCGTGGTGGCCGAAGGCCTCGACTGGCTCGACTGCACGACCGTCATCATGTACCGGTACACCTGCATCGCCTTCAAGCAGACTTCGGCGTCCACCCTGACGCTCAGGGCCCAGTGGCTGGCGCAAAGGGCGATTGCAGAGGGCGATCAGGGCAGCGCTGCCGCGGGCTCCGGCCGTTCCGGCAGCGCAGCTGCAGCAGCAACGTATGTGTGACCCGTGCTACCGGCGCCACCCATCCTCCGACCCAGGCCGCGAGGATGGCATGCCGCCATTCATGACGCACTAAGACCAGGGGCGGGGCGCCCTGCGCCCGGACCCTGGCGCCGGCCGTTGCGGGCCAGCAGCCCCACCAGCAGGGCCAGCAACACCAGGTTGGCGATGTTCGACGCGACCCCCATGCCGAAGGCCGGATCGTAGGAGCCCGAGCGGTCGTACAGGAAACCCGCCAGCCAGCCGCCGGTGGCCATGCCCGAGCCGGTCATCAGCAGCACGATGGGCACCCGCCAGTAGGCTTCGCGGGCCGGGAAGATCTCGCGCACCGCCAGCACGTAGGCCGGAATGAGCGCGCTGAAACCCAGGCCGAAGGCGATCGATACCGCGAACAGTCCGAACTGCTGCTCCACGTACAGATAACCCGAAACCGCCACCGCCTGCATGAAGGAACTGATGAGGGCCGTGCGCAGCCCGCCGATGCGGTCGGCCACCAGCCCCCAGGCCTGGCGGCTGACGAAGGCCACACCCAGCAGCACCGAGAGCATGGCCGCGCCCACCGGCGCCGAGATGCCCCGGTCGGTGCACAGGGCGACCAGGTGGCCCTGCGGCATGGCCATCGGCACGCAGCAGAGGAAGGCCGCCACCACGATCAGCACGAACACCGCGTTGGGGCTCAGCCCCAGGTTGGAGCGGGCGGGCGCGGCATGACCGGCGGCGGGCGGCAGCATCGCCACGTCGGGCGCGGGCCGCAAAAAGAAGCCCGCCAGCAGCAGCACCGCCGTGGCCTCCAGTGCCCCATAACCCAGCATCGTCGAACGCCAGCCCCAGTGCGTGGTGGTGTATTCGAAGACCACCGGCCAGCAGATGCCGGCGATGTAGTTGCCGCTGGACAGCAGGGCCAGCGCCGAGCCGCGGCGCCGTTCGAACCAGTGGCTCACGTAGACGTAGAGCGGGGCATTCAGCCCCGCGATGCCCAGGAAACCGATGAACACGCCATGGCCGACGTACAACTGCCAGGGCTGGCCCAGGGTGGAGATGTACAGGCCGACCAGCACCGAGACGCCGCCCGCCATCACCGTGTAGCGCACACCGAAACGCTGCGCCAGCCGGCCCATGAAGATGCCACCCACCGCCGACCCGAGCCAGGCCAGCGAGCCGGCCAGCGCCGCCACCGAACGTTCGCCGCCCATGTCGTGGGCGATGGCCTTCAGCCCGACCATGGCCACCATCGGCGCGCCGAAGGACATGCCCAGGCAGACCAGGGCAACCGTCGCGGCGATCCAGGCGGAACGGGAGTCCACCAGCGCGGCGGGGTCGCGCCCGGTCATGCCGCGGCCGTCCCGGCGCATGCCTTGTCTGCCAGCCAGGGCAGGATGCCGCCGCGGGTGAAATAACCCCGCTCGTCGCCGCGCAGGGCGCTGGCCAGGGTGATGGCCTCGCTGCGGCCATCGGCCCGGGTGAGGGTGCAGGCCACCGGATCACCCGCCAGCGGGGGCAGGGCACCCAGCGGGATGCTGAAGGTTTCGCTGCCGTCCAGTCCCAGGGTCTTGCGCGACTGGCCGGCGGTGAACAGCAGCGGCATGACACCGAAGGAGGCCAGGTTGGCGCGGTGGATACGCTCGAAGCTCTCGGCGATGACGGCGGCCACGCCCAGCAGCCGGGTGCTGCGCGCCGCGTCGTCGCGCGAGGAGCCGGTGCCGTAGTTCCTGCCGGCGACCACTACCACCTGCTCGCCGCGCGCGCGGTAGGTGGCCGCAGCGTCCAGCACGCTGGTGGGTGTGCCCTCGGGCATCAGGCGGGTGGAGCCGTCGTGGGTGTCCGGCAGCAGCTCATTGACCAGGTTGGGGTTGCTGAAGGCACCGCGCAGCATCACGTCCCAGTGGCCGCGCCGTGCGCCGAAGGTGTGCATGCGCTCGGGCGGCACACCCAGGCCCGCCAGGTAGCGGCCGGCGGCGGTGTGGGGGCGGATGCGGCCGGCCGGCGAGATGTCGTCGGTGGTCACGCCGTCGCCCAGCAGCAGCAGCACGCGGGCGTGGGCTATGGCGGGTGCGGGTGCGTCCGACGCGGTGCCGGCGCTGAAGAAGGGCGGCCGGGCGATGTAGCCGGCCTGGTCGGCCCAGTCGTATACCTGGGAAGCCGGCGGCTGGAGGCGGTCCCAGGCCGGCCCGCCGGCCGAGAGCGTTCCGCGGCGCAGCTGGAACAGTTCGCGGTCGAGGTAACGCACGAACACCTTCTGGATTTCCTGGGCCGTGGGCCACAGGTCCGCCAGGTACACGTCGCGGCCCCGGGCGTGGCCCAGCGGCTGGCTGCCCAGGTCGCGGGTGACGGTGCCGGCCAGCGCGTAGGCCACCACCAGCGGCGGCGAGGCCAGGTAGTTGAAGGCGAGCTGCTGCTGCACCCGGCCGCTGAAGTTGCGGTTGCCCGAGACCACCGCGCAGCCCACCAGCCCGGTCTGTTCGACCGCCTCGGCCACGTCGGGCAGCAGCGGCCCCGAGTTGCCGATGCAGGTGGTGCAGCCGAAGCCGCAGATCTGGAAACCCAGCTGGTCGAGGTAGGCCTGCAGGCCGCTGTCGCGCAGGTACTGGCTCACCACCAGGCTGCCGGGGGTGAAGGAGGTCTTGACCCAGGCGGGCACCTGCAGGCCGGCCTCCACCGCCTTCTTGGCGACCAGCCCGGCGGCGATGACCAGCGAGGGATTGGCGGTGTTGGTGCAGCTGGTGATGGCCGCCAGCAACACCGCGCCGGTGGGGATGCCGCCCGCCGCTTCGGCGCCCGCCACGGCACCGGGTGCTGCGGCCGGCTGCAGCCGCGCGAACGAGTCCGGTACCTCGCGCAGCGTGCGCCGTTCCTCGGGCCGCTTGGGGCCGGCGATCACCGGCTCGACCGCACCCAGGTCGAACTCGATCACATGCGAATACGCGGGGGCGATGGCATCCGCGCCCTGCCACAGGTGGGCGTTTTCGGCGAAGGCCCGCAGGCGCTCGCCGCCCTCGCGGCCGGTGGTCTCGAAGTACTGCAGGGTCTGCGCATCCCAGGGAAAAAAGGCGCAGGTGGCGCCGTATTCCGGCGCCATGTTGGCGATGGTGGCGCGGTCGGGCACGGCCAGTGTGGCCACGCCGGGGCCGAAGAACTCGACGAACTTCTCCACCACACCGAAGCTGCGCAGCATCTGCGTCACGGTCAGCACGCAGTCGGTGGCGGTCACACCCGGCGCCATGCGGCCGGTGAGGTGCACACCCACCACCTCGGGCAGCGGCATCTGCAGCGGCTCGCCCAGCGATGCGCTGAGCGCCTCGATGCCCCCCACGCCCCAGCCCAGCACCCCCAGGGCGTTGATGGTGGGGGTGTGGCTGTCGGCGCCAATGACCAGTTCGGGATAGAGCAGGCGCTGCCCGCCCTGGGTATCCAGCACACAGCCGGTGGCCAGCGACTCCAGGTTGACCTGGTGGCAGATGCCCGAGTCGGGCGGTATCACCCGCAGCTTGCGAAAGGCCTGCGCCGTCCATTTCAGGAAAGCGAAACGCTCCCGGTTCTGCACGTGCTGGTCGGCCGAGTTGCGCTGTTCGGCGTCGGCACTGCCCGAGGCGTCGACCACGATGGAATGGTCCACGATGAGGTCCACCGGGATACGCGGGTTCACCGTGTCGGGGTCCAGGCCCTGGTCCACCGCCGCCTGGCGCAGCGAGCACAGGTCCACCAGCACGGGGATGCCGGTGTAGTCCTGCAGCAGCACCCGGGTGGGGTGGATGGCGACGTTCTCGGCGCGGGCTGCCGTGTCCTGCCAGGCGCTGAACTGGCGCAGCACCGCGTGGGCCGCGCCATCGTCGGCGGCGCGGCGCAGGTTGCTTTCCAGCAGCACCCGCAGGCAGAAGGGCAGGGCCGCCACAGGTGCGCACGGATGGGCGCGCTCCAGCGCGGCGATGTCGACGAAGGTGTAGTCCTCGCCGCCAAAAGAAAAGGTCCTGGTGAATTCCGGTCCGAGCTGCACTCTGTCGTCTCCTGCGTGGGGAGGCCGATTATCCCGGGCGGCCCGGTGGGGGTGAACGCAAAATTTGGTTTGGTCATAGTGCCCGCGTGGTTGAACCCCCGGGCGGGTGTACGGGGTAAACCCGGATGCCGCCGGCAGCCGACGGACGCCCACCGCCGCACACTGCGGCAAGCCGCGTGCGGTGCCTGCATGCGGGTGGTGGCGCGCGGCGAGTGGGTCGACTTCAAGGCGCCGGTGGTGGTTGCCACAGGGCGTCGAGTTCGATCTCGATGAAGGCGCCGTCCGGCAGGCTGCTCACACCCACTGCCGTGCGTGCGGGCAGCGGTGCATCGGGCCAGGCGCTGCGCAGCAGTTCGGAGGCGGCGTCGAGCACGGCGGTGTGGGCGCCGAAGTCGGGCGTGGCGCGGATGAAGCCGCGCAGGCGCAGTACGTGCAGGCGCGCCGGCAGCGCACCGCCGCAGGCCGCCGCCACCGCGGCCAGGGCATTGCGCATGGCCACCCGGGCGGCGGCGCGGGCGGGCTCCAGCGACTCGCCGGGCGCGCAGGTGCCGGCCAGGGCCACACCATCGATGCGGCAGGTCTGCCCGCTGACGGTGATGAGGTCCACCGCGCTCCCGGTGCCCGCCGCCAGCGGCTGGCGGTGGAAGGGGCGTAGCAGCCGCGGGCCTGGGGCGGTGCCGGCAGGGGCTGGCCGGCCGCGGCCAGCCGGGCGGCAGGCGTGGGTACGACCGGGGGCGTGCCCGGGCTCATGCCGCGCCGCTCCAGGCGACCTGGCCGCTGACCCAGCAGCCCGCCGCCGCACCGCCGTCGCCGAAGCGCGCGCGTACCGCGATGGCCGAAGGCCGGCCCATGGCGTCTCCCTGGCGCACCGTGCACACCACCGGCGCATCGGGCGTGCCGGTGGCGACGACGCGGCTGCCCGCCAGGTGGCCCCACAGTGCGGCGGCTGCGATGCCGGTGGCCGCGTCCTCCGGGTAGCCGGAGGCCTTGGGGAACTGGCGCGCGGCCACCACCGGGCCGCCCGGCGCCGCACCCTCCACCAGCACATAGGGGTAGAGGCCGGTGGAGCCGATGGCGCTGCACAGCGCCTCCATGGCCGCGAAGTCGGGCCGCAGCGCATGCAGCGTGGCCGCGTCCGCCAGCTGCACCAGGGTCTTGACCCGGCTGGTGCTGGCGTTGGTCATCGGCACCGGCAGGCCGGCCGGCAGGCCCAGCACCGCGGCCACGCGGCGGCAGGCCTCCGGCGCCAGGGGCTCGGCCTGCACGGCGGGCTGCGAAATCCACACCCGCTGCGCCGCCGCGTCCCACTCGGCATCGACCAGGCCGCTGAGTGTTTCGATGCGCGCCGCGGGTGTGTGCCAGTGGCCCCACTGGCGCAGCGCCCACAGGGTGCCCACGGTGGCGTGGCCGCACATCTCCATCTCGTGCTGCGGCACGAAGAAGCGCAGGCGCCAGTCGGCGCCGGTGCCGGCCGGCGGCAGCACGAAGGCCGATTCGTGGCCGGTGGCATGGGCGACGGCCTGCATCTGCTGTGGGGACAGCGCCGAGGCGTCGGCGATGAAGGGCACCGGGTTGCCGCCGCCGGGGCCGGCGATGAACACGTCCACGCGGCGCAGTTCGCCGGTGGCGGGTGGTGTGGCCTCAGTCAATCTTCGCTCCCACAGCCTTGGCGATGCGGCCCCAGTAGGGAATGTCGGCGACTACCGCGGCCTGCAGCTCGGCGGGTGTACCGGACCGCGTGTTGATGCCCTTGGCCGCCAGGTCGGCACCGACGGCGCGGTCGGCCAGCACCTTGTTCAGGGCGGTGTTGAAACGCTCCACCACCGGTGCCGGTGTGCCGCGCGGGAAGGCCACGCCGTACCACAGCGACTGGGTGAAGCCGGCAATGCCCTGCTGCGCGAAAGTGGGCACACCGGCCAGCAGCGCGTTGGGCGCGGTGGTCGCCACCGCGCGCACCTTGCCGGCGCGGATGTAGGGCACCAAGCCCGCCGGGTTGTCGAACATCAGCTGCACCTGGCCGCCCATGAGGTCGGTATAGGCCGGCGCGGCGCCGCGGTAGGGAATGTGCACCAGCGGCACGCCGGCATAGGCCTTGAACTGCTCGCCGAGCAGTTGCGACACTGTGCCCGCGCCGACCGAGGCGAAGCTGTACTGCTGTGGTTTCTGTTTCAGCGTGGCGACGAGCGCCTTCACGTCCGTCCCGGCCAGGCCGGGGTTGACGGCCAGCACATAGGGCGAGGTGCCGATGAAGCCGGCATAGGCGAAGTCGTGCAGCGGGTCGTAGGGCAGGTGCGGGTACACACTGACGCTGACCGCATGGGTGCTGGTGGTGGCGAGCACGGCGGTGTAGCCGTCGGGCGCGGCCTTGGCCACGTAGGCCGAACCGATGGTGCCGCCGGCGCCGCCACGGTTGTCCACCACGATGGCTTGGCCCAGCTCCTTCTGCAGCAGCGGCTGGATGCTGCGTATGACCAGGTCGGTGCCGCCGCCGGCCGGGAAGGGCACGACGATGGTGACGGGCCGCGTGGGCCAGGCCTGCACCTGGGCCTGGGCCCCGGCGGGTGCGAGGCTGGTGGCAAGGCCGCCAGCGGTCAGCAGGGCAAGGGCCAGCGTGTGCCGGCGGCAGGGGTGGGAAAGGGTCGGGACCACGGAAGCTCCTGGGTGCATGGGGTGCTTGCATGCTAGGAGCCGGTGCCGCTGCAGCCCAACCGGAATGCGGCGCGGGCCCGTCCTTTTTACGACAGGGGTATCAGGGCGCGATGTCGCGCAGCAAGCGGTTCAGGTGCCCGCTGTGTGCAAAGCCCAGTTGCTGGCTGGCGCCTGCCAGCGCCATGCCCTGGGCCAGGAGTTCGCGTGCCCTGGCCGCCAGCAGGCGGCGGCGTACGGCCACCGGGCTGCTGCCCAGCTCGGCGGTGCAGGCGCGCTGCAGCCGGCGTACCGAAACGCCGAGCTCGTCGGCAACCGCCTCCACGCCGGGCAGGGGCAGCTCCTGTTCCAGCGCGCGGGCGAAGCGGTGCAGCATGCGCCCTGACAACGGCCCCCCGCCTGCGGGGGCGGGGATGGCCAGCCATTGCGCCGGCCGGCGTGCGGCCAGTTGGGCGACGATCGCGTCCACCAGCGGTTCGGCCCCGGCCGGCGACAGCGCGGGCGCGGCCAGGGCATCGAGCATGGCCAGCGCCGCGCCGTCGAGGCGGAAGGCGCCGTAGCGGCTGCGGACGCCCAGCAGTTCGGGCCGCAGGTACAGCTCGCCATGCCGCTGGCGCGGGGTGCCCGAACGTGTGCTGTGCGCCGCGCTGGCGGGCAGCAGCAGGGCGGTGCTGCGCACGAGTTGCAGGGCCTGCGGCGCCATGCCCGGCTCGGCCAGCCAGCGGCTGTCGAGCGCACCCGTCTGCGGCCACAGCAGCATGGCGCAGTCGTGCACATGCCAGTCGAAGTGGTAGTGCGGCTGCCGGCTCAGCAGCAGGGCGAAGCCCTGGCTGGCGGTGGCGGTGAGCTTGGACGAGAGGGGGGCGGTGGGGGCCATGGGGCGCTCCGGTAGGGTCACGCGCTGCGGCAAGCGATTTCCGCGCCATGCTACCAATTCCGGTGCGCCCGGGCGCGCCGCCTGTCGCCGGCCTGTCAGCGGGACAGCGCGGGCAGCGCAGCCTCCAGCGTCTGCAGGAAGGCGGCCATGGCCTCCGTCTCCTGCCCGCCGCGCTTGGTGATGCGGTAGAACTCCAGGCCCACGCGGGGTTTGACCAGCACGTCGGTGCTGACCCGGTGCAGCCGGCAGGCGGTGACGGCGAAGGTCGGCATGACGGCGGTGCCGAAGCCGCTTTCGACCATGGAGATCAGCGTGCCGAAGAAGTTGACCGCCGGCCGCTGCGGGTCGGCCAGGCCGACGTCCGCCAGGTGGCGGTCGATCGTCTTCTGGATCGGGTTGCTCGCCGGCAGGCCGATGAGCGGGGCCGCGCGCAGCGATGTCCAGGACGCGGTGCCGGTGGTGGTCGCCGGCACTTCGGCGGGGGCCACCCGCATCAGGTGGAAGCGGCCCACCGGCTGGCGCTCCAGTCCCGGCACGGCCTTGAAGAAGAAACCCAGGCCCAGGTCGGCCTCGCCGCCGGCCACCAGGGCCTGCACGTCGTCCAGCCCGGCGTCGAAGAGGCGCAGTTGCACCTGCGGCCACCGTTGCCGGAAGCTGGCGAACACCTGCGGCAGCAGGTGCGAGGACACCAGGGGTGTTGCCGCTATGCGCAGCGTCTGCCGTGCGGCGGCACCTTCCGCGCCAAGCCGCTCGACCACATCGTCGAGGTCGGCCAGCAGGCGCTCGGCCACCGGCAGCAACTGCTGGCCCGCGGGTGTCGGCACGACCATGCGGGTGGTGCGGTCGAACAGGCGGCAGCCGAGCTGGCGCTCCATCTCGCGCACCAGGATGCTCAGGCCGGCCTGCGTCATGTGCGCCTGCTCGGCCGCACGGGTGAAGCTGCCGATGCGGGCGACGTGCACGAAGGCGCGCATCTGGCGGGTGGAGAGATTCATATGGATTCATCATAAATGCATATGACATCTAAATTTCACAAATGACTGTGGCGCTGTCCTAATGCGGCGCCATGTCATCCGAAACCACTGAAGTCATCATCCTGGGCGCCGGCATCGGCGGCCTGACCCTGGCCCTGAGCCTGCACCAGGCCGGCATCGCCTGCCGTGTCTACGAGGCGGTGCCCGAATTCAAGCCGCTGGGCGTGGGCATCAACATCCTGCCGCACGCGGTGCGCGAGCTGGCCGAGCTGGGCCTGCTGCCGGCGCTCGACGCGGTGGGGGTGCGCACCCTCGAATCCATCTTCTTCAACAGCCACGGCCAGCTGGTGTTCCGCGAGGCGGCGGGCATGGACGCGGGCTACGACTGGCCGCAGTTCTCCATTCACCGCGGCGACCTGCACGCGGTGCTGCTGGCCGAGACACGCGCACGCCTGGGCGCCGACAGTGTGGTCTGCGGCCACCGCAACACCCGGGTGGAGCAGGATGCACAGGGCGTCACCGCCTTTTTCGAAGGCCCGGCCGGCGAGGCGCTGCCGCCGGTTGCCGGCCGCATCGCCATCGGCTGCGACGGTGTGCATTCGGCGCTGCGCCGCCAGCTCTACCCCGAAGAAGGCGCGCCGCGTTATTCGGGCGTGAACATGTGGCGCGGCGTGGCGGCCTGGGAGCCCTTCCTGTCGGGCGGCAGCATGGTGCGTGCCGGCTGGCTGTCGGTCGGCAAGATGGTGATCTACCCGATCCGCAACCACATCGACGCCCAGGGCCGCCAGCTGGTGAACTGGGTCGCCGAGATCGAGTCGCCCCAGCCCGCGCAGCGCGACTGGAACCGCGAGGGCCGGCTGGAAGACTTTTTGCCCACCTATGCCGACTGGCATTTCGACTGGCTCGACGTGCCGGCGCTGGTGCGTGCATCGGCGTCGGTGCTGGAGTACCCCATGGTGGACCAGGACCCGCTGCCGCGCTGGAGCCATGGCCGCCTGAGCCTACTGGGCGACGCTGCCCACCCGATGGTGCCGCGCGGCTCCAACGGCGCGGGCCAGGCCATCATCGACGCGCGTTACCTGGCGGGGGCCTTCAAGCGCCTGGGGCTGGGCGCCGAGGCGCTGGAGGACTACGACCGGGTGCGGCGCAAGGCCACCACCGAGGTGGTGCTGACCAACCGCAGCAACCCGCCCGACGCCATCCTGCGCGAGGTCTACCAGCGCTCGGCCGGCCGGCGCTTCGACAACATCGACGACATCGTGCCGCAGGCCGAACTCCAGGCTATCTCGGACAACTACAAACGCGTGGCGGGCTATGAGCCGGCGGCCCTGCGGCAACGGGCGTCCTACGTATGAGCGGCAGCACCCCCATGCCCACGGCCCTGCACCACATCGACGGCCACTGGCTCGCGGCGGTAGACGGCACCGGCCGGCTGGGCGATTCGCTCAACCCTGCCACCAGCGAGCCCGCGGCGCACTTCGCCGACGGCGGTGCGGCCGAGGCCGAAGCGGCGATCGCCGCCGCGCGCCGCGCCTTCGAGCACACCGCCTGGCGCCATTCGCCCCGGCTACGCGCCGAGGTGCTGCTGCGTTTTGCCGACCGGCTCGACGCCCGCAAGGAAGAGATCGCCGACTGGCTGGTGACCCTCAACGGCAAGCTGCGGCGCGAGTCGCTGGGCGAGATCCTGGCGGGCGTGTCGGAGCTGCGTTACTACGCCGGGCTGGCGCGCAACCTGTACGGCCGGGTCATCGAGGTGGAGCCGGGTTGCTTCTCCTCGCTCGACCGCGAAGCGGCCGGCGTGGCCGCCATCATCCTGCCGTGGAACGCGCCCATCACCCTGCTGGTGCGCTCGCTGGCGCCGGCCCTGGCGGCAGGATGCACCACCGTCATCAAGCCGGCCTTCCAGACCGCGCTGGCGCACAACCTGGCGCTGGAATGCCTGACGGTTGATGAGCGCCTGCCCGCGGGTGTGGTGAATTCGGTGGTGGAGCAGGGCGCCGAGGTGTCGCAGGCGCTGTGCGCCTCGCCCGCGGTGGACGTGGTGAGTTTCACCGGCTCCACCGCCGTGGGCAAGAAGATCGCCGCGGCCAGCGTGGGCACACTCAAGCGCCTGTCGCTGGAACTGGGCGGCAAGGCGCCGGCGCTGGTGTTCGCCGATGCGGCGATCGACAAGACGGTGGCCGGCATCACCGCCGGTGCCCTGGTGATGGCCGGGCAGCAGTGCACCGCGATTGCCCGGGTGCTGGTGGACGAACGTATTTATGCCGACTTCACGGCCCGCCTGGCCGATGCCTTCCGCGCGGTGCGGGTGGGGCGCGGCAGCGACCCGGCCGCGCAGATGGGCAGCCTGATCGACGTGGCCAACCGCGACCGCATCGCCGCGCTGGTGGAGCGGGCTGGCGACGTGGGCCAGGTGCTGGTGCGCGGCACCGCGCCGGGCGGCGAGCTGGCGCGCGGCGCCTTCATTGCGCCCAGCCTGGTGGCGGTGGAGGACCTGGCCTCGGACTACGTGCAGCGCGAGCTGTTCGGCCCGCTGCTGGTGGTGGAGCGTTTCCGCGGCGAGGACGACGCCATCGCCCGGGCCAACGCCACCCGCTACAGCCTGGCCGCCAGCGCCTGGTCGGCCGACGCGACGCGTTTGCGCCGGGTGGCGCGCCGGATGAAGTTCGGAACGGTCTGGGCCAACAGCCACAACCGCCTGTTCGCCGAGGCCGAAACCGGCGGCCATGCCGACAGCGGCTACGGCCGGCTGCACGGCGTGGAGGGCCTGAACGACTTCCTCGAAACCAAGCATTTCTACTACGAGACACCCCCCGCATGAACGCCACCGTACCGGCCGCCCTGGCTGCTGACGCCCCAGACGCCACCGCCGCCACGCACAGCACCGCCCACTATCTCCTGGAGGGCCTGAACGACATCGGGGTGGAGTACATCTTCTCCAACTTCGGCACCGACCATGTGTCGCTGATCGAAGAGATGGCCGCCTGGGAACGACAGCACAAACGCATGGCGCAGGCCATCCTGTGCCCGCACGAGAACGTGGCCCTGCACATGGCCGCCGGCTACGCCGCCATCACCGGCCGTGGCCAGGCGGTGATGGTGCATGTGGACGCCGGCACCGCCAACGCCGCCATGGGCATGCACAACATGTTCCGCAGCCGCCTGCCGGTGCTGCTGATGGCCGGCAAATCGCCGCACACCCTGCGCGGCGAGCTGCCCGGCTCGCGCGACAACTACGTGCACTTCGTGCAGGACCCGTTCGACATCGCCAGCATCGTGCGCCCCTACACCAAATGGGAATACTCGCTGCCCACCGGCATCGTCGCGCGCGAGGCGCTGCGGCGCGGCCACTCGGTGATGCAGAGCGACCCGCCCGGCCCGGTCTACATGACCCTGCCGCGCGAGACCCTGGCCGAGCGCTGGGAAGAATCGCGCATGCCCGCCTTCCCGGCCGGGGAATACGGCGAGGTGGAGGCCGGCGGCATCGACCCGCGCCAGGCCGAGGCCATCGCCCGCGAGCTGCTGGCCGCGCAGAGCCCCATCGTCGTCACCTCCTACCTGGGCCGCAAGGCGCAGGCGGTGCGGGCGCTGGAGGCGCTGGCCATGCGCTGCGGCATCCGGGTGTACGAGTTCATGCCCACTTACCTGGGGGTGTCGCGCGCGCTGCCGTGCTTCGGCGGCTTCGATCCCGCACCGGGCCTGAAGACCGCCGACGTGGGCCTGCTGCTGGACGTGGACGTGCCCTGGCTGCCCAAGTTCGCCACGCCCGACCCGGCCACCCGCTGGACGCATATCGACGTGGACGCCATCAAGCGCGACTTCCCGATGTGGGGCTTCGCCACCCACCGCCGCCTGCAGGCCGACTGCGGCCGGGCGCTGGAGCAGGTGCTGGAGGCGGTCGAGCGCCTGGCCACGCCGGAATTCGACACCCGGGTGGCGCAGCGCATCGCCGATTGGGAGCCGGCCAACGCGGCGCGCAAGGCGGCGCGCGCCGCCGCCGCGGCCGACCGGGGCGGCCCGGACGGGATCTCGCCGCAGTACCTGTGCGCGGTGCTCGGCGGGGCAATAGGCCAGGACGACATCGTGGTCAACGAGGCCATCCGCAATGCACCCGCGGTGCTGGGGCAGATCCACCGCACCCGGCCGCTGACGCTGCTGGGCTGCTCAGGCGGCGGCCTGGGCTACAGCGGCGGCATGGCGCTGGGCGCGCGGCTGGCCAACCCGCAGGTCCGGGTGGTGCAGATCGTGGGCGATGGCGGTTTCCATTTCTCCACACCCACCTCGGTGTACGCGGTGGCGCAGAAGTACCGGCTGCCCATCTTCACCGTGGTGCTGGACAACGGCGGCTGGCAGGCGGTGAAGGAGGCTGTGCTGCGGGTCTACCCCGACGGCGAGGCAGCGGCGGCCAACCAGTTCCAGGCCCGGCTGTCGGGCGCGGGTGAGCAGCGCCACTTCGAGCAGGTGGCGCAGGCCTTCGGTGCCCATGGCGAGCAGGTGTCGGACCCGGGCGAGCTGCCGGCCGCCATCGCCCGCTGCCTCCGTGCGGTCGATGCGGGGCAGGCGGCGGTGCTGAACGTGCGGATCGTGCAGCTGTGAGCC
>JAZJYT010000048.1:0-25995 GCA_040390235.1 Pseudomonadota bacterium | reverse complement strand
CTCGACACCAACGAGGCCCATGCCGCCGCCATCCGCCGCGATGGGCTGCGCATCGAGGGCGGCGCGGCCTTCACCACGCCGCTGCGGGTGGAGTCGGATGCGGCGGTGCTGGCAGGCGAGCGTTTCGACGCCGTGCTGTTCATGACCAAGTCGGGCCAGACGGCCGCCGCCGCGCAAGCGCTGGGGGCGGTGCTGGACGTCGGCGGGGGAGGGCAGTGCCCGCTGCTGGTGACGCTGCAGAACGGCATGGGCAACAGCGAGACGCTGGCCGAACACCGGACCAACCCGATCGCCCGCGGCGTGACCCTGGATGCCGGCCGTTACATCGGCCCGGGGCGGGTGGAGCACTTGATCCGCGGCAACACCACCTGGCTCGGCCCGGTGCGTGGGAGTGTGGCCGACAGCGCCTGGCTGGTGCAGGCGCTGAATGCGGCGGGCATGCCCGCGCAGGCGCTGGACGACCCGATGGACGCGGTCTGGTCCAAGTTCGTCTTCAACTGCGTGATGAACCCGGTAGGCGCGCTGCTGCTGGGTGTCAACGCGGCGCGTTACCAGTCGCCCGAGACCGTGGCGCTGATCGACGACATGGCGGCCGAGTGCCAGGCGGTGGTGGCCGCGCTGGGCGGCCGGCTGGTGTTCGAACCGCTGGAGATGGTCAGGCAAACCCGCGCCGGCCTGCGCCCCATCACCCGCCATGCGGGTTCGATGGCGCTGGACATCAAAAACGGCGCCCGCACCGAGATCGACGAACTCACCGGCTTCATCGTGCGCGAGGGCCTGCGCCTGGGTGTGCCGGTGTCTGCGTGCCGCACCGTCTACCGGCTGGTCAAGGGGCTGGAGGTGGCGCGGGCCTGGCAGCTGGCCGATACCGCGGTTACCCCAGCGCCGGCCGGCTGACGCATCCAACGATTTCCATAAATGGAGGAGACAACCATGACATCGAATTCCCTGGGCCTTTTTCGGCGTCTTTCCCGGCGCCTTGCCCGGCGCCACCTCTCGGCGGTGGCGGCTGCGGCCCTGCTGGCCACGGCCGCCGGCCTGGCCGGCCCCGCGCTGGCGCAGGACGGCTTTCCGGCCAGGCCCATCACCATCGTCGTCGGCTACACCGCTGGCGGTGCCAACGACATCCTGGCGCGCATCGTGGCCGAGAAGATGTCGGTGGCCTTCAAGCAGCCGGTGCTGGTGGAGAACCGCCCCGGAGTCGCCTCCATCGTCGGCGCCACCTTCGTCGCCAAGGCCAAACCCGACGGCTACACGCTGCTGATGGGGGCCAGCGGGCCGATATCGTTCAACCCCTCGCTCTACAAGAGCCTGCCCTATTCACCCGAGAAGGACCTGGTGCCGGTGTCGCTGGTGGGCACCTTCCCGCTGGTGCTGCTGACGCAGGCGGCCAACCCGGACACGGCCACCCTCAAGGGCCTGGTGCAGTTTGCCAAGGCCCACCCCGAGAAGGCCAACTACAGCGCCAGCGCCGCATCCTTCCAGCTCATCAGCGAACTGTTCAAGCGCAAGTCGGACACGCAGTTCCTCTACATCCCCTACAAGGGCAGCAGCGAGTCCATCATTGCCGTCAGCGCGGGCGACGCCACCATGACCCTGGTCGATTCCGGCCCGGCGATGCCGGCCATCAAGGGCGGCCGGGTGCGGGCGCTGGCCATCACCGCGGCCGAGCGTGCACCCTACCTGCCCGACACACCGACCATGAAGGAGCTGGGCATCGACATGAACGTCGAGTTGTGGAGCGGCCTGTTCGCCCCCGCGGGCACGCCGCCGGCCATCGTGAAGAAGCTCGAACAGGCGGTGCACGACGCGGTCGCGGCGCTTGATGTGCAGCAACGTATATCGGACCTGTCCATCACCCCCGTCAGCAGCACGTCGCAGGAACTGGCGGCCCGCGTAAAGTCCGAGATCCGGATGTGGCAGGACGTTGCCACCGCAGCGGGCATCCAGCCCAACTGACACAAAAAACGGAGACACAAGCATGTTCACCAAGACCCTGCAACGCCTGGCCGCCTGCCTGCTGGCCACCCTCGGCATGGGCGCAGCCCATGCCTGGCCCGACCAACCCATCACCCTGGTGGTGCCCTACACCCCCGGCACCGGCATCGACCTGGTGGCGCGCCAGCTCTCGGCGCGGCTGCCGGCCGCGCTGGGGCAGGCGGTGGTGGTCGACAACGTGCCCGGCGCCAGCGGCAACATCGGCAGCGAGCGGGTGGCCCGCGCCAAGCCCGATGGCTACACCCTGCTGGTGCAGGTCAACACGCTGGTGATGAACCAGAGCCTGTACAAGTCGCTCGCCTACGACCCGGTGAACGACTTCGCACCGGTGTCGCTCACCTCCTGGGGCACCCTGCTGCTGGTGGCCAACCCGCAGGTGCAGAAGGCCACCACGGTGGCCCAGGTGGTGGCCGCGGCCAAGGCCGCGCCGGGCAAACTCACCTACGCCACGCCGGGGGTGGGCACACCCCACCACCTGGCGATGGCGCTTTTCATGCAGAACACCGGCACCGAGCTGCTGCATGTGCCCTACAAGGGTACGGCCGGCGCCGTCACGGACCTGCTGGGCGGGCGCATCGACTACATGTTCCTGCCCATCCACGTGGCGCTGCAGCAGATCCAGGCCGGCAAGCTCAGGCCAATAGCCACCGGCAGCAGCAAGCGCCTGGCGCAACTGCCCGAGGTGCCCACCCTGGCCGAGGCCGGCATACCGGTCGACAACATCGACATGTGGTACGGCGTGCTGGCGCCCAAGGGCACGCCGCCCGACGTGGTGGCGCGGCTCAACAAGGAGATCGCCGCGGTGCTCAAGCAGCCCGAGGTGGCCAAGGCCTTCGAGACCCAGGGCATGGTGCCGGCCACCTCCACGCCGGCGGATTTCCGTACCTTGATCGGCAAGGACGCGCAGCGCTGGTCGGCCGTGGTCCGAAAAGGCAACATCACCGCGGAGTGACACGCAGGGGCGGGCCGCAACCGGCGACAATGCCCCATGGCATACGAACTCCACTATTGGCCCACCATCCAGGGACGCGGCGAATTCGTCCGGCTGGCCCTGGAAGCGGCAGGCGCTCCCTACATCGACATCGCCCGCGGCCCGGAGGAATCCGGCCAGGGCGTCAAGGCCATGGCGCACCTGATGCGCGACCGCAGGGTCATCCACCCGCCCTTCGCGCCGCCCTTCCTGAAAGACGGCGAGGTGCTGGTGGGGCAGACCGCGGCCATCCTGCAGTACCTGGCGCCCGAACTCAAGCTGGTGGCCCGCAGTGCGCAGGCGCATGTGTGGACGCACCAGATCCAGCTCACCATCGCCGAC
Organism: Pseudomonadota bacterium; assembly: GCA_040390235.1. Taxonomy (GTDB): domain Bacteria; phylum Pseudomonadota; class Gammaproteobacteria; order Burkholderiales; family Burkholderiaceae_C; genus Xylophilus. The sequence goes on along the minus strand of JAZJYT010000048.1, from coordinate 22,685 downwards.
ATGGTGGTCGAGGCGCACGACACCCACCACCCGGTGGGCATGGGCCTGTACTACGAAGACCAGAAGCCCGAGGCGCTGCGCCGTGCCGGCGAGTTCTGCAAGAACCGCCTGCCCAAGTTCCTGCAATGGTTCGAAAGCATCATCGAACGCAACCCGGCCGGCTCGCGCCACCTGGTGGCCGGCAAGCTGAGTTATGCCGACCTGTCGCTGTTCCAGCTGGTGGAGGGGCTGCGCTACGCCTTCCCCAAGGCGGCCGAGCGTGAACTGCGCAAAACCCCGGGTGTGATGCGCCTGCACGACCGGGTGGCCTCGCTGCCCAAGGTGGCGGCCTACCTGAAGAGCGAACGGCGCATCCCGTTCAACCAGGACGGCATCTTCCGCCAGTACCCCGAACTGGATTCCTAGCGCCCCGGCTCAGGCCGGCTGCAAGCGCCTCTCGCTGCGGCGTATCCGCATCAGCCCCCAGAAGCACAGGGCGGTGAGCGGCACCAGCGCACCGAAGCCGGCCCGGTAGCTGCCGTACCAGGCCGACAGCGCACCGAACAGCGGCGGGCCGATGACCGAGCCGAGGAAGGTGACGGCCAGCGTGCCGCCGGTGGCCATGGCGGCCATGCCCGGCGGGGCCTGCCGCGCCACCTCGGCCAGGAACACGCCGTTCCAGCCCACGGCGGTGGCGCCGTACACCAGCAGCACGGCGCACACGGCCCACACCGGCAGCCAGGGCGCAAGCAGCGCGGTGGCGAGGCTGGCCACACACATCACCGCCGCCAGGATGGCCAGCATGGTGGGCGCGTCGAGCCAGCGGTCGGCCACGAAGCCCCACAGCACGCGGCCGACCATGCCGCCGCTCTGCGACACGGTGTGCACCAGCCCGGCCGCCACCAGGCCGTAGCCGAGCGAGCCGGTGAGGTAGGTCACCAGGTAGGTGGTGAGCGAGAGCTGCACCACCGAGAAGATGAAGACGCAGGCGGTCAGCCGGGCCAGCGCCGGCTGGCTGCGCAGGAACAGCAGCGGTTCGTACAGCTTGCCCAGCGAAAAACCGCCGCCGGTGCGGTCGGAGTCGAGCTCGCGGCGCAGCGGCTGGGCCGCCGCGATGCACAGCAGGTTGCACACCGCCAGGGCCAGCAGCGCCCCGCGCCAGCCCAGGCCCAGTGCCAGGGCCGGCACCACCGCGCCGGCGATGGCACCACCCAGCGGCACGCCGGTCTGCTTGAGTGAGAACACCAGCGACATCCACTGCGCCGGCGTGGTGCGCGCCAGCAGGTGCGAGCTGGCGGGGGTGATGAGGGCGTAGCCCAGGCCCAGCACCAGGGCGCCGAGCACCACCGCCGGCAGCCAGCCGGTGACGGTCAGCAGCAGGCCCGCGGTGGACAGCAGCAGCCCGACCTGGCTGATGCGGATGGCACCGTAGCCGCGCACCGTGCCGCCGGCCGCCAGGCTGCCGGCAATGGCGCCGGCGTAGACCAGGCCCACGTACAGCCCGGCGTAGGCCGTGGAGATGCCGAAGGCCGCCGCCACCACCGGCGCGATCACCGGCACCGCCATGATGGCGATGGTCACCATGGCCTGCAGGGCCAGGGTGGCGACGAGAGGAAAGCTCTGCTTCAGGCTGAATCGGATGGCGGGCACGCGGCCGATGGTAGCCGCTGTGGGGTATTGTCGCCGGCATGGACGACTTTCACCCCGCGGCGGGCACCGCCATCACCGATGAGGCGGTCTCGCGCCAGCGCCTGGAAGCCCTGCTCGCCGAGGCGCCGGGGCCGCTGGTGTTCGACGGCTGCGACTTCGCCGGGCAGGACCTGTCGCGCCTCGACCTGCGCGGCAGTGTGTTCCGCCGCTGCGTCTTCACCGAGGCCTCGTTCTATGCCGCCACCCTGTCGGGCACGGTGTGGAGCAACTGCCGCGGCGGCCAGGCCGATTTCGAGGCCGCCGAGCTGGTGGACGCGGCCTTCGACCACTGCGACCTCAACAACAGTGCGTGGCGGCGTGCCCGGCTGTCGTCGGCATCGTTCCGCCACAGCAAACTCACTGGCGCCAATTTCGAGGAGGCCGCGGCCCTGGGACTGGTATTTGCCGACACCCTGCTGGTCGGCTGCGACCTGCGCAAGATGTCGTTCCGCAAGCTGCGGCTGCAGGGCCTGGACTTCGCCGACGCCGACGTGTCGGGCTGCGATTTCCGCGACGCGGTGTTCGAGGGCGGCAGCCTGCGCGAGGCGCACATCAAGGGCGCGCGTTTCGACGGCGCCGACCTGCGCGAGGCCGACCTGGGTGGGCTCAAGCTGCTCGACGCCAAGTTTTTCAAGGGCGCGACGATTTCCGCCGCCCAGGCGGGTGCGCTGCTGGCCGAGCTGGGCCTGCGTGTGGATTGAGTCCGCCCGCCGCCCGCACCAGGCCGGAAGACCCCATGGCAGCAGGGTTGCTGGCCCGGGTGTGAAAATTCCCATCCCGCACCTGGAGCCTGCCATGCCGACCGTACCCCTGAAGATCGATTTTGTTTCCGACGTTGCCTGTCCCTGGTGTGCGGTCGGCCTGGGGGCGCTGGAAGAGGCATTGCGCCGCACCGGCGACGCGGTGCCGGTGGAGTTGCGCTTCGAGCCCTTCGAACTGAACCCCGACATGGACGCCGAAGGCAAGGACGCCACCGCCTACATGACGCAGAAGTACGGCTCCACGCCCGAGCAGCAGGCGAGCGCGCGCGCCAACATCGCGGCGCGCGGCGCGGAGGTGGGTTTCACCTTCAAGCCCGAGGGCCGGGGCCGCATCTGGAACACCTTCGATGCGCACCGCCTGCTGTACTGGGCCGACGTGTCGGGCAGCGGCAAGCAGCATGCGCTGAAGAAGGCGCTGCTGGTCGCCTACCATGGCCGCGCCGAACGTATCGGTGAGCACGCGGTGCTGGAAGGCGTCGCCGCCGAAGTGGGCCTGGACGCGGCCGAGGCCCGCGCGATCCTGGCCAGCGACCGCTACACCGACGAGGTGCGCGCGCGGGAGCAGCACTGGCAGCAGCTCGGCATCCACGCCGTGCCCTCGGTGGTCATCAACGGCCGCCACCTGATCCAGGGCGGCCAGCCGCCCGAAGCCTTCGAGCAGGCGCTGCGCAAGATCGCGGCGGCCGAGGCGGGCGCTGAAACCACCGCCTGAGGCCTGGCGTATGGCCCACAGGATACTCGTCTTCTACGGTTCCTACCGGGCCGACCGCATGGGCATCCGCCTGGCGGACTACATCGTCGCCGGCCTGCGGGCGCGTGGCAGCGAGGTGGAGCTGGTCGATGCCAAGGCCGTCGACCTGCCCATGCTCGACCGCATGTACAAGGAGTACCCGGCCGGCACCGCGCCCGCGGCGCTGGAGGCGCTGGCGCAGAAGATCCGCGGCGCCGATGCCTTTGTTTTCGTCACCGGCGAATACAACTGGGGCCCGCAGCCGGGGCTGAAGAACCTGACCGACCATTTCCTGGAAGAGTGGTTCTGGCGGCCCGCGGCCATCGCCAGCTACTCGGCCGGCCGTTTCTCGGGTGTGCGCTCGGGCAGCATCTGGCACGGCATCCTGTCGGAGATGGGCATGGTCGTCATCTCCAGCACGCTCGCGGTCGGGCCGATCGCGCAGACGCTGGATGCGCAGGGCCAGCCCACCGGCGGCGCCGGTGAATCGCTGGCGCGGGCGTTTCCGCGTTTCGCGGACGACCTGGACTGGTGGGCCGAGGCGGCGCGGGAGCAGCGGGCGCGCAAGGCGCCGCCGTATTAGGAGTCCCTGGGGCGCGGAGCAGACGCCTACCCGTACAGCCGCATCACATGCTGCGCCAGCAGGTCCGACAGCCGCCTTTGCGCCCACAGCGGGGTGAAGGTGTGGTCGGCCCCGTCGACGATCTGGAACTTGAAGTGTTCCATCTTGCGCAGCTTGGCGGCGTTCTGGCCCAGGTGGGTCTGGACCTCGTCGAGGCCGCCGTCGTTGGCGCTGAAGATCAAAAAGACTTCCACGCCGCGCTGCAGGAAACCACGGAAGATGCCGCGGATGTCGGTGTTCGCTGCGGCCGCCGATGCCGCTGATGCCGGCGAGCTCCGCAGGGCGGCCAGGCGCAGGGCAAAGCGCTTGCGTACGACGGCCGCCATGCCGAACAGGATGACACCGAGGTTGACCTGGCCCGTCACCAGCCGCTTCCAGGTGCCGGCGTCGAACAGGCGGCTGCGGTAGAAGCGCATCGAGTGGATGCCGGTGCGGCGCTTGAGTTCGAGTGAGTCGCCTTCGCGCCAGGTGAAGGTCTGGGGGTTGACCAGGATGATGCTGGCAACGTCTGCCTCGGTCATCGCCGCGTGGAACGACAGGTAGGCGCCGGAACACACCCCCACCAGCACGAATTTTTCCACCTGGTGCTGCGCGCGCAGGAAACGCAGCGCCGCCAGCACGTCGGCCACCGAGTGCAGGGCATACACCTGGTTCTCCTGCCGGCCCGGGGCCGGCGGGCTTTCGCCGACGCCGCCGATGTCCATACGCATCGACACGAAACCCAGCGAGGCCAGCACCCGTGCCTGCGTCACGTACATGCGGTTGGGGCCGGTGTGCAGGTTGGAGCCGACACTGACGAAGATGACGCCGGTGCGGGCCCGGTCGCCCTGCGGCTGGACCGGCTCGGACACGATGCCGAACAGCCGGTCGTCGGCGCCGAAGCGCACCGCGGTTTCCGACACGCTGGAGTTGGAGCCGCTCATGCCCGCCAGGAAACGGCCCGTTGCCTCCACGGCCGCCACGCTGGCGGTGGGCCGCAGCGGGTGCCGGGTTTCGAGCCAGGCGCGGATTTCGGCCAGCGCCTCCTGGGGCACGACGGCGACGAAGGTGTCGCGCATCATGCCGGCGTAGCCGGGCGCGGCCGACTGCGTCACTGCGCAGCCCAGGCCGCCCAGGTGCCGCGCCAGCCGGTCGTTGCCGGGCAGGTCGTCGCGGGCCAGCAGCAGCAGCGCCGGTGCCGGGGCCTTGTCCAGCGTCAGCAGGTTGAGTTCGCCCAGGGCCGCGATGGTGGAGGCGGTCAGCACGTAGCCAGCCGCTTCTTCGCCCATGTCGACACCGGTGTCGTGCAGGGAAAGGGTGCTGGCGGAATCGCCCCCGCGCAGCATACGCAGCGCCCGCATCTCGCGCAGGTAGGCGTTGCCCGAGGCGAAGGGCGCCCAGGCCACGATGCTGTCGGCCATGGTGAGGGAGGCCGCCGCGCCCAGCGCCAGGGTGCCGCCCATACGTACACCGAACAGCGCCACCTGGCTGGCGCCGCTGGTACGGGCGGCGAACGCCACCGCCCGGGCCACGCCATTGGTCCAGGCCGTGATGCGTTGCGGGTCTTCCTCGCTGCCCGAGGAGTCGCCGGTGCCGTGGTGGTCGTAGCGCAGCACCGCGAAGCCGGCCTGGGCCAACTGCTGGGCCAGTACCCGGTAGTGCCGGTGGGCGCATACCGCGTCGTAGCCGATGGGGTTGCACATCACCACCACGCAGTCGCGGGTGCTGCCACCCGGCGCGGCGGGCGGGTGGTACCAGCCGAAGAGCCGGCGGCCGTCGCGGTCGAAGGTGACGGGGTGGGCGTCCGGCGTGGTGGCCGGTCCGGACGCGGTGCCGTCGGTTGTCGCGGTTTCGGTCGTCATGCAGGGTTATCGGCAGCCACCGGCGCCAGCGTGAGGGTTTCGTGGCCGTTCAGGGCCCGCAGTGTGCCGCGCAGGCGGGCGCCGGGCGTACGGGCGCTGAGCCGCACCGTCTGGCTGCCGCCCGGCGCCAGGTGGAAATGGTTGTGGCTGGCGCGCCAGCCCGGCACGTCGAGGTGCACCGCCTGGGCGAAGCGCGGGCAGCCGACGGTGACGTCGTAGCCATCCGCGTCCGCGGCCTGCACCGTGGCCTGGAGGCCGAGCACCGGCTGCACCGCGAAGCCATGGCCCAGCGGGAAAAAGAAGTCCTGCCCCAGCACCGCGCCGGTGGCCGTGTCGCGCAGCACCGCATGGGCCACGTCGTGCCCGGTCGGCCCGAAGCGGTAGGTATAGCTGCTGTCGGTGAAGTGGCCGAACAGCGCGTCGCCGCGCACCTGTACGCTGCCGTGTGCCGGTATCTGTACCGCCTGCGCGCCTTCGGCCACCGCCTTCTCGCCGTGGCGGTAGAGGGTGAGCGACAGCCGGGCTTCGATGGCCTGGGGCCGGTCGTTGACCGCATGCAGCGCCAGCCCGTTCACGCCTTCGTTGGTGATGAACAGCGCCACCGGCGCCAGCGCACGTTGCAGGTAGTGCCAGGCCGCCTTGGGTACACCCCGCGCATCGATGACACCCCAGCCCGCGCCCGCCCACAGGTCGCGCAGGAACCAGACGATGCCGCCCGCGCAGGACGAGCCGTGGCGCCGCCATTCGCCGAAAGCCGCGGCCATCACCTCGCCGCTGGCCACGCGGCCCAGCGCCAGGTAGCGCCCGGCATCGGCATACCGCAGGCGCACCGGGTCGAGCTGGAACAGTTCACGCACGTAGTGGTCGCGCACGTCGTCGAAGTCCCAGCCGGGGCCGCTGTCGCGTGGCACGCGGGCCTTCCACAGCGGGTGGGTGGGCGGCACCTGGCCTTCGCCCATAAAACTCTCGATGGTTTCGGGCTCCGGCACATTGGCGAATGCCAGGCATTCGGAAGTGAAACGCACTCCGCTGCGGCGCGCATCGGTCAGCGGCTGCTGGTAGGCGCCCACGCCGAAGTAGTGCGCCGCACCCGAATCGACCTGGAAGGGCAGCACGCCGCCCGCGGGGCTGGAGGGCCAGTAGGGCACATCCGGTCGCAGCTCGGCCACCAGGGCGGGCAGCCGTTCGCCGAACAGCGGGCTGCGCCACAGGGCCTTGTCCAGCCCCAGCATGGCGGCCTGCTGCTCCACCTCGCTGTTGCCGCACAGCAGGGCGATGCTGGGCGACAGCTGCGTGCGCGCCAGGAACTGCCGGGCTTCGGCTCCCACGCTGGCGGCAAAGGCCGGGTCGTCCGCCGGGTAGTCCATGTTGGCGAACATGAAGTCGTGCCACAGCAGGATGCCCAGCTCGTCGCACAGGGCATAGAAGTGGTCGGCCTCGTAGAACATGGTGCCGCCGACGCGCAGCATGTTCATGCCGGCCTCCTGCGCCAGCAGCAGCGCCTCGCGCGCGGCGGCCTCGGTGCCGGCCAGGTTCAGCACGTCGGTGGTGGTCCAGCAGGCACCGCGGCAGAACACCGGCACGCCGTTGACGGCGATGGCGAAGTTGTCGCCCGTGCTGTCGAGCGCGATGTGGCGGAAACCGGTCCTGCCCAGCTTCCGCTCCAGGGTGCTGCGGTCGGTTTCCACGGTGAGGGCCACCGCGTGTAGCGCCGGCTCGCCGTGGGTGTGCGGCCACCAGCGGGCCACGCCGGGCAGGTGGAGTTCACCTTCGGCCTGCCACACACCGCCGGCCAGTGCCTGCAGGCGCAGGGGCACCTGGGCGTCGCCTACCGACAGGCGGACGGCCCGTACCGCCAGCTCCGGTGCCAGCGCCCGCAACCGGGCGTTGACCGACACGACGCCGGTGCTGCTGTCGAGCCGCGAGCGCACGTCGCAGGTCTCCCACGCAATGGCCTGGCGGGTGCGCAGCTGCACCGGGCGCCATGGGCCGATGGCGGGCACCGCCGGGCTCCAGCCCGGGATGCGGCCGAGCAGGCTGGCGCGTATCCAGCGCAGTTGCTGCTGCTCGACCAGCCGGGTGCGCCAGCGCGGGCGCGGGCGGCGGGCCTTCAACGCCTGCTGAACCGAAGCAAAGCGGATGAGCAGTTCGTTGTCGGGCCGCAGCCGGCCGCTCACGTCCACCGCGTGCGCCAGGAACATGTTGTCCGAGGTCAGCAGGGCTTCGCCGTTGAGCCAGACCTGGGCCAGCGTGGCCAGGCCTTCGAATACCAGTTCAGTGGCCGCCGTGGCGTCCGTACCCGAGGCGGGAAAACGGCAGCGGTACCACACGTCCTGGCTGTCGAGGTCGGGCAGCCGGGTGAAGTCGGCCTGCCCGGCGGCGAACAGCGCGGCCATGGCAGTGCCGGGCACCGGCGCGGCTGTCCACGCGGCTGGCGCAACTGCCAGGGCGTTTGCCAGGACGCTTGCCAGGGCCACGGGATCGGTGGCCACTCCGGCCGGCAGCAGCGCCAGCTCCCAGCCCGCGGACAGCGGCTGGCTGTCTTCGCTGGCCGTGTCGTTCGTGCCCCCCATGCCGCGCGGCGGGGGCATCATGGGTAGCGGACCCGCAGGCTGTCCATGCCCGTGTCCCAGGCACTCGCCATGCCACCCAGCATTTCGCTGAAATCCACATTGCGTTTGGCGTGCACCGCGCGGGCGGTCTTCAGCACTAGGGCCTTGGCGCCCGACGATATCTCGTCGAAGGCGGCGCGGGCGGTGTCCAGCCCGGTCTGGCCGTGGGCGGCCAGCCAGTCGAGGTACAGGGCGGCCAGTTCGAAATTGGCGCCCAGCTGGCGCAGGGTGGCGAAGGCGTAGCCGTGGTACAGCGGCAGCCCCTCGGCCTGCAGCCAGGCCACGTCCTGCGGGAAACGTTCGGCGAAACGGGTGATGGGGTTGGTCGCCGGCAGGCGTTTCAGGTGGCCGCGCAGCAGTTCGACCGACACGGCGGCGAGTTGCGGCGCGGGCAGGCGTTCGATGCGGTCGGTGCGGGCGAACTCGGCGAACATGGGCATGAAGGCCGCATCCGGCGCAAAACCCACACGGAACAGGTTGACGAAGTCCTCGCCCTGCAGTTCGTAGTAACTCTCGTTGTGGAAGTAACCCAGGCGCTGGCCCTGCACGTCGATGCTGTTGAGCACGATGGTGCTCTTGGTGTGCTGACGCCGGTAGTCGGTGCCGGCAGTGTCGGGTAGCCACCAGGCGTCGGCCTCGGTGAAGACCAGCCGGCCTTGCTTCAGGTGGTGCAGTGCATGGTCGAGCAGGGTGCCGCGCCACACGTTGAGTTCATGCACCTCGATGCCGTAGAGCCGCTCCAGCTCGCTGTGCGAGGGTTTGAAGAAGGTCCACTGGTCACCCTCGAAGTCCAGCCGCACGGTGAAGCCCAGCATGGCCGCCGGGTCCAGGCCCAGGGCGTGCACCGCCTCCAGCCAGACGTCGATGTAGCAGTTCTTCTGCACCCAGGCGCGATCCTCGCGGTGCAGGGCATGCACCGTGTAGCCGGCCGCGGCCAGCGGCAGTACCGCAACGGGCAGGGCGCTGTTGCCTTCCGCCACGCTCACGGCCAGAGCTTGCTGCGCACGGCGTCGGGCCACTGCTTCGGGTCGAAACCGTGGTGCTTGAACAGCGCCATGCACACCCGCTCCAGGCCGAAGCCCAGGCAGGCGGTGTGTGCACGTTCGCCGTTGGACTGCATGATCTCGAAGGTGGTCGAGAAATAGTCCTGGTGGTAGTTGAACGAGCACACGGCGGTAGGCTTTTCCTCGGAGATGACCGGCACCACCACCTCGAACTTGAGCTTCTGCTCCTTCTGGGTGATGGCGAGCATGCGCCCGGCGCGGCCGAAGAAGGGGTCGGACGCCACTTCCTCCTGGGCTGGCAGGCCCAGCGACTGCAGCAGGGTTATGCCGCGCTGCAGCCACATGTTGCGCCAGTCCACCACCGTCTCGGGCGAGCCGGCGCGCACGAACTCGCGCACGCGGAAGGCCTGCATGCGGGTGGGTTCTTCCGACGGTTCGTGGCGGAACACCCAGTGGGTCATGTCCACCAGCCGGCCGTCGGCGGGCAGGGCACCCGTCAGGCTGGGGTAGATGGGGTAGCAGGCCGCTGGGATCAGGACCACGCCGGTCCGTGCCATCAGGTCGTCGTAGCTCTCGCCGTCGGCGATGCGCTGCACCAGCGTCGGGTGGTCGGCTGCGGAGCCGCAGAAGCAGACCACGCCCATGGCCAGCTGCGGGAACGACTTCATGTAGCCGCTCTTCTCGAACACACCGCGCGCCAGGGTGGGCGGGAAGGTGTACTTCTCGGCGCCGTCGGCGGCAGCCAGTTGCGTGACCAGGCCGTTGAAGCGTTCGAGTACGTCCTCGAACACCGCGTTGCGGCCGAACACACCGGGCTCGCCGGTGGGGATGATCAGGCCGCTGGCGACCAGCCCGTCGTAGAGGGATTTTGAGTCGTATTGCATGGCGAGTCTTGTTGCGTGGCGCTCTCAGGCGTCCTTGTAGACCAGCAGCATCGACGCGTTCTTGGCATAGATGCGGTCGTTGCCGATCATCAGCTGCGCCGACAGTGCGTCGCGCAGGTGGCGGCCCAGGCTGAACGGGGTGTCGTTCTTGTAGCCGAGGATGCCGCAGATCAGCAGCGCCTGCTGCACCACCTGCACCATCAGGGTGGAGCAGGAGATCTTGAGGTTGTTCATCTTCAGCGCGAAACCCAGGGTGAGCAGGGATTCGTTGCCCTCAGCCGACTGCTGCAGTTCCTCGCAGTCGCGTGCCACGTCGTGCACCGACAGGCGCATGAGCTGAAGGGTGTTGGTGACCTCGGCCAGCCGCAGGGCGGTGGGCGGGGTGTTGCCGGGGTCGCGCCGCGCCTGGCCGCGCACGAAGGAGGCGGCACGGCCCACCGCGTCGGTGGCGATGCCCAGCCACAGGCCCGACCACAGGATGTGCGAATACGGCACCATGGTCTGCCCGGAAGAGTCGGCGAAGTCGCCCGGCACGATCTGTTCGGCCGGGCCGGCCGAGCTGAACTTGAAGCCTGGGCTGCAGGTGCCGCGCATGCCCAGGGTGTCCCACTGCGAGGTCTGCTCCAGCGTGAACTGGCCGCGGCGCACCAGTACCATGACCTGGTCGCTGCGGGCGGCGGCCGCGTCGCGCCGGCAGGTCACCAGCAGGTCGTCGGCGGAGGCACCATAGGAGATGGTGGTGGCGTCCTTGTCGAGTGTGAAGCGGCCGTCGGCCACCTCCACCGCGCAGATGCTGGAGCGGGTGTCGCCGCCGATGCCGACTTCGGACGTAACCGAGCCGATGAGCATCTGCTTGGCCACCAGCTCGCGGCAGTAGCCGCGGAAGAATTCCGAGCCCAGGCCGTGGCGCACGATGCAGGCCACCTGGATCTGGTGCATGGCGAACACCATGGCCGTGGCCGAGCAGTACTGGCCCAGCGCGGTGCAGATGGCGGTGAGTTCCACCATGCCCATGCCCATACCACCCAGCTCCACCGGCACCAGTGCCGAGAGCAGCTTTTCCTGCTGCAGCGCGGCGATGGCTTCGGCGGGGAAACGGGCGTTCTTGTCCACGTCCGCGGCATGCGGAGCCGCGATCTCGCGGCCGATGCGGTGGGCTGCTTCGACGCTCGGAAAGGCGCTCATGATCCGGCCGTGAGCTCGTCGATGGCGTCGCGGATGCTGGCGATGTTGCCGAACACACCGCGCTTCAACATACGGTCCGGAAACTCTACGTCGAACTTGCCTTCGAGCGCCAGCATGACGTTGACGCTGGCATGCGAGGTCAGGCCCGCTTGGTACAGGTCGGCGGTGTCGGCCAGTGTGGCCGCCTCGGCGGAAAGCCGGCCGTGGTCCTTCAGGATCTGGCGGATGTCATCGGTAGTGCTCAATTTGCGTTTCCTGGTGTCTGGTAATTGGTATCGGTCTGGTCGAGGCTGGCTGCCACCACGGCCACGGCATAGGCCTGCTCGTGGCTGAGGCTGACGGAAAAGGAGTGCATGCCGGCCCGGTCTGCGAGCTGGCGGGCGTCGCCGTGCAGTTCCAGTTCGCACCAGCCCCCTGGCATTTTGACGACTTCCATGTCGCGCCAGTCCATCCAGGCCTGCGTGGGCCGCAGCACTTTCAGGCAGGCTTCCTTGGCGGCGAAGCGGGCGGCCAGGCGGCGTGGCATTTCGGTCGGGCTGCTCCGGCAGTAGGCGATTTCGGCGGGGGTGTAGATACGGTCGAGGTAACGTGCGCCGAAGCGCTGGACCGACTCGGCCACACCCTCCACGTGGACGAGGTCGGTGCCGACACGCACGCCGCGGCTCATGGCAGGTAACCGGCTGCCGGGGCCGGCAACAGGGATGTAGTAACGGCAAACCGTCCGCAGCCGTGTAAGAACGCGGTCATGCGCCGCAGGCTCCAGCTTGTCATGGAGCGACCACTGTAACCTAAGGTAAACGAACTGACTGTGGTTCGGGAGCAAAACCAGGGGGAAATGCGGGCGAGGCTATACCGGGGGATTGGCCTGCCCGAGAATCCCGCCGGCCGCGATCCAGGCGGCAGCCGCATCCTCTTCCGCCTTGGTGGCGGCGATCTCGGCCGCCTTGACAGTGGCTTCGGCTTCCCGGGCTTCGTCCTCGGCGATCACTTTCTGCGCGATGGCGAGCCCGCGGTATGCCGTCAGGAAAAGCTCAGCCACCGCACATTCGTCGAGCGGCGGCGCGTCTGCCGCCCTCTTCTGGATCAGGTCGCAGGTGATGTGTGTCGCCGCCGACACCAGGTCCTTGTCCATGCCGTCCGCCCGCTGTGGGGTCCGTGGTGGGAATGCGGCACTCTAACCCGCAGGTGGGCAATGAAAAGGCCCGCTATCTTGTGGATAGCGGGCTTATCCGGCCCTTCAATCAATCCACCGTGCCCACGACCGCACGCAGCACGAGCGGAATGCCGCTGCGCAGCGAGGACGCACCCAGCACCGAGCGTGCGTGGATGCCGATAGGGCCGAAGATCTCGAAGAAGGTGTCCGACGCACCATCGAGCACGGCCGCATGGCTGGTGAAATCCTCGGTGGCGTTGACGAAGCCCTGCAGTTCGATGATGCGGGCCACCTTGTCGAGCGACCCGAGCTCGTGCCGCAGTACCGCGATGAGGTCGAGTGCCGCGCTCCGGGCGAAAAGCCGGCCCTGGTCGACGGTGAACTCGCGGCCGAGCCTGCCCCGCGGCAGGCTGCCGCCTTCGGGCAGCGGTGCCTTGCCGGACAGGTACACCAGCGTGCCCCAGCGCACGGCATTGGTGTAGCTCGCGGCCGGGGCCGAAGGCACGGGCAGGGTGATGCCCAGGGTGGTGAGTGTGTTTTCGGCGGACATGGACATGGCAGCTTTCTTCTTCCTGGGTCAACGCAGTGAAATACCGGCTGTCCTGATCGCCTGCGAATAACGCGGGCGTTCCGTCTTGAGGCTGATGGCCAGGTCGGCCGCGCTGCCGCCGGCGACCTTGAAGCCCATGTCCTCCAGCCGTGCGCGTACGTCGGGCGTCCGCAGCACGGATTCGATGTCGCGGTTGATCTTGTCGACGATGGCGGCCGGTGTGCCGGCCGGCGCGAAGAAGCCCTGCCAGCTTTCCACCGCGAAACCGGGCAGTCCGGACTCTGCCATGGTGGGAACGTGCGGCAGCGCGGCCGACCGGTAGGACGTGGTCACCGCCAGCGCGTGCAGCTTGCCGGCGCGCACGTACTCCGTGACCGCGGCGAGGGTGATGAGGGTAGCGTTGACGTGGCCGGCCAGTACGTCCACCGTGGCGGGGCCGCCGCCGGAGTAGGGGATGTAGTTCACCTTGGCGCCGGTCTGCTGGGTGATGATCTCGTGCGCCACCTGGGCTATGCCGCCGTTGCCGGGCAGCCCCAGGCTGATGCTGTCCGGCTGGGCGCGGGCACGTGCCAGGTAGTCGCCGAAGGTCCGGATGCCGGTGGCCGGGTTCACCACCAGGATCTGGGGATTCACCACCGCCTTGATTACCGGCACGAAGGCCCGGTCGGTGTCGTAGGGCAGGTCGCGGTACAGAATGGCATTGAGGGTCAGGCCTTCGCCCTGTTCCATGAGGGTGTAGCCATCAGGGGCCGACCGCGCCACACGGGCGCCGCCGATGGTGCCGCTGGCGCCCACCACGTTCTCCACGACCACTGCCTGCTTCCATTTCCCGGACAGCTTTTCCGCCACCAGGCGGGTGAGCTTGTCGGCACTGCCGCCCGCGGCCACCGGCACCACGATGTGTACCGGCTTCGACGGGAAGGCCGCGGCGGCTTCGGCGCCGGCCTGCGATGCGCAGGCGCCCGTGGCGCAGGCCAGGGCCCAGGCGGCGCCGGCCACGGCATGCCGCAGCAGCGCGCGGCGGGGGGAGAAAAACGGCGGGGGGAGATCGGTGTACATGGCTGCAAATCTAGGAGCCCCGTGCGCCGCGCACAACGAACCAGTCCGGATAAAGAAACGCGGAAACCTTCCTTGTGCCGCCGCGCTGTGCTGCCTACGCTGGCGGCTTCTTCGACATTGCGAATGCACACGCCATGAGCCTCACCGAACTATCCGCCGACACCAGCGGCAATGACGTCGCCAGCCGCCGCGCCCAGGCGGTGGAAGCCTTTCTGCAGGAAGCCCGCACCCTGTTCGTGCGGGGCGCGGCGGATGTGCAGCAGCGCGTGGCGGGTGCGCTGGTGCGGCTCGGGCTGCGGTCCGATCTGTTCCCGTCCGCGCATTTCCCGGTGTCGGCCGCGCGGCCGGCACAGGTGTACCGGCTGGCCGAAGATGTGTACGGCGGCTATGCGCTCTACGTGTCGGCCGGCACGGCCATCGCGCTGTCGCCCACCGACGTGCACAGCATCGAACTGGTCAGCGACGCGCCGGGCCTGCACCTGCATTTCGATGGCCTGGCGCTGGACCGGCTGGCGAAGCGGGTGGTGTTCGAGAGCAGCCAGGGGGGCAGCTACCGCCATTTCGCCCCGCCTTCTACCATCTGCCGCCCGGCCATAGGTCCGCAGGCACTGAAGGCCGCACTGGCCGACGGCGAAGAAATCGCGCTGCTCGACGTACGCGAGACGGGTGTCTTCACCCACCGCCATATCCTGCTGGCCACGTCCGCGCCGCTGTGGCGGCTGGAGCTACTGGCTGACCGCCTGGTGCCGCGCCGCAGCACCCGTACCGTGCTGGTCGATGCCGACGAAACGCTGGCCCACCAGGCGGCGCACAAGCTGGTGCGCCTGGGCTGGCGTAATGTGTCGGTGCTGCAGGGCGGCACCGATGCGTGGGCCGCTGCCGGCTACGAGGTGTTCAGCGGCAGCAACGTGCCGAGCAAGGCTTTCGGCGAGCTTATCGAGCACGAGAAACACACGCCCCGGATTTCGGTCGACGAACTGCAGCAGCGTATCGACCGGGGCGACAACATCGTGGTGGTCGACAGCCGCACGCCCGAGGAGTTCGCCGATTTCAGCCTGCCCTTCGCGCACAGCGTGCCGGGCGCCGAACTGGTCTACCGTATCGGCGAACTCGCTCCCGACCCGGAGACCTTCGTTGTCGTCAACTGCGCTGGGCGCACCCGCAGCATCGTCGGTGCGCAGACCCTGATCGACGCCGGCATCCCCAATCGCGTGGCGTCGCTGGAGGACGGCACCATGGCCTGGCTGCTGTCGGGCCGCACGCTGGCCCACGGCCGGACGGCACCCGCGCCCGAGCCGGGGCCCGGCGCCCTGGCCGATGCGCGCCGGCGTGCGGAATCCGTCGCCGCGCGGGCCGGGGTGCGGCGCATCGGCCGGTCGGAACTGGTCGAACTGCAGGCCGACGCGGACGACCGTTCGCTCTACCTCTTCGACGTGCGCACCCGGCAGGAATACGAGGCCGGCCACCTGGAAGGCTGGCGCTGGGCCCCCGGCGGACAGCTGGTGCAGGCCACCGACGAATACGTGGCCACCCGGCGCGCCCGCATCGTGCTGGCCGACTGGGACGGCGTACGTGCCCTGACCACCGGCGCCTGGCTGGCCCAGCTGGGTGGACACGAGGTGTTCGTTTTCGCCCCGCAGAGCTTGCCGGCCCTGGTCACCGGGGCGGAACCGGTACGGGTGCTGCAGTCGCGCGCACCGGCGCCGCTGCTGCAGCCGCGCCAGGCGGCCGCCCTGCTGGAGGCCGGGTCCGCCGTGGTGTTCGACGTGGACCGCCGCGCGGCCTACGAACGCCGGCACGTGGCCGGCGCACGCTTCGCCGTGCCGGACCGCCTGGAGGAATTCACCGCGGGGCTGCCGGCCGCGCAGGCCGTGCTGCTCACCTCGCCCGACGGTGTGCTGGCGCGTACCGTGGCCGCCGAACTGGCGGCGCGGATCGGCCGCGACGTGCGGGCCATCGCCGGCGGCACGGCCGCCTGGGCGGCCGCCGGCCTTCCCCTGGGCACCGGTGCGGATGGCGTGCTGACGGGTGACGACGACCACTGGTACAGCCCCTACGCCCACAGCGACCTGGCCGCGCGCGACGCGGGTTTCCGTGCCTACCTGGCGTGGGAGATCGGCCTGGTGGCGCAGTTGCAGCGCGAGGGCGACACCGGTATCCGCCTGGTGCCGGCTGGGGTGGCGGCATGACAACGCTCCACCCCCGCCGCCGCACCGTGCTCGGACGGCTGGCCGCCGGCGCCGGCGCCGGCATGGGCTGGCTGGCTGCTGCCTCTACCTGTGCCACCGCCGCCACGGTGCAGACGGCCCGCCTGGTGCTGCCGCTGGCGCCCGGCGGCGCCATGGACGCGCTGGGCCGTGGCCTGGCGCAGGAACTGGGTAACCGGCTCGGCCTGTCGTTCATCGTCGAAAACCGCGCCGGTGCCGGCGGCAACATCGCCACCGAATACGTCGCCGGCGAAAAACCCGACGGCCGCACGCTGCTGCTGACAAGCAACGCCTTCGTGGCCAACACCACTCTCTACGAGGGGCGGGTGCACTACGACCCGGTGCGCAGTTTTGCGCCGGTCAGCATCGTCGCCACCTCGCCGGCGGTGATCGTGGTGCGCGGCGATGGCGCAGTGCCCGACCTGGCCGCGCTGCTGCGGCTGGCCCGCGCGCGCGGCGTGACGGTGGGCACACCCGGCATCGGCAACGGCAACCACCTGGCGCTGGTGAAGATGCAGCGTGCCGTGGACGGCGAACTGCGCCACATCCCCTACAAGGGCGCCGGGCCGGCCGTCATCGGCCTGCTGGGCGGCGAGATCGATGCCGCCATCGTCGCGTTGCCGGCGGTCAGCGCCCAGCTGGCGGCGGGCAAGCTGCGTGCGGTGGCGGTGCTGCAGGAGCGGCGCAGCCCCATCGCACCCCAGGTGCCCACCCTGGCGCAGGCCGGCGTGCACATCGCGCTGGACGAAGGCTGGTTCGGCCTGCTGGCGCCGGCCGCCACACCGCTCGCCACGGTGGCGCGGCTGCAGAAGGCCGTGGCCGATGCGGTGGCCGACCGGCATTACCGTGCCCTGCTGTCGCAGCAGGGCTTCGAGCCCGTCGGCAGCAGCACCCTGGCCTTCGCCTCGCAGATCCAGACCGACGTGGCGCGTTTCCCGCCGCTGCTGCGGGACATCGGCGCCCGGATCGACTGACGTACGCAGACACAATACACAGGACACGACCATGCCCACCGTTTCCCTTCCCGGCGCCGACATCCACTACGAGGTGTACGGCCCGCACGATGGTTTTCCCCTGCTGCTGCTGGCGCCCGGCGGCCTGCGTTCGCATGTCGGCCTGTGGCGCCACACCCACGAGTGCCTGCCGCGGCCTTTTCCCGACCCGACGGTGGAGTTCGCACGCGGCTGGCGTGTCATCGCCGTGGACCAGCGCAACGCCGGGCGTTCGCGTGCGGAGGTGACGCCGGCCGACGGCTGGGACAGCTATGCATCCGACCATCTCGGTGTGCTGGACCATCTCGGGGTGGACCGCTTCCACGTCATGGGCGCCTGCATCGGCTCGTCCTTCGCGCTCAAGCTGGCGCAGCGGGCGCCCACGCGCGTGGTGTCGGCGGTGCTGCAGGCGCCGATCGGCTGGACCCGGCAGAACGCCCCGCTGCGCGGCGCATCCTTCCAGGCCTGGGTCGACAGTGCGGGCGACCGGCTCCAGGATGTGCCGCCGGCCCACCTGCAGGCGCTGCGGCAGAACCTGTTCGGCTCGGAGGATTTCGTCTTCAGCGTCAGCCGCGACTTCGTGCGGCAGACCGACACACCGCTGCTGGTGCTGGCCGGCGACGACGTGCACCATCCGCTGGAAATTTCCGAGGAGATCGTCTGCCTCGCCCGGCATGCGCAGCTGGTCCGCCCGTGGAAGGGCACGGCCCACCGCCTGGACTACATCAGCCGCATTGCCGGCTTCCTGCACGAGGCGGAGGCGGTGGCGGCGGTCTGAGGCACTCGCCCCGCCCCGCCCCGCCGCGCGCGCCCGTGCCGGCCTTCCGGGGCTTCTCCCTCAGGGCCCGGCCCCGGCGCCCGGCCTGGACCGCGCCAGGGCATGCGGCACATAGCGGTCGGCCTGAATATCAGGCGTGACCCCGTGGGTGAAGACATCGTCGGTGATCGGCAGGAAGCCGCTGTTCCACTCCTCCCACTGCCGCCGGAGCCGGGCGAACACCTGCGGTTGTCGCTCGCGCAGGTTGGCACGCTCGCGCTGGTCCTCGACCACATCGAACAGGAATTCGTTGTCGTTGATCTTCAGGTACTTCCAGTCGCCGTCGCGCACCGCGCGCTGGGCCTGGGCCTTGTAGCGCCAGTACAGCGTGCGGGCATGGACCGGCGCCGTGCCCTCCAGCACGGGGAGGATATTCTCGCCATCCGATGGGTACTTTGCGTCGGGCGCCGCGCCTGCCGCCGCAAGCAGCGTGGGCAGCCAGTCGAAGCTCATCGTCACTTGGTCCTGCACCTGCGGCCGGATACGTGCCGTCCAGCGCAAGAGTGTGGGCACCCGCAGGCCGCCCTCCAGCAGCTCGGTCTTCTGCCCGATGAAGGGCCAGTTCTTGGAAAAACGCTCGCCGCCGTTGTCGCTGGTGAAAACGATGAGGGTGTCCGGGCCCAGCCCACTGTCGTCCAGCGCGGCCACCACCTGGCCCACCGCGGCATCGAGCGCCTGCACGATCTCGCCGTAGGTGCGCAGGTTGCCGCCGTCGTAGTGGAAAAGATCCTTGAGCTCGCGCGAGATGTGCTCGTCTCCAGGCCCTTCCCAGGGCCAGTGCGGCGCGGTGAAGTGCAGGGACAGAAAGAAGGGCCTGGCCTGGCTGTCGGCCCGCTCCCGGATGTAGGCCGTGGCCTCGTCGGCCAGCAGTTGGGTGTAGTAGCCGGTGCGCTCCACCGGCTCTTCGCCTTCCCACAGGTCGCGCGGCACATGTTCGCCGACGCCCGACTTGTGGGTGAAGTAGTCCACCACGCCGTTCAGGTTGCCGAAGAAACGGTCGTAGCCGCTTTTCAACGGCCCGTATTCGGGCGGGCGGCCCAGGTGCCACTTGCCGATGAGTGCCGTGTCGTAGCCGGCATCCTTGAGCAGCGAGGGCAGGGTTGGGTGCGTTGGCGGCAGTCCCGTTCCCTGGCTGCCGCTGGCAATGGGTTCCTCCAGCCCGCCGCGCAGCCGGTACTGGTAGCGCCCGGTGATCAGCGCGAAACGCGTGGCCGAACAGACCGCCGAATTGGCATAGGCCTGGGTGAAACGCACGCCCTGCCCGGCCAGCCGGTCCAGGTGCGGGGTGGCGAACCCCGTTTGCCCGTACACGCCGAGATCCGCCCAGCCGAGATCGTCGGCCAGGATGAAGACGATATGGGGTTGCCGGCTCATCGCGCCGCCACCAGGCCGGCGGCGTTGGTCGGCGTCCAGAAGGTTTCGAGCTTCAACTCCTTCAGTGCCCGGTTCAGGAAGCTGGGGTCGGCCCAGGCCTGCGCATCGTAGGTCTGGCGGATGATGCCGACCTTGCGTGCGCCGTCGATGACATCGGCATAGTGCGACACGAAACCATTGTCGAGCAGCGGCGAGTACCGGCCCTTGATCGGTGTACCCTCGAAATCGCTGGAAAAGAGTGCGACCGGCAGGCCACTGATCTCGTGAAAGCGCTCGAACAGCGCCGCACGCTTGCTGTCGTCCTGCGACACTGCATAGGCCTGCTGGACGAGTACCTTGACTAGCCGCGTGAGTGCCTTCGGGTACTTCCGGGCGAACGCATCGGTCGCGATGGTGCCCGAGTTGATGCCGTAGATGGGGCCCCTGCCGCGCGTGCTGACCGGAATGTCGGCGGTACCGGCGATCTTGAGCAGTTGGAGGTCGGAGCCGCCGAAGGTGGCGTCGATGTCCTTGTTGACGAGGGCCGCCTTGGAGGTCGGCCAGTCGAGGTTGGTGAAGCGTACGTCCTTTTCCGTCAGCCCCTGGTCTTCGAGCAGGCGGTTGAAGGACAACTGGTAGGCGGTGCCGCGCAGGACGGCGACGCGTTTGCCCTTGAGGTCCTTGAAGCTCTGGATGTTCGACCTCAGCGCCGTGGCGAGGTAGCTGTTGCTGCCACGTCCGCCAGCGTGCACCAGCCGGGTCTTGAGCCCGCTGGCACGCCCGATCACGCCGGCCAGGTCGCCAAGGAATACGACGTCGAGCTGGCCTGTGGTCAGTGCCTCATTGATGGCGGGGCCGGCGCCCTTGAAGAACTTCCATTCGATCTTGACGCCGTCCTTTTCGAACTCCGCCTCGATGGCCTTGCTGGCATACGCCAGCGACACCGGGCCCGCGCCGGCAAAGGACTTGCCCGCGCTGCCCTGCTCGGGCGCCGCCAGCCGGATGACCTTGGGCAGTTCGGCCGCGGTCGCAGCCGCAGCAACCGACAGACCTGGCAGCGCGGCACTGGCGGCCAGCAAGGCCCGGCGGCTGAAAGAGAAGGAGGGAGGTGTCATTCGAACTCCTGAAGAAGGACGGGCGGTGAGAAGAAGCTGCACGATGGGCCTGCGCCGGATCCGCAAGCCATATGGCGCTCCTGCGGAGGGGCGAAACACCGAACCGATTCTTCGCGCCGGCCGCCGTTGGGGGAAGGAAGGAAAAGTGGCTCGATTAGTCGATTTCTGTATAACGCCCGCGCACCGCTTACCGGCTTTCCATGTGCCGCAAGGCCTCCACGACCAGACCCAAAGCCGGCGAGGCGCCGCAGGATGCCGGTGCGGTCTCGGGCCTGGTCAACGTGGCGCACCAACGGGGTGGCTCGCCGGGTCTGGGCCTGTTGGTGGTGGCGGCGGCCGTGGCTGGCAAATAACGGCGGCGGCATACTGGCAGCCCTCAGGGAACAAGAGGGACCCCACCCAATCATGGCCACCTTCGAATGGATCATCGTGCTGCTGCTCGGCGCGGCGCTGCTTGCCGCGCTGGCGAACCGGCTGGGGGCGCCGTACCCGACCTTCCTCGCGCTCGGCGGCGTACTGCTGGCGTTCATACCCGGCACCCCGAACTGGACACTCGATCCGCACCTAGCGCTGACACTCTTCATCGCGCCGGTGCTGGTGGATGCGGCCTACGACACGTCTCTGCGCGACCTGCGGACGAACTGGAGGCCCGTCACCGGGCTCGTCGTCGCAGCGGTCGGCACCACGGTGCTGGCGGTCGCACTCGCGGCGCGCTGGCTGCTGCCTGAAATGCCGTGGCCGGTCGCGATAGCGCTTGGCGCCATCGTCGCTCCACCCGACGCGGCCGCGGCCACGGCGGTGATGCGGCAGATCAAGCTGCCGCACAAGCTCCTGAAAATCCTCGAAGGCGAGAGTTTGCTGAACGACGCGAGTGCGCTGCTGGTATACCGGCTCGCGATCATGACGGTCATGGCGGGGCATCTCGGCTTCGGCAGCTATGCACCGGTGTTCCTGCTCACGCTGGTCGGCAGCCTGGCGGCCGGCGTGGCCTGCGCCTACGTGCTTCGCCCGCTGACGAGCGGCCTGCGCGACGTGCCGATTTCGCTCATCATTCAGTTCGCCTGCACCTTCGGGGTCTGGATTGCGGCCGAAGCCTTGGGGCTGTCCGGCATCCTGACGCTGGTGGCGTTCGCCATGACGATGGCGCGGCAAGGTGGCCCGCAAATGCCGGCACGCATGCGTGTGCCGATCTTCGCCGTGTGGGAGGCCGTGGTCTTCGTGCTGAACGCCTTCGCATTCGTGTTGATCGGGATGCAACTGCGGCCCATCTGGCAGCGCCTCGAAGCCGGTGGTACGCGCAACGACGCCTTGGTCACCGCCGCAGTGGTGCTCGGTGTGACCATCGCGGCGCGCTTCGTGTGGGTGCTGGGTTACCACGCGCTGAGAGGGCGGCGCGGCACGCGTCCGGATGCGGCACCGCGCCCTGGTCCACATCCGACGGTGGGCAGCGGTGTGGTGATCGCCTGGGCGGGTATGCGCGGCATCGTCACCCTGGCGGCGGCGTTTGCCATCCCCGAGACGCTGCCCAACGGGATGGCGTTTCCCTACCGCGACCTGATACTGCTCTGCGCATTCGTGGTGGTCATCGGCACATTGGTCCTGCAGGGCCTGACGCTGAAGCCCCTGATCCAGCGGCTGGGCCTGACCGACGACGACCCGGTAGGCCGCGAAATTCGGTTGGGCCGCACCCTGGCCTACCGCGCGCTGCTCGATGCCATCAAGGATGATGAGACGCTTGCCGCAAAATTGCTGCGCAAGGAATATGGCGCGGTCATCGAACTGAACACAAGCGAAGAACCGGATACACCAGTCGACGAAGTGCCCGGTGGGCCGCTGAGGCGCCGCGCGATCGCCGTGGCGCGGCTTCGTGCGTTCGAGCTGCGGCGCGACGACGTGATTGGTGACGACGCCTATCGGGTCCTGGTGCAGGAACTCGACTGGGCCGAACTGAGCGCGGGCCGCAGCGAATCGGTGTAGTTTTGTTGGAACCCAGGCGCCGTTTTTTAATGGCCCCAGAAAAGAAAAAGCCCGCTACCTTTTGGATAGCGGGCTTATCAGTTCCCTTGCGGGTTGTAAGTGGCTCCTCGACCTGGGCTCGAACCAGGGACCTACGGATTAACAGTCCGGCGCTC
>JAZJYT010000047.1:116670-130598 GCA_040390235.1 Pseudomonadota bacterium | reverse complement strand
TGCGCCTCGGGGCCGGCTTTCCTGCCGGGCGCCGCCTCGGTGGCCTGGGCGGGCGCCACGGCGGACAGCACCGGTGCGATGCCCGCCTGGAAACCGTACCTGCTGCCCGGCAAGCGCGCCACGCACTACGAATTCGTGCAGGCCGACGGCCGGCCCTGCGTCAAGGCGTCCTCCACGGCCTCGGCCAGCATGCTGCGCACCCACCTGCGGCTGCCGGCGGAGGCGCTGGGCATGCTGCAATTCTCCTGGAAGGTGCCGGCGCTGATCCAGGGCGCCGACATGGCGCAGCGCGAGTCCGACGATGCTCCCGCGCGTATCGTGCTGGCCTTCGACGGCGACCGAAGCCGCCTATCGGCCCGGGATGCCATGCTGTCGGAGCTCACGCAGACCCTGACCGGCGAGCAGATGCCCTATGCCACCCTGATGTACGTTTGGGGCAACCACCGGCCGGCGGAAAGCCTCATCGCCCATCCGCGCAGCGCCCGGGTCAAGGTGCTGGTGGTCGAATCGGGCCCGGCACGGCTGGGCCAGTGGCTCAGCTACGAACGCGACGTGCGGGCGGATTTCGAACGGGCTTTTGGTGAAGCCCCCGGCAACCTGGTCGGCGTGGCAATCATGACCGACAGCGACAACACCGCGAGTGCCGCCCATGCCTGGTACGGGCCGGTGCGTTTCGGCGCGCGTACCACGGCGGCGGCAACCGCGCTTCCCGCGGCCGGCGCAACCCTGGTGGACTGAGCCCGGACCGCCAGCGGCGTCTCAGCCCGGGAAAAAATACACCAGCGCCGCGGTGGCCACCAGGTAGCGCAGGAACTTGCCCAGCGCCATGTAGGCCAGGCAGGGCCAGAAGGGCAGGCGCAGCCAGCCCGCGACCGCGCACAGCGGGTCGCCCACCAGCGGCAGCCAGCTCAGCAGGCAGGCCTTGGGGCCCAGGCGCTCGAGCCACGCGATCACCCGCGTGTGGTGTTTCGAATGCGAGTAGCGGTCGGCGACCTTGTGCGCGCCATAGCCCATCCACCAGTCGAGCGCACCGCCCAGCGTGTTGCCGACGCTCGCCACCAGGATGGCTTCCCAGAACACGCCGGGGTTGAGGCGCAACACGCCGTAGAGCACCGGTTCCGAGCCGATCGGCAGCAGCGTGGCCGAGATGAAGGAGGCCACGAAGAGTGTGCCCAGCCCATACTGCGGCAGCGCGAGGAGGTTCAGTGCGGTGTCGAGCCAGGCTTGCATGCAGTGCCAGTATCGCAGTGGAAACGGACCGAAGGTAAGCAGATTTCAATTGCTGAAATTTTGGGCAGATAGAATCACGCCCTTCCTCCGCCGATCCTGCCCTTCCACACCGCCCCGCCCACCTACCCGCGCGCCATGCAGATCGGCTCCATTTCTCTTCCGAACCGCCTGTTCGTGGCCCCCATGGCGGGGGTCACCGACCGGCCGTTCCGCATGCTCTGCAAATCGCTGGGCGCGGGCTACGCGGTCAGCGAAATGGTGACCTCGCGGCGTGACCTGTGGGCCACCCTCAAGACCTCGCGCCGCGCCAACCACGAGGGCGAGACCGCGCCCATCGCGGTGCAGATCGCCGGCACCGACGCGGCCATGATGGCCGAGGCCGCCGCCTACAACATCGACCGCGGCGCGCAGGTCATCGACATCAACATGGGCTGCCCGGCCAAGAAGGTGTGCAACAAGTGGGCCGGTTCGGCGCTGATGCAGGACGAACCGCTGGCGCTGGCCATCGTCGAGGCGGTGGTGGCTGCCGCCGCGCCGCACGGCGTGCCGGTGACACTCAAGATGCGCACCGGCTGGAGCCAGGAACACCGCAATGCCGTCTCCATCGCGCGGCAGGCCGAGGCCGCGGGTGTGCAGATGCTGACGGTGCACGGCCGCACGCGCGAGCAGGGCTACCAGGGCCAGGCGGAATACGACACCATCACCGCGGTCAAGGCCGCGGTGCGCATCCCGGTGGTTGCCAACGGTGACATCAGCACCCCCGAGCGCGCGCGCGACGTACTGGCCGCGACCGGCGCCGATGCCGTCATGGTCGGCCGCGCCGCGCAGGGCCGGCCGTGGATCTTCCGCGAGATCGCGCATTTCCTCGCCACCGGCGAACACCTGGCGCCGCCGCTGGTGGTGGAGGTGCGCCGCCTGCTGCTCGACCACCTGCAGGAACACTACCTGCTGTACGGCGAATCGACCGGCGTGCGCAGTGCACGCAAACACATCGGCTGGTACGTGCGCGGATTGCCCGGCGGCGAGGATTTCCGCCAGCGCATGAACGGCATCGACGACTGCCGCGGCCAATGGGAGGCCGTGGCCGGCTATTTCGATTTTTTGGGAGAAACGTCCGACCGCCTGCCACAGCAGGCGGTGCCGGACGTTGACGAAGCGGAAGAGCCGGCCAGCCTGTGCCGGTGACACACGCTCCATAACAAACAAGCAGAGAAGAGAAGATGAGCAAACAACAGATAGAAAGCTGCATACGCGACAGCCTGAAGGGGTATTTCCGCGACCTGGGCGGCGAGCAGCCCACGGGCATGTACGACATGCTGGTCCAGGTCATGGAAAGGCCGCTGCTGGAAGTGGTGATGGCCGAGGCCGCGCAGAACCAGTCGCGCGCGGCCGACTGGCTGGGCCTCAACCGCAACACCCTGCGCAAGAAACTCGTCGAGCACAAGCTCCTGAAATAAGAAACCACAGGCATCCCTCCCCATGAACGCACTCCTTTCCGTTTCCGACAAGACCGGCATCGTCGATTTCGCCCGCGCCCTGCACGGCCTGGGCATCCGGCTGTTGTCCACCGGCGGCACCGCCCAGCTGCTGGCCAAGGAGGGCCTGCCGGTGACCGAGGTGGCCGACGTGACCGGTTTCCCCGAGATGCTCGACGGCCGGGTCAAGACCCTGCACCCCAAGGTGCACGGCGGCCTGCTGGCGCGGCGCGACGTGCCGGCGCACATGGCGGCCTTGCAGGAACACGGCATCGACACCATCGACCTGCTGGTGGTCAACCTCTACCCCTTCGAGTCCACCGTGGCGCGCCCCGGCTGCACGCTGGAGGACGCGATCGAGAACATCGACATCGGCGGCCCGGCCATGGTGCGCAGCGCCGCCAAGAACTGGAAGGACGTGGCCGTGCTGACCGACGCGTCGCAGTACGCGGGTGTGCTGGCGGAACTCGGTGCCGGCGGCGTGACCGACAAGACAAAATTCGCCCTGTCGGTGGCCGCCTTCAACCGCATCAGCCAGTACGACGGTGCCATCAGCGACTACCTGTCGGGCATCCGGGACGACGGTACACACGGCCTGTTCCCGGCGCAGTCCAACGGCCGCTTCGTCAAGCTGCAGGACCTGCGCTACGGCGAGAACCCGCACCAGCAGGCCGCGTTCTACCGCGACCTGTACCCGGCCCCCGGCTCGCTGGTCACTGCGCAGCAGCTGCAGGGCAAGGAACTCAGCTACAACAACATCGCCGACGCCGATGCCGCCTGGGAATGCGTGAAGAGCTTCGAGCAGGCCGCCTGTGTCATCGTCAAGCATGCCAACCCCTGCGGCGTGGCGCTGGGCCGCGATCCGCTGGAGGCCTATTCGCAGGCTTTCAAGACCGATCCCAACTCCGCTTTCGGCGGCATCATTGCCTTCAACCGCCCGCTCGACCTGGCGGCGGCGCAGGCGGTCAGCAAGCAGTTCGTCGAGGTGCTGATGGCCCCCGGCTTCTCAGCCGAGGCGCTGGACCTGTTCAAGTCCAAGGCCAATGTACGGTTGCTGCAGATCGCGCTGCCGCCGGGCGGTGACACCGCCTGGGCCCAGGGCCGCAACGCCATGGACGCCAAGCGTATCGGTTCCGGCCTGCTGCTGCAGACCGCCGACAACCGCGAACTCACCCTGGCCGAACTCAAGGTGGTCACGAAGAAGGAGCCCACGCCGCAGCAACTGCAGGACCTGCTGTTCGCCTGGAAGGTCGCCAAGTACGTGAAGAGCAACGCCATCGTTTTCTGCAAGGACGGCATGACGCTGGGCGTCGGCGCCGGCCAGATGAGCCGCATCGACTCGGCCCGCATCGCCAGCATCAAGGCCGAGAACGGCGGCCTGTCGCTGGTCGGCAGCGCGGTGGCGAGCGACGCCTTCTTCCCGTTCCGCGACGGGCTCGACGTGGTGGTGGATGCGGGTGCGACCTGTGTCATCCAACCCGGCGGCAGCATGCGCGACCCGGAAGTGATCGCCGCTGCCGACGAGCGCGGCGTGGCGATGGTGTTGACGGGAGTTCGCCACTTCAGGCACTGACCTGGTTCACCCCCAGGCTACGCACTTCGTGTCTTCGCCAACCCCCTTCAGGGGGCGGGCCGGCCGCTTGAGGCGGCTCGGCGCGGCTGCCCCCCGGTGAAGAGGGACGCCGCCCCTGGCTATAGCGTCGCGAAGACTTCCTTGGCGGCGGCTACCGTTTCGGCGATGTCGGCGTCGGTGTGGGCGGCGCTGACGAAGCCGGCCTCGTAAAGGGCGGGGGCGATGTAGATGCCGCGGTCCAGCAGGCCGTGGAACAGCTTGTTGAAGCGGGCGCCGTCGGTCTTCATGACCTCGGTGTAGTTGGCGGGTAATGCGTCGAGCAGGAAGAAGCCGAACATGCCGCCTTCGCTGTCGGTGCAGAAAGGAATGCCCGCCGCCTTCGCAGCGCCGGCCAAGCCGTCGACCAATGAACGGGTGCGGGCCGACAGGGCTTCGAAGAAGCCGGGTTTGCTGATTTCGTTCAGGGTCGCCAGGCCGCAGGCGGTGGCCACCGGGTTGCCCGACAGGGTGCCGGCCTGGTAGACAGGGCCGAGCGGGGCCAAGTGTTCCATGATCGCCCGCGAGGCGCCGAAGGCCGCCAGCGGCATGCCGCCGCCGATCACCTTGCCGAGCACGGTGATGTCGGGCCGGATGCCGAGCACCCCCTGGGCGCTGCCCAGGCCCACCCGCAGGCCGGTCATGACCTCGTCGAGCACCAGCAGGGCGCCGTGGCGCGTGCACAGCGCGCGCATGGCCTGCGCGAAGGGCTGGCTGGCGCGCACGAAGTTCATGTTGCCGGCGATCGGCTCGGCGATCACGCAGGCGATGTCGGCGCCCTGCGTGGCAAAGGCTTGTTCCAGCTGTGCGACGTTGTTGTATTCCAGCACCAGGGTGTGCTGCACCACTTCCGGGGGCACGCCGGCCGAGGTCGGGTGGCCGAAGGTGGCCAGGCCCGAGCCGGCCTTCACCAGCAGGGCGTCGGCATGGCCGTGGTAGCAGCCTTCGAACTTGACGATGGTCTTGCGGCCGGTGGCGCCGCGCGCCAGCCGGATGGCGCTCATGCCGGCTTCGGTGCCCGAGCTGACCAGGCGCACCATCTCGATCGAGGGCACCAGTTCGATGATTTTTTCGGCCAGCTCGATCTCGCGTTCGGTCGGCGCGCCGAAGGAAAAGCCGTCCACCGCCGCCTTCTGCACGGCGTCGAGCACCGCCGGGTGGCCGTGGCCCAGGATCATCGGGCCCCAGGAGCCGATGTAGTCGGTGAAACGCTGGCCGTTGGCGTCCCAGAAATAGGCGCCTTGGGCACGTTGCACGAAGCGAGGGGTGCCGCCCACCGCGCGGAAGGCGCGTACGGGGGAATTGACGCCGCCGGGGATGACGGCGCGGGCGCGTTCGAAGAGGGGGACGTTGCGGTCGGTCGCGGAATTCATGGCCATGCGAAAAATCAGTGTTGGGTGTCGGCGGGCGGCATGACAAAACCTTCGATCGACTGCTTGCCCGGGTCGTCGGATGTTTCGTCGTCGTCCTCGTCGTCGGGCTGGGCCCAGAACATGCGGTCGGGCAACACGTTGCCCATGCCGGGGCGGAAACCCGCGTCCAGGCTGCGGTCGAGGTAGTGCAGCGCCTCGCTGGTGGCCTCGCCCAGGTCGCTGCCGCTGGCGATGAG
The DNA here is from genome assembly GCA_040390235.1 of Pseudomonadota bacterium. Classification (GTDB taxonomy): domain Bacteria; phylum Pseudomonadota; class Gammaproteobacteria; order Burkholderiales; family Burkholderiaceae_C; genus Xylophilus. The sequence continues at coordinate 124,675 of JAZJYT010000047.1, read as the reverse complement.
CGCTGCCAGCGCGGCCGACAGGGTGTCGCCGGCGCCGGAGAACACCGCATCGAACAGCTCGAACTTGGCCGTGCCCAGCACCGCCTGCGGTGAGGCCAGCACGTTTTCGACGAACTGCTCGGGCAGGGGGATGCCGGTGACCAGCGTGTACGGCACTCCCACGTCGGAGGCGGCCTTGGCGATGTCGCGCGCCGTCGGGCTGCGCTGGTGGTCCCAGTCGGGCAGCAGCCAGCGCCACAGGGTGCTGTGGTTGCCCACCAGCACCGTGGTCTGCGGCAGCACCAGTTCGCGGAAGGCGTCGAGGTAGGCTTCGATGTCCTCCTCGGTCCACCAGGACAGGTCCGGCATGTAGGCCACCAGCGGCACGTCGTCGTAGTCGGCGGCGATTTCGGCGATGGCGCTCAGGTTGGCCGGTGTGCCGGCGAAGCCGACCTTGATCACCTCCACCTCGACGTCCTCCAGCACCACGCGGGCCTGTTCGGTCACCGCCTCTTCGTCGAAACTGAAGTGTTCGAACACCTTGGCGCTGTCGCGCACATAGGTGCCGGTCGCCACGGTGAGGGCGTGGCCGCCGACGGAGGCCACCGTGATCGCGTCGGCCGACAGGCCGCCCGCGCCGCTCGGGTCGTTGGTGTTGAAGACCAGCACGCAGGCCGGCCGTTGGTCGCCCGGGGACACGGTTTCGTCGTCATCGGCAGCGGGGGAGGGAGGGGTGGACAGGGGCATGGAGAGGAGGCGCGGCCAGGGAAGTGGCATCCATTGTGCTACGTGAACAGGACGGCCCCGTCTTCGTGGCGCGACAGTCGTGCCGGGCCAGTCGATACAATCGTTGACATCCTATTCCAAGCCCCCTTAAGCTGTGACTGACCCCAAAACGTGGATGTGTTTGATTTGCGGGTGGATTTATGACGAATCCGCCGGCGTTCCCGAAGACGGCATCGCCCCCGGTACGCCGTGGGAGCAGGTGCCGATGAACTGGACGTGCCCGGAATGCGGCGCCCGCAAGGAAGATTTCGAAATGGTCCAGATTTGATCTGCGCCGGCACACGGATCCTCGTGCATGCCGGCCAGGGGTGAGCACGGGAGTTGATTTGAGCACGACCGCAACACGCTGCAAGGTGCTGGTGGTGGATGACAGCAACACCATCCGACGCAGTGCCGAGATTTTCCTCAAGCAGGGTGGCCACGAGGTCCTGCTGGCCGATGACGGCTTCGATGCGCTGGCCAAGGTCAACGACTACCAGCCGCAGATCATCTTTTGCGACATCCTGATGCCAAAGCTCGATGGCTACCAGACCTGCGCCATCATCAAGCGCAACGCGCGCTTCGCGTCCACGCCGGTCGTGATGCTGTCGTCCAAGGACGGCGTCTTCGACAAGGCGCGCGGCCGTATGGTCGGCTGCCAGGACTACCTCACCAAGCCCTTCACCAAAGACCAGCTCCTGTCCGTCGTACAGCAGTTCGGCATTTCCGGAGCCACCTGATGCCCATCCAGAAGGTGCTCGTCGTGGACGATTCCAAGACCGAGCTCATGTTTCTCACCGGCCTGCTGCAGAAAAGCGGCATGAAGGTCCGCACCGCCGAGAACGCCGAGGAGGCCTTCCGTTCGCTGGCCGAGGACAAACCCGACCTGATCCTGATGGACGTGGTGATGCCGGGCCAGAACGGCTTCCAGCTGACACGCGCCATCAGCCGCGATCCGCTCTATGCCGACGTGCCCATCATCATGTGCACCAGCAAGAACCAGGAGACGGACCGTGTCTGGGGTATGCGCCAGGGTGCGCGCGCCTACATCACCAAGCCTGTGGACCCGGCCGAACTGCAGGCCCGGATCGCCGAGCTCGGCTGACGGCACGCCCGCACCATGGCCAACCGCCAGGCCCTGCGCGAACTCCAGAGCCGACTGGCCACCCGCCTGCAGGCCGCCCGCAGCGAAGGTGCCTCCGTGGCCTGGCTGGCGGCGGAAGCCGGCGGCACCCCCTATCTGTTCCCGCTGTCGCAGGCCGGCGAAATCTTCCCCTGGACGCCGGTCCAGCCGGTGCCCTACACCGCGGCCTGGTTCCTCGGCGTAGCCAACCTGCGCGGTGGGCTGGCCGGTGTGGTCGACCTGGTGCAGTTCGCCGCGGTGGCCCAGTCGCTGCCGCCGGTGGCGCCGCGTGCCGATGCCCTGCTGGCCGAATCCAGCCTGCTGGCCTTCAATGCCGCGCTGGGCGTGCAGTGCGCCCTGGTGGTCGACCGCCTGGCGGGCCTGCGCGGCGGCGAAGCCTTCGTCTCGGTGCGTACGCGTGCCGACGATGCGCCGCCATGGCTCGGCCATGCCTACGTCGATGCCGACGACCGGGCTTGGCAGGAGATCGACCTGCAGGCGCTGGCCCAGCACCCTTCCTTTCTCAGCATTACCGGCTGATTCTTTTCCTTTCAGGATCGCACCATGGCTGTTTCCGTCGCCGAATACCTCGGAAAATTCATCCCCCGCAGGAAGGGGGCTGAGAGTGAAATGCCGCCGGGAGGTCCCGAGACCACCTTCCACATGGCCGACACGGTGGCGCATGACGAGCCGCACGCCGCCACCGTCTTCGGCGCGGCGCCCGGCGACACGCAGGAGATCCCCGGTGCCGGCACGCTGCTGGCGCATGAAACCTACGCCGACGCGCCGGCGGCCGGAGCCCCCATCGGCGGGGCCGACGACCCCGCACAAAGCCGCCTGGCCGAGGCGCCCGCCTTCGAGGACTCCGAACTGGTGGCGCTGCCCCTGCTCGGCCGGGCCACCATCAACCGGCACCAGCGGGTGCTGTACACGGTGCTGGCGGTGGCGCTGCTGGCCCTGGCGGTACTGGCCGGTGTTTCGCTGAGCCAGGCCAATCGCAACGCGCAGCAGCTCGCGTCCACCGGCCAGGCGCTGATGCAGTCGCAGCGGCTGGCGAAGTCGGTCACCCAGGCCATCATCGGCAGTGCCCAGGCCTTCCCGGACGTGACCGAGAGTTCCAATACGCTGGCACAGATCGGCCGCGCCCTGCAGGAGGGCGACAGCGACATGCATGTGGCCGCGGTCGGCTCGGCCTACCAGCCGGAACTCGAACGCGCGGTACCGCTGATCGAGCGCGCGGACAAGAACGCCAAGGTGGTGCTGGCCCAGGAAAAGATCCTGACCCAGGTCGGCGCCGCGCTGCGCACCATCAACCGCCAGTCGTCCGACCTGCTCGAAATCGCCGAAACGGTATCCGCACTCAAGCTGCAGCAGAACGCGGCGCCCGGCGACATTTCCGCCACCGGCCAGCTGGTGATGCTGACCCAGCGCATCGGCAAGTCGGCCAACGAGTTCCAGACCTCCGAAGGTGTGAGCCCCGAGGCGGTGTTCCTGCTCGGCAAGGATCTGAACTCCTTCCGCGAAATTTCGCAGGGCCTGCTCGACGGCAATGCCGACCTGCGCCTGACGGCGGCGCGGGACCCGCAGGTGCGTGAACAGCTCCAGGCGCTGCTGGCCCTCTACGAGCAGACCCGCACGCAGGCCGGCGCCATCCTGGGCAACCTGCAGGGCCTGGTATCGGCGCGCGAGGCGCAGGTCTCCATCATCGCGGACAGCGAACCCCTGCGGCGCGAACTCGAAGACCTGCAGGGACACCTGTCCAAGGACGCCGGCTTGAGCCTGACCACCCTGCTGGGCATGGTGTTCAGCGCCCTGGTGGGCCTGGGCGCGGCCTTCGGCCTGGCCCGCGTGCAGTTGCTCGACAGCCGCACCCGCCAGGCCGCGGCCGAACAGCGGCGCCTGGAAGCCGAGCAGCAGCAGCACGACGCCGAGCAGGCGCAGCAGGAAGGCCGCCGTGTCAACGACGCCAACCAGGCGGCCATTCTGCGGCTGATGAACGAACTGCAGGCGGTTGCCGAAGGCGACCTGACGCAGGAAGCCACCGTGACCGAGGACATCACCGGTGCCATCGCCGACTCGGTGAACTACACGGTGGAAGAACTCCGGCTGCTGGTGGGCAACGTGCAGAACACGGCGACCAAGGTGGCCCAGACGACGGCGCAGGTGGACAGCACCTCCACCGAGCTGCTGGCGGCCTCCACCGAACAGCTGCGCGAGATCCGCGAAACCGGCCGCTCGGTGCTCGACATGGCGTCCCGAATCAACGACGTGTCCTCCCAGGCGCAGGAATCCGCCGCGGTGGCGCGCCAGTCGCTGGAAGCGGCCGACTCCGGCCTGCAGGCGGTGCAGAACGCCATCGGCGGCATGAACGCCATCCGCGACCAGATCCAGGACACCTCCAAGCGCATCAAGCGCCTGGGCGAATCGTCGCAGGAGATCGGTGAAATCACCGAGCTGATTTCCGACATTACCGAACAGACCAACGTGCTGGCCCTGAACGCCGCCATCCAGGCGGCATCCGCCGGCGAAGCCGGCCGGGGTTTCTCGGTGGTGGCCGAAGAAGTGCAGCGGCTGGCCGAACGCTCGGGCGACGCCACGCGGCAGATCTCGGCGCTGGTGCGCGCGATTCAGACCGACACCCAGGACGCGGTGGCCGCCATGGAGCGTTCCACGCAGGGGGTGGTGGAAGGGGCCCGGCTGTCCGACAGCGCGGGTACCGCACTGTCGGAGATCGACCGCGTGTCACGCCGCCTGGCCGACCTGATCGAGCAGATTTCCAGTTCCGCTTCGCGCGAAGCCGAACTCGCCAACGTGGTGGCCGACAACATCCAACACATTTTTGCGGTGACGGAGCAGACCGGCGAGGGCACACGCTCCACCGCCCAGCAGGTGCGTGAACTCTCCCGCATGGCCGAGGAGCTGCGCCAGTCGGTGGCCCGGTTCAAGATCGCCTGATCCCGACGCCCCCGACCATGTCCACTGCCGAAGCCGTCTCCGCGCCCGGTCTTCACGAACGCGACCTGGGGCCCGTGGCCTGGGTGGAGGGCGAACTGCGCCGTTCGGTCGACGGCGCCCTGAAGCTCCTGCGCCGTTTTGTGCGCGACGTCGAGCAGTCGGATGGGCAGGCGCAGAGCGTCGATCCCACCGGGCTGCGTAACGCGCGCCAGCAACTGCACCAGGTCTCCGGTGCGCTCGAGATGGTGGGCATGGAGAGCGCCGCGGTGCTGGTGCGGTCGATGGAGGCGGCGGTCAGCCGCTTTATCGCCAAACCGGCACTGTGCGACGAGGCGGCGGTGGCCACGGTCGAGCGCGCTGCCTTTGCGCTGAGTGAATACCTCGACACCGTGCTGGCCGGCAAGGCCTATTCGGCGGTCGGCCTGTTCCCGCAGTACCGCGACGTGCAGGCGCTGGCGGGTGCGGACCGCGCCCACCCGGCCGACCTGTGGGCGGTGGGTCCGGCCGCACAGGCGCTGGAGACGGCGGGCGACGCCATCCCCCTGGCCTACGGCCCGGCCGCGCGCAGCCAGCTCGACCAGACGGTGCTGAGTGTCGTCAAGACCGGCGACCCGGTCGCGGCGCGCAAGCTGTCGACGCTGGCGCAGCGGCTGGCTGCGGCATTGCCGCCGGGCGCCGTCCAGTCCTTCTGGCACATCTGCGCCGGGTTCTTCGAGGCCCAGGCGCTCGGACTGCTGCCGCAGGACCTGCATGCCAAGCGGGTCGCGTCCCGGGTGCTCATGCAGTACACCGCCCTCGCCAAGGGCGACGACGCGATCAACGAGCGGCTGCAGGCCGACCTGCTGTTTTTCTGCGCCCATGCACGTCCGGCCGACGACACCCGGGCACCGGCGCTCGTGGCGGTGCGCAAAGCCTGGCAGCTGGAGCGTTTCGAGTCGCTCGACTACGAACAGCGCCGCTTTGGCCGCTTTGATCCGGCCACGCTGGCGCAGGCGCGCAAACGCATCGCCACCGCCGCCGAGATCTGGTCCGCGCTGGCGGGCGGCGACCGCGGCAAGATCAAGTCCGCGGCCGACCAGTTCAGCCTGGTCACGGACTCGCTGCGCCGGCTGCACCCGCAGAGCGGGCCGCTGGCCGATGCGCTGACCCAGGCGCTCGACGGCATCCAGCGCAGCGGCGAGGCGCCGCCTACCGCCCTCGCCATGGAAGTCGCCACCTCGGTGCTGTACCTGCAGGCCGCCTACGAGGAACTCGACACCTCCGATGCCACCATGGCCGAACGCGCCGGCGTGCTGGCGGCCCGGCTCGGCCGTGCGGCCACGGCCAGCGTGCCCGAGGCGCTCGAAACCTGGATGGAAGACCTCTACCGGCGCGTCAGCGACCGGCAGACCATGGGCAGCGTGGTCGAGGAGCTGCGCAGCACCCTGCGCGAGGCCGAGCAGGCGCTCGACCAGTTCTTCCGCCAGCCGCAGGACGCCACGCCGCTGATGCCGGTGCCGGGCTATCTGGCGCAGATGCGCGGCGTGCTGTCGGTGCTGGGCCTGGACCAGGCCTCGCAGGCCGTGGTGCGCATGCGCGACACCGTGGAAGGCCTGCTGGTGGGCCAGCCGGCCGATCCACAAGCCCGCACCAAGGCTTTCGAGACCCTGGGCAACAGCCTGGGCGCCCTGAGTTTCCTGATCGACATGCTGGGCTACCAGCCCACGCTGGCGCGCCGGCTGTTCGTCTACGACGAGGACCTGGGCGAACTGCGGGTCGTCATGGGCCGCGCGCAGACGGCGCCCGAAGCCCCTGCGGCGGCTCCCGCCGCCGCGGCCCAGCCGCCCGCCGCAGCGCCGGCACCTGCCGAGGTACCCGCCACGCCACCCGCCGCCGCCCTGCCCGCACCGGTGGCGCCGGTCGTGCCGAGCGTCGCGGCCATAACGACCCCGGCCCCGGCCCTGGCGATGCCGCCTGCGCCGGCAACGGTCGCGGCCCCTGCCACGGTGCCGGCCGCGGCGGAGCCCGATGAGGATGAAGATGACTTCGACCTGCGCGACATCTTCCTCGAAGAAGCACGCGAAGTCATCACCACCGGCAAGGCCTCCATGGCGGTGCTCGACGCCCGTCCGGACGACCTGAGCGAGCAGACCACGCTGCGCCGTGCCTTCCACACCCTCAAGGGCAGCGCCCGGATGGTGCAGCTCGATGCCTTCGGCGAAGCCGCCTGGGCCATGGAGCAACTGTGCAACGCCTGGCTGGCGGAACAGCGGGCCATGCCCGAGACGCACCGCGCCCTGGCGATCGATGCGCTGGCCGCCTTCGGGCGCTGGGTAGAAGACATTGCGGCGGACGCCGCCGACGCCTGGAGCGCCGAGCCATTCCGCGCGGCCGCCGAGGCGCTGCGCCATGGCCTGCCGGCCGTGGCGCTGGCCGTGCCGGGTGCGGAGCCTGCGCCCGCTGCGTCCGCTGTGGCCGAACCGGCGCCCGAGGCTGTGGACACCCCCCTTGCCGAACCGGAGCCGTCCTTTGCTGCGCCTGCCGCGGAGCCTGCATCCGAGCCAGAGCCCGCGTTGGCCGATCACGGCCTGGAAGCCGGCGAGATCGATTTCGCGGAGTTCGCTCAGGCGCTGTCGCAAGAAGAATCGTCTGCTGCCGAGCCTGCGCCCGTGGCCGCGCCTGTGGCGTCGGTGGACGACGCCCTGTTGCCCGACTTCGACTTCCCGTTCGACCTGGAAGAGCCGGCACCGGAATCCGTACCCCTTGCCGCACTGCCGCCCGCCACCGAAGTGGCCGAAGCTGTCGTCGAAGTGCCTTCGGCCGAACCGCTGGATTTCTCCCTGGACCTGGCCGGCGAAGCGGCCACTGCCGCTGCGCCTGAGGCATCGATGGCGCCCGTGCTGCCGGAAACCCTCGGCGTCGAGGTGGAGCCGGCGCTTGCCGTCCCGGCCGAACCACCGGAGCCGGTGGCAGCCGAGTCCGCACCGGTGGCCGCAGAGCCGCCCGACGCACGGGACTTCACGTTCGACTTCGCGGAGGAAGCGTCTCCGGCCGAGCCGGAGCCTGGCCTGCTCGCCGTGCCCGATGCGGAACTTCTGGCGCTGGCCGAGCCGGCCGAGGCCGCCATCGCCACGGTGGAGCTACCGCCCGTGGAAGCCGAAGAACTGACGTTCACGCTCGACATCCCGGCGGAGCCCGGTGCCG
>JAZJYT010000047.1:0-116570 GCA_040390235.1 Pseudomonadota bacterium | reverse complement strand
GTGGAAGCCGAAGAACTGACGTTCACGCTCGACATCCCGGCGGAGCCCGGTGCCGAGCCGGCTCCCGAACCCGAGCCCGAGCCCGAGCCGGCGCTGGATTGGGCGGGCCAGGATGCCGAGGAAATGAAAGCCATCGGGACACTGCGTATCCCGATCCCGCTCTACAACGTCTACCTCAACGAGGCCGACGAGTGGTCGCGCCGCCTGCTGACCGAGCTGACCGAGTGGTCGCTTGAACTGCACCGGCCGGTGCCGGACGAACCCATCGGTTTTGCGCACGCGCTGGCCGGCAGTTCGGCCACCGTGGGTTTCGACGCCCTGTCGGGCATCGCCCGCCTGTTGGAACAGGCGCTGCAGCACGTGCAGTTCCAGTCCGGCGGCACACCGCACCAGGCCGGGGTGTTCGTCGACACCGCCGAAGAAATCCGGCGGCTGCTGCACCAGTTCGCGGCGGGTTTCCTCAAGGCGCCGGCACCGCGCCTGCTGCGTGCCCTGCAGGCCCTGATCGATGCCGAACGCGAGCAGGAAGACGATGCCGTGCCCTCGGCCGCACAGTTCCTGCGCATGCCCGACCTGGTTCGGGAACCGGGCCGTGTTGCTCCGTCCGATACGCCAGCCGGCAGCGCAGCCCCCGAGCCCCGGGTTCCGGCCGCCCTGCCGCAGGAAGAGCCTTTGTCGGTCGATGCAAGGGTCTCCGACGTTCCGGTCAACGTGCCAGCCAAGGTGTCCGCCGATGCAGCGCCGGCTGCGCACACCCCGGAGCCGGCCGAAGTCCCGGTGGAAGCCGCGCACCTGGCGTCCGTGCGCTCCGGCCTCGACGAGGCCATCGCCCGTGCGGTGGCCAGCGGCTCGCGCCTGGGTGACGACATCGACGTGGTCGACGCGGTGGACGTCGACCTGTTCCCCATCTTCGAGGAAGAAGCACAGGAACTGCTGCCGCAACTCGGCGGTGCGCTGCGGCAATGGGCGCTGCGGCCGGACAACGCCAGTGCGCGCGGCGAGGTCCTGCGCGGCCTGCACACCCTGAAGGGCAGTGCCCGCCTGGCCGGCGCGCTGCGACTGGGTGAACTGGCGCACCGTTTCGAGACCGCCATCGAGGACCTGGGCGCCGGGCCGCACGACGCATCGCTGATCGAGCCGCTGTTCGGCCACGCCGACGCGCTGCGCAGCGAATTCGACAAGCTCCGGGCGCAGGACCGGCAGGCCGTGGTGCCCGCCGATACGGCCGAAGTGCCGGTGGCCGGTGCAACCGTGGCAGCGATGGCAGCGGTGGAGGATGAGGGCGCGCAGCCGGCCGCGGCCGACGCCGCCGCGGTGGTGGCCGCTCCCGGTGCACGGGGCGTCGCGGTGCCCCTGCGTGCGCCCATCGCGGCGGTCGCGCGCGCGGCCGGCGGTTCGGTGCGTGTGCGTGCGCCGCTGCTCGACCGCCTGGTGAACGAAGCCGGCGAGGTGATGATCAGCCGCTCGCGCCTGGAGGCCCGCCTGGTGCAGGTGCAGAGCTCGCTGGCCGACCTCACCGGCAACCTGGACCGCCTGCGCGGCCAGCTGCGCGACATCGAGGTGCAGGCCGAGACGCAGATGCAGTCGCGCATGGCGCTGGCCCGCGACACTGCCAGCGGCTTCGACCCGCTGGAGTTCGACCGCTTCACCCGGGTGCAGGAACTCACCCGCATGATGGCCGAGTCGGTCGAGGACGTGGCTACCGTGCAGCGCAACATGCAGCGCGGCATGCAGGGCGTGGAAGACGAACTGGTGGCCCAGGGCCGGCAGGCACGGGAGCTGCAGCGCGACCTGCTGCGCACCCGCATGGTGGAATTCGAGGGCATTGCCGACCGGCTGTACGGCGTGGCCCGCCAGACCGCCAAGGAAACCGGCAAGCCCATCACCCTGGACATCACCGGCGGTGCGGTCGAAATGGACCGCGGCGTGCTGGAACGGCTGGTGCCGTCCTTCGAACATCTGCTGCGCAATGCGGTGGTGCACGGCATCGAGTCCACGGCGGTGCGCCAGGCGGCGGGCAAACCGGCCACCGGTACCATCACCATCGGTGTGCGGCAGGAGGGTAACGACGTCTCGATCGACTTCAGCGACGACGGCGGCGGGCTCGACTTCACCCGCATCCTGGCCAAGGCGCGTGCCGCGGGCCTGGTGGACGGCGGCACGGCGCCGGACGACACCGCGCTGGCCCAGCTGATCTTCGCGGCCGGCTTCACCACCGCGACCGAAGTCACCGAACTCGCCGGCCGCGGTATCGGCATGGATGTGGTGCGCTCCGAGGTGCAGGCTGCCGGTGGCCGCATCGAAACCAAATCGACCCGCGGTGCCGGCACCCATTTCCGGCTGGTGCTGCCGCTGACCACCGCGGTGACGCAGGTGGTCATGCTGCGTGCCGGCGGCCTGGCCGTGGGGGTGCCTGCGACCGTGGTCGAGATCGTGCGCCGCGCATCGGCCGCGGAGATCCAGGCCGCCTACGCCAGCGGCAGCTTCCAGCACGGTGGCGAGGCGGTGCCCTTCTTCTGGAGCGGTGCGCTGCTGCAGTCTTCCGCGCGCAGCCATGAACCGCCGACGCGTACCCTGCCGGTGGTCATCTTCCGCAGCGCGCAGCAGCGGGTGGCACTGCACGTGGACGAAGTGCTGGGCCAGCAGGAAGTGGTGGTGAAGAACCTCGGCCCGCAGCTGTCGCGGCTGCCCGGCCTGTCCGCCATGTCGGTCCTGCCGTCGGGCGCGGTGGTGCTCATCTACAACCCGGTGGCCCTGTCCAACGTGTACGGCGACCGGGTGCGTACGGCCATGGCGGCCCATGCCGCGCAGGTCGCGGCCCGGCCGGCCGACGCGGCGGGGGCCACGCCCGACCTGGTCCTGCCCGGGGTGATGGCCGCGAATGCGCTGGTGCCGCTGGTGCTGGTGGTCGACGATTCGATCACCGTGCGCCGTGTCACGCAGCGGCTGCTGCGGCGCGAAGGCTACCGCGTGGCGCTGGCGGCCGATGGCCTGCAGGCGCTGGAGCGCCTGCGCGACGAACGTCCGGCCGTGGTGCTGTCCGACATCGAAATGCCGCGTATGGATGGCTTCGACCTGGCGCGCAACATCCGGGCCGACGCATCGCTGCAGGGCCTGCCGATCATCATGATCACCTCGCGCATCGCCGCCAAGCACCGCGAGCACGCGATGTCGCTAGGAGTGGACCACTACCTGGGCAAGCCCTATCCGGAAGAGGAACTGCTGGGGCTGGTGCGGCGCTACGCCATGGCCAGTGTCGCCAGCACCGACAGCGCCGAGGCCGGGCAGGACTGACCCGGGCGACGAGCCGGGTCAGGTCAGCCCGCGCTGCCTTGGCGGACCGCCGCGTAGCGCGCCAGCGTCTTTGCGCGTGCAGTGTCGTGGTCGACCACCGGCAGGGGGTAGTCGCGGCCCAGGGCCAGGCCGGCGGCTTCGAGTTCGATCGGATTCGCCATCCAGGGGGCATGCAGGGCGGCATCCGGCAATTTCGCCAGCTGCGGCAGGTAGCGCCGGATAAAACGGCCCTGTGGATCGAACTTGCGGCTCTGGGTGACCGGGTTGAAGATGCGGAACCAGGGCTGCGCATCGCAGCCGGTCGACGCCGCCCACTGCCAGTTGCCGTTGTTGCTCGCCAGCTCGTAGTCGTTGAGGTGCAAGGCGAAGTAGGCTTCGCCGCGCCGCCAGTCGATGCCGAGGTCCTTCACCAGGAAACTCGCCGCCACCATCCGCAGGCGGTTGTGCATGTAGCCGGTCTGGTTGATCTGCGCCATGGCCGCGTCCACCAGCGGGTAGCCGGTGCGGCCCTGGCACCAGGCGTCGAACAGCGCCTCGGCATGTTTGCCGTGCTCCCACTTGAGGGTGTCGAACTCCGGCCGGAAGGCATGGCCGACCACGTGGGGGTGGTGGTGCAGCACCTGGAAAAAGAAATCGCGCCAGACCAGTTCACCCAGCCAGGTCTGCGCCCCCTTGCTGCCGTGTAATGCCGCCTGGTGCGCGGCAGCGGCCAGCCAGCGGATGGAGACGGTGCCGAAACGCAGGTGGGTGCCCAGGTAGCTCGGGCCCTTCACCGCCGGGAAGTTGCGGGTGTCGTCGTAGCCGTCCATGCGGTCGAAGAATTCCTCGAACAAGGCATGGCCGCCGCTTTCGCCCAGGGGGATGTGCAGTTCCGACAGGTTGGTCTTCTCGAAGCCCAGGGCCGGCAGCGGCGGCACGGCCTCGCGGTGGGTATCGGGCCGCCCGGCCAGGGCCCCGGCGTATTTGCGCACCGGGTAGGGCGTCAGGTAGAAGGCGTCGGCCGCCTTTTTCAGCCAGGCATTCTTGTAAGGCGTGAACACGCTGAAAGGCGTGCCGGCCTGGGCCATCAGTTCGCTGCGCTCGAACACCGTGTGGTCCTTCACCAGGTGCAGCACGATGCCGGCGTTGGCCAGGGCGCCCAGCACCTGGGCGTCGCGCTCCAGCGCGGCGGGTTCGTCGTCGTGGCCGGCGAACACCGCCTGCACGCCCAGCGTATGGGCCAGTTGCGCCACCTCGTCCTGGGCCCGGGCATGGCGCACGATCAGCCCGGCCGCCGGGTTGCCGGCCAGCCTGCGCAGCGCCTGGTCGAGCTCCGCCACCGCGGCATGGATGAACTCCACCCGCCGGTCGGCGCGCGGCAGCGGTTCGAGAATGGCGGTGTCGAAAACGAAGGCGCAGAACACCTTGGCGCAGCTCTTCAGCGCATGGAAGAGGGCGGCGTTGTCTTCGACCCGCAGGTCCCGGCGGAACCACACCAGGCCGGCGGCATATTTCTTGTCCATGGCAGCGTGGCGGAAGGGTAATGGCGGGTCGTTAAAATCGGGCTATGTCCGCCGATTCTGCCTCCATCAACCTGACGCATCATTTCCTGATCGCCATGCCGGGGCTCGAGGGCGCGCCCTTCGCCCGCAGTGTCATCTACCTGTGCGAGCACAGTTCGCGCGGCGCGCTCGGCCTGATCATCAACAAACCGAGCGACATCAACCTGAAGCGGCTGTTCGACAAAGTCGACCTGTCGCTCGGGCGTGACGACCTGTCGGAAGCCCCGGTGTTCCAGGGTGGCCCGGTGCAGACCGAACGTGGCTTCGTGCTGCACGAGGCCATGCTGGCCGAGGGCGGCAGTGCCGACGACGAGTCGGTCTACGCCTCCACCATGACCATTCCCGGCGGGCTGGAGATGACCACCTCCAAGGACGTGCTGGAAGCCATGGCCACCGGCAACGGCCCCAGGCGTGTGCTGGTCACCCTGGGGTATTCCTCCTGGGGGGAGGGCCAGCTGGAAAGCGAGATCGCCGAGAACAGCTGGCTCACCGTGGGTGCCGACCTGGGGGTGATCTTCGACACGCCGGTGGAAAAACGCTACGACCGGGCGCTGGGCCTGCTGGGCCTGCAGGCGTGGATGCTGTCGCCGGATGCCGGGCACGCATGAGCGGTGCGCCCGCCATGGCCTCCGCCACTGACATCCCCGCGCACTTCCAGACCTTTCTCGCCTTCGACTACGGGCAGAAACGCACCGGCGTGGCCAGCGGCAACCGCCTGCTGCGGACCGCCACGCCGCAGGGCACCGTGCAGGCCGAGGGCGACGCGCGTTTCGCCCCCATCGGCAAACGTATCGCCGAATGGCAGCCCGACGCCCTGGTGGTCGGTGTGCCTTTCCATCCGGATGGCGCCGAACACGACAACACCCGCCGGGCGCGGCGTTTCGCCCGCCAGCTGCACGGGCGTTTCGGCCTGCCGGTATACGAGGTGGACGAACGCTACAGCACCACCGAGGCGCTGGCGGCCGGCGCGGCCGACGCCGACGCGGCCTCGGCCTGCATCATCCTGGAACAGTTCCTGAGGAGCCTGCCGTGAGCCCACCGAGTTCCTCTACCGTGGCCGGCGGCCTGGCCCTGGATGCCGAGGCGCTGTATACCGAACTGGTGCGCGGCGTGCGGGGCCTGCTCACGCCGCATACCCGCCTGGCCGGCATCGCCTCGGGCGGTGTCTGGCTGGCCGAGCGGCTGCAACACGACCTGGCCCTGCCCGACGCGCCCGGGGTCCTCTCGTCGGCCATGCACCGCGACGATTTTGCACAGCGCGGCCTGTCGGCCAGCGCCTTCACCACGCTGCCCTTCGACGTGAACGGCGCCGACGTGGTGCTGCTCGACGACGTGCTCTACACCGGGCGCACCATCCGCGCCGTGCTCAACGAGCTGTTCGACTACGGCCGGCCCGCCAGCGTGCGGCTGGCGGTGCTGGTCGACCGCGGCGGGCGCGAGCTGCCGGTGCAGGCCGACTTCGCCGCGGCGCGCCTGGTGCTGCCGGCGGCCCAGCAACTGGCCCTGGCCCGCGATGCCGCCGGCGGCTTCCGTTTCCACGTCGAGAGCGCCTGACGCCTACCGCCATGCTCTACAAACGCAACCCGCAGCTCAACCGTAACGGCGAGCTGATCCACCTGCTGTCCATCGAGGGGCTGCCGCGCGCCATCCTCACCCACATCCTCGACACCGCGGCCAACTTCGCCAGCGTGAACGACCGCGAGGTGAAGAAAGTGCCGTTGCTGCGGGGAAAAAGCGTGTTCAACCTGTTCTTCGAGAACTCCACCCGCACCCGCACCACCTTCGAGATCGCGGCCAAGCGCCTGTCGGCCGACGTCATCAACCTCGACATCGCCCGCTCGTCCGCCTCCAAGGGCGAGTCGCTGCTCGACACCATTGCCAACCTGTCGGCCATGGCGGCCGACATCTTCGTGGTGCGGCATGGCGAGTCGGGCGCACCCTACCTGATCGCGCAGCACGTCGCGCCCCACGTACACGTGGTCAACGCGGGCGACGGCCGGCATTCGCACCCCACGCAGGGGCTGCTCGACATGGTCACCATCCGCCACTACAAGAAGGATTTCTCAAATCTCACGGTGGCCATCGTGGGCGACGTGCTGCACTCGCGGGTGGCGCGCTCCGACATCCATGCGCTCACCACCCTGGGCTGTGCCGAGGTGCGGGTGGTGGGCCCGCGCACCCTCGTGCCGTCGGACATGGCGCAGATGGGCGTGCGGGTCTTCCACAACCTGGAGGATGGCATCCGCGGCTGCGACGTGGTCATCACCCTGCGCCTGCAGAACGAACGCATGAACGGCGCGCTGCTGCCGTCGAGCCAGGAATACGCCCGCAGTTTTGGGCTGACGCCGGAAAAACTCCGCCTCGCCAAGCCCGATGCCATCGTGATGCACCCGGGGCCCATCAACCGCGGCGTCGAGATCGACTCGGCCGTGGTGGACGGTCCGCAGAGCGTCATCCTGCCGCAGGTCACCTTCGGCATCGCGGTGCGTATGGCCGTGATGTCCATCGTGGCCGGCAACGAGGCCTAGAGAACATGAATATCCTGATCCAGAACGGGCGGGTGATCGATCCCGCTTCCGGCTTCGACGGCATTGCTGCCGTCGCCATCGCCAGCGGCCGCATCCTCTCCCTCGGCCAGGCGCCGGCCGATTTCGCGCCAGACCGCGTGCTCGACGCCTCCGGCTGCATCGTGGCGCCGGGGCTGGTCGACCTGGCGGTGCGCCTGCGCGAGCCGGGCCATACGTTTGCGGGCATGCTCGAATCCGAAATGGCCGCGGCCGTCGCCGGCGGCGTGACCAGTGTGGTGTGCCCGCCCGATACCGAGCCGGTGCTCGATGAGCCCGGCCTGGTCGAGATGCTCAAGTTCCGCGCAGAGAAGCTGCACCATGCACGCCTTTTCCCGCTCGGTGCGCTGACCCGCGGCCTGGCCGGCGAGGTGCTGACCGAAATGGCCGCGCTGACCGGTGCCGGCTGTGTCGGCTTCAGCCAGGCCGAGGTGGCGCTGCAGAGCACCCAGGTGTTGCAGCGGGCCCTGCAGTACGCGGCCACCTACGGCTACACCGTCTGGCTGCGCCCGCAGGACCTGTACCTGGGCAAAGGCGTGGCGGCCAGCGGGCCGCTGGCCACGCGGCTGGGCCTGGCGGGCATACCGGTGGCGGCCGAAACCATCGCGCTGCACACCATTTTCGAATTGCAGAAGACCACCGGCGCCCGGGTGCACCTGTGCCGGCTGTCGAGCGCTGCCGGCGTGGAGCTGGTGCGCCGCGCCAAGGCCGAGCGCCTGCCGGTGAGCTGCGACACCAGCATCAACAACCTGCACCTGACCGACGTGGACATCGGTTTTTTCGACAGCCGCGCCCGCCTGTCGCCGCCGCTGCGCCAGCAGCGCGACCGCGATGCCCTGCGTGCCGCCCTGGCCGATGGCACCATCGACGCCCTGGTGTCCGACCATACGCCGGTGGACGAGGACGCCAAGACGCTGCCTTTTGCCGAAGCCGAGGTCGGCGCCACGGGGCTGGAACTGCTGCTGAGCCTGGCGGTGCAATGGGCCGAAGCGCAGGGCGGCGCGGGCCTGGCCCGCGCCATCGCGGTGCTGACCAGCGCACCCGCGGCGGTGCTGGGCCCGGCCCTGGGCACGCTGGAGGCCAGCGTGGGCCGGCTGGTGGCCGGCGGTGTGGCCGACCTGTGCATCTTCGATCCGGCGGCGCGCTGGACTATCGGCAGCGGCACCCTGCGCAGCCAGGGAAAAAGCACGCCCTTCTCCAGCTACGAAGTGCCCGCCGTGGTCCGCTGGACGCTGGTCGGCGGGCAGGTCGCCTTCGAGAGCCGCTGCTGATGGCCCTGTTTCGCCGGATCGTCGCCCTGGGCCGCATCGTGCGGGCCGTCGGGCATGGGGTACGCGGCCTGTGGATCATCCGCCGCCGTTTCCCGCATTTCACCCCGGCCGAGCGCGACGCCTGCGTGGAAGCCTGGACCCGCCAGATGCTGGCCATCT
Source organism: Pseudomonadota bacterium (assembly GCA_040390235.1). Taxonomy (GTDB): domain Bacteria; phylum Pseudomonadota; class Gammaproteobacteria; order Burkholderiales; family Burkholderiaceae_C; genus Xylophilus. The sequence continues at coordinate 107,741 of JAZJYT010000047.1, read as the reverse complement.
TCAACATCGCCCTGCGGATCGAAGGGGAGCGCCCGGAGGGGGGCCCGCTGCTGCTGGTGGCCAACCACACCTCCTGGGTCGACATCCTGGCCGTCCAGGCCGCACGCACCTCGCGTTTTGTCGCCAAGTCGGACATCCGGCAGTGGCCGCTGATCGGCCTGGTGGCCGGTGGTGTCGGCACGCTGTTCATCGAACGGGCCTCGCGGCGCGATGCGCTGCGTACCGTGCAGCGCATGGCCGAAAGCCTGGCGGCCGGCGACGTGATCACCGTGTTCCCCGAGGGCACGACCACCGATGGCCGTTCACTGCTGCCCTTCCACGCGAACCTGCTGCAGGCCGCGGTGGCCGCCGGCACGCCGGTGCAGCCGGTGGGCATCCATTTTGTCGATGCGGCCACCGGCCTGCCCACCTACGTGGCCGCCTATGCGGGCGACGATACGCTCTGGTGTTCGCTCTGGCGTACGCTCACCGCGGACCCGCTGCGCGCCGTGGTGCGTTTCGGCACCCCCGGCGTCGCCGGCGGGCGCGACCGGCGCGCCTGGGCGCAAGACCTGCACGCCGAGGTGGACGTGCTGCGGCAGTAGGCCCGACCGCCCCAGCCGCAACGCGCTGAAACAATTAAGCGGCACCGGCAACCGGCGAAACGCCGCGGCTCGCGCATCATCGGGGCCTTGCTTTCGAACCGCCGCACCGTGCCGGCTGCCCTGCCGCGTTTGCGCCTCCCTTGCCCCATGACCCTGTTCTCCCGCGCCAAAAGACTCTTGCTGCAACCCCGCGCCGAATGGCGGCGCATCGACGAAGAACCGGTCTCCGCGGCCCAGGTCGTGCGCCGCACCCTGCTGCCGCTGGCGGCCGTGCCGGCCCTCGGGGCCGCGGTGGGCCTGTGCCTGGTGGGTGCCGGCGGCGGGGCACCCGCCCAGCGCCTGCCCTGGGCCACCGGTGCCGTACTGGCGGCGGCGTTGTACCTGCTCATGGTGGTCGGCCTGCTGCTGGTGGCCTTGGTGGCGGCCACGGTCGCGCCCACTTTCGGCGGCCGGGGGCCGCGCACGAATGCCCTCAAGCTGGCGGTGCACGGCAGCACGGCGGCGCTGCTGGGCGGCATCTTCCTGGTGCTGCCGGTGCTGGCGCCGCTGTCCCTGTTGGCCGCGCTGTACTCGGTGTACCTGGTCTTCACCGGGCTGCCGGTGCTGATGCGCAACCCGCCCCAGCGCAGCGTGCCCTATACCGCGGTGGTGGTGCTGGCAGGCGCGGTGGTCGGCCTGCTGGCCTCGTCGACCATGGCGCATTTCGGCCTGGCGCGCGGGCTGCCGCTCGATACCGCCCGGCTGGAAGCCGCCTCGCGGCAGGTGACCGATGCCGCGCAGCGGCTGGAGGCGGCGAGTGAAAAGCAGGGGGCCGCCCCGGCCGCGGGCCAGCCGCCCCTGGTGGGCACGGCGCCGGTCAGCGGTGGCGACCCGGACGGCGCGGTGGTCCCCGCGCCCGCGCTCAAGGCAGCGCTGCCGGCCGCGCTGGGCGCCTTTACCCGCACCGCCATCGAGATGCAGGGCGGCCAGGTCACCGGCAAGGTGGCGAGCAACGCCCGCGCCGACTATACGAACGGCGAGCAGCGCCTGCGGGTGGAACTGCTCGACCTTGGCACCATGAGCAAACTCATGTCCGAGGCCGGCGCGGTGGTGCAGGGCGAGCGCGACAACGCGGCCGAATCCGAGCGCACCTGGCAGGAAGCCGGCCGTACCCTGCACGAAAACTACCGCAAGGACGGCAGCATGGCCCAGTACACCACCACCCTGCGCAACGGGGTGGTGGTGGAGCTCACCGGCACCCGCATGAACCTCGACGAAGTCAAGGCGGCATCGAGCCAGCTCGACCTGGCCACGCTCGAAGGCCTGCAGCGGCGCAAGCTGCCGTAGCTGCCCTCGGCGCGGACACAAGAAAGCCACCGCGAAGGTGGCTTTCTTGTTGGTTGTGGGTCCGCTTCAGAAGACGCCGAAAATCTTCAGCAGGATGATGACGCTGATCGGGACGCCGCAGATCCAGAGAATGAGGGATTTCATGGCCGTCTTCCTTTCGTTATGGGGGTGGGGTATCCGCTTGCTGACGATTGTGAGTATTACGTCCGCCGGTGCCCCGCCCTGCAAGAAAGGGGGAACACACCACGTCGGTTCTGTGCCTGTGCGTGTGTGGGCCTGGCACCCGCCCTGCCGCCCGGCGGCTTCAGCCATGGGGCGGTGTTCGGCGGCACGTGGTGGAAATTGTCGGCAATTGCTTACATCGACACACAACAATGGACTAACCGCAGGCCGGCGCGCGGGTACGACCATGCCATCACCTACCTCGGGAGACTCGCATGACTCGTTTTACCTACCGTACCTTCCTGCGCCTGCTGGTGGCCAGCGCAGCGGCCTATGGCCTCTCGGCGACCGCGCAGGTGTCCGTCGGTGCGGCCGCCGCGGCCAGTGCGCCCGGTGCCAGTGCGTCCGCCAATGGGGGTACCGGCGGTGTGGGGCTGGGCGGGGTGGGGGTGGGCGTCAGCGTCAACCCGAACGTGAATGCCGGGCCGGGGGAGGGGGCGCAGAGCCGCGCCGCCGGCAATGGCGCCATCAGCGGCCCGCGTGCGCGCCTGAACGCCACACGGGACCTGCCGCTGGTCCAGGAGCCTGCCGACCGGCCGGGCAACTCCGGCCAACGTGCCATTGCGCTGGACGAAGCCGCCCGGGCACGGCTGAAGAAGTAAGTTGCCGGCCTAGCGGTTACGCTGTCGGCTGTTCGCCGAAGCCCGCAGGAGATTTGTATGTTTGCCAGGCCCCCCGTCACCCTTTGCGCCGCCATGGCCGCCTTGCTGCTGGCTGGCTGTGCCGGCATGCGTGCCGGGCCCATGGCGCCGCCGGTACCGGACCCCACGGAGGCCCCGGGCGGTACCTGCGATGCGGTCAACGCACAGTTCACGCTGGGCAAGACGGTGGACGAACGGTTGGGCGAAGAGGCCCGGGTGCGCTCCGGCGCACGCCTGGTGCGGGTGCTGCGGCCGGGGCAGGTGCTGCCGCCGGAGCCGGACCGGCCTGCGCGGCTGAACCTCGAGGTGGATGCCACCGGGCGCATCACCCGCGCACGCTGCGGCTGAGCTGCGGGCCGGGCGGCACACAAACCGATACCGGGGCGGCCCGGCCCGGGCCTACCTTGCAGTTTTACCTGCAAGGAATACGCCCATGGCCCGCCCGACCGATGCTTCCGATACCACCCCGCATAAGGACAAGAACCATCCCGGCCCGTCCCCGGTCGAGACCGGCCGGACACCCGGGGTAACCGGCAGTGGAGGCACCACGCTGCCACCTGCCGGCAGCGATGCCGCCCGCAACCTGGAGCGCAAGACCGGCCCCGACCGCAACCGGGGCAGCAGCCAGCCTTAGGCGGCCAGCCCTACCAGGAAGCGCCGGTTTCTGGCGCCGCGCTCTAGCGTTCCTCGCTCCAGCAGTACCCGTCCCGCGCGATCATGGCGCTGGAGGCACTGGGGCCCCAGGTCCCGGCGGCGTAGCTGCGCGGCGCGCCGGTCTGCCAGAAGTCCAGAACGGGTTCGACCCAGCGCCAGGCGGCTTCCTGCTCATCGCTGCGCACGAACAGGTTGAGCCGGCCGTCGATCACGTCGAGCAGCAGCCGTTCGTAGGCGCCCACCCGCTCGGAGCCGAAACGTTTGTCGAAGTCCAGGTCCAGCTGCACCGGTGCCAGGGCCTGGTCGGCACCACGCGACTGGCGCCGGCCGTCCTGGCCCTGGGCCAGCAGGTGCAGCTCCAGCCCGTCGCGGGGCTGCAGGTTGATCACCAGTTGGTTGGCGCTGCCGGCCGGCGTGGAGAAGATGGCATGCGGCGTGCGGTGGAAATTCACCTCGATACGCGCGTCGCGCGAGGCCAGGCGCTTGCCGGTGCGGATGTAGAAAGGCACGCCGGCCCAGCGCCAGTTCTGGATTTCGGTGCGCAGCGCGACAAAGGTCTCGGTGCGGCTGTCCGGGTCCACGCCGGGCTCCTCGCGGTAGCCCTGCACCCGCTCGCCATAGGCGGTGCCGGCGATGTACTGGCCGCGGATGGCGTGGCGTTCGAGGTCTTCGTGGGCCCAGGGCTTGAGGGAGCGCAGCACCTTGAGTTTTTCGTCGCGGATGGCGTCGGCGCCGGAATTGATCGGCGGCTCCATGCCCACGGCGCACAGCAGCTGCAGGGCGTGGTTCTGCACCATGTCGCGCAGCGCGCCGGTGTTTTCGTAGAAGGCACCGCGTTTTTCCACGCCCAGGTCCTCGGCGATGGTGATCTGGATGTTGGCGATCAGCTCGCGGCGCCACAGCGGCTCGAACAGCGCATTGCCGAAACGCAGGGCGAACAGGTTCTGCACCGAGGGCTTGCCCAGGTAGTGGTCGATGCGGAAGATCTGGGTCTCGTCGAACACGCGGCGCACCGTTTCGTTGATCGAGCGGTTCGACGCCAGGTCATGCCCCAGCGGCTTTTCCAGCACGATACGGGTGCGCGGTGTCGCCAGGCCGGCGGCGCCGAGCTGTTCGCAGGCCACCGGGAACAGCGCCGGCGAGGTCGCCAGGTACATCACCACGGTGTCGGCGTTGCGGGTTTCGAGCTTTTCCCGCAGGCGGGCGTAGTCCTCGGGTTTGGACAGGTCGAGCCGCAGGAACTGCAGCATCTGCGCGAACTTGGCGAACTCCTCGGGGCTGGGCCGCTTGGCGCCTTCGACCTCCTTGAAACGCGACTGGATCAGCTCGCGGTACTGCCCGTCGTCCAGGTCGTCGCGGGCCACGCCGATGATGCGGCCGCCAGCCGGCAGGCTGCCGTGGCGGAAAGCCTGGAACAGGGCGGGCATGAGCTTGCGCCAGACCAGGTCGCCGGTGCCGCCGAAAAGTACAAGATCAAAAGCCATGGTGGAAGTGTGCGGGAAATTTTTGACGGGCGTACGCAAGAAACGTGCGGTGGCGAACCGTTTCATGTCCGCACCTTACACTTTTGGGCACACCGGCCGGTAACCGGCCTTCGCCGCTTCACCCGAACCGCTCCATCCGAACCCACTCCTCCGAACCGTGCCCGCATGAACCAACTCGAAGCCCTCAAGCAGTACACCACCGTCGTCGCCGATACCGGCGATTTCCGGCAGATGGACGCCTTCCGGCCCCAGGATGCCACCACCAACCCCTCGCTGATCCTCAAGGCGGTGCAGAAGGCGGAGTACCAGCCCCTGCAGGCCGAGACGGTGGCGCGTTTCCGCGGCCGGTCGCCCGACGAGATCGTCGACCGGCTGCTGGTGCGTTTCGGCACCGAAATCCTCTCCATCATTCCGGGGCGTGTGTCCACCGAGGTGGATGCCCGCCTGTCCTTCGATACCGAGGCCACCTACAGCCGCGGCGAGCGCATCGTGGAGCTGTACGAGGCCGAGGGCGTGCACATCGACCGGGTGCTGATCAAGGTCGCCGCCACCTGGGAAGGCATCCGCGCCGCCGAAAGGCTGGAGCGGCGCGGCATCCACACCAACCTCACGCTGCTGTTCTCCTTCGCGCAGGCGGTGGCCTGCGGCGATGCGGGTGTGCAGCTCATCTCGCCCTTTGTCGGCCGCATCTACGACTGGTACAAGAAATCCGCCGGCGCCGGCTGGGACGAGGCGGCGCGCGCCGGCGCCAACGACCCCGGTGTGTTGTCGGTGCGGCAGATCTACGACTACTACAAACGTTTCGGCATCGCCACCGAGGTCATGGGCGCGAGTTTCCGCAACACCGGCCAGATCGTGGCGCTGGCCGGCTGCGACCTGCTGACCATCAGCCCCGAACTGCTGGCCCAGCTGGCCGCATCCGACGCGCCGCTGGTGCGCGCGCTCGACCCGGTGGCCGCGAAGGCCCGCAGCTTCGAGCGGGTGGAATTCGACGAGGCGGGTTTCCGCTACGCCCTCAACGAAGACGCCATGGCCACCGAAAAGCTGGCCGAGGGCATCCGCGCCTTCGCTGCCGATGCGGTGAAGCTGGACCAACTCTTGCTCTCTGCCTGACACCTGCATTTTCCGAAAGACACCTGCCGATGACACAAGCCGTCCGCTGCGACCGCACTGCTGCCTGGGCCTTCCTGCGCCGCCACTTCAACGACGGCGCACGGGACTTCGACACGCGGCATGCCTTCGTGGCCGACCCGGGCCGTTTCGAGGCCTTCAGCCAGGAGGCACCCCACGTTTTTGCCGATCTGTCGAAGAACCGCATCGACGCCCGCACCCAGGAACTGCTGCTGCAGATGGCGCGCGAAAGCGGGCTGGAGAAACAACGCGACGCCATGTTCGCCGGCGAGGCCATCAACACCACCGAGGGCCGGGCGGTGTTGCACACGCTGCTGCGCCGCCCGGCCGGCGTGCCTGGCGCTGCGGGCGCGTTGCCCGATGCCGCGGACGCGCAGGAGGTGCAGGCGGTACGCGAGGCCATGCTGGCCTATGCCGAGCAGGTGCGCGGCGACGTGGCCATCACCGATGTGGTCAACATCGGCATCGGCGGCTCCGACCTGGGGCCGCAGATGGCGGTGCTGGCGCTGGACGAATTCCGCGCCCCGGGCAAACGTTTCCACTTCGTCTCCAACGTCGATGGCCACGAACTGGCGGGGGTGCTGCGCCAGCTGCGGCCGGAAAGTACGCTGTTCCTGGTCGCGTCGAAGACCTTCACCACTGCCGAGACCATGGCCAACGCGCACTCGGCCCGGGCCTGGTTCACGGCGGCCGGCGGGCAGGACGTGGCGCGGCACTTTGCGGCCCTGACCACCAACGTGGCGGCGGCGCGGGAATTCGGCATTGCCACCACCTTCGGTTTCTGGGACTGGGTGGGTGGGCGTTATTCCCTGTGGTCGGCCATCGGCCTGCCAATCGCCATCGCCCTCGGCGCCCACGGTTTCCGCACCTTCCTGGCGGGTGCGCACGCCATGGACGAACATTTCCGCAGTGCGCCGCTGGAACACAACCTGCCGGTACGGCTGGGGCTGCTCGACGTCTGGTACCGCAATTTCCACGGTTTCGGCAGCCGCTGCGTGGCGCCCTACCACCAGGGCCTGCGGCGCCTGCCGGCCTACCTGCAGCAGCTGGAGATGGAAAGCAACGGCAAGCGGGTCGACAAGGCAGGCGCGGTGCTGCCCTTCGCCACCGCGCCGGTGGTGTGGGGGGAGCCGGGTACCAACGGGCAGCACGCGTTTTTCCAGATGCTGCACCAGGGAACCGACGTGGTGCCGCTGGAGTTCATCGCGGTGCGGGATGCGGCGCACGACCTGCCGGGCCACCACGGCAAGCTGCTGGCCAATGCCCTGGCCCAGGCCCAGGCGCTGCTCCAGGGCCAGGCCGATGCCGGGGGGCACCGGGACTTTCCGGGCAACCGGCCGAGTACCTTCTTTGTGCTGGACACGCTGGACCCCGGCAGCCTGGGCGCCCTCATTGCCCTGTACGAGCACCGCGTGTTCGTTTCGGGCGCGTTGTGGGGCATCAACAGCTTCGACCAGTGGGGCGTGGAGCTCGGCAAGGTGCTGGCCCGGGACATCGAGGCGCGGCTGGCCTCGGGCGACAGCGCCGGCCTGGACGCCTCCACCGCCGGGCTGCTGGGGCGCCTGCGTATGGCCGGGCGCTGATGCCGGTGAAACCTCTGCTGGTGCACAAGTCGCCAGGGCCCTATCATATTCATCGTGCAACAACCCGTTACACCTACCTTGGGGGAATCCGATGACTTTCGTTGATGCCGTTTCCACTTGCCTGCAGAAGAAGTACGTCGATTTGAAGGGCCGGGCCAGCCGCTCGGAGTTCTGGTGGTTCACACTGTTCCAGCTCATCGTGCTGATGGTCGCCGGCATGGTCCATATGGGCGTCTACGGCCTCGTGGCCCTGGCGCTGCTGTTGCCGTCCCTGGGCGTGGGGGTGCGGCGCATGCACGACGTGGGCCGCAGCGGATGGTGGCTGCTGCTGGGCTTCATCCCCCTGGCCAACTTCGTGCTTCTCTATTGGGCCGTGCAGCCGGGTGAGCCGGCGGCGAACGCCTGGGGCGAACCGCCGCTGCCCGATGTCATCGCCGCCGGTATGCCGCCCGGCGCCGTCTGACGCTGCCGCGGTTACGCCGCGCCGCAAAGAAAAAACCCCGCGGGTCGCAAGACCCGCGGGGCTTTTTGTGGGTTGGTGGCATCGCCGGCAAAAGCCGGCGATGACGGCCGACCGGGGATTTACATACCCATGTCGCCCATGCCGCCCATGCCACCCATACCGCCGCCCATGCCGCCGCCGGCACCGGATTCGTCCTTCGGTGCTTCGGCGACCATGGCTTCGGTCGTCAGCAGCAGCGAAGCGACCGATGCGGCGTTCTGCAGCGCGGTGCGGGTCACCTTGGTCGGGTCGAGGATACCCATTTCGATCATGTCGCCGTAGGTGTCGTTGGCGGCGTTGAAGCCGTAGTTGCCCTTGCCGGCCAGCACGGCGTTGACCACCACGCTCGGCTCACCGCCGGCGTTGTAGACGATTTCGCGCAGGGGCGATTCGATGGCCTTCATGATCAGCTTGATGCCGGCGTCCTGGTCGGCGTTGTCGCCCTTGATGACGCCTGCGGTCTGGCGGGCACGCAGCAGTGCCACGCCGCCGCCGGCCACGATGCCTTCTTCCACGGCAGCGCGGGTGGCGTGCAGCGCGTCTTCCACGCGGGCCTTCTTTTCCTTCATTTCGACTTCGGTGGCAGCGCCGACCTTGATCACCGCAACACCGCCGGCCAGCTTGGCGACACGTTCCTGCAGCTTTTCCTTGTCGTAGTCGCTGGTGGCTTCTTCGATCTGGGCACGCACCTGCTTGACGCGGGCTTCGATGTCACCAGCTTCGCCGGCGCCGTCGATGATGGTGGTGTTTTCCTTGCCCACTTCGATGCGCTGGGCGGAACCCAGGTCGGCCAGGGTGACCTTCTCGAGCGTCAGGCCGACTTCTTCGGCGATGACCTTGCCGCCCGTCAGGATGGCGATGTCTTCCAGCATGGCCTTGCGGCGGTCGCCGAAGCCAGGCGCCTTGACGGCCACGACCTTCAGGATGCCGCGGATGGTGTTGACCACCAGGGTCGCCAGCGCTTCGCCTTCGACTTCTTCGGCGATGATCAGCAGCGGACGGCCTGCCTTGGCGACTTGCTCCAGCACGGGCAGCAGGTCACGGATGTTGCTGATCTTCTTGTCGAACAGCAGCACGAAGGGGTTTTCCAGAATCGCGGATTGCTTTTCGGGGCTGTTGATGAAGTAGGGCGACAGGTAGCCGCGGTCGAACTGCATGCCTTCGACGACGTCGAGTTCGTTGTCGAGCGACTTGCCGTCTTCGACGGTGATGACGCCTTCCTTGCCGACCTTGTCCATCGCGTCAGCGATGATCTTGCCGATGGATTCGTCGCTGTTGGCCGAGATGGAGCCGACTTGCGCGATTTCCTTGGAGGTGGTGGTGGCCTTGGAGGCCAGCTTCAGCTGTTCGACCAGGGCTGTGACCGCCTTGTCGATGCCGCGCTTCAGGTCCATCGGGTTCAGGCCGGCGGCCACGTACTTGGAGCCTTCGCGCACGATGGCCTGGGCCAGCACGGTAGCGGTCGTGGTGCCGTCACCGGCGTTGTCGGAAGTCTTGGAAGCCACTTCCTTCACGAGCTGGGCGCCCATGTTCTGCAGCTTGTCCTTGAGTTCGATTTCCTTGGCGACGGACACACCGTCCTTGGTCACCGTGGGGGCGCCGAACGAGCGTTCGAGCACCACGTTGCGGCCCTTGGGGCCCAGGGTGACCTTGACGGCGTTGGCGAGGATATTCACGCCTTCGACCATACGCGCGCGGGCTTCGCCGCCGAAGACTACGTCTTTTGCTGCCATGATTGATTTCTCCGGAATTCAGTTGAGAGGGGATGGAAAGAAGGACTTACTTTTCGACAACGGCGAAAAGGTCTTCTTCCTTCATGACCAGCAGCTCGTCGCCGTCGACCTTGACGGTCTGGCCCGAGTACTTGCCGAACAGGACGCGGTCACCGACCTTGACGCCCACGGGGGAGATTTCGCCCTTGTCGTTCTTCTTGCCCGGGCCAACGGCCAGGATTTCACCTTGATCGGGCTTTTCAGCAGCGGCGTCGGGGATCACGATGCCCGAAGCAGTCTTGGTTTCGCTGTCGATGCGCTTGACGATCACGCGATCGTGCAGGGGACGAAGTTTCATGGAATCTCCTTGGGGAAACGGGATGGTTGAAAACGAAACACGGCGTGGAAACGCCGTGTGAGGTACAAAAATGCCTGGCCCCGAGGGGTTTGCTAGCACTCATGCCCTGCGAGTGCTAATGATATAGGGTTTTCGGCGGGTTTCAAGGGAGGGTGGACCCTGCCCTTGCTGCTGCGGAACGTCACTGGACTTTGCCTTTTGCGTCACTGGACTTTGCCCTGGATGTGACTGAGGGTTGCAAGCACGATGCATAGCACCACCGCCCGCCTGTATGTGGCCGCCTGGGCTCGCCGGTGGAGGGGGGGTTGGAGACTGCTATGTGTTCTTAGCTGCACACGCCTGTCGATGCCCTTTCGACGACAGGGGGTATTGACTATAGGCGCTCGATTTCATCCATGAATGGCGGCGCTGCCAGGAACCGACTGCCGCTCTACGCTAGGGAAAAAGCACATGAGACGGCCGGTCGCCGAGGTGACGTCGACTGTCATCCAGTTGCGACGTGTCCAGCCCATAGGTCCGTAGTAGCCACCGCGACTCCCCACCGATTTCGTCTCCGACTTCACCGCGACCGTGCAGGCACAATCGGTTGCTTACTAGCAGCACGTCGCCGGGCTGGGTCGCCACGCCCTGGACCACTTCGCTGCAGGCCTTCGTAAAATTCTCTTTTGCCATCTCTGCAGCACCCCCGGTCTCGCTGGGCAAGACGCTGGAGTGGCTGAACCGAACAATTGTGCCGGTGGCCACGTCTTTGAGCACCGGTTCGTCGATGGCAGTGTGGACATCACCGAGAATGTCCTGCATGCCTTCGATAAAGGTCGTTTGCGACTCCATCGAAAACTGAGCCTGCTTGAGTTCGTGGATGTCATCAGGCGATAGTTTGCCCAAGGCCTCCTGAAGCACCATCACCTTCGTTGGCACAGACTTCGGATTCCGCAGGCAGACCAGTGCCACTACGTCAGGCGATGGCGCAATTCGCGCATTAGAAGCATCGGTATCGCCGTTGAACGGAAAGCTCACGCCGTCCGTGTGCCCGCGCAACCCTCCCCGAGACTTGCGCGCAAACTTACCGCTGCCAGGAATCGTCGTAAGGCTAACGAACAGCTCTCCGCTGTTCTCTGAGCCGTATGAAACGGTTTCCATACCGAGGAATCCCAATGCAGCGATGGCAGCAACGCGGCCCGCACAAGTGCCAGCGACATCGGGAACAGGCGTAAACCAGTCCGGAGTCTCAGGTAGCTGGTCGGGCACGAACGCATTGCTTAACACCACGAACGGCGCAGACAGGGCTTCTTGGCGTACTGCCACTAGGTCTTCGCCAGCGGCGTTGAGAGCTTCTTCCACGCCGCTGGCCAGCGTGACGGCAAGCTGGCCTGGGTCAGCGAGAGCGTCAGCTCGTTGGTCAAGTGGAGTGGCGAGCTCCCAGGCTGCAACGGCAGCCCTGGTGGCCACGGCCAGCTTCGGCGCATTCATAAAATCTCCGGGGGTTGATACATTATTGATATACGGCTACACTGTGTCAAGGGGCTCGCGTGCCCCGCAGCCATGGAGGGTTCTATGCAAACCACGCTCAGCTCTTCGGACCTTGCCCAAGCGCAAGGGCTCTTACGTCTCCTTCCAGATACATTCTCTAGCATTCTCAGAACAGCTCGGTTGGAGATGACCCCTGGCGGGCATGTTTCCTTGGCCTATGACGTCGAAGGCTCTTTGAAGCGGGAAGTCGCGGCGACTTCTCCTGATGAAGCGATACGGCTAGCTCTCGTTGACCTAGCCAATTACGTGACGTCCTCCACTCAACCATGCAAGGCGATTCAAATGAATTCATGCGCCAATCTCGAAGGGGCAGCGGAGGGATCTTCCTCGGAACGCACGCTTTCCAAGGTAAAGCAGCAGACGCTTGGCGCTTCGTTGCCTTCTCGACTGAAGGAACATCTCACTGAGTTGGCTGCCGCAGAGGCGACGAGCTTTGCTGATGTATGCCGGCGATTTGTCGTTTTCGGATTTGAAGATTTCGTAGCGAGGTCGCTCTACACGAGCCCGACTTCGCTATTTGAAGCATTGGCCAACGAATTGCACGAATGGGCTGACTCTGGAGCCGAGCAGGTAATGGTGCGCTTGAATCCAGGGCACGCTGTGCGGCTACGGTCAACCGCTAAGGAGTACGAGAAATCTGTGTCCGAGTTGACCGTACTGTGTGCGGCCCACGGCATTGCCATGCAACGGTTGCTGGAACCTCTCGAATTGAGATTATCTAAGTGTAAGGGGCCGGCAGTCAGAAATCTTGTGTCGAAGCTTGGACTTCAGCCTTTTGCCGTACCTCTCGTCTCCGGCATCCTCGCAGGAGGCATACGCGCACCAAGAAAATTGCTCCCCAAACTCGCCGCAGCCTTGGACGCGCCCGAGTCTCTGCTGTTAACCGTATTTAGAGGCAGCTTTGATAGGAGGCTGGTACCCGCTTTCAAAGCCGAGGCCGGGAAGCCTGTGCTTGCCACAACACCGGCAACTTGGACTTCCTCGGTAAAAGCGTTGGGCCTTTCCCCCGAGGATGCGAAAGCTCTTCTTGAACTCGGAGTCTGAGACGCATGAATCCGTTTCAGCGCGCGCGAAATGAAGCACATGCCTCCAGAGCGATGCTGGCGCCTGAGCACGCACACACCCCACTAGCAGCCAAAGACCTGTTGCAGGGGGTCGAGTCTTCCCTGAACATCGCCATTGAGTCGGTAGCACCAACCTATCCCGACCTGGGGGGCGGTACAGCTGTGCTCCAGCGGGAGCAAATGTTTATCTACGTGAGTACGACAGTCGACAAATGGAGTGCCGAGTTTTGTGGTCTTGTCGCCCATGAACTCGGACACTACTTTCTTGATGCGACGAAGCCGGCTACGACCGTTGCTCACTTGAGCACGCTGTTAGGTAGCGCCGGCAGCCCAGCCGTTCTCAAGGTTGAAGCTTACGGTGCGCGCGAGCGGCAGGAGCTCCAAGCAAATGTCTATGCCCGCGAGCTGCTGCTACCCAGAGATTTGGCGCGCAGATTTGTCATGGCTGGAAAGGGGCCTGCGGATGCTGCCATCGAGCTCGGCATTCCACTGGAATTCGCCAGGCAGCAAATGCTCGATGGTTTCCTCCTTCCAGAGTCGACCGAGACGATCAGTCCCCTGAGTAAAGCGAGCTCCGATCAGTTGGCGGCGGCGCGAGCCGATGAGAGGGCGGCCAACGTGGTTGCAGGGCCGGGTACAGGCAAGACGACTACGCTCATCCATCGGGTCAAGCACTTGGTGGAAGAGAAGCATGTGCATCCGAGTCAGATTTTGGTCCTCACGTTCACCAATAAGGCGGCGCTGGAACTGGTCGAGCGCATAAGAAGTGCCGGAATCGCCGATGCTTCCGACATTTGGGCGGGGACATTCCACTCATTCGGGCTGGAGTTCTTGCGAAAGTACCACCAACATTTTGAACTGGAATCGGATCTTCACGTTTCAGACTTGATGGGCTCGATGACCCATCTGGTCAAGGCTCTGCCGCGCGTCAGCCTCGGGCACTTCCTGCGCGTGGAAGACCCGTACGACTGGCTTGGGCCCGTGTTCGGCAGTATCACCAGACTCAAGGAGGAGATGGTCTCTCCGGCTGCCTATAGAAGGTTTATAGAGAGCAACAAGGTGGAGGACGAGGAGCTTCAGCAAAAGCGCCTCGACGTGGCGACCCTGTACGAGCTACACGAAATATTGCTCATGGAGCGCCGTACCGTCGACTTCGTGGATCTCATCTCGAAGCCGGCGATAGCGCTCAAAGTCGATAGGACCCCATTCGTCGAGTTGGCCGATCGCTTTCAATACGTCTTGGTGGACGAATACCAGGACGTCACGCAAGCCATGGTCGAATTGCTTCGTCAGCTGGCATACAGGAAGCACATCTGGGTAGTCGGCGATGTTCGTCAAGCCATTCACCATTGGCGCGGTGCTTCTCTTAAAAGCCTTCAGAAGTTCGACATCGAGTTTAAGGCACATGCCGCTGGAACTTCAATTCAACGCTACCCCTTGATTTTCAACCGGAGAAGTTCACAAGAAATCGTCGACCTCACGCAGCAGGTCGGTCGCGACCACTCTCTCGAAAGCACCTTGAGGCTCGATGAGGTCGTAGCTACCAACGGTGCGTCAGGCCTCCCCCCTGTAGTTGTCACGTGCCGTGATGCCGACGCACTGCTCGGGGCAATTTTTGAACAGATCAGCGAACTGCAGGCCAGTGGGGTGTCCTTTGGGCACCAGGCGGTACTTTGCCGTAAATCGAGCGACGTGGCACGCGCTGCCGAACTTCTGGAGCAGGCGGGGCTTCCAGTCATTTACATTGGAGACCTGACCGCGAGGCCCGAGGTCAAACACATTCTCTGCCTCATTCAGCTCCTCGTCGAACGGCGCCCGAAGGCACTGGTCGGCCTGTCGGGAGTTTCCGCTCTCAACATGCCGCTGGCGGACGTAGCCGTACTGTTAAAGGCCGCCGAGAGCGACGTGGCGTTCCAGAGGGGGCGTTGGATACATGCTCCGCCGTCGGGCCTTAGCGCTCGCGGATTAAAGGTGACGGACAATCTCCGAGATCTCGTTGGGCAGTTTCAGCATGGTTCTAACCCCTGGACGTTTATTTGCCATCTCCTGCTGGACAAGCGGTTCGGCCTCCCAGCTGCGGCCGACACCAGCGTTCGAGCCTGGGTAAGCCGTATTGCTCTCTGGCAGTTCGCCCACAGCGTGCGTAACGGCGACGGTGAAATGAAGGAAGCGCGCCTGTCGCGATACCTGCTGAGGCAACGACTGCGACAGCGAATAGGCGATGCACAAGGTCAGCGCGAACTGCCGCCGGAGGCCGCCGTACTTGACGGTATTCGCGTGATGACCGTCCACGGTAGCAAGGGGCTCGAGTTCGAAGCCGTGCATGTGGGTTTCGTTAGTGCGGACAGCTACGGAAGCAGAGAGCCGAGTTGGCGGCCTGAAGGAATTCTCGACATCGTGCCGCCCGAGGCCCTCGGAAGCAGCATGGAAGAGTACAAATTTGAGGAATCAGTCGAACGGAACAACTTGCTTTATGTGGCTGTTTCGCGAGCGAAACGGCATCTGCTGCTGTACCAAGACACTGCGTTTAAGAACTCGACCACACCCCAACTTAACCATTACCCCAAGAAGTACCTTGCAAAGACGTATACCGGGCCTTCGCTGACCTCGGGGAAGACGATCACAAGTGGGGCGTTTGCAGCGTCGTCGGCATTGCCGTTTGAAGACTTCTACAGCTACGCAATCTGTTCCCTCCGCTACTGGTACAGCCACATTCTGGAAATGCAAAGTGAGTCGGATATCGATGTCTCGCTGCGCGCCCGATGGGCAGTTATGGATGCACTGAAAGCATTCTCCTCTGGCGCGTCATGCACTGCACAGGGGGCGCTAATTACCGCTTGGACTACCCGAAAACTGCCCTCCGCTGTTGAAGACCCATCTCTGTGGGAGGATGCGCTATATGCGCTAGAGCTCGGTGAACGCCAAGTGAAGAGCCTTACGACAAGAGGCGGGCGATTTGAGCAAGCCTCGGCCACTATCGGCGGCCTCAGGCTTTCGATGCCCTGGGGTTTCCGCATAGACGGAACCTATGGCGGAACTGAGTACGCAATCCTGCGGTTCTCTCGTCGCGGGATCAGCGACTTCAAGACCATCATGAACCCGGTGCTTCGTGGGCTGGACTTACCGGGGCCTACGTCGATGACCCTTCACCATGTTCTTTCGGAGAAGACCGACCAAGTGCCAGGTTCGAAAGCGATTGAAATGACCAAGGCCTACAAGGCTGCACAGCGTTTCGCCACGGGCGACAACACGCCGGCTGTCGGTCACCACTGCATCCGTTGCGACTTCTGCACGATCTGTCCGTCTGCTCCCCGGTAAGTCGCGGCTCACGAACTCTGGTGAAATCTTGGTCGGAGTGCCGTTCATTGCTGGTACTGCTCTGTTTCCTGGCTCGACCTGCGCCGCGCCACAAACCAGGCGCACGCGTTGGCAGGAGGGGCTTCGGTCGGGAGCGACTGGCCGACATGTAGAGACTCATCGAGGCAGAAAACAGCGACCTCTTCGATGTACTGACCTACGTTGCTCTTGCGGCCGAGCCGGTAGCGCAGGCGCAGCGCGCCGCGGCGGCTAAGGTGACGGCGATCAAGGAGCTTAACGACAAGCAGCAAGCTTTCGTCGAGTTCGTGTTGGCACAGTACGTCCGGCAAGGCGTGGACGAACTTGATGCGGAGCAGTTGTCGCCGCTACTCCGTCTCAGATACTAAGGGCTCAACGACGCTTTCGCTGAATTGGGCGAGCCTGACCAGGTGCGCCGAGTATTGTGGGCTTTCAGCGGCATCTGTACGAGCGACGTGGCAAGCTTGGCCAACCGCCGCAGGCGAACGCATGAATTGTTTGATCGAAGCCGTGGCATAGAGCAGACAAAATGATTGCCGCGACGCGATCGCAATGCCCCTCGCCCACCCCAGTTCTGGTACAGCCACTCTGCTGCTGATTGGATGGCATTTCCAGGTTCTCGGTATTGACCCAGAATGTCCTGCAGGGTTAGGATCAATCAGGCTTTCTTCAGGTGGGATGGCATGACGAAGTCGCTTCTCTCTTTGCCTGGCGAGGAAAACGTAAGGCGTTTGCTGCGTGAGGCATCCGCTGAGGCGCACGCAGAAAATCTTGCTGCGGGGCTCATCCCCGCCCACGTTCAGGTCGAGGAGATGAGGCGCCTTGAGGCTGAAGGTCTGAGTCCAGAACAGGTCAAGGTCAGAATGGACGAGCTGAGACTTGAAGCGCGAGAGCGCGCACAAAAAGGCGCAGTCTAGGAACGGTAGCGAAGTACCGTGCTTCGAGAAGTTCAAAGATCGTCAGTCACTCGCCGGCCCCCGCCGCCAGCGGTTTTAGCGGCTAAAAAGTTCATCCAAGCCTGCCGCCCTGCCTTTGCTCATGCGTGGATGCGACTGCCGAGCTCTATCCTGTACTGCATGCCGCTTGGTCAGTCGGCGGCAGCTAGAAGGAGCTAGGAAGAGGGTTGCTCAGAAATTACCATCGGATATATCGAATAATTAGCAACGCGCGATGTTTAGCTAAACTTTAGCGGCTAAAAAAATTAGCGCATTAGACGCTCAATGACGCCGAAATAGCGCGACAATCCGCCCGACGCAGCGAGCGGGATGATTGTTCATGAACGTAGGCGATCTGACGGAATCGATGACCAAACGCTACGGCCCCTTTATGAGTGGCCGTGACTTGATGACCTCGCTGGGATTCCGCAACCATGCTTCATTCGCTCGTGCAAGACGCCAGGGCTTGATCGAGGTCACGCTGTTCGACCTCCCTGGGCGGAGGGGGCCGTTCGCCTGGACCCACGAGGTAGCCGATTGGATGATCGGACTTCCCTCAAAAACCAACCACAGATCTGAGTTGGCCAACCAAACGGCCGACACGCTCCATGCTGACGCGGAGGGTGCTGCAATGGCCTAGCAATATCTACTAAGGCACTGCTAAAGAAAAGAGCCGGAACCCCTTCCTACAGGGGAACCAGCTCTCGAAGGTCACCAGAAGGTGACGTTCTCATCAGCTACGCGAACAACCGTTGAGAACTTGACTGAGGGATTGCGGCCCCTTCCAGACAAGTATCACTTCAGTTGGGTGCGGCGTCAACACCTGCACACGCGCCGGGCGGCACAGCTCCGCCCGGCGAAATGGAGTGATCAGTCATGAGAAATTCATGTGGCACAGAACGTTGTTTGTGTGCCCGCCACCGCCTGCGCGCTGACCCGTCAGGGCGGTGCCATGTCTAACGCAAGAAAAGTCGTCAACCGGGCGCCCCACCGTGAGGTGGGCATCGTCAATGCGGGCTGGCTTTTGGACCATCTTGTAGAACACGAGTCGCACCTCGAACGTCGATTCATCATGATCGCGCTGGCATGTCCAGCCGTCACAGACATCCTGGATCAGCCTAAGAAGTACGAAGTCGTGTTCACCGATGGGTCAAAGCACACCTATACGCCCGACTTCGAAGTTCGCTTCCAAGACGGTACTTCCATGATATGCGAGGTCAAGCCGCGCGTCTTCCTGGAGAAGTCTAAGGAAGTGCTTGGTGCCGCCGCCCGTCTCTTCCGCGAGAACGGCCAGAACTATGAGGTGGTCACGGACCACCAAATCGATGGAAACGGCCTGGGCTGCAGGGCGATCCTCTTGATGCGCTATGGCCGGCTTCATTTTTCGGCTGAAGACGCGCTTGCGTGCAAGGCCCTTCTTCAGAAGGCGGCCGAGAAGCCAACCGTCAGCGCGCTCATAGAGAAAGGTGTGTCTGAGGACCTTATCTGGACCCTTGTTGCGCGGCACAGCTTGCGAGCTGGCCCGTATCTCAACGTGACCCGCAATGAGCAGGTCGAGATCAACGAACCCATGGAGAACTGCCTTGATTACTTTCGCCGTTGGATTGGTGCTCAGGATCGGTGAGCGCACTTTGGAGTTCGAGCGTGAACTGGCCCAAGCAGGAATTCAGTTCAAGTACCAGGACAACTACCAGATCGTTACGTTCTCCGCAGGTGACCTGTACGGAAGGATCTTGAGAAAAGAGATTCAGGTCGTCAGTGCGAACGGACAGCCTGCTGGCCCGTTAGCGTTGAGGACGGGTGACCAGATTCAGGCGACGTACAAACGTCATCTATCGGACAAGGACACAGCGGAGCTTGAGTTCAGGCTTCGCTTTGTGAAACATCTCATCCTGAAAAAAGTTCCCGCTGGCAGCATCGATCAGATCAGGAAGGAGATGTCGAACGTCGAGCCCGACAAGGAGGGGCGGGCGCATCCAAGTGCCTGGACCGTTCGTCACTGGCTACGCTTGTATGTGCGAACTGATCGGAACCCTTACGCACTGCTCGACCGCAGGACGTGTGCCACGCATCAAAAGCGCTTCGACAGAAACGCTGAGCATCTGGTCGAAGCCGCGATCTGTCGCCATTACCTGCAGTTTAGAGGAGCGTCTGCTCGAGAGACCTGGAGGCGGCTGCGTGACGAGATCAAAGCCAAGAACAGGGCACAGGGGGAGGCTACGCCTGTCCCTTCGGAAAGCAGCATCCTCCGCAGGATTCGGGAAATTGGCCCATTCGTCTGCGACTACAAGCGGCTCGGACCTGGATTTGCACGCAACAAGTGGCGTTACAGTTTGCACGGGGACACCTCTACCCGGGTGTTGGAGAGAGTAGAGGTCGATCACACCTGGCTGGATCTGTGGGTGCTTGATCCGAGGACAGGGGTACCGATCGGACGGCCCTGGATCACTGCTCTCATCGACAGGTTTTCCGGTTACATCCTGGGCATTCACATCTCGTTTTACGGCCCATCTGTTGGGTCGGTAGCCTCGGCCATGCGTAACGCAATTTTTCCAAAAGACGAACTTCTATCAGCAGTTCCGGAGGAAAGTTTGTCGTGGTCGGCCATGGGCGCTGGTGAGATGTACGTGCTAGACAACGGCCTAGAGTTTCATGCCAAAGCATTTCTGCGTTTGTCCTGGGAACTGAAAAGTGATTTGCTGTTCAATCCTGTTCATCAGCCTTGGCTGAAGTCATCGATCGAGCGCTGCATGCTGGAAGTCGCGAGGATTCTTCCCTTGCGTGGCAAGGTCTACACGCCAAAAAAGAACGTGCAGCCGGAAGATCCCAAGGAAGGCGCAGCCATTCTGTTTGATGATCTTTGCCGGGGACTCATGCTCTGGGCGGCCGACACGTTTCCGAACAACATTCATCCGAAGACGATGGTTCGGCCCGTGGATCTTTGGGAAGAAGGTCGCTTGGCATCCCCACTTCCTATGTTTCCACTGTCGTTCGACAACTTCGACATCATTTCAGGCGTTAGCGCGGAACGGACGGTTGACGGTGACGGGGCGTTCTTCAAATACCTCCGTTTCAACAGCAGGGAACTGCAGGACTACCGGCGGACGCACGGCGAAAAGTTCCGTACTGAATTGCGATTCAACCCCGACGATATCGGCCAAGTCCACATTCTTTTGCCGAAAGCCAAGACCTGGTTGCCAGTTCCTCTAGCGCGGCCTGGGCTTGGGTACGGCGGCGGTCTCTCACTCATCCAGCACGAGATCATCAGGCATGAGGCGGGGAAAAAATTGACCCGCTTGAACGCTGAGGAGCAACTTGCACGCGCACAGGAGCGCCTGCGCGAGTTTTGGAACGATGCCATTGATCGGGGCATCATGGTTCGGCGCGATAGCCACCTCGTGCGCCTGCAGGGGCTCACCTCTGCGAAGGTGTATGGGAATGGCGCTGTTGAAAAGGCGTTGGCTCTCGCGGCACCGGAGCTGAGTCCGAACATGGAAAAGGACCTGGCACAGGTCATGCCCTACAAGCACTTTTCCCTTGAGGAGGAGATCGCATGACCGAGAATTCCGAGAACTTTGCTGCGGCACGGGAAATCCTCGACACGATGGTCATGCACGTCGAGTTCGAACGGGCTCTGATCGGTGCAGACGAGGCCACGCGACTGGTTGCCGAACTGGGCAACCCCTCAGGGGTGCTGGTGACAGCCGACCCAGGAATGGGTAAGACGCTATGGCTTGAACTGGTCAAGGTGAAGGCCAGAAAACATTTCGTCAATATGACGAATGAGGACCCTGTTCTGCACGTCGCCTTCGACGCGCTGGTAGATCTTCCCAAGGTCGCATCGCTGTTCATGAAGGCTCTTGGTTTTCCCATGCTCTCTCAGCGGACCAGCCTCGACAGCATGACCAACATGGTGGACACCGCCATGGACCGCCTGAAGCCCCGTGTCGTCCTCATCGATGAGGCCCAGCACGTTTGTGAAGGCGCCAGGGACATCACTGCGCGGGCCGTTACGGATTGGCTGAAGCGCAGGATGGATCTTCATTGCCTGATGGTGGTCCTGACCGGTACCAAGACCCTGAGTCGCCTTCGCGACATCAATCCGCAGTTCAGCTCTCGGGTCTCGGGCGACTACCTTATCAACACGTTCACCTACGGCGACGCTTGGCATCAGCTGCTCGGCGGCGTGGCCGATGGTGTGAAAAAGGTTGACCTCGGTACGCTGCGTGACAAGCGGGTTTCCAAACGCCTCTACACGGGCACTAAGGGAAACCTCCGTTGTCTGAAAAAGTGGCTCGCTCGGGCCAGCCTCTGCGCCTCACAGGGCGGGCGACGCGCGGTGTTGGCCACGGATCTTGAGCTGGGCTTCGACGCTGAATTCGGAGCGAACACCAGCATCGCCAATCCTTTCAAGGAGGTGTGATGCTGTATGCCACCCCCATCCCGATGCGCTTCGAGTCCGTCGCTTCGTGGTTTCAGCGGATTTGCCAGCGTCACGGCTGCTCGATCGGCCGCCTCGGCAAGCACCTTGGCATACCAGCTCACCTCGATCTCGACCTAGACCTCAAAGAAAAGCACTGGCGCAACATCGTGGCAGAAACTGGCATCGGCCGTAGCGCGGTCTGCCAGGGAAAATTTGTGGTTGAGGGCGTTTCAACGTCCGCGTCAAAGCGCGAGATTCAAGAACTCAAGGGGAGAAAGTGGCGCTGGTGTGCGGTGTGCCTGGCGCAAGACAGGGAGCCTCATTTCCGGCGGCACTGGAGATTTGGTGCGGATAGATGCACCACACACAAACGTGTGTTGGCGTCAGCGTGCCCACACTGCGGCCACTCCCCAACTTTCAATATGACTTGGCACCTACGCTCGCTAAGCATGGGCCACTGTCCACAGTGTCAAGGCTGGCTTGGGCAGTTTCTGAGTTCGGCTCCGCTGAACCTCGAAGATGTGTTGGACGCGCGGGAAAAACACCTGCGCGAGCACCGAGAAAGTTTCGGTCCACGCGTCGAAGCTATAAAAGCGGGAAGGCCGCTGGAAGATGGGTCACCCTCCGACTGGCTTAAGAGCGGATCTGGTCGACAGCTGCCGCGACCCCTATTTGCCGATGCCGATGACAAGCTCATTTGGGGGCCTTCGGAACGTTCGCGTCCCAAGTGGTCGACACTGCTTCCGCGCGGCTGCAGGGGCAGGGTTGTGCTGGCTGGCGCCTTAGTTTTGTTGCGCAGCGAGCGGAACGAATGGAGGGCGGCCGCGAGGGCCGCTGCTGGAGACAGCAATGCTGCCGGCTCAAGGTGACCCTCCCGAGGCGGCGTCAGCTCCTGACCATGCGTATCCCGTTCAAGACAACTTACGCGAAGGCGAGTCAGGTCACGGCTATGTCTTGAGAATGGCGGGGGAGAACGGCCTGCTTGGGCTGCCGTCCGTCAAGGCTCGGCTTGGCAAGAGTCGATTCGCTGTGCTGGATATGCTCGATGCACCCTTGCTGGGCAGGTGGTTCGGCGCGGATTCCGCCCGGCTGGCGCGCGCCCTCGGCATGACCACCACCGGCAGCGAGCCCGATGGATATGAATTCGGCGGCGCGGTCCTCACTCGCAGCTACTTCATCAACCGCGGCCTCCCCCGAATTTGCGGTGACTGCTTGGCGACTTCAGGCAACTGCAAGATCGCGTGGGAGCTTTCTGCCTGTTGTGCATGCCCTGAACATGAACTGGCCTTGATCGACTGCTGCGGTACTTGCCAGAAGGCGCTGCGATGGGACCGTCCCGGCCTCAACGAGTGCCGGTGCGGCTACGCGCTGACAATCTGTGCGGGCCGGGGCGTGGCAACCCCGGAAGAACTGGACGTTGCCAAGTGGGTAGAGGACAAGCTGACAGCGTCGAGCTGTCCTGGCGTAGCTACTACCCTGGGGCGGTTGTTGCGCCCTTTGTCGTTGGACGCTGGGCTGCACGTTCTGCAAGCTTTAGCGTCAATGCACGATGCCCATGGCGCTCGGTCCTTGACTGCAGCCATGAGAAGAAAAAATTCTCTGGTCTGCGCCCGGTCAGGCATTGCTGCGGCAGCTAGGGCGCTGGCACTGCTCGACAGTGGCGCCACTGACCTCCTGCAACGGGGGGCGTCAACCGCAGCCATCGAACTGCTCGCAGAAGCGGCGTCGTCCGAATATTCCCCGGCTGATCGTAGCTTGGCGTTTTCGCTGCTGGCGGAACTCGTCCGGCGCCCTCGGCACGCAAGATGGAGCAGCCGGTTTCCCCAGCTGTCACAACGCTCCCTTTTTTGACTGCTAAGTCCTTTAGTCGTGCTGGGATCGGATATGTGGTAATTAATCCGTAAAAACGGAAGCCTCTTACGTCAGGGTAAAGTCCCGTAAGGTTCCGCATGCGAAGGCCGGAGAAGCAGGGCCTGAAAAGACAACAGCCACCCGAAGGTGGCTGTCGCAAACGAGCTTCTCTTAGCGTAGAACGCACATTCCACTCCAGGTGGAACCCTTTCAGGCGGCGCCCAGTGCCTTTTCCCGCTGGCAACACTGAGCCTTTGTGGTAGCGTAATTCAATGTGGCAGATCAGTCAAACCGGATGGCAGAACCGATGACAAGGCCACGAAAAGAAGGTTCCGAAGCTAACAGTTCCATATGGCCGGCGGCTGCATGAAATTTTTCGGTTCTTCGGCATGTATCGGGCTTGCCTGGCCGTGGTGACATCCGGTTGGTGCTGGACATGTAGCCGGGCGATGGGATAGGTTGCTTACGGCTCCATAGCGTATAGGCCAGCAGCGTGTCGACGATCGTCAGGGAGCCGGGCTGGATGGTCGTCCCGGCAACAGCATTCAACAGCGCGCAGGGGCACAAAAAAGCAATGGCACCGGCCAGTGTGTCAACGGCCACCGTGTACATTTTACCGATCGGCTTGCGATACGAGGGGAGTTAAGGGTGGCATCACAACGCAGGGTCCAGTCGGGCCGCATCTGGCTAGTCCTGCTGGTCATTCTCGCGCTCGGCATGGGCACTACCGTATTCATCAAGGAAAAGCACCGCCGGGCCGAGCAGGCCGAAGCCCAGCGCGTCGAGACCGAGCGCCGGCAGGCTGAGCAACGTCAGGCCGAAGCCGAAAAGCGCCGCGCCGACGAGGAGCGCGCCGAACTGGCGGAACGTGCAAAGAAGTCCCAGCAGGTAGATCTGCTGGCGCAATCGCTCAAGGCCATCGACGACGTCGTTGCGAAGTGGGGCGATGCCCAGCGGGTCGCCGGTGCAACCAGCCGCATCGCGCTGTCCGGTCCAATGTCCAGCCTCCAGGCCATCCGTCGCGAAGCGGACGCGGTGGTGGTGCCTTCATGCCTGTCCAGCGCCAAGGGCGATCTGCTGCAGGGCATGTCCACCATCATCGATGCATTCATCGCCTTCTCCGTCAACTCCGCCAAGATGGGAGAGCTTGACGCGGCCATCAAGTTCGAGGCGGCCAAACCCATGTTCGAGCGATTCACCACCGCCCGCGCCGCCTGCCCGAAAGCGTAGATCTGGACAAAAGTAAGTCGCATTAGCTCTGTCGCCCTAGAGCAGCAGGCGGTGGCACGAGCAATAACTCTGGCGCACGGGTGGGCTAGGTGCGGCAACTGCGCCAGTCTCCTAACAGGGTGACGATTTCCATGACGGACTCCTGACAAGGAGTCGGCGGCGGATGCCGACGGCAAGGTGGCAGCGCTGGCCCAGCCGCGGGGCCATGCTTCCAGAGCGCGCCTTCTCCTGACGCAGCATGAAAGCGGGCTTCCCGAATTGCAGGGTGAACTGTCGATGTCACTGGAGTCTGAATTTTGGGACAGCGCATCGGTACCGGTAGCGTTGGACCGCACCTGTGGCTGATGTTAGTGCACCCACTCTGGCGACGGGAGCGGGAGGCCACTGACCTTGCGCCTGATGCAGGGGCGCTCAGGAGTTGCCATGGTGGAGCTCAGGACGTGCGCGTGATTTCGTGGCCGCTGGTCGCTGCCGCGCTTGACCGCAAAGCGTCTCGACCAAGTCGGCGATCGCTTGTCGCGCCCTCCTAAGAGCCGGCTGACAAGGGTAGGCACCTGGCGTCAACAACGCTCAAGACCAGGACGACGTAGCGGCCTTGACCGGCCGCAGCTACAAACCACTAGTGATTGAAGTCTCAGGGAGTCTATGAGCCAAGACTCAGCCTACTGTCGCCATAGGACTGACACTGAAGCGAATTAAGTTTATCTCTCTCTATTATTTCCTTATACAGCCGCAATGGGGCACGAAGCGGACTGGGAAAATTAGATATTTTCGCCTCTTTGATAATGAAGCAACGGATGCTAATGCAGATATCTATCTACCGGAAATGATGCTGGCATGTTTTTTCTCAAGAATATCGTCTACTAATTTAAAGATGGAGAGAAAATCTTTGGCCCACTCATAAACACCGTTGGCCGCGACTGTGGCGTCTGTGGAGCGCTTTATTAACCAGTTACAAATATCGACCTTGTGATTTCCGGGCATGTTCAGGTCGATTATAGAGCCCAATGCATCGCGCTCTATTCGCATCCACTTTGGCTGATGATCAGAAAGTTCCTGAAGCCATGAAGTTGGAAAAAGGCCCTCAATCGGAACCCGCTTGGGAAGTACCACGTACTCTCTATTTGAATTAAATGGAACGTCTTTATTTCCGAAATAGTGGCCAAGATCTCCGACTGCCCGCACGCCGGCGTCATCTCCGTCAAATATGGCCACGATTGCTCGCTCCTTGGCCATAAAGCTGTACGTGGATTTCAGAAAATCTTTAAGGCTACTCACGCCGGAAAAATCCATAACAGAAGCTTTTCTCAATGTTTGGAACTGATTCACCTTGCCTTTTGGCTTCACAATATTTAGGACATGCTGCAGTAGTGCTTTGTCAGTTTTGCCCTCTACAAAAATGTTGAATTCTGTGAGGTTGTAATAATCACTGAATCTTACTCCAAGCGCAACCCTAATTGACTGCGTGGCTTCAAAATATCCCTTCAAACTGCCCAGAGAAGTCTCTTTATTCTTCCCCGCAGAGGATTGGAGCACCTTGTCATGGTTTTGCGGAATAAAACCTATTGCATGGGTGGTAACGAATACGTCACTTGATTCAGAAAGATCTTTAAGCATTTTGTTGCATGCTTCAGTCAATCCGGGATGCAGATATGATTCTGGCTCCTCTATAAGCCAAACCACACGCTTTCCATCCGCTGTTTCTTGGGCTGTAATCCATTTAAAGCAAGCGAGAATTGTCGCTGCCTGGATTCCGCTTCCTTTTTGATAGAAAGGCGTTTTTTCTCCATCATCAATAAAAAAGTCAAAAGAGGATAGCGCGCTAGAGAACAAGTTTCCTGGTAGCCCAAATTCGCAATTTATTCCGGAAAGGCCCGCTCCGACTAAATTTTTAGAAATTGAACTCGATACAACGGATAATGCCTCTTCCACCTTTACCTGATGTTCTTGCAGCAAATTTCCTATGTATGTTTTCAGATGCGGGAGCAAAAAATCCGTAAACAATAGCCCTGAGCTTTTTTCAGATGGAACATATTTACACGAAAAACTATCCAAGAAGAAAACAACCAACTCCTCATGCAATCTTCTATATTCATCTCGCTTATCTGGCTGCACTTTATCATTCGTGAAAAAACGATAACTCGGTCTCCCAGTGGATGAGAAATTGAGATATAAACTTATTAGCCCCCCATCAACATCTTTGTCGCCCTCCAATAGCCCGATAACTTCCTGATATTTTACAATGAAAGAATCGTCCAAGAGGGGCGTTGGTGCAAACGATAGTACAATACTTGTTTGCTCGCCTGATAATCCAAAAGGCAAATCCGTTGAAATTTGGTATTCGCTTGTTTTTAGCGCTTCAAAGAACAATCGTATCGCTTTTAGGAAATTTGTCTTGCCCGAGTTGTTTGGCCCTATTATTATAATTTCCCCGTCAAAATCAACCGAAACTTCCGTTTTTATGCTTCGGTAGTTTTTAACCTTAATTCTCTTAATTTTCATTTGCAACTCTTGTTTCAAATATTCTTTGAGGTGTGGATTGATTGGATATGGCGCTTTAAATGCACCGCAAGATCTCCATTCTCGCGATTATGAACGTATTTGATGCAGCCTAGCGAATCCGTATTATCGTTGCTGGCGACGCGCTTGATCAGCCCACGGGCTGCACGCCATCGCACAACTTCTCGTCTCGCCTCATTTTCATCCGAAATACTTGGCGCGCCTGAATCTTCCGCAATGCGCACGATCTCCGAATACGGCAGCAAAGCGCTCACCTCGCCGAGATTCAGCGAGATGCATAGGGATGGCCTCTCCAATAGCTGCCTTACGTTGAACTCAACATCGACTGGTTTTCCGGCTAGCGGAGGAATGACCTGCGCAGTAGCAGCCACGTACATGCCAATCAACACTAGCAAGCCAAGTCGTTTAGGTTTTGTCATGACGGGTTACAGCGGAGACCGACGCGTCCAAGGACCGCTATGGGGCCGAAAGCGGCTAGCCCCGCACGACCCGAGGGGAACACCAAGGTTAGGCTCCACGCTCCGCCTGCCCGTTTAGACGCTCGCTGGCCACTGCCGGCGGCGCAAAGTCCTGTCTCACCCGGTCCACGTCTGGAATCCGAGAGTAGCGCAGCACGCGGTATCCTGCGGCCTTGAGGAGGGCGTCCCTCTTGGCATCCTTTGCCTCATTACCCCGGTGGCTGGAGTCGTCCAGTTCCACGACGGCCAGTACTTCAAAGGCCTTGGTGCAGACCACGAAGTCGGCAATCTTGCGGTCGAATGTGTTCCGAACAGCCCTAGCGTTCGCCGTGAGCAGCGCGCCAAAACTCACCTGCGAAAGTACCACCAGGTCCGGAAGAGTCTGGATCAGGCGGTTGTACATGCCCTGTTCGTTCAAGGTCACGGGCGCCCGTGCTTTCGGCCGTTCACCCTTCCCGCGCCGATCCGGTGACTTCAATGCCGCCGCAATCACGCCGAGAAGGACCAGGCCACCCAGGAGAATAAAAAGCAGGTTGTTCAGTGATTTCAGCATCTCAAGCCATCCACACGCAGATATTCAGCCCGTAAAGGTTTGTCGCATCATGCCATGAGGATGTTTGACGTTTTAAAATCTCGACCTGTTATTTTTTTCTATTTCCGCCATGCCCAGCTACAAAGACCTCCTGGCTCAACGCCAAGCCCTCGACGCGCAAATCGCGTCTGCTCGCCAGTCCGAACTAAGTTCCGCGATCTCACGCGTTCGCGATTTGGTGGCCGAATTCGGCCTGACCGAGCAGGATGTGTTCGCCAAGCCCGGCCGGGCTCCAAGTGCGAACAAAGGGGCCAAGGTCGCAGCGAAGTACCGGGATCCGGCCACTGGCGCGACCTGGACCGGCCGCGGCAAGCCGCCGAAGTGGATCGCCGACCAGGACCGCGAGAAGTTTGCAATCTGAGGTCTGCTCGACCAGCCATCGAATGGCGGGCCTGCTCCGGCGTTTTTTATGGCCGCTCAGATCTCGATCTTTTCGGATATCTCCAGGGCATCCTCCACCTCGATGCCCAGGTAGCGCACCGTGCTCTCCAGCTTGGTATGGCCGAGCAGGAGTTGGACGGCTCGCAGGTTGCCGGTCTTGCGGTAGACCATGGAGACCTTGGTGCGGCGCATGGAGTGCGTGCCCAAGCTGGGCGAATCGAGGCCAGCGTCGGTGCACCAGCCATGCACGATGCGGGAGTAGTGACGTACGCCGATATGGGGGCAGCCGTGCAAGCGGACGCGAATGGCCCAGATGTCTCGGAGTTTGAGCGGGGCTTTCTGGCCAACGAGCTTTCCCTTATTCCATGGCGCAGGCCGGGAAGGGGTGGACAGGTCGGAAGAGGCGATTTCCATGGCGGACTCCTGAGAGGGAAGTCGGCGGCGGATGCCGTCGGCACGGTGGCCGTGGTCACGGCCGCTGAATTACACACAGATCAGCGAGAGCCAGTAATCCTCCACCATCGGCTATCCATGAGGCGCCTGCGCCGTGGGCGTGCAGGTGAGTGGCCTCCTTGGAAATGCCTCTGGATCTACGGAATGCACCGACCAGGTGGAATGTGAGCTTACGTAGCGGCGGGCTGTCTGCACCCGCAAAAGGCAAAGTCCAGTGACGCAAAACCCGCAAAAGGCAAAGTCCAGTGACTCACCCGGGCAAAGTGCGTTGACGCACTTCACGGGTCTCTAAAGGAGCAGGCAGGCTCGTCAGGGCAAAGTCCAGTGAGGTTCCGCAGCTGCGCAACGTAGGTGTGGACGGAAAGATCGGCCCGCAGGCGGAACGGATGCTCGGTATGGTCGATCCGGAAATCGACTGGATCAGGATGGCCGGGGCCATGGGTGTCGAAGCCGGGCGCGCGGATAGCTGCGAAGCCTTCCAGAAGCTGCTGGAGCATGCCATCCAGAACAAAGGCCCGTTCCTGATCGAGGCACGGATTCCCTGACAACCGGCCGGGCCTGCGTCAGGCCCAGCCGTTCACCTCCAGCACCGCCTGGGCGAAGGCCTCCGGTGCCTCCTGCGGCAGGTTGTGCCCGACGCCCTCGACCACGCGGTGCACGTGCCGCCCCGTAAAGCGGCCCGCCCGGGGTGCCCGCGTGTCGCTGCCGGCCACACCGTCATCGGTGCCGACCAGGGTGATGGCGGGTGCCGTGATGGCCGGCTGCGCTGCCAGTAATTGTTCGATGGGTTCCAGTGCGGGATCGCCCGCGGCCAGGCCAAAGCGGTGCCGGTAGGACTGCACCACCACGTCGACGAAATCTGGGTTGTCGAAGGCCGGCGCGGTACGCGCGTAGTCGGCGTCGGAGAAGGCCCAGGTGGGCGACCACAGGCGCCACAGCAGGCGGCACAACTCCTGGCGGTGGGTAGCGAGGCCGGCCCGGCCGCGCTCGCCGTGCAGGTAGTACTGGTACCAGAGGCGGTATTCCTTCTCGGGCGTAGCCGGCTCGCCGGAGCGGGCGATGTCCTGCAGGTTGTAGCCGTTGACGGATACCAGGCCGCGTACCCGGTCCGGCCACAGGGCGGAGACCACACAGGCGGCGCGGCCCCCCCAGTCGTAGCCCGCCACGGTGGCCTGGCCGATGCCGAGCGCATCGAGCAAAGCCAGCAGGTCGGCGCCGAGTGCCGCTTGCTGGCCGGAGCGCGGTGTGTCGACCGACAGGAAGCGCGTGGCGCCGTAGCCGCGCAGAAAGGGCACGATGACTCGCAGGCCCTGGCCGGCCAGCCGCGGGGCCACGGCGTCATAGGCGTGAACGTCGTAGGGGAAACCGTGCAGCAGCACCACCACCGGCCCCGCCGGGTCGCCGTATGCGGTGTACGCGACCCGGAGCGCCCCGGCGTCGATGAAGGAATCCAATCGGCGGTCCTTTCTGTCGTGAGAAAGGCATTTTCACCGGAACACCGTTCTATTCGAGTGTGAGACCCAGCTTCTTGATCAGGCCGCCCCACTTGGCGATGCCCTGGGTCATGGATTGCGCCGCCTCCGCGGGGCTGCCCCCGACCGGATCGGCGCCGTCGGCTGCCAGTTCCGCACGAACCTCCGGTTCCTTCAGGATGCGGTTGACCTCGCCATTGATCCTGGTGACGATCGCTGCTGGCGTGCCCTTGGCCACCATCAGGGCAAACCAGCCATTGCCTTCATAGCCGGGCAGTCCGGCTTCCGCCACCGTGGGCACGTCCGGAAGCAGGGGCGAGCGCTGGGAGCCGGTGACGGCCAGCGCCCGCAGGCTGCCGGCCTTGATGTGGGGTAGGACCAGCGGGAACGGTGCGAAATTCAGTTGTGTGGTCCCGGCGATGAGGTCGGTGATGGCCGGCCCGCTGCCGCGGTAGGGCACATGGGTCATACGCACGTCCGCCATCGAGGCGAACAGTTCACCGAACAGGTGGTTGGACGTGCCGTTGCCCGAGGAGCCGTAGTTGACCTTGCCGGGATTCTGCCGGGCGTAGGCAATCAGCTCCGGGATGCTCTTCACCGGGATTTTGGTGGTCACGGTCACGATCGTCGGCGGTGTCGCCAGCAGGATGACGGGTACCAGGTCCGTCGCCGGGTCGTAGGGCAGGCTCTTGTACAGCGCCTTGGCGGTGAGGATATTGCCGAACGCTGCCAGGAACAGGGTGTGGCCGTCCGGCTTGGATTTCGCCACCATGCTGGCGCCTATCGTTCCGCCGGCACCCGGACGGTTGTCTACCACCACGGGCTGTCCCCAGGCCTCGTTCAGCCGCTGCGCCACGATACGGGCCAGGCGATCCGTGTTGCCGCCGGTCGTATAGGGCACGATCAGCTGGATGGACCGGCTCGGAAATGCATCCGCCGCAGCGGCCGGCGGGCCGCTTGCCATCAGACCCGCGGCCAGGGCGGCCGCCACGAGGTTCTTCCACATACGCATCGACTCCCGGTTCACCACGTGTCTCTCATTTTTTTCGGCATCCCCGCCTGTATTGTGCAGGGTGCCCGCGCGGCACTCAGCCTGCGGCTGCCGCGGTTTCGGCGTGCCGGCTCAGGTAAGAGGTGCGGAACTCCCGCGTCAGCTCGAACGCCGGCGGCAGGGGCCGGCCGTTGGGCAGGGTGAGCCATGCGCGCAGCAGGTGGCGGCGCTCGGCGGGATCGTCGTGGTCCTCGTAGCTGCTGCGGGCGTGCAGGACAGAGTAGTTGTTCGCGATCTGCACGTCCCCCGGCTGCATGTAGAAACTCAGCTGGATCTCCGGGTCGTTGCAGATGTCTTCCACCAGCTGAACCGCCTGCTCCTGCGCCGCGCTCAGGCGGGGCACCTCCGGAAAACGCTGCGCGGCCATGAGGTAGCGGCGTTTGTACAAGGCGCTCAGGCGCCCTGCGAAAAAGTTCAGGATAGGCGAGACCTGCACCTTCAGGCCCGTGGGATGCTGTTCGCGGGTATCGAAATGGAAGGGCTGCTGCAGCACCTCAGCGAGGTCGGGCCGGCGCCGCAGGACTTCGTTGTAGACCTTCGCCACGCTGACCAGCTTGCTGATGCCGCCCGATCGGGCGGTTCTCAGGCACAGCAGCATGAAGGCGTCCCCGCCATCGTTGTGGAAGGTGAGTTCGTCGTCGGTCTGGAAGCTGCGAACCTCGTTGCTGCTGTCGACACGCATGCCGGTATTGGTCACGCTGTGGATGCGGTTGCCCATGCGGTCCTGCCCTTGCGGATCGCCCAGGTGGAGCGCCATGGCCCAGAAAACCATCCGGGCCTCTTCCAGGGAATAACGGCCCACCGGCAGCCCCCGCAGCAATGCGAAGCCCCGGCCACCCTCCAGCCCGGCGCGTACGGCTTCGAAGCGCCCTGCGATGCGGGGCATCGGGAAGTCACTGCGGTCCAGGTCCGTGAGGGCCGCCGCCTGGCCTCGCAGGGACTGCAGCATGGCGTCGATCTCGGCCACTTCCGCACTGTCGAAGTGCTGGATCCAGTCGGTTCTGCCGTTCAGTTCGGCGCCGCTCCAGACTTCCGGGCCTGCCAACGCGCCCTGGGAACGATCGATCATTTTGTGCTCCTGTTGTCAAACCCGCTGCATCGCCTGCAGGATGGGGGCACTCTAGGGGGGATCGATATATATTTCAAATCTATATTATGGATAAACTTATCCATCCATAAGATAAATAGGCGTTTGCCACTGTGCATATCACCCTCAAGCAGGTCGAAGCCTTCCTGGCAGTCGCCCGCACCCTGAGTTTCAGCGAGGGGGCGGTCCAGGCGCACCTGTCGCAACCGGCACTGAGCGCCAGCATCGGCCGGCTCGAGGAGATCGTCGGCGGGCGGCTGTTCGACCGCGACACCCGGTCGGTCTCCCTGTCTGCCCTCGGTGCGGAGTTCGTGCACATTGCCGCCGGCATCGTGGACGGCATCGACCACGGCATGGCGCGTATGCAGGACATCCTCGCCGGCAAGCAGGGCCGCCTGAACATCGCGGTGGCGCCCTCGGTAGCCGCCGGTGTGCTGCCCGACATCCTGGCCCGCTACATCGCCGACTATCCGCAGATCGAACTGCGCATCCATGACGTCATGTCCAACGCCTGTGTGGACATGGTCCGGTCCGGGGCGGCGGATGTGGCGCTGATGCCCTTGCGCAGCGATGCCGAGGATCTCCAGCAGCGCTTGCTGTTCCGCGACCCCCTGGTGGTGCTGTGCGCCACCGGCCATGCCCTGGCGGGCAGGCGCAACCTGGAGTGGCAGGACATCATTTCCAGCAGGCTGATCGTGCGGAGTACCGACAGCAGCGTGCGGCAACTGCTCGATGCCCAGTACCTGCGACATGGCGCTGTATTAAAGCCGGCCTTCGAGGTGCAGCACGCCGGCACCGTGCTCGGGTTGATCGTCGCCGGGCTCGGCATCGGTGTTTTGCCGTCGTCGGTCATGCACACGGTGAACATGCAGGGCCTGGTGCGCTGCGACTTCAGCGCGCAATCGATCCACCACTGGTCCATCTGCGTCTGCACACCGAACAAGCGCTCGAATCCGCCGGCGGTGGCGCCTTTTGTGCAGCTCTGTTTCGAGCGCCTGGGCGACACGGGCGGGTAGCCGTGCCTCAGCAAGGCTCCCCTTGGCGCGCCAGCAGCCACCCGGGCGCATCCTGCAGCGCCACTGGCCGCAAGAAGCGCTCCAGCGCCGCATAACCCACCGAGGTGGTGAAAGGTGCCGTGGAGGCCGGGAACGGGCCACCGTGGTGCTGGGCCGCCGTCACCGCCACACCGGTGGGCACACCCGAGAACAGCACGCGTCCGGCCACCTGCGTGGCCGTGCGCACCAGGTCCTGCGTAGCGGCATCGGGCACCGCGTCGCCGGTGGGCACCCCCCACAGCGTGACCGTGAGCGAGCCGCCCACGGCGCGCAGCACCTGCTGTGTCTCTTCGGCGGAGGCGACTCGCACCACCAGCGCGGCGGAGCCGAACACCTCTTCCTGCAGGCGGTGGTCGGCGATGAAGTCGCTCGCCTGCACCTCGGCCAGGAAGGGGTGCGGGTGCATGCCCTGGGCCTGGGTGTCGTCCACCAGCACCTGGAGCTTGCCGTGGTTGCGCCAGGCGGCCACGCCGCGGTCGAAGGTCGCGCGGATGCCGCCCGACAGCATGGCATGCGGGCTCAGCGCCGCCAGGTTCGTCGCCAGGGCCTGCACAAAGGCGTCGCCCCCGGCGTCCTTGCCCACCACGATCACCCCGGGGCTGGTGCAGAACTGCCCCGCGCCCAGGCAGATCGAGCCCGCCAGCGTCTGCGCCAGTGCCGCGCCATCCTGCTCCAGCGCAGCCGGCAGGGCGACCAGGGGGTTGACCGAGCCCAGCTCGCCATAAAAAGGAATCGGCCGCGGACGTTCGCCCGCGATCCTGGCCAGGGCCGTGCCGCCCTTGAAAGAGCCGGTGAAGGCCACCGCCGCGATGGCCGGCGCCTGCACCAGGTGCACACCGACTTCGATGGAGCCGCCTTCGACGAACTGGAACAGCCCAGCCGGCAGGCCGCGCGCGAGCAGCACCTGCTGTGCCAGCGCCGCCGTCTGGCGCGACAGTTCAGGGTGCGCCGGGTGGCCCTTGACCACCACTGGACAGCCGGCTGCCAGGGCCGAGGCGGTGTCGCCGCCCAGCACCGAGAAGGCGAAAGGGAAGTTGCTGGCCGAGAACATGGCCACCGGCCCGACCGGTATCCGCACCCGGGTCAGGCGCGGGCGGCCGGCGGGCGGTGCGCCAGCGACGGCCGGGTCATCCACCACCGCATGGGCGCTGCCGGCCAGCAGTACATCGGAAAAACCACGCAGTTGGAAAGAGGTGCGATCGAGTTCGCCGTTCAGGCGGGGGGCACCCAGGCCGCTCTCGCGGTCAGCCAGCGGCACCAGGGTATCGCGTGCGGCGTCCAGGGCGTCGGCCAGGGCCCGCAGCAGGGCTGCGCGGGCCGCGGCGGTGGTGGCGCCGAAGCCGTCGGCAGCAGCAGCGGCCAATGCCACCGCTGCATCGATCTGCGCAGGGGTGGATTCGGGCCAGGCCGCGCCGACGGGCTGGCCGGTGCGGGCATCGAGGGATTGGAGCATGGGGTTCAAACGTTGTTCAGGTAGTAGCCGTACTTAGCATAGTCGAAGCCGTACCCCCCGGCGCCGCGCCCGGGGAGCCGTCCTGCAAAGCGGTGGGCCACGGCCCGTGCACGCCCGCACTTGCATTCTTTTAAAACTCCCAATATGATTTGGTCTGACCAATTTGGTAGGACCAAGTTGGATGTATCCCTTGGTTTTTAGGACCGCACCAGGGTCTGAACGGGCTCTGCTCTTGAGGAAATAGCGATGGCGAAAAAGACTTCTGTACTGATCATCGGGGCCGGGCCGGTTGGCCTGGCATTGGCCGGAGACCTCGGCTGGCGGGGCGTCGACGCCACGCTGATCGAACGCAGTGATGGCGAGGTGCGGCAGCCCAAGATGGACATGGTCGGCATCCGCTCGATGGAGTTCTGCCGGCGCTGGGGCATCGTGCCCTGGGTGGAGAGTGCAGGCTACAACCGCGACTACCCGCAGGATTGCGCCTGGGTGACGGATCTCAGCGGCTACGAATTCGGGCGTGAGCCGTTCCCGCCTCCGAGCCAGGAGGCCAATCCTGCCCAGAGTCCGCAAAAGCGCGAGCGCTGCCCCCAGAATTTCTTCGACCCCGTGCTGCAGCGTTTTGCGCAAAGCACCTCGCATGTCGACATGCGCTACGAAACCGAGCTGGTGGGTTTTGTGGACGATGGCGAGCGTGTCACCGCGGAGGTGCGGAATCTGCGAACCGGCGTGTCCGAAACCATCTCGGCGGACTTCCTGGTCGGATGCGATGGCGGGGCGAGCCAGGTTCGCCAGGCGCTGGACATCAGGATGTCCGGTGATGCGGTGCTGACCTACACCACCAACGTGGTATTTCGCTGTGATGGTCTGGAGCGGCTGCACAACATGGCGCCTGCGTACCGGTACATCTTCATCGGGCCTGAAGGAACCTGGGCGACGCTGGTGGCCATCAACGGCCGCGACCAGTGGCGTTTTTCCCTGATCGGGGACGACCAGCAGCGGACCTTGACGGAGGAGGAGGCGCGCAGGGCGATCGTGCGTGCCATGGGCAAACCCTTCGACTTCGAGATTCTGTCCATGCTGCCCTGGGTGCGGCGGCAACTGGTCGCCGAGCACTACGGCCGTGGCCGGGTTTTCATCGCCGGGGACGCCGCCCACCTGACCTCACCCACCGGCGGTTTCGGCATGAACACCGGCCTGCTGGACATCGTCAATCTGTCCTGGAAGCTCGCCGCGCGCCTGCAGGGCTGGGGCGGAGACCAACTGCTCGGTACCTACGAAACCGAACAGCGCCCCATCGCGATCCGCAATGTGGAAGAGGCCAGCGAGAACCTGCGGCGCATGCTGTCCCCGCGCATCCTGAAGCCGGAGGCCGGCGTGTTCGACCAGGATGGCCCGGACGTTGAACGGGCACGCAAGGAATACGGCGCGCGTTACACCGAGATGATGCGCCGTGAGTGGTTCTCCATGGGTGTGCACCTGGGCTACGTCTACGAGGGTTCCCCTGTCGTCGTGCCCGACGGAACACCCCGCCCGGCCGACGAAGTCTCCACCTACACACCAACGGCGCGGCCGGGATCCCGGGCACCGCATGTCTGGTTGTCCGAAGGCCGTTCCATCCTGGACCTTTTTGGCAAGGCGTTCGTGCTGCTGCGCTTCGGTGCCGATGCCCCTGGGGGGGAGGCACTTGCCGCTGCCGCTCACCAGGCGGGTGTTCCCTTCGAGATCGCCGAGATCGACAGCCCCGATGCCCGCGCGCTGTACGAACGCCGCCTGGTGCTGGTCAGGCCGGATGGGCAGGTCGTGTGGCGCGGCGATGTGTTGCCGCAGTCTCCCGAAGGCCTGATCGAGACCGTCCGTGGTGCTGTGGGTGCTGCCGCCGCGCCGGCATCCGCTGCGGCTGCCGCACAAACAGCGGAGGCATGACATGGGCCTGACAACGACGATGGAGGACGCCGACGCGCGCCTCGCCCTGAAAGACGAATTGGCACGCATCGGCTGCCGGGTGGCCCAGCCGGATGACCCGCCCTTCTTCACCCGCGAGCCGAAGTCCGCCACCCACACCGTGCACTGGAAGTGGGTGGACCTCAAGCCGATGCTCGAACGCATCGGCACCGAGCTGGACATGGGCGCGGGCGGCCAGCGCCGCACCTTGCGGCTGGCCAACCCCGGCCTGCCCTTCGGCACCACCCACACCTTCTGGGGCTCCATCCAGGTGATCATGCCCGGCGAAGTCGCGGCGGCGCACCGGCATACGGCCAATGCCTTCCGTTTCATCATGCAGGGCAACGGCGCCACCACGACGGTGGAGGGCGAACGCTACGAGATGAACCAGGGCGACCTGGTGCTGACGCCCGGCATGCTGTGGCACGACCACGAGTACCAGGGCACGGAGCCGATGATCTGGCTGGACGTGCTCGACATCTCGCTGATGAATGCGATGCACGCCACGTTCTTCGAGCCGTACAGAGGGGAGCAGCAACCGTTGGCGGCCATACCCGACCGCTCGTTGCGCACCTACGGCAGCGCGCTGATGCGGCCGCCGGGCAAGGAAGGCGCGGGTGTCCACCACAACCCGCTGCTGGTCTACCCGCGCGCAATGGCCCACGATGCGCTGGACATGGCCGCCGGGCTGGAACCCGACCCGGTGGACGATGTCATCCAGGAATACCGCAATCCGCTCACGGGCGGCCCCGCCATGACGACCTTCGGCATGCGCCTGCAGCGGCTGCGTGCAGGTTTCCAGGGCCAGGCCCGTCGCCATACCGGCAGCAAGCTGTACTACGTGGTCAGCGGCAGCGGCACCACGGTGGTGGACGACATCGCCTACGACTGGAATGCGGGTGACTTCCTCACCGTCAAGCCCTGGGCCTGGCACGCGCACAGCAACCGTTCGGACTCGGACGCCGTGCTGTTCCAGGTGAGCGACGTTCCCGCCATGCGGGCGCTCGGCTTCTACCGCGAAGAGACCCGCACCAGTAACGCAT
Source organism: Pseudomonadota bacterium (assembly GCA_040390235.1). Classification (GTDB taxonomy): domain Bacteria; phylum Pseudomonadota; class Gammaproteobacteria; order Burkholderiales; family Burkholderiaceae_C; genus Xylophilus. The sequence continues at coordinate 69,669 of JAZJYT010000047.1, read as the reverse complement.
GACCCTCAGACAAACGACCACCAGACACCACGGGACACCATGAAAATCGCTTCCTTCAACGACTACCGCGTGGGTATCGTCGGCCCCGCCGGCATTACCGACGTCACCGACGCACTGCCTGCCTTCCTGGCCGAGCTGCCCGCGCAACGCATCAACTGGCTGATCGCCCACTGGGACCAGATGAAACCCGCGCTGGAAAAAGCTGCGGCCGCCGGCGGCAAGACGCTGCAACCCACCGAGGTCACGCTGCTGCCGGCCAACCCTGCGCCGCCCCACATCTTCGCGGCGCCGGCCAACTACCAGAAGCACATCGGCGAGCTCGGCTCGCGCACCGTCACCCCCGCGGGGCGCAGCGCCCGCGAACAGGGATTTTTCCTGAAGGCGCCGGCCAGCCTGGTGGGGTCCGGTGGCACCATCCTGCTGCCCAAGGGCTCGGCCCGGCGTTTCGACCACGAGTCCGAACTGGCCGTCATCATCGGCAAGGAAGCCCGCAATGTGCCGCGTGCCGAGGCGATGCAGTACGTGTTCGGCTACGCCTGCCTCATCGACGGCACCATGCGCATCGAAAAAGGCACGGGCGAAGAGGAGCGCACCATGCGCAAGTCCTTCGACACCTTCACCCCCCTGGGCCCCTACCTGGTGACCGCCGACGAGGTGGCCGATCCGGGCGCACTGCAGAACCGCCTGTGGGTCAATGGCGAGTTGCGCCAGCAGGCCCATACGGGCGAAATGATCGTCGGCGTGGCCGAACTGATCGAGATGGTCTCTTCGGTGCTGACTCTGCACCCGGGCGACGTGATCGCTACCGGCACGCCCGAAGGCGTTGGTCCGATCGCCCCCGGCGACACGGTGCGCATCGAGATCGAATCGGTCGGCGACATGACCGTGAGCGTGCGTGAACACGCCCAGGCCGCCCCCCGCCCTTACTGAAGCCTGGCATGGCACAGCAGTTCAAGGCGGCCTTCATCCGCGGCGGCACCAGCAAGGCGCTGGTCTTCCACCTGCGCGACCTCCCGGCCGACCGCGCCGAATGGGACGCGATCTTCCTGCGCGCCATGGGCACGCCCGACCGCTACGGCCGGCAGCTGAACGGCATGGGTGGCGGCGTGTCCTCGCTGTCCAAGGTCTGCGTCGTCGGGCCTTCCACCGTCCCCGGCGCCGACGTGGACTACACCTTCGCCCAGGTCCAGGTGCGGCAGGCACAGGTCGACTACAGCGGCAACTGCGGCAACATGTCGTCGGCCATCGGCCCCTTCGCGGTGGACGAGGGGCTGGTGCCGGCGCCGGACGGCGACATGGCCACGGTGCGTATCCACAATACCAACACCCGCAAGATCATCCATGCCACCTTCCCGGTGGCACATGGCCGGAGCGTGGAAGACGGCGAACTGGAAATCCCCGGCGTGGACGGCTGCGGCGCACCTGTGCGCCTGCAGTTCCTCCAGCCGGGCGGGGCCTCGACCGGCTCGCTGCTGCCCACCGGCTCGGCCGTGGACAGCGTCAGCGTGCCTCTCCGCGGCGCGGTCGCGGTATCGCTGGTGGACGCCGCCAATGCCTGTGTGTTCGTCGATGGCGAGGCCCTGGGCCTGACCGGCGAAGAGTCACCGGACGATGTGGCGGCTCGCCCGGAACTCATGCGGCTGCTGGGCGACATCCGCCTGCGGGGCTCGGTGGCGATGGGCATCGCGCCGGATCTGGAGCGGGCCGCGGCCATTCCCCTGATCCCGCTGATCGCCATGGTTTTTTCGCCGCGGCCCACGCGGACCCTGGACGGCGAGGTACTGCCCGCCGAGGCGGCCGACCTGGTGGTGAAGATGCTGTCCAACGGCCAGCCCCACCGGGCACTGCCGCTCACGGGCGCACTGTGCACCGCCGTCGCCATCCGCATCGAGGGCAGCATTCCCCACCGTTTGTCCGGCCCCCGCTTGGATGGCGCACCCACACGGCTGGCCATGCCCTCCGGAGTGCTGAATGTCGATGCCGACGTCACGGCAGCCGATGGATGCTGGCACGCCGCCAGCGGCGCTTTTTACCGCACCACCCGCCGCCTGTTCGACGGTCTTGTGTACGCTTGAATACACGCCCAGGAGATTCCCATGAAATTGAAATACCTCGCCGGCCTGCTGGCCTTCACCCTGGCGTCCGGCTCCGCGCTGGCCCAGGCCTTTCCTGCCAAGCCGGTCACCGTCATCGTGCCCTTCGCCCCCGGTGGCGGCATCGACATCCTCACCCGCTCGCTCGGTGCCGAACTCGGTGCCCGCTGGGGCCAGCCGCTGGTGATCGAAAACCGCGCCGGCGCCGGTTCCGTGATCGGCACCTCGGCCGTGGCCCGGGCGCCGGCCGACGGCTATACGCTGCTGGCCACCGTCAACCAGACCATGGTGGGCAACCGCTTCCTCTACAAGAAGCTGCCCTACGATCCGGACAAGGCCTTCGAGCCCATCCTCATGATGGTGAAGGCCGACCAGCTGATCGTCGCCAACGCAGGCTTCCCGGCCAACTCGCTGAAAGAGGCGGTCGCCCTGGCCCGCGCCAAGCCGGGCACGGTCAGCTTTGGTTCCTTTGGTAATGGCAGCCAGCCGCACCTGCTGTTCTCCACCGTCAAGGACCGCGAGTCGGTGGACCTGCTGCACGTGCCCTACAACGGCATCACCCCCAACCTCACGGCGGTCGCCTCGGGCGAAGTGCAACTGGGCAGCGGCAGCGCGGCCGTGGTGCTGCCCTTCATCCAGACCGGCAAGGTCAAGCCGCTGGCGGTGGCGGGCGACGTGCGTTCGCCCCAGTTCCCCAACGTGTCGACCACGACCGAGCAGGGCTTCCCCTATGCCAAGGTGTCGATCTGGTATGCGTTGTTTGCGCCAGCCGGCACACCGGCCGCTGTCGTGAAGAAGATCCGCACCGATGTGCAGGCCGTGCTGCGCGACCCGCAGTTCATGGAGAAGCAGGTCACCTCCAAGGGCCTGACCGTGGTGGCCGGCGACGGCAAACAGCTGCGCGACTACATCAGGACCGAAACCGCCCTGACGGCCACCATGATCAAGGCCGCGGGTGTCGTCGCCGAGTAGCCCAGCTGGACGCGACGGGTGTGAGCCACGCCTAGAATTGCCCATGCATGCCAGTCTCCTCCCCATGACCGTTGCAAGCCCACTCGCGGGCACGCTCGACGCAGTGCCCGCGGCAAGGGGGCGTGCGCCCCGTGTATTCGAGGACATCTGCGACCAGATCGTTTCGCAACTCGCGGCCGGAAAACTCAAGCCCGGCGACAAGCTGCCGGCCGAGCGCGACCTGGCCTTGCAGTACGGGAGTTCCCGCGCCGCGGTACGCGAAGCGCTGCGCAGCCTGGAGCGTGCCGGCATCATCGAACAGCGCAAGGGTGTCAGGGGCGGCACCTTCATCCTGGAGGGGGACCCGACCGTCGTGCGGCAATCGCTCAACGAGCTGCTGAACCTGGGGCGCATCACGCTGGAGGGCCTGACGGAAAGCCGCACCATCCTGCTCGATGCCGTCATCCGCCTGGCCTGCCAGCGGGCCAGCGATGCCGATTTCGAACAGCTGGAACACAGCATCGACCGGACCGAGGCGCTGAGCCGTGAAGAAGGCTCCACCGAGGAACGGCGCATCCAGCTGCTGCAGTTCTACAAGCTTTTGAGCCTGGCCACCCGCAACGAGGTGATGGTGCTCCTGGTGGACGCGTTGACCGAGATCATCCTCAAGCTGATGTCCCAGTACGACATCGCTGCCCGCAAAACCACCATCAAGTCGTTCCGGGACATCCTGCGGCACCTTCGCAAGCGCGATGGCGCGGCCGCGGCCCAAGCCATGTCGGACCACCTGACCAAGCTGCATGGCCACTTCATGAAGGCGACCAAGGCCCGGAACAAACGGGGCGCGGCCTGAGCGTCAACCATGGCCGCCCCATGGCGGCTTAAGAAGAACAAGGCAAGGAAGGTGTGCCGCACTAGCCCATAAAAATGCCGCCGTTGACATCCAGTACCGCCCCCGTGATGAATCCGGCCGGCTCCGACGCCAGGTACTGGATCGCCGAGGCCACTTCGTCGGCGGTGCCCAAACGGCCCACAGGGGTCGCACGGGCGGCCCGCGCCAGCACCTCGGGTGTGGAGGTTCGGGCCAGCGGTGTTTCGATCTGGCCCGGCGCGACGCAGTTGGCCGTCACCCCGAAAGCGGCATATTCGCCGGCGATCTTGCGGGTGAATCCCATGAGCGCTGCTTTCGACGCACTGTAGTGGGATCCCGCCCGGTCCGAATAGGTCCGCCCGGCCCGGGAGACGACGTTCACGATCCGCCCCCAGCCACGCTGCTTCATGCCGCCCGCAAACGCCTGGCACAGCAGGAAGGGCGCAGTGACGTTCACGCTGAAAACGGCCTCCCATTCTTCCAGCGAGGTGTCCTCGAGCGAGACGATGGCACCGCTGGGTTTGGGGTGGATCCCGGCGTTGTTGACCAACACGTCGCAGCGGCCGGCTTTTTCCAGTACCTCCGCCACGCCGTGGCGCAGGCCGGTGCGGTCGGCCAGATCGGCCACCACGGCCTCGACACGGTGGCCATCGGCCGTGAAGCGGCTGGCAATGGCGAGGACCGACGCACTGCGGTCCAGCAGGACGACCCGGAGTCCGCCGTCGGCCAGCCGCCGGGCACAGGCCAGTCCGATCCCGCTGGCCGCACCCGTGACCAGCGCAACCCTCTGGTGGCTGTCGATGCCAGACATGTCAGAGCCCCAGCTTGGCGCGTTCGGTGTAGAGCGGGTCCTGCCTGTCGCGGCGGCCCACCAGCCATCCCTCCTGGGGCACGGGTGCGTTCAGCGGTACATCGACAATCTGCTTCCAGTCCTGCACCAGGGTCCGCACGGCGATGCGCCACTCGCCGTCGCGGCGTTCGAATTTGTCCACATAACGCGAGCAGGTGAACAGGTCGGCTCCCAGTCCGGGACTGCCGTCCGCGCCGCCGGACAGCTGCGCCAGGCTGGCCTTGGCGTCGGCGGGGTAGCGCTGCACCGTGCGGATGTAGGTCTCGACCAGCGCCACGTCCGGGCTGGCGAACTCGATGAGCATGTTGCTGATCGCGTGCATCGAGAACGGGATGGTCTTGTGCCGGTTGCGGATCCACTCGATCAATTGATCGACCGTGCCGTTGAAGGGGCCATGGCGGTCGATGCCGTCGGGATGGAACACCGCACGGATTTCATCGAAATCGAGGCGGTCCACCGCACGGCACCAGCGGTACATCGTGTCCTGGATGGCCATCCGGTCGGCCATCCGTTCGGGCGTATAGGTATCTTTCTGGCTGATCATGGTGTCTCCTGGGCAGGGCCGGTTGAAAGTGAAGAGGAAGGCGCCGCGCGCACCCGAAGCAAGGTCTTTCCGACAGCCGTACCGGCCTCCAGCCATGCGTGGGCTGCAGCGGCTTCGCGGAGTGGAAAGACGCGGTCCACCACCGGTGCGATCGCACCGCTTTCGAGCAAGGGCCAGGCGACGCGCTGCAAGGCAGCGAGAATCTGCCCTTTCTCGCCAACGCTGCGGTGCCGCAGCGTGGCGCCGGTGACGGTCAGGCGGCGCATCATGATGTCGCGGATGTTGAAGCTGGCCTCTCCACCTGCGTCGCCGGCGACATAGGCCAGGCGCCCGCGCGGGGCCAGAATCCGGAGGTTGGACGCCGCGTAGGGGCCGCCGACCATGTCCAGGATGACATCCACGCCCTGGTCGCCGGTGAACGCCAGCGCCCGTTCGGCGAAGTCCTGCGTACGGTAGTTGATCGCCAGGTCGGCGCCGAGGTGCTCGCACAGCCGGCATTTTTCGGCGCTCCCCGCCGTAACCAGTACCCGGGAGCCCAGCGCCCTGGCGAGCTGCACCGCGGCGACCCCGATGCCGCTGCTGCCGCCGTGCACCAGCACGGTTTCGCCCGGCTGCAGGCCGGCCTGCATGAACAGCGTCTGCCAGACGGTGGCGAAGGTTTCGGGCAGCGCGGCTGCCTGCACCATGTCGAGTCCCGCCGGAACCGGCAGGCACTGTTCCGCGGGCGCGGTGCAGTACTCCGCATAGCCGCCCCCCATGAGCAGGGCGCACACCCGGTCACCCGGCCGCCAGCGCGTAACGCCATCGCCGCAGGCGTCGACCACCCCCGCCACCTCCAGGCCCAACACGTTCGATGCACCCTCGGGCAGCTTGGGATAGTCGCCATGGCGCTGCTTGATGTCACCCCGGTTCACGCCCGCGGCATGGACCTGGATGCGCACCTCGCCCGCCGCCGGCAGCGGCATCGCTCTGTGCGACAGCACCAGTGCGCCGCTGCCGTCCGGCGCTACCTCGATGACCAGGTTCAGGCCGTTCACGGCTGCTGCAATCCGTACTCTTTGACGGCGCGGGAAAAGCTCGCGTAGTACTGCCGCATCTCACGGGTCATCTCGTCGGCATCCAGGATGTACGCAGGTACTTCGCGCTGCGCCATGAACTTGGTGAACTCTGGGTTTTTGCCTGCGTTCACGAATGCCATCTCCAGCTTCTTGCGGATGTCTGCCGGCACGCCCGCCGAGGTGACCAGTCCCATGATCCAGGGGAACTCGAAATCGATCCCCTTCTCCTTGAAGGTGGGAACCTCGGGCACTCCCGGATAACGCTGCTTGTCCAGCAGTGCCAGCGCGCGCATGCGTCCATTGCGTATATCGGTCATGTAGTTCGAGGTGACGGTGAACTGCACCTCGCCTGCGAGCAATGCGACGAGTTGCTGCGACGAGCCCTGGTAGGGAATCTGGTTGAAGGACACGCCCTTGGCCTTGCTCAGGGCCTTGATGCCGAACCCGCCGGCATCCGCCACGCCATAGGTGGCGTAGGCGATGGCCCCGGGGTTGGCCTTCGCATCGGCGATCAGCTGGTCCAGGGTCTGGTATTTGGAGTCGGACCGCACCAGAAGCGCCTGCGACGGCCCGGCGTAGTTCATCAGGTAGGCCAGGTCCTTCAGCGGATCGAAGCCGACTTTTGTCGTCAACGGGCCAATGAGTACCGAGCTGGTCGAAACGGCCATGACCGTGTAGCCATCGGTGGTTCCCCGCGCGATCTGGCCTACTGCCACGGTACCCATGGCCCCCGGTTTGTTCTCGATGACAATGGGCTGCCCGCGCAGCTCCTTGCTCGCCAGCTCGGCGAGCTTGCGGGCTCCGAGGTCGGTAATGCCCCCTGGGGATGTGCCGACCACGATCTTGATCGGCCGGTCGGGGAAAGGCTCTTTTGCGCCGGCGAGGTTACTTTGGGCGGTGGCCAGGAGGGCGACCGCAACGATGACCAGGCAACGAAGTGATTTCATGGGGGTGTCCTGCTTCAGAAAATGTGATGCGGCGGCATGGGAGGCGGATCAATCCACCATGCCGAGAACAGCGGTAAGGTCCCGCACGTCGTCTATCTCGTCGACGTTCAAGACCCGTTCGACCATGCGTTCGACGCGCATGGCCCAGCGGTCGGACAGCGGGGCCAGGGTGTTCGCCATCCGCCGGAACTTCTCGATGACGTCCTGGTCGGTGTAGCGAGGCGCCTCCTCCCATGCATCGCCATAGGCGTAGTCACTCGTGGCCACGAACTCCGTGCCTCGTGCCCTGACCACGGCGCGCGACGGCACTTTCAGCTCGTTTTTCTCCAGGCCCCAGGTGCCGGGATCGAAACCTCTGTCTTCGTTCCCGAGGCGCACCTTCTGCCGCATGGCACGCGCGGCTGCACCGGAAAGGTGGGCCTGCGTGAACCACTCCGGCCCGGCGGGCACGCGCATCGCGACCATGGCGGCCGCATGCGCAAAACTGAAGGTGGCCGCCACCAGGTCGGGGGGATCGCCCGCAGACGCAAAGCGGGGATAGGGAATCATGGGGAACGACAGCAGGTCCACCGACTCGATGTCCTCGGGCCGCAGATCGTGTTTGCGCACCAGTTCGTCGAATGCGGTGAGCGCGTAGTGGATCCAGCGGCAGCAGGGCCAGAACTTGATCGATGTCTCCGGCAGATACCACTCGGACCCTCTGCCGCGCAGCATGGCTTCGGGATTCAGGACCACGCCCTGGAAGACCTGGGCATAGCTGTCGGAATCGAAGATGTTGCGAATGCCGCGCACCCCTTCCTGCGCCTGCCACGCCGCCATCATTCCGCCCTGTGCGTTCCAGCCGGTATCTGCGTACTTGAGGTTCCCCAGGTCCGGGTCGCGGCCCCACTGCCTGGACCAGTCCCGCCCGACCATGTACTGCGCGCAGTTGCCAAAACCGTCGGCAAGTTCATCGACCGTGGAACCGATCAGCCGCGCAGTCGCGGTGCAGGCCGCGTGCACACCCTGTCCCGGCCCGACCAGGCCGGTCCAGCCCTTGGTGCGTCCTTGCTCGTCGACGGTGACCCGGGGACTCAGGTAGTTGCCCAGGCGTACGCCGATTTCGAAACCCATGGTGAAGGCGGTCAGCAGTGCCTTGCCACCGTGGCCCTTGTGCTCCGCCAGTGCCAGTGCCGCCCCGAGGCTTGCCTGCGCGTGGTGGCCCTGGACCTTGTAGCACTCGTCGATATCGAGGATGTTGCCAAGCCGGCCGTTGGCCCAGGCCGCCATGGCCGGCGACGTCTTCTGGCCTGTACCCAGAACGGTGGAGTCTCCCCCACCGCCTCCCTGGTGGACGATCCTGCGGACCGCCAGCCCAGGGGTCGTGCCCACCGCGCCCATCGCGCAGCCCATGGTGTCCAGCATCAGCAGCTTGGCGGACTTGACCACGCGCGGCGGCAGATCCTCGTAGCGGGTATCCAGCGCGAATGCAGCCAGTTGTTGGGTGACTTCCATCTTCTTGTGCTCCGGGTGTGGGGTTTCGGGGGCTACTGCGCCGCTTCCGCGACCGTGGTGGGTTGCCCCGCTCCCGCGCGGGCCACCGCGTGTTGTGCCGCCAGGCGCCCGAAGATGCAGCCCTTGGCCAGGGAGGAGCCGCTCATGTAGGCCTCTCCGTGGAAGCCGCCCATCACTTCGCCGGTGGCATACAGCCCGGCGATCGGCTGCTTGAAGACCGTCAGCACACGCGCATCGGTATCGACGTGCAGGCCGCAGTAGGTCGAGGTCAGTCCGGTGGTGCAGGGCAGGGCGTAGAAAGGTCCCGTCTCCACGGGTGTGGGTTTGCCGTAGCCGGTGCTCAGCGAGGTGCGGCCGAATTCGTCTTGCGCGCGGCCCTCGCAGACCTCGTTGTAGCGGCGCACGGTCGCCGCCAGGCCGTCGGGGGCTATGCCCACGTCCGCGGCCAGCTTTTCCAGCGATTCGGCCTGGTGGAGCACGCCCGAGGCCAGGGCGCCCTGGTAGTCGGATACGGTCGGCAGCGGCGAGGACTGGTCCATGACCCGCTGGTCGAACACCTGGAAGGCCAGGGCGCCGGGCTGCTCCAGGCAGCGGTCGCCGATGATCTTGTACGAGACCGATTCGTTGATGAATCGTCTGCCCGCCGCATTGACGACGATCGCGCCCTTGTACATGGCGGAAATGAGCCGTGGCGCCTGCTCTTCCATCCCCTTCCTGGGTTCGGCGACGGGGGCGCCGAAGGTACCCTTGGTATAGCCGATGTCGATCAGATCCGCCCCCAGGGCCCAGGCCATCTTCAGCCCGTCGCCGGTGTTGCCATGGCCGCCCATGGGGCGGGCCGCCAGCAGATGCGGCACAAAACGTTCGACCAGGTCCGTCGAGCGCGAGAAGCCGCCGGTGGCGATCACCACCCCGCCCCGCGCGGCCAGTTGTTCACCCGATGCGAGAACCACACCGGTGACACGGTAGCCGTCGCCCTCGGCTGCGGTGAGCAGCCTCTCGACAGCCGCGTTGGCGCGGTAGGTAACGCCCGCCTCCACCACATGGGTATGCAGCGTCTCCAGGACCAGAACCGGATCGATGCTGTGGTTGCGGGGAACGGACTGGCCGCCGCTCAACGCCACCTTGTCGAATTGCAAGCCCATCGCCTGCAGCCACTGGTAGGCCTCGTACTGGCGCGTGGCGTATACGTGTACCAGGGCACGGTCGTTGCGGTACTTGCCGGCCTTGAGCAGGTCTTCTTCAAGCAGTTCCGCCGAGTCGGGCACGTTGTTCTTTTTCTGCACCTCGGTACCCGCGAAGGCGAACGCCCCGCCGCACATGCGTGTGCTGCCTCCATAGAGCTCGGTCTTCTCCAGCAGCAGGACCTTGGCGCCCTGGCGCGCGGCTTCCAGGGCGGTACAGTGACCCGCCATGCCGGCGCCCACCACGATCACATCGAAAACTGTCGCCTTGTCTTGCATGCGAATCTCCTCAATTGCCAGAAACTGTCTTCATGAGACCGACCACGTCGGCCGGGATCCCGCTGCCGCGCCAGGCGACATGGCCGTCCGGCCGGACCAGCACCAGATCCTTCTCGTAGGCCTCGCGCACAGCGGCCTCCTCCATCGGGACAACACGCAGCGGCACGCCCAGGCCGGCAGCGGCCGAGCCCAGCGCAGCCGCCTCGCTCTGCCGCGCCGGGTGTGCCATCAGGACGAAGCCGCGACCGAACAGGTCCAGCGTCGAGCGGCCGTCCTCCAGCCAGACATGCGGTGCACGGCAACCCGGCCGGGTCGATGGCCGGTAGTGGACGGCGTCGTCGTACTCGGCCTGGATCTGCTCGGCCGACTCCGGTTCGGTGTAGACACACACGGGCGAGCCGGTGTAGCGGTTGCCCAGGTGCATGTTTTTCGAGAACCACTCTTTTTTGAGCCCCTCGCCGATGGCGTGGCCGACCTTCCTGCGGGATGCCTCGCCTTGCGGGCCGCTGTCGAAGATCTCTCCGGTATGCGGCACCTTTTGCATGACCTCGAGGTTGCTGGTGGAGAAGCGGGTGATGCGGTGCGCCACCGGCTTGCGCTCGACCCCATAGGACTCCAGGAGCCCCGGGCCGCCCCAGCCCTCGACGCAGGCGCTTAGTTTCCAGGAGAGGTCGACGGCATCCCCGATGCCCGTGTTCATGCCGAGCCCGCCGGTGGGGGAGGTCAAATGGCATGCGTCGCCGGCAATGAAGACCCGTCCGCGCCCATAGCTGGCCGCCACCTGCTCGATGCGGGTCCAGCGCAGGATGCTCAGGATGTCCAGGTCGAATTCCCGGCCCAGCGCCTTGTGCGCAAACCCCTTGAGCTCACCATCGCTGTAGTGGTGGCGCTCGGTGGCATTGCCGATGATGGACATGCGCCACTGGTCGTTCCCGTTGATGGCGACGATGGTGCCCCAGACCCCGGTCGCGCCGATGAACATGTAGCGGTAGCCCGGCGCCTTGTCGTGCAGCCGGTTGAATTCCGGGCAGCGGAAGATGACGTTCGTGGTGTGGGTCAGTACGCCCTTGCCGTGCATGTCGATGCCGAGCTGCTCCCGCACCGCGCTGCGTCCGCCGTCGCAGCCGACGAGGAACTTCGAACGAACCGTCAGTTCCTCGTTCGTTGCGACGTCCAGCACCGTACTGACCACCGCGCCCTCCTGCTCTTCGAAGCGGAGGAACCGGTATCCGTAGCGCACGTCGACCTCCGGCTGCGACGTGGCGAATTTCTGCAGCACCGGGTCGAACATGTTCTGGGGACAACGTTCGCGCTTTTGCGGGCTTTCCGGCGGCGGGTGGTCGTCCTGCATCGCGGGCATGGGCTGGCGGCCCAGCTCATAGCCGTTGAGTGTTGTCAGGTAGACGTTGTCCTGCGGGTAGGCGCGGTTGTAGGCACTCGACTCCACCTCCCGGACGATGCCCCAGCGGCGGCAGAATTCCATGGTGCGCACACCCACGCCGTCCATCTTCGCCTGGCGGATGACCCCATCGCCCTGTTCGACCAGCAGGCAGGAGCGGCCCCGCCAACCGAGGTCTCCCGCCAGCGAGAGGCCCACGGGTCCGGCCCCGACCACCAGTACGTCTTTTTCCACAAGCTTCATGGTTTCCTTTTTTTCCGTTGATCCGGGGCTCAGGCGGCAACGCCCTTGAGTTCCTGCACGATGTGCTCGCCGGCGCGCAGCCCCGTGGTGGCCGCCTTCGACAGGCCGCCCACGTAGCCGATGCTGTCGCCGCCTTCGAGGCCTCCGCTCGAGCCACCGGCGGCGTACAGCCCCCGGAACGGCGATCCGTCTTCCCGCAGTGCGCGGGACCATTCGTCGATGGCGATGCCACCCATCGTGTAGGTGATGCCGGCGCATACCGGAACGCCATAGAAAGGCGCGGTGCGGATGGCCATGGGCACATAGGTTGCGGGTGTGCGGGAGGGGCTCAGCGAGGCGCAGGTCTTCGCCTCGACCGCCTGGTTGTAGCCGGCGATGGTCTTCTCGAGTTCCCCCGCGGGGAGGCCGAGCTTGCCGGCCAGCTCGGCGAGAGAAGCCGCCCGCACCACCGTGCCGCCGCACTTTTCCATATGCGGATTGGGCGGGAGGAAACGTGAGGTTCCAGGGCCGTCCCACAGCGGCTGGTCGAAGATGACGGTGGCGGAAAGAGGATCCTGCAGCGCCGCGATCCGGTTGGCGATATAGACGCCGCCGCGGCCCTCGTCGGTAAATCTCCGGCCCCCGGCGTCGACGACGACTGCCGACGTGGCGACGTTGTCCATCCAGGGCAGCGGCCACAGGCTGGCATTCGCCATGGCCTCGCGGTTCATCACATGGCCATAGAACCCGACGAGGTTCGACAACTGGGCGCCGGCGGCCCGGGCCATCCGGACACCGTCGCCAAAGCCCGAGCGTGCGTTGCGCTGCAGCACCTTCTCGGGTGCGGGCGAAATGCTGTCGCGGACCAGGTCCGGATCACACTGGAAGCCTCCGTCGGCGATGACGACGGCACGGGCCGAGACTTCGAAGGGGTGGTCCCCGAAAGTTCCCTTCAACCCGGTGCAGCGTCCATCCCCCACGGTGAGCTCCCGTGCGCGGTGGCCTCGCAGCAGTTGTCCGTTCTGTCTGGCGAGCGCTGCCCCCAGGGTCCGGAGCAGCACATCGCCGCCCCGGCCCTTCCAGTCGGAGCCGACCCGTTGCAGCGAGGGCGGAGACAGCACGAAGTTGTGGTGCGGCTCCGATCCACCCTTGATGAAGCGGATGCCTTGTGTCTGCAGCCACTTGACGGCGCGGCGCGCGTCTTGCGCCACGGCACGGGCGAGGCCCGGATGGGCGGCCCCACGGGTCACGGTGTGGATCTTCTGTTCCAGGACATCCGGGTCCGACTGGATGTCACTCAGGCAGATGTGGAACGCACCGCCGGTCATCCGCGAGTTGCACAGGTAGTCGGACTCGGCCGAACGTTCCAGCACCACTACACGCAGCCCTTGCTCGGCCGCCCGCACCGCAGCGGTGAGGCCGGCCAGGCCGCCGCCTACTACACACACGTCACATTCGATCATCGGGTCACCTCGGCATCAAGGTCTCGGCGACCAGTTCCACGACCTCGACGGCCACACGGAGCATGAAAAACACCGTAAACGCCAGCAGCACGGCGATGGGGTAGAGGTCGACGGCGCCGGTGCGGTAGCCGAGCCAGCACCCCAGCGCCGCCACTGCCGCGGCGCCCCCGAAGGGGATGCCCTGCTTGTGGCGCAGCATGCCGCGGATCACGGGGAAAGGCGTCGGCGGGTCCCCGGCCAGTTCTTTGTTTTCGCTCATGGCGTTCTCCAGAATTCCGCTGCCAGGCGCTCAGTCGATCTTGATGTGGGTTTCGGCGAGAAATTTCTTCCACGTCGAGAGGTCGGAATGGATGGTCGACCGCAGATAGCCCACCGAGGTGTCTTCCGCCGGGTCCATGCCCAGTTCCTTCATGCGGGCGCGCACGGCCGGCATCCGTACGACCTTGGCGATGTCGCGGTTGAGTGCATCCACCACCTCGGCCGGCGTACCGGCGGGCGCGACGATGCTGTACCAGGAACGGATGGCAAACCCCTTGAGCCCCGCCTCCTGCATGGTCGGCAGTTCCGGGGCCGCGCCCAGCCGTGCGGGGCCGGTCACCGCGAGCGCGCGCAGCTTTCCACCCGGCACCACCTGCGGCAGGACCGACGCATCGGCGAACACGAAGTCGATCTGCCCGCCCATCAGGTCGGCCACCGCCGGTGCCACGCCCTTGTAGGGCACATGGTTCACGGATACGCCGGCCAGCTTGGCGAACATCTCGCCGGACAGGTGGATGGTGGAGCCGTTGCCCGACGAGCCGAAATTCAGCTTGCCCGGATGGGCCTTGGCGTAGTCGATGAGGTCCTGGACCGACTTGAACGGACTCGTCGCGTTGACCACCAGAACATTCGACGAAGTACACACCATGGCGACCGGCGCGAAGTCCTTGACCGGGTCGTACTGCAGCTTGGTGTACAGGCCCGGATTGATGGCCATGGTGCTGTTGACGGCCATGAACAGGGTGTAGCCGTCATGGGGCGCCTTGGCCGCGATGGCCGCCCCAAGGCCGCCGTTGGCGCCAGGCCGGTAGTCGGTGATCAGGCGCTGGCCCAGGACCGGACTGAGCGTTTCGGTCATCAGGTTGCCGAAGGTCGTGCCAAAGCCGCCAGGCGCATAGGGAACGATCAGCGTCACCGGCTTTTCCGGATACGCCGCGATGGCGGGAAAGATCGCCACGGCGAGCAGTGCGCCGAGAACGAGGCGGATGGTCTTTTTCATGCTGACGCTCGTTTGTCTTGGTGCGTCGCAGCTTACCTCTTAAGGTAGGACCTTATACCAATGGTGTTCCCCATGGATATTCTCACTTGGGCGTGGTATAGGTCATAACCTCATACCTTATCCGCACTAAAATAGCCCGCAGGAGGATTGACATGAGTGTTGGAACAATGCGTGCGGCCAGACTGGCACGCGAAGGTGATGCCGACCGGGCGGCGCCCACTTTCGCGCCGATCAAGGGAAAACGCGCCTTCGAAGAGGTCTGCGACCAGATCCGGCGCGAAGTAGCGCTCGGGACGCTGAAACCCGGCGACAGGCTGCCGCCCGAGAGGGAGTTTGCAGAACAGCTGGGTGTCAGCCGGACCGCCATCCGTGAGGCGATGCGCAGCCTCGAGAACGCAGGGCTGATCGAATGCCACCAGGGTATGGGCGGCGGTGCCTTCATACGGGAGGGTGATTCGAATGCCGTCACACAGGCGGTCGGTGACATGGTGATGCTCGGCCAGATCCCGTCCCGCAGCGTCACGGAGATGCGGATCATCCTGACCGAGCAGGCCATACGGCTTGCCTGCGAGCGCGCCACGGACGAGGACTTCGACGCGATCGAGCGGGACATCGACAAGTCCGAGCAACTGACGCTCAAGGGGGATTTCACACGCCGCAACGCCTACATCATGGAGTTCTACCGGATCCTGGCCGAAGCGACGCACAACCAGGTGATGGTGATGCTGGTGGAATCGCTCTCCGAGCTAACCCGCGCGTTGCTCGAAAAGGTCAGCCCCGTGCCCCGGAGTGATGTCATCGGCGTGCGGCGCGAAGTGCTGCGGCTGATGCGCCTGCGTGACGCCGATGGGGCGGTGGTGGAAATGCGCTCCCACCTCAAGCGGCTGGAGCGGTACCTCCACCAACCCGGCGATCACCGAGGCCTGCCCGGCCTGCCATGACCAGCGCGTGCCTCAGGTGGTGAGCCACAGCCCCAGCAGTGCCGGCACCAGCGCCAGGGGCATCGCGATGGCCCCGACCTTCAGGAACTGCCACGCACCCACGTCTTCGCCTTCGCGGCGGATGGCGGTCAGCCACAGCAGGGTGGCGAGCGAGCCGGTCACGGACAGGTTGGGCCCCAGGTCGATGCCGATGGCGATGGCGCTGCGGATGGCGGGTGTGGCGTCCGCTGCGGCGCCCACCGTGCCTGCGAGCAGCCCGGCGGGCAGGTTGTTCACCAGGTTGCAGCCGAAGGCCGCCAGCAGGCCGGCGCCCCAGGCGGTGGCGCCCGGTGCCGCGCCGGCGGCCGCCCGCAACTGCCCGGCCGCCGCCTGCAGCAGCCCGGTATCGGCCAGGCCCTCCACCAGCACGAACAGCCCCGCCACCAGCGGCAGCACACCCCAGGAGACGTGGCGCAACAGGGGTCCGGGGTTTTCACGCTTGATGCCCAGCACCACGGCGGTGGCGATGCCCGCGGTGGCCAGCGTGGGCAGGCCCAGGTCCCAGCCGGCGCCCGACGCGGCGAGCAGCACCGCGGCCACCACGGCGATGGCCCCGGCGGTGAGTTTGCCGGTGAACGACAGGGCGGCGCCGCCGGTGGGGGCCTCGGCCGGGCCGGCCAGCTCGGCACGGAACAGCCAGCGCAGCGCCAGGTAGGTGGCGGCGATGGAGGCCAGCGAGGCCAGCGCGAACTGCCGTACCCATTGCCCGAGCGGCGGCAGGTGCGGGCCGAACACCACCAGGTTGGCCGGGTTGGAGATGGGCAGCACAAAACTCGCGGCGTTGGCCACCAGTGCGCAGGCGAACAGGTAGGGCAGCGGCTTGACCCCGGCCTTGCGGGTGGCGGCGTAGACCGCCGGGGTCAGCACCACGGCGGTGGCGTCGTTCGACATGAACACCGTCACCAGCGTGCCGGTGGCATAGACCAGCAGAAAGAGCCGCGCACCCGAGCCCCGCGCATGCCGCGCCGCCGCCTCGGCGACGTAGTCGAACAGGCCTTCGCGCCGCGCCAGTTCCGACAGCAGCATCATGCCGGCCAGGAACAGGTAGACATCGGTGCCCTTGTTCACCGCGGCCAGGGCATGGCGCCAGGGCAGCAGCCCGGCCAGCACCAGCACGGCGGCCCCGGCCGTGGCCCACCAGGCTTCGGCCAGTTTCCACGGGCGCAGGATGACCCCGGCCGTGGCCAGGGCGGCAATGAGCCAGGTGGCGTGGTGGGCTGTCACCGGCAGGCTTCCCCGCAGCGGCGGAGCCGGTGTGCGGGGGCGGGGTGGGGGATGTGGGTCATGCAGAAGCCGGTCACCACGGCTCAGAGGGTTGTGGGTGCCGGGAAATGCGGCCAGGCACCTCCCAGGTCCGCGGTCAGCGCCGCCGCATGGCGCAGTACCGCCGGCAGCACGGCCAGCGCCACCTGGTCGGAGAAACGGTACACCGGTATCACCAGCGACATGGCGCCCAGCAGGCGTGTGCCCTGGCTGAACACGGGGCAGGCCAGTGCCGCGCTCTCGGGGTCGCGTTCCTTCTGGGTGATGGCATAACCACGCTGGCGGATCTGCTCGTAGGGCGGGCCCTGGGCGCCATCGCCCAGCGCCAGCATGACGCGGCCGGCCGCGCCGCGGTCGAGCGGCAGCATCACCCCCTCCGCCACATGGCTGCGCACCGAGCGCTGGGGCTGCACGTGGTGCAGGCACACCCGCTGGTCGCCTTCACGCACGTACAGGCTGGCGCACTCGCCCGTCTCCTGGGTCAGGGCGCGCAGCCGCGGCAGGGCGAAGTCGGCCAGCCGGAACGAGCGGCGGTACATCTCGCTGAGCGGCAGCACGCGCGGGCCGACCACATAACGGCCGTCGGCCAGGCGCTTGATGAAGTTCGCGCCGATCAGCGAGTCGAGCAGCCGCAGGATGGTGCTTTCGTACAGGCCGGTGGCTGCCGCCAGGGCGGTCAGCGTCATGCCGTCGGGGCTGAACTCGAACGCGCCCAGCACGGCGAGCGCGCGGTTGGCGGCGGCAACGCCCTCCGGTTTCTCGGGCTTGGTGGTCGCCATCGGTGCTTTCCTGCTTGACTCGAAAAAAGAAACCAATTCTAATCATTTGAAAAATAGAAGTCATTTCTAAAAACTGAAATCAAAGCGGAAGAAGCAGCATGAGCATCCATGGCAAGGCCTACCTGGTGGGGGCTTTCGAGCATCCCACCCGCAAGGCGCCCGACAAGTCCGTCGCCCAGCTGCACGCCGAGGTGGCCGCCGGTGCACTGGCGGACGCGGGCCTGTCGAAGGACGACATCGACGGCTACTTCTGCTCCGGCGACGCACCGGGCATGGGGCCGACCTCGATGGTGGAGCACCTCAACCTGCGGCCCCGGCATGTGGACGCGACCGACATCGGCGGCGCCTCCTACGTCAGCCTGGTGGGCCATGCGGCACAGGCCATCGCGGCGGGCAAGTGCAACGTGGCGCTGATCACCCTGGCGGGGCGGCCGCGCAGCGAGGGCGTGAACACCGGCACCACCCCGCGGGTGCGCGACCCGGCGCAGCCCGACTACCAGTGGGAATACCCCTCGGGCATCGCCAATGCCAATGGCTACGCCATGTGCGCCAAACGCCACATGTACGAGTACGGCACCACCAGCGAACAGCTGGCCTGGATCAAGGTGGCGGCCTCGCACCATGCCCAGCACAACCCCCATGCCTTGCTGCGCGAGGTGCTGACGGTGCAGGACGTGCTGGACTCGCCGATGGTGGCCGACCCGCTGCACCGGCTCGACTGCTGTGTCATCACCGACGGCGGAGGCGCACTCATCGTGGCCCGCCCGGAGATCGCGAAGTCCCTGCGGCGCCCCCTGGTGAAGATCCGCGGCGCGGGCGAAACGGTCAAGCACCAGAACGGCGGCCTGGTCGACCTGACCTACTCCGGCGCACGCGCCGCGGGGGCGCAGGCCTTTGCCGAAGCCGGTGTGAAACCGGGCGACATCCAGTACGCCTCGATCTACGACAGCTTCACCATCACCGTGCTGATGCAACTGGAGGACCTGGGCTTTTGCGCACCGGGGCAGGGCGGTGCCTACGTGGCCGACGGCAAGCTGATCAGCGGCATCGGCCGGATGCCGGTCAACACCGACGGCGGCGGCCTGTGCAACAACCACCCGGCCAACCGCGGCGGCATGACCAAGGTGATCGAGGCCGTGCGCCAGCTGCGCGGCGAGGCCCATCCCGCGGTGCAGGTGCGCGACTGCCGACTGGCGCTGGCGCAGGGCACAGGCGGCATGCTGGCCACGCGGCACGGTAGCGCCACGCTGATCATGGAACGGGAGTAAGCGTATGTCCACCGAACGCACCATCCCCGCACCCATCCCCACCGTGGACACCCTGGTGTTCTGGCAGGCGGCGCTGGAGGACCGCTTTCTCGTCAAACGCTGCCTGGCCTGCGGCCAGGTGCACTGGTACCCGCGGGCGCTGTGCCCCTTCTGTTTCAGCGGGCGCACCGAATGGCAGCCCGGCACCGGCCGCGGCACCATTTACTCGTTCAGCGTGATGCGCCGCGCGCCGCAGCCCTATGCGGTGGCCTTCGTCACGCTGGAGGAGGGGCCCACCATGCTCACCAACCTGGTCGACTGCGACTTCGATGCGCTGGCCATCGGCCAGGCGGTGCAGGTGGTGTTCAAGCCCAGCGACGGCGCCTGGCGGGTGCCGGTGTTCCGGCCCGCCTGACGGCCCTTTCCACCGTATGCAACAAGGACCTGGATGATCGACAAATTTTTCCCCGACCTGGCGAGTGCTGTGGCCGGCATTCCGGATGGCGCCAGCGTCATGATTTCGGGCTTCGGCGGCGCGGGCCTGCCCACGGCGCTGATCGACGCATTGCTGGCACAAGGCGCCAGCGGCCTCACCATCATCAGCAATAACGCCGGCAGCAAGGGCGCCGGCATCAGCAAGCTGGTGCAGGCCGGCCGGGTGCGCAAGGTGGTGTGCTCGTTCCCGCGGCAGCCCGGCTCCAATGCCTTCGACGACCTGTACCGCGCCGGCACGCTGCAACTGGAACTGGTGCCGCAGGGCACGCTGGCCGAGCGCATCCGCGCCGGCGGCGCCGGCATCGGCGCCTTCTTCACGCCCACGGCCGTGGGCACCGAACTGGCCGAAGGCCGGGAGCACCGGGTGATCGGTGGGGTGGAGCACGTCATCGAATACCCGCTCAAGGCCGACTTCGCCCTGGTCAAGGCCGACGTGGCCGACCGCTGGGGCAACCTGACCTACCGGCGCTCGGGCCGCAACTTCGGCCCGCTCATGGCTGCCGCCGCTGCCTGCACCATCGTGCAGGCCAACCGCTTCGTGGACCTGGGCCAGATGGACCCCGAGGCCATCGTCACCCCCGGCATCTTCGTGCAGCGCGTGGCGCTGGCCGATGCCCCCACGCTGAAGGCCGCCGCATGACCACCGCTACACCTGGCACCGCCACCCGCAGCTACACCCCGCGCAGCGCGGCGCAGATGTCGCAGCGCATCGTGCAGGACATTCCGGAAGGCGCCTATGTGAACCTGGGCATCGGCCGGCCGATGGACATCGCCAACCACCTGCCCAGCGACCGCGAAATCATTTTGCAGAGCGAGAACGGCATCCTCGGCATGGGGCCGATGGCGGTGGGCGACGAGATCGACCCCGAACTGGTCAACGCCGGCAAGCAGAACGTGACCCTGGTCAAGGGCGGCGCCATCTTCCACCACGGCGACTCGTTCGGCATGATCCGCGGCGGCCACATCGACATCTGCGTGCTCGGCGCCTTCCAGGTGTCGGTGGCCGGGGACCTGGCCAACTGGCGCACGCTGGACCGCGACGCCATTCCCGCCGTGGGCGGCGCCATGGACCTGGCCTATGGCGCCAAGCAGGTGTTCGTGGTGATGGAACACCTGACCAAGGACGGCGTCTCCAAGATCGTGCAGGCCTGCAGCTACCCGCTGACCGGCGTGCGGGTGGTCGACCGTATCTACACCGACCTGGCCACGCTGCAGGTCACCCCTGCCGGCCTGCACGTCGTCGACACCGTCGACGGGCTGTCGCACACGGAACTCGAATCGTTGACGGGCCTGGCCCTGCTGAGGAGCAAAGCATGAAAAGACATACCCTGAAGACCCTGGCGGCCCTGGCCGCCGCGCTGGCCCTGCCGGCCGTTCCGCTGGCGGCCTGGGCCGCCTACCCGGACAAGCCGGTGAAGATCGTCGTGGGTTTCACCCCCGGCGGCACGGCCGACAGCGTGGCCCGGCTCATGGCCAGCGCGCTGGGCGCACGCCTGGGCCAGTCGTTCTTCGTGGAGACCAAGGCGGGTGCCAACGGCAACCTGGCGACCGACTACGTGTCGCGTGCGCCGGCCGACGGCTACACCCTGTTCTTCACCTCCATCGGCCATGCGGTCAACCCCTCGCTGTACAAGGAGGCGAAGTACGACCCGGTGAAGGACTTCACACCCATCGGCCAGGTGCTGAGTGCACCCAACGTGCTGGTGGTGCCGGGCAACTCGCCCTTCAACACCGCCAGGGAACTCATCGCCTATGCCAAAGCCCACCCGGGCAAGCTCAATTTCGCGTCGTCGGGCATGGGCGCGTCGGTGCACTTGTCGGGCGAGCTGTTCAAGCAGAAGGCCGGCATCGACATGGTGCACATCCCGTACAAGGGCACGGGCAGCCTCATGCCCGACCTGCTGAGCGGCACGGTCAACATGGCCTTTCCCAACCTGCCCAGCGCGCTGCCTTTCGTCAAGTCCGGCAAACTCAAGGCGCTGGGCGTGACCACCGCCAAACGTTCGGACTCCGCGCCGCAGATCCCCACACTCGCCGAGGCCGGCGTTCCCGGCTACGACATGTCGACCTGGTACGGACTGATAGGCCCCGCCCGGATGCCGGCCGACGTGGTGCAAAAGCTCAGCGACGCGCTGCAGCAGGTCATGCACGACCCCGAGGTGCGCAACAAACTCATCGCCCAGGGCGTGGACCCGGTCTCCGGCACGCCGCAGGAGTTCGGCGCCTTCATCCAGCGCGAAACCGACAACTGGGCTGGCCTGCTGAAGAAGATCAATATCCAGGTCGAGTGACGCCGGCCGGCGGCGGCGGCATCGGCCCGGGGCGGGCGCATACCATCGCAGGGTGAACCTTTTCCTGAAAAACACCCTGCACCCCATCGGCCGGGGTATGCCGGCCGAAGACCGGACGGCGGCCCTGGTCGCGCTGATGATCGGCATATTCGCCACCAGCATCGAAACCTCCATCGCCAACACGGCCCTGCCGACCATCGCCCGCGAGCTGGGGGTGAGCGAGGCGGCCTCGACCTGGGTCGCCAGCAGCTACCAGCTGGCCATGGTGGCGGTGCTGCTGCCGGCGGCGGCCCTGGGCGAGGTGGTCGGCCACCGGCGGGTGTTCCTCGGCGGCCTGCTGGCCTTCGGGCTGGCCTCGCTGTTCTGCGGCCTGTCGACTTCGCTGCCCGCGCTGGTGTTCTGGCGTTTTGTGCAGGGCATGGGGGCGGCCGGTGTCATGGGCATCAGCGGGGCGCTGGTACGTGTCATCTACCCGGCCAGCGCGCTCGGCCGCGGCATGGGCACCAATGCGCTGGTGGTGGGGCTGGCCTTCGCCGGCGGTCCCAGCGTGGCATCGGCCGTGCTGTCGGTGGCCTCGTGGCAGTGGCTGTTCCTGTTCAACGTGCCGCTGTGCGGGGTGGCGATCTGGGCCGGCCGCCGTTCGCTGCCGCTGACCGCCACCTCGCCCCATGGCTTCGACGGTGTGGCCGCGGTGCTGTGCGCGGCTCTGCTGGGCACCACCGTGTACACCCTGACAGAGGCCGCGCACTTCGCCGATGGCCTGCAGGTCGTCGGCTGCGCTGTGCTGGCCGTGGTGCTGCTCGTGCTGCTGCTGCGGCGGCAGGCCGGGCACCAGGCACCCATCCTGGCCATCGACCTGCTGCGCGGGCGCATCTTCTCGCTGGCCGCGGTGACCGCCATCTGCTCCTTCGCCGCACAGGCCCTGGCTTTTGTGTCGCTGCCCTTCATGCTGCAGACCGTGCTGGGCTACAGCCAGGTCGAAACGGGTTTCCTGATCACGCCCTGGCCGCTCATGGTCGCCCTGATGGCGCCGGTGGCCGGTCGGCTGTCGGACCGCGTGCGTCCCGCCGTGCTGGTGGGCCTGGGCATGGCCACCATGAGCATCGGCCTGTGCCTGCTGGCGCTGCTGCCGGCGCAGGCCACGCCGGCCGACATCCTGTGGCGGCTGGCGGTCTGCGGTACCGGTTTCGGCCTGTTCCAGTCGCCCAACCTGCGCACACTCATGGGCGGCGCGCCGCCCGCGCGCAGCGGCAGCGCCAGCGGCATGATCGCCACCTTCCGGCTGCTGGGGCAGTCCAGCGGCGTGGCGCTGGTCGCGGCGTGTTTCCACGTGTCGTCGGTGCAGGGGGCCACCTACGCACTGTGGCTGGGCGCGGCCTTTACGGCGCTGGCGGTCGGTATTACGGTGGTGCGCCTGCGGGCCTGATGCCAGGCGCGGCCGGCACCAGCGGCAGCCGGTCGTCGCGCACCAGGTAGCCGGCATCCAGCAGGCCCGCGTCCGGACAGCCCAGCAAGGCCAGGTCGACGTCGATCTCCCGCCGCAGCAGGCCCAGGGCATGGGCCACGCCTGCCTCGCCGCCGCACGCCAGTCCGTACATGGCGGGCCGGCCGACAAAGACACAATGTGCGCCCAGCGCCAGGGCCTTGAGCACGTCGGTGCCGCGCCGCACGCCGCCGTCGAGCATGACGGCCAGGCCCGGTGCGGCCGCCACGATGGCCGGCAGCGCGTCCAGCGGTGCAATGGCCCCGTCGAGCTGGCGGCCGCCGTGGTTGGACACCAGCACGCCATCGGCGCCCACCTGCAAGGCCATGGCGGCGTCCTCCGGCCGCAGGATGCCCTTGACCACCAGCCGGTTCGGCCAGCGGTCGCGGATCCAGCGGATCGTCTCCCAGGTCATGGCCGCGCGGCCCGCGCGGTGGTCGCCCTT
This sequence comes from Pseudomonadota bacterium, assembly GCA_040390235.1. Classification (GTDB taxonomy): domain Bacteria; phylum Pseudomonadota; class Gammaproteobacteria; order Burkholderiales; family Burkholderiaceae_C; genus Xylophilus. The sequence continues at coordinate 46,073 of JAZJYT010000047.1, read as the reverse complement.
CGGGGCCGTGACGATGCGGTTGCCGCGTGTGGCGGTGAAGTTCTCGTAGTGGGGTACACCGCGCTTGAGCAGCGTGCGGGCGAAGGTCTCGACCATCCAGCGCGGATGCGCCAGCCCGCCGGCCACCAGCCGGGGTGTCAGCCGCAGCGGGATGCTGAAGCCGTTGCGCAGTTCGTTCTCGCGCGTGGAGGCTACCTGCACGTCGGTGGTCACCACCAGCACCGGCACCCGGGCCGCCTTCAGCCGCTCCAGCAGCGGGCCGATCACGCCGTGGTCGGCCGGCAGGTAGGCCTGGTACCAGGTGCGGGGCGCCTCCTGCATGACCCGCTCCAGCGGCACGGTGGAGGCGGCGCTCAGCACCGAGGGCACCTGGGCCCGGGCCGCGGCGCGGGCCAGCGCCACGTCGCCGTCGAAGCAGCACAGGCTCGAGACGCCCATCGGCGCGATGCCGACCGGCGAGGCCCAGCGGGTGCCGAACAGTTCGATGCCCTGCTGGCGCCGGGACACGTCCACCAGCGGCCGGGTCAGGAAAGACCAGCGCCGGAAGGCCGCGCGGTTGGCTTCGAGCGAGCTGTGGTCTTCCGAACCGCCGCTGACGTAGCCGTGGATGCCCGGTGGCAACCGCCGCTTCGCGATGGCCGCCAGGTCGGCGATGGAGAGGGCGTGGCGGAAATGCATGGGCGAAGCGGCCGGCCGCCGCCTACTCCGCCGTGGCGCCGGAGGCTTCCACCACGGCCTTCCAGCGCACCCGCTCGCTGGCCGCCTGCTGGGCCATCTTCGCAGGTGTGCCGGGGGTGCCTTCCAGGCTGTTCTCGCGCAGCTTGGCGGCGAATTCCGGGTCGGCGATGGCCTTCTGGATCGCCTGGTTCATCCGCGCGACGACGGCCTTGGGCATCTTCGCCTGGCCGACCAGCCCGAACCACACCACCGTGGTCAGGCTGGGGTAGCCGAGCTCGGCCACCGTCGGCACATCGGGCAGCTGGAACCAGCGTTTTTCCGAGGTGACGGCCAGCGGCCGCAGCCTGTCGCCCTTGATCTGCTGCAGCAGCTGCGGCATGTTGTCGGTGTTGAACTGCACCTCGCCGGCCAGCACCGCCTGCATCGCCGGTCCGTTGCCCTTGTAGGGCACGTGCACCACGTCGATGCGGGTGGTGGTCTTGAACAGTTCGTTGAGCAGGTGCCCGGTGCTGCCGATGCCGGCGCTGGAGTACGACACCTTGCCGGGGTGGGCCTTGCTGTAGTCGATCAGGTCCTTCAGGCTCTTCACCGGCAGGCTGGGCGGCACCACGATGACGTTGGTGGTCTGCGCCGTCAGGCCGACGGTCTGCAGATCGGCCACCGGGTCATAGCCCAGGCGGTCCTTGAACAGGTACTGGTTGATGGACAGCTGCGACTGGCTGACCATCAGGAAGTAGTGGTCGTCGTAGGTCGACTTGACGAAGGACACCACCCCCACGTTGCCGCCGGCGCCGCCCTTGTTCTCGACGATGACCGGCTGGCCCAGGATCTCGCCGATCTTCTGCGCGAACAGGCGGCTCAGGATATCGGTGGAGCCGCCCGCGGCATAGGGCACCATGATGCGGATCGGCCGGGTGGGCCAGTTGGCTTCCTGCGCGGCAGCGGGTGCGGTGGCGCCGATGCCGAGCGCGAGTGCAAGGACGATGCCGAGCGCCAGGGCGGCGCGGCGGTGCAGGGGGGCGGTGGTGTGCATGGTGTCTCCTCTTGGGGGTGGCGTGGACGGCTTTGCGGGGGATGGGGAAGCGTGGTCGGGGAACGGGGTCGGAAAAGAGATCAGGGCTGCGGCGGCGCGGCGGCGGCACGCGTGCCCAGCGCCTTGTCCCGCAGGGCCTGCAGCGTGGTGCGCGGCGTGATCAGCTCGGGGTCGGTGCGCAGTTCGAGCAGGGCCGAGCCCGTGCAGGCACGTGCCCGCTCGAATGCCGGAGCGAAGCCGGCGGTGGTCTCGACGACCTCGCCGTGCAGGCCATAGGCGCGTGCCAGCGCCGCGAAATCGGGGTTGTCGATGGCGGTGCCGTACACATGGCCGGGAAAGTTCATTTCCTGGTGCATACGGATGCTGCCGTACATGCCGTTGTTGACCACGATGAAGACGATACGCAGGCCGTACTGGCGCACGGTGGCGAGTTCCTGCGCGCTCATCTGGAAACAGCCGTCGCCGGCGAAACACACGACGGTGCGCTCCGGGTGCACCAGCGCTGCCGCGCAGGCCGCCGGCACGCCGTAGCCCATGGCCCCGCTGGTGGGCGCCAGCTGGGTGCGGAAGCCGCGGTAGCCGTAGAAACGGTGCACCCAGGCGGCATAGTTGCCCGCGCCGTTGGTGAGGATGGCGTCGGCCGGCAGCACGTTGCGCAGATGGGCCATCACCGCGCCCATGTCCAGCGGGCCGGTCACGGCCGGCGGCGCCAGGGTGGCAAGGTAGTCGGCGTGCGCCGTCCGCGTCCAGCCAGCCCAGGCGGCGGTGTCCACCGGCTCCAGCGCGGCGGCGGCAGCGGCGAAGGCCGCCATGCCGGCCTGGATGGGCAGCGCCGCCTGGTAGACGCGGCCCAGTTCGCCCGCGTCCGCATGCACGTGCACCAGCGTCTGCGCGGGGCAGGGGGCCGACAGCAGGGTGTAGTCCTGCGTGGTGGTTTCGCCGAGCCGGGTGCCGATGGCCAGCACCAGGTCGGCGTCGCGCACCCGCTGTGCCAGGGCCGGGTTGATGCCCAGGCCCACGTCGCCCGCGAAATGCACGTCGTGGTTGTCGATCAGGTCCTGCCGGCGGAAGGCCGTGCCCACCGGCAGGTGGAAGCGGCGGGCGAAGGCCGCCAGGTCGTCGCAGGCGGCGCGGTCCCAGCCACCGCCGCCCAGGATCACCAGCGGGCGTTGTGCCGCGGCCAGCAGGGTCCGCAGCCGCTGCATGTCGGCGCCGCCGGGGTGGGCCTGCACCGCACGGTAGGCACCGGTGTCGGTCACCTGCACCGGCTCGTACAGCAGGTCTTCGGGCAGGGCCACCACCACCGGCCCGCAGCGGCCCGAGGTGGCGACCTGGAAGGCATGCGCCAGGATCTCGGGAATACGCCCGGCCTGTTCGACCTGCACCGCCCACTTGGCCATGCCGCCGAACATACGGACGTAGTCGATCTCCTGCCAGGCCTCGCGGCCCATGGCATGCCGGCTGACCTGGCCGACCAGCACCACCATCGGCGTCGAGTCCTGCTGGGCGGTATGGATGCCGATGGCCGCGTTGCTGGAGCCCGGGCCGCGGGTCACCAGGCAGACGCCGGGCACCCCGCGCAGCTTGGCGTAGGCATCGGCCATATGGGCGGCGGCGCCTTCCTGCCGGCAGGTGACCAGCCGGATGTGCTCGCGCAGGCCGTGCAGGGCGTCGATGACGGGCAGGAAACTTTCGCCCGGCACACTGAATACCGTGTCCACGCCGTGGATACGCAGGGCGTCGGCGACGACCTGCCCGCCGGTGCGGGACAGGGCTGCAGACGCGGTTTTGTCGGACGGATTCATGGGGCGGCGGCGGTGACCGGGGTTGCGGGGCTGGCGCCAGGCGGGGCCTGGGCGCCCAGGGAGGCGAGGTGCGCCGCCACGAGTTCGTGTTTGCGTACCTTGCCAAGGGCGGTGCGCGGCAGCTCCGCGACGAAGCGGTACTGCCGCGGGACCTTGAAGCCGCCCAGGTGGGTGCGGCAGAAGGCGATCAGGTCCTGCGGGCAAGGGGTTTCCCGGCCCGGCGCCACCACCAGCACGGCCAGCAGCGCTTCGCCATAGGCCGCGTCCGGCACTCCCACCACCGCGGCCTCGGCCACGCGTGGATGCAGCAGCAGTGCTGCCTCGACCTCGCGGGTATAGACGTTCTCGCCGCCGGTGATGACCATGTCCTTCTTGCGGCCCAGCACGTGCAGCAGGCCCTCGCCGTCGAGCCGGCCGACGTCGCCGGTGTGGAACCAGCCGCCGCGCCAGGCGGCGGCCTCGTCGTCGGGGCGGTTCAGGTAGCCGCGCGCGAGCTGGGGACCGCGCACCACGATCTCGCCCTCCGCGCCGGATGGCACGTCGTGCCCCGCGTCGTCCACGAAACGCAGTTCGGTCGCCGGCAGGGGATGGCCGGCGGCGCGCAGCAGGTCGGGCCGGCTGTCGACCGCGCGCCGGTGGGTCGCCTCGTCGAGGATGGCGATGAAAGGCGCGGTTTCGGTCAGGCCGTAGCACTGGTGGAAACCCACGCCGCCGAAGGCCTCCATGGCACGCCGCAGCAGCCCTTCGTCCATCGGCGAGCTGCCGTAGCTCAGCAAACGCAAACGCGGCAGCGCGTAGTCCTGTGGCCGCGCGCCTTCCAGCACCCGTGCCACCATGGCCGGTACCAGGCTCAGGATGGTCACGCCATGGTCCTGCGCGGCCCGCAGCACGCCTTCGGCGCTGAAGTCCGGCAAATAGACGTGGGCGCCACCGAACAGGCTCACCACCGTCGACTTCAGGTCGGTGGAATGGAACATGGGCGCGACATGCAGGTACACGTCTTCGGCGCCCGCACCCATCACCCGTGCCAGCTGCAGCGCGTTGGACAGGATGTTGCGGTGCGACAAACGCACACCTTTGCCGCGGCCGGTGGTGCCGCCGGTGTAGAGCAGCAGGGCGTCGTCATCCTCGTGGCCTGCGTGCAGCGGCAGCGCGGCGGCGGCCGCCCAACGGGCCTGCCACGGATCTTCGGCCGCCGCGGCATCCGCAACACCCGCGGTACCCAGGGGCAGCAGGATGGTGCGAGCCCGCCAGGCCTGCAGTAGCGGGTCGTCCAGTAGCGGCGCGAAGGCGGTGTCCACGAACAGCAGCCGGCAGTCGGCATCGTCGAGCAGCTGCGCGATCTCCGCGGGGGCGAGCCGGAAATTGAGGGGCACCGGCACCGTGCCGCTCCAGTAGCCGGCGTTGATGAGCTGCGCCTGGGCCACGCTGTTGCGCGCCAGGATAGCAAAGCGCTCGCCCGGCGCCAGCCCCGCCTGCCGCAGTGCGCCGGCGGTGCGGGCGATACGGTCCACATAGGCATCCCAGCGCAGGAGGCCCGCGCCATCGCGGATGGCGGTGCGCGCGGCATGGACCTGGCCATTGCTGCGCAGCATCCCGCCCAGGGTCGTCACAGCTTGCGCTCCTTGGCGTTCCAGTGGCGTTCCAGGTTGGTGATGAGCTGTTCGCTCAGGTGGCAGAAGGCCTGGTCGCGGGTGTAGCTGGCCAGGTACTCGCGGAACTTGTCCATCGGCTCGGTCTGCACCCGCATGGCCTTGCGGTTGGCACCGGCGCTCACCATGCCGGAGCCGGTGGCGTTGTCCACGCAGTCCTTCACCGCCTGGTCGATCTGCCCGCGCGGCACCACCTGGTTGGCGATGAGGCGGCCCTCGGGCGTGTCGGCGTGGAAGGTGCGGTCGAACATGACCGCCTCGCGCGCCAGCCGTTCGCCCACGAAACGCGGCAGGCGCATGTTGGCTGCGCCGGGCAGGATGCCCTCCTTGCGTGCCGGCAGGCTGAAATACGAGCCCGATTCGGCGATGACGTAGTCCACCACCAGCAGGAACTGGCAGCCCCCGCCGATGGCGAAGGTCTCCACCACCGCCACCCACAGCTTCTCCAGCGTGCGTTCGGGTTCGTCCATCGGTGCGTCCAGGCTGTCGGTGAACTCGTGTGCCAGGATGCCGCGGTAGAGCTTGCTGTGCAGGCCCATGTTGCGGTACAGGAAGGACATGTAGCTCTGCCGGCCCTGGTAGATGCGGGTCAGGTTGATGCCCGAGCAGAACACCCGCCGGCCGCGGTACTTGGGATGGTCGACCACACTGCCGCGCAGCACACCCATACGCACGCCGGGATGCAGCAGCACCAGGTCCACCGCGGTTTCCATCGGGCCGACCGTGGTGTCGTCCTCGGAGTTGAGGTAACGCTCGTTGTGGATGTAGACGTAGGCAGTCTCGCCCTCGACCTCGACGCGGATGGTGCCGAGGTCGGCGCGCCCGGTGGCAACAAAGCCGTCCAGCAGGCCCAGGGCCTCGGGCTTGGGCCGCAGCATGGCGCGCACCAGGTGCAGGCCAGTGGGCCGGTCGGACATCAGTTGGCTCAGGAACAGGCCCTGCGGAATCTCCAGGCCGTCCTTGTCCTTCTGCATGTGGCGGCTTTCCTCTTCCAGCTCGGCGGCGCTCGGCAGGATGCCGGGCAGGCGCGCGGCGGCTTCCCACAGCAGGTCGTCCACCCGCAGCGAGCGGGAACCACCCGCGGTGATGTCGGCATAGAGCGCCACGGCATGCATGCGGAAAAAGCCGCGTGCAGCGGCAGCGGCCAGGTGGACGAGGGTGTGCCCGGCGCGTTTTTGCGCCGCATCGCGCTGTGAGCGCAGCGGCAGCCGCGCGAGCAGCGCGCGGGCCTGCTGCACCGCACCCCGCAGCCGGGCGGCGTCTTCTTCCAGGGGGCCGGGCCGGGTCGTGGTTTCGCAGGTCTGGAGCGCCTGGAGGAAGGCCGCACTTGCCGGCGCGGGGAGGCCGCCGGCTTCCAGCCGGCCCGCACGTTCGTGGAACGGAATGTCGTCGATCATGGCTTGGTGGCACCAGGCCTCGCGGCATGCTGCGCGGCGGGCCTGTCCTGCGTCTCCTCCGGCAAAAAACGCGGAGTCTAGGAGCCGCCGTACGCGAGCGGCAATCGACAATAAGTGACGTGCCTGCAGGAAAACTCACGGCGCGGGTATCTACCTATCCACCCGTGCCGCCGGGGCTGCGCACTACGCCGGTGGCGGCGGCAGTTTCCAGCCCATGCTGCGGGCCCAGCTGTTGATCGACTCCTCGGTGTCGCGGCCCTCGCGCAGCAGCCATTCGCAGAAACCCTCGACGATGGGGTTGCGGGCCGCGCCCGGCGCGGTGTTGGCGTAGTAGGTACGCTGCATGGCGGCCAGCGGCCCGAAAGGTGCGCAGAGCCGGCCCGACACGATGTCGTCGACCACCAGGAACAGCGGCACCAGCACGATGCCCAGCCCTTCGGCGGCGGCCTGCAGGGCGAAATACATCTGCTCGAAGTGCAGGGTGCCGGCGCCCTGCAGCCCCGGCACACCGGCGGTGGACAGCCATTCCGGCCAGGTGTAGGGCTCGGTGGCGTAGCCGATCAGGGTGTGCCGCCGCAGGTCGTCGGGCTCGCGCAGCCGGCCTTGTTCCAGCAGGTCGGTGTGGCACACCGGCACGATCAGCTCGGTCATGAAGCCCTGTGAGCGGCAGCCGGGCAGGGGGGCGTGCGCACCGCGGATGGCCACGCCGTAGCTGTGCTCCTGAAAGTTGATGGGCGCCAGCGAGGTGGTGAGCCGGATCTCGACGTCCGGCCGCAGGCGCTGGAAACCCGACATGCGTGCGATCAGCCAGCGCATGGTGAAGGTGGGGGGCGCACTCACGCCCAGGGCGGTGGGCGCGGCCTGCTGCACCAGGTGCATGGAGGCCACCGCCAGGCGGTCGAGCAGGGAGGTGATCTCGGCCGCGTAGCTGCGCCCGGCCTCGGTCAGGGCCAGCTGCGAGGCGGAACGCCGGAACAGGCCGGTGCCCAGCCAGCTCTCCAGCAGCGCCACCTGCCGGCTCACCGCGCCATGGGTCACGTGCAGTTCCTCGGCAGCTTTCGTAAAGCTCACGTGGCGGGCCGCGGCCTCGAAGGCGCGGACCGCGTTCATCGGTGGAAGTTTGCGGGTCATGGGGGCCTCGATGGTGCCGCGGCTGCGGCCCGTGGGCAGTGAGTTTATTTCACGCCATGTGAGCTTTACTGCGTTGCTTCGCGGCGGCGCGGCGCCGACACTCTGCGCCGATCCATCACACAGGGCGCGTCTGCGTGCCCACCACGAGACCCATGAAGGCAGCCCCGTTCGACTACATCCGCGCCGAAAGCGTCGACCACACGGTCGCACTGCTGGCGCAGCACGGCGCCGACTGCAAACCCATCGCCGGCGGGCAGAGCCTGGTGCCGATGATGGCCATGCGCCTGGCGCGCCCGGCGGTGCTGCTGGACATCAACCGGCTGGCAGAACTCAAGCAGGTGGCCATCGGCACCGACCGCGTGAGCATGGGTGCCGCCACCCGGCAGCGCGACGTGGAAGACGACCAGGCCCTGCACGCCGCCCTGCCGCTGGTGCGCGACGCGCTGCGCTGGGTCGGCCACATCCAGACCCGCAACCGCGGCACCGTGGGCGGCAGCCTGGTGCATGCCGACCCGTCCGCCGAACTGCCGCTGGCCGCCCTGGTGCTGGGCGCCACCCTGCGCCTGCGCAGCCAGGCCGATGGCGAGCGTGAGGTGCCGGCAGAAGACTTTTTCCTCGGCCCCATGTTCACCGCGGTGGGCGAGACCGAGTGCCTGACCGGCATCGACTGGCCGGTCTGGCAGGGCGCAGGCATCCGCACCGCTTTCGAGGAAACCGCCATGCGCCACGGCGACTTCGCCATGGCCTCGGCCGCCTGCCAGCTGCAGCTGGACGCGGGCGGCACCTGCCGCCGCGCGGCCATCGGCCTCGGCGGGGTCGATGGCACGCCACTGGCTTTTCCGGCCGTGGCCGAACAACTGGTGGGCCGGCGCATCGATGCGCGGCTGGCCCGCGACGTGGCCCAGGCCTGCGCCGAACGGGCCGAGCCCGGCTCCGACCTGTTTGCCGATGCCGACTACCGCCGCCACCTGGGCGCGGTGCTGATGGCGCGGGTGCTGCTGCGCGCCGCATCGGGCCAGGCCGCCCCGCACTGAGAAAGATCCACTCCCCATGTCTCCCCAACTCGTCACGGTCGAAATCAAGGTCAACGGCGTCATCCAGCCGCGCGCGGTGGAGCCGCGCACCACGCTGGTCGACTTCCTGCGCGAATCGCTTGGCCTCACCGGCACCCACGTCGGCTGCGAACACGGCATCTGCGGCGCCTGCTCGGTGCTGCTGGACGGCGACCCGGTGCGCTCCTGCTGCATGTTCGCGGTGCAGGCCGACGGCATGTCGGTCACCACGGTCGAAGGCCTGGCGCCGCAGCGCGGCTGCCTGTCGAAGATCCAGGATGCCTTCTGCGAAACCCATGCGTTGCAGTGCGGCTACTGCACGCCGGGCATGCTGGTCGCCTGCCATGCGCTGGTGGCCAAGACGCCGCACCCGGACGAGGCGCAGATCCGCGATGCCATCGGCGGCAACCTGTGCCGCTGCACCGGCTACCAGCAGATCGTCGATGCGGTCAAGCTCGCCACCAGCCCTGGCTACGAGGTCAAAGGCAACCCGGTGGAGCGCGCTGCGCAGCCCGGCCACACCGTGGTCCCGGGAGTCGCCCATGTCTGAGCCGCAGGGCGCCGCCTACCAGGCCTTCCGTTACATCGGCAAGCACCGCCGCGCGGTGGAGCACCGCCGTTTTGTCACCGGCCAGGGCCACTACGCGGCCGACGTGCAGCTGCCCGGCCTGCTGCACGTGGCCATTGTCGCCAGCCCCTATGCCAGCGCCCGCATCGTGTCCATCGACGCCTCGGCCGCGCTGGCGCTGCCGGGGGTGCACGGTGTGCTGACGGGCGACGAACTCACCCCCGCGGTCGAGCCCATGCTGCCCGGCGTCGATGCCCCCCAGGTGACCCGCTACCCGCTGGCGCGCGGGGTGGTCCGCTACGCCGGCGAGTGGGTGGTGGCGGTGGTCGCCGAAACCCGCGCCCTGGCCGAGGACGCCAGCGAACTGGTGATGGTCGAGTACGAACAGACCGCCCACGTGGTCGATCCCGAGGCCGCGATGGACGACAGCGGCCCGCAGGTGCACCCGGCCCACGGTTCCAACGTGATCTGGCGGCGCAAGTTCACCTGGGGCGCGGTCGATGATCATTTCGCCGCGGCGCAGCACCAGCTCAGCTACCGCGTGCGCTGGGCACGCAGCTCCACCGTGCCGATCGAGACCTTCGTCGCCACCTGTTCGTGGAACGACGCCACGCAGATCCTCGACGTATGGGCCTCGATCCAGATGCCCAAGTACCCCGACCTGCTGGCCAAGGCCCTGCACCTGCCCGGCAACGGCGTGCGGGTGCACTTCGACGTGGACGTGGGCGGCAGCTACGGCGTCAAGCGCGGCCTGAAGCACACCATCCTGGTCGGCTACCTGGCACGCAAGCTGGGCCGGCCGGTGCGTTTCCTGGAGGACCGGCTGGAAAACATGCGCGGCGGCGACATGCAGGGTCCGGACCGCATCTTCGACGTGACACTGGCCTTCGACGGCGACGGCACCATCCGCTCCATGCGTATGCGGGCGCTCGACGACATCGGCGCCTACTCCGGCCGCTCGCCACTGCAACTGGGCAAGCCGGTGGGCGCCATCGTCGGTCCCTACCGCATCGCCAGTGTCGAATACGACGCCATCTCGGTCATGACCAACAAGACGCCGCAGGAGGCGGTGCGCGGTTTCGGCCAGGCGCCGACCAACTATGCCATCGAGAGCGGTATCGACAAGGTGGCGCGTTTCCTGGGCATGGACCGCATCGAACTGCGCCACCGCAACCTGATCGGCAAGGACGAGTTCCCCTACCTCATCCCCAGCGGCACCCACTACGACTCGGGCGACTACGCCACGGTGTTCGGCAAGGCGCTCGACGCCGCACCCTACGATGCCATCGTGGCGCAGCGCGATGCGCTGCGCGCCCAGGGCCTGCTGGCGGGCATCGGCATGTCGACCTGCCTGGAGCCCTCGGGCGGCAACTCGGCCTTCGAACCCTTGTTCAACCCCAAGAACGCAACCACCACCTGGATGGACTCGTGCCTGGTGCGCATCGACCTCAACGGCGCCATCACCGCGCTGATGGGCACCTCCACCTCGGGCCAGGCGCACGAGACCCTGGTGTCCACCGTGGTTGGCGAGGTGCTGCGCCGCGAGCCCGACAGCATCCGCGTGCTGCACGCCGATTCGCTGAACGCGCTGCCCTCGAACAGCCCGGTGGGCAGCCGCATGGCCATCATGCTGGGCGGCGCGGCGGCCGGCGCGGCAAAAAAGCTGCGCACCAAGCTGCTGCGCATCGCCGCGCACAACCTGCAACTGCCCGAGGATGCACTGGGCTACGAGGACGGCCACGTCTTTGTGTCGGCCGATCCGGCACGCCGCATGACCTGGGATGCGCTGGTGGAAATCGCCCACCGGCACTACCACCGCATGCCTCCGGGCATGGAGCCGGGCCTGCAGGAAAAGTTCGTCTGGGAGGTGCCCACCGGCGGCGCATTGCCGACGGCCGACGGCCGGGTGCAGATGTACCCCTGCCACTCCTTCGAATCGCACGTGGTGCTGGCCAGCATCGACCCCGACACCGGCAAGACCACCCTGCACCGCTACGTGGTCGGCCACGACTGCGGCGTGATGATCAGCCCGGACGTGGTGCACGGCATGACCTACGGCGGTGTGGCCCATGGCCTGGGCGCGGCGCTGATGGAGAAGTTCGCCTTTTCCGAGGAAGGCCAGCTGCTGTCGGGCACTTTCATGGACTACCTGCTGCCGAGCTCCGAAGAGGTGCCCTCCATCACCATCGTCGACCACTGCACCCCTTCGCCGCTGACCGAGTTCGGGCAAAAGGGCTCGGGCGAAGCCGGCTACCTGGGTGGCCCTGCGGCCATAGCCAGCGCACTGAACGACGCGCTGGCCGAGCGCGGTGCTTCCATCGACTACCTGCCGATGACACCGCAGGCGGTCTGGCGCGCCCTGCAGGCTGCCCCGGTACCGCCGGTGGCCGCCCCCTGATTCCTTCGTACCGTTTTTAGGAGACCACCCATGCACCCCCACCTCAAGATCGAACAGGACGGCCGCCTGCTGCGCATCACCCTGAACCGCACCGAGGACAACGGCGTGTCCGACAGCATGGCCTCGGCTTTGTCGGAAACGCTGCTCAAGGCCCACGAGACGTCCGACGCGGTGCTGCTGCGCAGCGCCGGCCCGGACTTCTGCACCGGCCGCATCCGCGATGCCGGCCCCACCCCGGCCGCCAGCGAGGCCTACACCCGGCGCGACGAGTACGACGGCATCTTCGGCAGCTACCACGCCATGCGCGGTGCCAAGCTGCCGGTGATCGGTGTCATCGAAGGCCGCTGCATGGGCTTCGGCACGGCCATCGCGGCGCTGTGCGACGTGAGTTTCGCCAGCGATGCCGCCACCTTCAACATCCCCGAGCTGGCCCACAACGTGATGCCGACCATGGTCATGTCGGCCGTCTACGACCGCATGAGCCGCAACGCCATCCTGTGGATGGCCTACTCGACCGACTTCATCGACGCGCCGCAGGCCATGGCCTTCGGCATCGTCAGCCAGGTGGTTGCCGCAGCGAAGCTCGATGCCGAGGTGCAGCGTTTCTGCGAGGTGCTGCTGAGCCGGCCACGCCCGGCCATCCTGGGCCTGAAGGAATACCTGCGGGTGGCCCCGCGCATGGACGAGCAGGCCGCCATCGACTACGCACGCAGCCTGCACTCCCTGGTCAACACCGCCGCGGCGATGAAAAAGAAGGCGCACTGAGGTCCCCATGGAAATCACCGGCAACCAGGCCATCGCCGCGCCGCGCCAGGCCGTCTGGGACGCGCTGAACGATCCCGCCATCCTCAAAGCCTGCCTGCCCGGCTGCGAATCGGTAATACGCACCAGCGCGGAAGAATTCAAGGTGGTCATGGCCGCCTCCATCGGTCCGCTGCGCGCACGCTTCAACGGCGTGCTGCGCATGACCGAATCGCTGCCGCCGCAGTCCTGCACCATGGTGTTCGAAGGCCAGGGCGGGGCGGTCGGTTTCGGCAAGGGGTCTTCGTCGGTCACGCTGGGCGAGACCGCCACCGGCACCGAACTGGCCTACACCGCCCAGGCGCAGGTCGGCGGCAAGCTGGCGCAGGTCGGCTCGCGCCTGATCGATGGTGTGGCCCGCAAGATGGCCGACGATTTTTTTAACGCGTTCCGCAGGCAGCTGGAGCCCGCCAGTGCGGCGGCGCCCGTTGCACCGGCGGTGGCCGCGCGCGTGGCACCGGCCAGCGGCGCAGCCGCCGCTGTTCCCGCGGCCGCCCCGGCGCCTGCGGCCGTGCCCGTCACCGTGTCGCCGCCGCCGGCCATGCCACCGCAGGCGCCCGCCACGGCGCCAGGGCCGGGCACCGTCACGCTGGTGCCGGGCTGGTGGCTGGCGGTGGCCACGGTGCTCGGCGCCGCCGCGGCGCTGGCCGGCGTTTTCCTGGCCCGATGACCACCCACGACAAGAAACAGAAACGAGGAGACCCCCATGCACCACCCTGACACCCTCTCCCTGCGCCGCAGGACCCTGCTGCTGGCCGGCGCGGCCGCCGGCAGCGCCGCCGCCTTCGCCCAGCCCGCTGCCACCGGCAAGGTGGTGAAGATCGTGGTGGGTTTCCCGCCCGGGCAGGCCACCGACATCGTGGCGCGGCTCATGGCCGACAAGCTGCACCTGGCCACGGGCGACAACTACATCGTCGACAACAAACCCGGCCAGGGCGGCAGCCTGGCGCTGGGCCAGCTGGCGAAGGCCCCGGCCGACGGCAGCGTGATGATGCTGGCCCATATGTCGGCCCTGTGCACCAACCCGCACATGTACAAAAGCGTGCCCTACGACACGCTGAAGGATTTCGAAGCCGTGGGCCTGGTGGGCGACCTGCCCTTCGTGCTGGTGTGCAACCCGGGCCTGCCGGTCAACAACGTGCAGGAACTCATCGCCTATGCCAAGGCCAATCCGGAGAAGCTGACCAATGCGTCGTCGGGCAACGGCACGGTGTCGCACCTGGCGCTGGAAGAATTCAAGCGCCGGGCCGGCATCAAGATCACACACGTGCCGTACAAGGGCAGCGCGCAGGGCCTGACGGACGTGGTGGCGGGCAATGTGTCGATGGCGCTCGAAACCGCCGCCGGTGTCCAGCCCTTCGTGCAGGGGGGCAAGTTGCGGGCGCTCGGCGCCGGTACCAGCAAACGCCTCACCGGCGTGCTGGCGGTGCCGACCATTGCCGAGCAGGGCTTCCCCGGCTTCAGCGCGGTGACCTGGCTGATGCTGCTGTACCCGGCGGGCACCCCCAGGGCGCATGTGGAGGCCACCTTCAAGGCGATGAACGGCGCGATGCAGACGGCCGAGGTCGAGCAGCGCCTGCTGGCCGTCGGGGCCCTGCCGCGCTACAGCAAGAGTCCCGGCGAAGCCGATGCCTACATGAAGACCGAATTCAAGGACTGGGGCGAAGTCGTCCGGCGCAGCGGCACCACGCTGGACTGAACCCGGCCCCGGTTCTCAGGCCAGGACCGCCGCGGGGCCGAAAAACTCGTAGCGGGCCTGCGCCTCGGGCAAGCCCCACGCCCTGAGCGCCTGGCGTACATGGCGCATGAAGGGTGTCGGGCCGAGGAAATAGGCATCGACGTCGCGGGTATGGGCGGGCAGCCAGCGCGCGAAGTGGTCCTGCGTCAGGCGGCCGATGGCGTCCGGCTGCCGACCGTCTGCTTGCCCCGTGGCGGCCGCCGGCGCGTCTTCGTAGCAATAGAAGCGCTGCAGCTGCTGCGGGTGGGCCGCGGCCACCGCCTCGATGTGCTCGCGGAAGGCGTGCACTTCCTGGTTGCGGGCGCAGTGGATGAAAAGCACCGGCCGCGGGGTGCGCAGGGCGGCTTCCAGCATGGCGAGTGTCGGGGTGATGCCCACACCGCCGCTGATCAGCACCAGGGGTTTGTCGCCTGCTGCCAGGGTGAAGTCGCCCGAGGGCGGGAACAGGTCGATGCTGCCGCCCACCGCCAGGTGGTCGTGCAGCCAGTTGGAGGCCGCGCCCCCCGGTTCACGTTTGACGCTGATGCGGTAGTCGCGGCCATTGGGCGCGGCCGACAGCGAATAGTTGCGCCGGATCTCGGTCCCGTCGACCACGAGCCGCAGCCCGATGTACTGGCCGGGCGCGAAGTCCATCAGCGGTCCACCGTCGGCCGGCACCAGGTAGAAGGAGGTGATCTCGCTGCTTTCGGGCACCTTGCGCGCCACGCGGAAGGCCCGTGCGCCGCGCCAGCCGCCGCGGGCCGCGGCATGGGCCGCATAGGCGCCTTCCTCGGCGCCGATCAGCATGTCGGCCAACTGGCCGTAGGCGGCGGCCCAGGCGGCGATCACCGCGTCGGTGGCGATGTCCGCGCCGAGCACCTCGCGGATGGAGCGCAGCAGGCAGGCGCCGACCACCGGGTAGTGCTCGGGCAGCACCTGCAGCGACACGTGTTTGTTGACGATCTGCGCGGCTAGCGGGCCCAGGGCTTCGAGCCGGTCGATGTTCTTCGCGTACATCAGCACGCCGTTGGCCAGTGCCCGCGGCTGTGCGCCGCCGCTCTGGTGGGCCTGGTTGAACAAGGGGCGCACCTCGGGGTGCTCGGCCAGCAGCATTTTGTAGAAATGGGTGGTCAGCGCCTCGCCGCCCTGCTCCAGCAGGGGAACGGTGGAGGTGACGATGGCGCGGTCGGTATCGCTCAGCATGAAGAGGGGCCTGGTGGAGTGGAGGACGGCTCATGCAGAGCAAGGCGTGGGCCCGTTGTCTTTTCTTTGAAAATCAAGGGTTTGCGTAAGCCTGTGTCAAAATGACTTGACGTCAATGAGGGTTATTTTGACTCTTATGGTGTCAATATGACTGCGCCATCACTTTTATCCGCCCTGCTGCCGCTGCTTGCCGACCTGTCGCGCGACCTGGCCGAAACGGAGCGTTTTCGCCGCCTGCTGTTGGCTTTGCGCAGCCTGCTCCCATGCGACGCAGTCGCCCTGCTGCGGCTCGAAGGGCCGTGGCTGGAGCCGGTGGCCGTGGACGGCCTTACCCGCGACACGCTGGGCCGGCGCTTCGCCGTGGCCGCACATCCGCGTTTCGATGCGCTGCTGCGCGCCGACGGCCCGGTGCATTTCCCCTCGGACAGCACCTTGCCCGACCCGTACGATGGCCTGGTGGAGGGGGTGCAGGGGCATCTGCCGGTGCACGACTGCATGGGCTGCGTGCTGCGCATCGAGGGGCGGCCCTGGGGCCTGATGACCCTCGATGCGCTGGATGCGCACCGTTTTTCGCCCGCTGATTTCGAGGCCCTGCGTGCCTTCGCCAGCCTGGCCGCGGCAACGGTGGCCGCGGCCGCGCATATCCAGACCCTGGCCGCCCGCGCCGAAGCGGAAAGCCGCCGCGCGGACAGCTACCAGGGGGATGCGGCCCGCGCGCCGCGCACCCTCATCGGCCACAGCGCGGTCCACCGCCAACTGGCCAAGGAGATCGCGCTGGTGGCCCCTTCGGACCTGTGTGTGCTGGTCCAGGGGGAGACCGGTGTGGGCAAGGAACTGGTGGCCCAGGCCCTGCACGCGGCATCGCCGCGCGCCGGCAAACCCCTGGTCAGCCTGAACTGCGCCGCGCTGCCCGACAACCTGGTGGAAAGCGAACTGTTCGGCCACATGCGCGGGGCCTTCACCGGTGCGGTCGCCGACCGGCGCGGCAAGTTCGAGCTGGCCCACGGCGGCACGCTGTTTCTCGACGAGGTGGCCGAACTGCCGCTGGCGGCGCAGGCCAAGCTGCTGCGGGTGCTGCAGAACGGCCAGGTGCAGCGCCTGGGGTCGGACCGCGAACACCGGGTGGACGTGCGCCTGATCGCGGCCAGCAACCGCGACCTGGCCGACGAGGTGCGTGCCGGCCGCCTGCGGGCCGATTTCTACCACCGCCTGAGTGTCTACCCGCTGCACGTGCCGCCGCTGCGCGAACGCGGCCGCGACGTACTGCTGATCAGCGGCTTTTTCCTGGAAGAGCACCGCGCGCGCCTGGGCCTGGGCGGCCTGCGGCTGGCCGCCGATGCGCAGGCCGCGCTGCTGGCCTATGCCTGGCCGGGCAATGTGCGGGAGCTGGAGCACCTGCTGGGCCGCACGGTGCTGAAGGCGCTCGGCGCCGTCCACCCGCGACCACGCATCCTGACCCTGACGGCCGAGGATCTGGGCTTGCGCCTGGCACCTGAAGAAGGGCAGGGCTTACCGGTGGCGGCAACCGCAATGCCTGCGGCCGAAGCCA
Source organism: Pseudomonadota bacterium (assembly GCA_040390235.1). GTDB lineage: Bacteria > Pseudomonadota > Gammaproteobacteria > Burkholderiales > Burkholderiaceae_C > Xylophilus. Next base: position 29,089 of record JAZJYT010000047.1, on the reverse strand, counting down.
CGCAGGATGCGGTGGCGGGGGTGGGACTGCGCGAGGCGGTCGGGGCCTTCGAAAAGCGGCTGGTCACCCAGGCACTGGAGCGGCACGGCTACCGCTGGGCCGCCGCCGCCCGCGAACTCCGCATGGACCGGGCGAACCTGGTGCGCCTGGCCCGGCGGCTGGGGGTGGGTGCAGGCCTGCCATAAGCCTGGTCTTTCGCTTGCCGGGCATGCCGCAGTACGGGCGTGCGACACCCACCCTCTGTCCATGGTCAGGGCTGCATCTAGTGCTTTTCTCCTGCTCGCATGGTGGCAAGCTGGCTGTTCATACGCTGCATCCAATCCCCGCCGATGATGCCCGCGTACTTATCCACCACGGGTTGCAGCTTGTCCGCCAGACGTTGCTTTTCAGCGGGGGGCACGTCGTTGGCCAGCATGCCGTCCTTCTTGAGCTTGTCGAGCAGGGAGTCGTTCAACTGGCGGCTGAGGGTGCGCTCCTGTGCCGTGGCTTCTTTCGCTGCGGCGGTCACGATGCCGCGTTCCTCGTCGTTCATGCGGTCCCAAAGCTTCTTCGACATCAGCAACGCTACCGCGTTGTACGAGTGGCCGGTCAGGCTCAGGTACTTCTGCACTTCCTGGAAGCGGTTTGAGTTGACGGCGGCCAGACTGTTCTCGTGCCCGTCAATGGCATGGGTTTCCATGGCGGTGTAGACCTCGTTGATGGTCATAGGCACCGCGTTGGCCCCCAGCGCGTTGAACATGTCGACATAGAAGGCCGAAGGCTGCACCCGAATCTTCAAGCCCTTGAAATCTTCCCATCGTGCGATGGGGTGGCGACTGTTTGTCACGTGGCGGAAGCCCTGTTCCATGTACGACAGTCCGACGAAGCCCTTGGGCTGCAGCAGCCCAAACAGCTGCTGGCCGATGGCGCCGTCGAGCACCGCGTCGGCTTCGGCCGTGGTGCGGAACATATAGGGCATATCGAACAGCGAATACTCCTTGACCATGCCGACCAGCGTGGTGGTGGTGGCGACCGAGAAATCCTGCGTACCGCCCTGCAGCGCCGACTGCATCTGTATCTCATTGCCCAGCGAGGCCGAGCCGTACACCCGTACCTTGATCTTGCCGCCACTGCGGGCCTGAACCAGCTCCGCGAACTTCCGGGCTCCTTGGGTGATGGGATGGTCGTCCGGCAAGGTGGTGCCGGCCTTGAGGTTGTATTCGCGCACTTCGGCCAGGGCGCACTGGGCCGCCAGCGCAGTGGCCAGCAGGGCGGCGAGGGGAATCAGGGCAAGGCGTCGCAGCATGGAAAGTCTCCTTTTTGTGGTGTCGTGAAAGTGTCGATACGGTAGAAAGCCAGTGCGTTGCGCCGAAAGAAGGCGTCGCGCTGGCCAGGCGGGAAGGGGGCCAGGATGTCCTGCATGGCGGTGACCAGCGCGTCGTAGCCGATGCGCAGGCGTGCTACCGGATAGTTGCTGGCGAACATGCAGCGTTCGATGCCGAAGATGGCCAGGGTGTCCAGCACCACGCCGCGGTTGGACCCTGTGCGCCAGGGCGCATCGCGCAGGCCGAGCTCGGAAATCTTCACGTGCACATTGGGCTCGCGCGCCAGGATCTCCATGGCGCGGCGCCAGGCGGCCAGGCCAGCCGGGCTGCGGTCCCAGGGAAATCCGGCATGGTTCAGCGCAATGGGTATGCGTGGAAACATGCGGGCCACGGCGGCGGCCTCTTCCAGATGCCAGTACGGCACCCGCAGGTCCCACGACAGGCCATGGCGCTCCAGCAGCGCGTAGCCACGCAGCCAGGCATCGTCGTGCAGGCTACCCGCACCGCGGGGCCGGGAGGTACCCGGCGTGGCCGCGGTGACGGGCTTGTTGCGGATGCCGCGTACCAGCGGATAGGCCGCCTGGGTCTCCAGCATCTGCGCGCAGTCCTCGCGGTCGAGCCAGGCGTGGGCCACCACGGCGTTGGGAAAACCATGGCGGGTGTGTACCGCGTGCAGCCATGCGGTTTCACCCAACTGGTCGTCGCGCGCGCGTTCCGCCTCGACATGCACGGTGGCGACTACACGCTGGTTGCGCGTGTCGGCCTGGTAGTCGGCGGGCAGGTAGTCGCGCCGCAGGTCGGTGTAGTCGCCCAGGAAGAAGTCGTCCTCCACCGCGTCCTGCAGCCAGGGGTAGCGGTGGCGGCCCAGGTCCCACAGGTGGTGGTGGGCATCGACCAGGGCAACGGGGTCTTCTGCCGTCAGGCTCATTTGCCGCCTGCACGCACCTTGTCGAGCGCGGCGAACCAGTCACGCACGAAATCTTCGCCGAGGGTGGCCGAGAACTTGGTGCGCACAGCCTGGGCCTTCTCGGCGAAGCGGGCCATTTCCGCCGCGCTGGGCTCGTTCACCGTCATCTGCTTCTTCAACTCGGCCAGCAGCGCCGCGTTCTGCGTGCGAGCGAGCTGGCGTTCGAACTGGCCGGCCTGCGCCGCCGCGTCGATGACGATGCGGCGCTCCGCCTCGCCCAGCTTGTCCCAGCTCTTGCGGCTGGCCATCAGCACATAGGAGGTGTAGATGTGGCTGGTCAGCGACAGGTACTTCTGCACTTCGAAGAACTTCTGCGCCGACACGATGGAGGGCGGGTTTTCCTGGGCGTCGATGGCCTTGGTTTCCAGGGCGGTGTAGACCTCGTTGATGGCCATCGGTGTGGCGTTGGCGCCCAGCCCGTTGAAGAAGTCCAGGAACACCGGGCTTTGCACTGTGCGGATCTTCAGGCCGGCCAGGTCTTCCCACCTGTTGATGGGCCGGCGGCTGTTGGTGACCTGCCGGAAGCCGATCTCCCAAAAACCCAGGCCGACCAGCCCCTTGGCATCGAGCTTCTTCAGCAACGACTGGCCCATGGTGCCGTCCAGCATGGCGTCGGCCTCCTGCGGGGTGCGCAAGCTGTAGGGGAAGTCGAGTACACCGAATTCCTTGACCAGGCCCACCAGCGTTGGCGCGCCGACCAGCGCAAAATCGACCGTGCCGCCCTGCAGCATGCCCTGCATCTGCACGTCGTTGCCCAGCATGGCCGAGTGGTAGGTGCGGATCTTCATCTTGCCGCCGCTGGCCTTTTCCACCAGTTCCGCAAAACGCTTGTTGGCCGTGGGTCCGGGGGACGACTCGGGGTCGCCGGTGCTCAAGCGGAAGGTATGTTCGCTGACCTGCGCACTGACCTGCGCACTGACCTGCGCACTGACCTGCGCACTGGCAGGCAGCGCGCACAGCGTGGCACACACGGTGGCCAGGGTGGCGAGGAGGTTGCGGGTCTTCATGGTTCTTGTCTCCGGTGGTGTGGATCGGTTTGCTACAGGCGGTAAATGCGTTGCGCGTTGTCGTGGAAGAGGCCGCGCTGCGCCGCTTCCGGCAGGTGGGCGACGGCGGCGGCGAAGCCGCGGTAGATGGTGTCGAAGCTGCCCACTACCCGGTCGACCGGGAAATTGCTGGCGAACATGCAGCGTTCTGCGCCGAAGATGGCGATGGCGTCGCGCACCAGGGGCGCGTTGTCGTGCGCGCGCCAGGGTTGGCCGCGCAGGCCCAGGCCTGAAATCTTGCAGGCCACGTGGGGCTCTTGTGCCAGCCGTGCCATCGCGGCGCGCCAGCCGGCCAGCCCTTCGGGGCTGCGATCGGACGGCAGACCGGCGTGGTTCAGCACCAGCGGGATCGCTGGAAAGTCGTGTGCCAGTTCGGCCGCGGCATCCAGATGCCACCAGGGGGCCTGCAGGTCGAACATCAGCCCATGGCTTGCCAGCCGGGCGTAGCCGTCGCGCCAGCGCGGGTCGTCCATGCTGCCTGGTGCGCCGCGGGCGGCATCGGCCGCATTGGCAGCGGCGGCAGGCTTATGGCGCACGCTGCGCACCAGCGGAAATGCGGCCTGCGCCGCCAGCGCTTCGCCGGCATCGGGTTGGTCGAGCCATGCCTGGGCCACTACCGCATGCGGATAGCCGTACTGGGCGGCCACCGTGTGGATGTAGCGCGTTTCACCGATGGGGTCGCGCGGATCCCACTCGGTTTCGACGTAGACCGTCTTGACCACGTTCCAGGGCGCTGCGTCCCGCAGGTAGTCCGGCGGCAGGAACCGGCTGCGGATGGACGCATAGTCGCCATAGCGGAAGGGCACCATCGGCTCGTCGCGCAGCCAGGGGTGGTAGTTGCGCTCCGGCTCCCAGAAATGCTGGTGTGCATCGACGATAGGGAACCCGACCGCCTGCGGGCATCCATCGGCCGGGGCTACGTCCACCATTTCATCGGCACCAGCACGAGTTGTGGAAACAGCGTCAGCGCGGCCAACAGCAACAGGTGCGCCAACAGGAAGGGCCAAACGCCCTTCATCACGTCGTCCATGGTGATCTTGCTCACGCCGCAGATCACGTTGAGCACCGTGCCCACCGGCGGGGTGATCAGGCCGATAGCGTTGTTCATGATGAACAGCACGCCGAAGTAGACCGGATCGATGCCGGCCTGCTTGACCAGCGGCATCAGCACCGGCGTCAGAATCAGGATGGTGGGAACCAGGTCCAGCGCGGTACCCACCACCACCACGATCACCATGATGACGACCATCAGCAGGATCTTGTTGCCGATCAGCGGCTCCAGCAAGGCGATCACCGCCTGCGGCAGGTCGGCCACGGTGATCAGCCAGGCCGACACCGCTGCCGCCGCGACCAGGAACATCACAACCGCCGTCGTCTTGCCCGCTGCCAGCAGCAATCCGTAGAGCTGCTGCAGCTTCAGTTCCTTGTAGACGAAGGTGGCAATGAGGAAGGAATACACCGCCGCGACCACGCCCGCTTCGGTCGGCGTGAAGACGCCGAGTTTGATGCCTCCGACGATGATCACCGGGATCATCAGCGCCCAGAACCCCTGCAGGAAGCACCGGCCGACATCGCCCAGCCCCTGGCGTGGGCTGACGGCCATCTGCTCCTTGCGGGTGACCAGCCACCAGGTGAAGATCAGCGATGCGCCCATCAGGGCCCCCGGCACGATGCCGGCCAGGAACAGCTTGCTGATCGACACCCCGCCCGCCACGCCAAAGATGATGAACGGGATCGACGGCGGCAGCACCGGCGCGATGATGCCGCCCGCGGCGATAAGGCCGGCCGAGCGGTTCACGTCGTAGCCGGCCTTGCGCATCATCGGGATCAGCAGGGCGCCGACGGCGGCCGTATCGGCCACCGCCGAGCCCGACATGCTGGCCATGATGATGGCGGCGAACACCGCCACGTAGCCCAGGCCGCCGCGCTTGTGGCCGACGATGGACATGGCCAGGGCCACGATACGCCGCGACAGGCCGCCCGCATTCATGAACTCGCCCGCCAGCATGAAGAAAGGCACGGCCAGCAGCGGGAAGCTGTCGGCGCCATTGACCAGGTTCTGCGCCACGATCTGCGCATCGAAGTTGTCCAGCTGGAACATCAGCGCCACACCGCAGACGATCAGGGCGAACGCGATCGGCATGCCCAGCGCCATGGCGCCCAGCAGCGCGAACAGGAAGACGGCGATGGTCATGGCCGGGCCTCCCGGGGGGCGGCGTGTTCGGGCAGCCGGTCTTCGCTCTCCACCACCTGCACCAGGTCGCGCTCGGTGGCGCGGCCGGCCAGCACCCGCAGCAGGTGCAGGCCGATGACCACGATCAGGCCGACACTGGCGACGACCGCCGCCGCATGCATGGCGCCGACCGGAATACCCGAGACCGGTGCCGCGTTGTCCATGTTGATGATCGTCTGCTTCCAGCTACCCTGCAGCAGCAGGCCGCAGCAGCCGAGCATGAGCAGGTCTGCCAGCACGGCGCAGAACTTCTTGCCCGCCGCCGGCAGGCGCGTCACCAGCGTATCGACGCCCAGGTGGCTGTGCTCGTACATGGCCACCACCGTGCCCATGAAGGTCAGCCACACAAACAGGTAGCGCGAGGCCTCTTCGGAAAAGCTGATGCCGGAATTAAATCCGTACCGCAGCACGACATTGCCGAACACCAGCACCACCATGGCGGCCAGGCAGGCAACGATGCAGAAACGCAGCGCCTGCAGGGCGCCGCGACCAATGAGGTCCATTCACTTGTCTCCTTGTACCGGATGCGCATCAAGGCGATCCGGAGCGGATTACAAAGTGTTAATCTATAGCCGTCCAATCAATTATTGGCATTTGGTGATCGATATTGGTTATCAGTCCTCGCAGGCGGGTCCGGAACTGCCGTCGTTGGCGTCCATCCAGGGGCGGGTGCGCCTGCGCCAGCTTGCGCTGGTGTTGGCCATCGAAGAGCGGGGCAGCCTGCGGCGCGCGGCCGAGGCACTCAGCGTGTCGCAGCCCGCCGCCACGAAGATGCTGAGCGAGCTGGAGCAGTCGCTGGGCCTGCAGCTGTTCGAACGCGGTGCGCGCGGCATGGAGCCGACGTTGTTCGGCCAGGCGGTCGTGCGCTATGCCCACCTGATCCTGACCGACCTGCAAGGTCTGCGCGAGGAACTCAGTGCCCTGGCGGCCGGCCGGGCCGGCAAGGTGTCGGTCGGCACCATCATGGCAGCGGCGCCGGTGCTGCTCAGCGACACCATTGCCGAACTCAAGCAGAAGCATCCGAGCCTGGAGATCAGTGTCACCATGGAAACCAGCGATGTGCTGGTGCCCATGCTGGAGCAGGGCCGCCTCGACGTGGTGATCGGCCGGCAGACCGAGGGGGCGGAGCTGGCCGGCCTGCATTTCGAGCCCTTGTACAGCGAGGCGCTGTCGGTCGTCACCGGGCCGGGCCATGCGCTGGCGGGCCGGCCGGCCCTGACCCTGGCGGACCTGAGCGGGCAGTCCTGGATACTGCAACCGCGCAGCAGCCCCATGCGCAAGCTCATCGAGGCCTCCTTCCGCGATGCGGGGCTCGATCCGCCGGCCGACGTGCTGGAAACCAATTCTGTGCTGACCACCACCTCGCTGCTCAAGCAGACGCACATGGTGGCCGTCCTGCCCACCTCGGTCGCGACCTACTATGCCGAGAACGGCATGCTGAGCCTTCTGTCCGTACGGCTGGAAAAACAGTTGGACGCCTTCGGCGCCATCACCCGGCGCCAACGCATGCAGCCGCCCGCATTGCGACAGCTACTGGCCAGCCTGCGTGCACGAAGTTTGACCAGCAAGTAGCGCTGCCGACAAGCAGCAGGCGTCTACAGTCCCGCAGCTGCACGCAGCGTGGCCGCCTTGTCGGTCTTTTCCCAGGTGAACTCGGGCTCCTCGCGGCCGAAGTGGCCGTAGGCGGCGGTCTTCTGGTAGATCGGGCGCAGCAGGTCGAGCATCTGGATGATGCCCTTGGGGCGCAGGTCGAAGTGTTCCTGCACCAGTGCGGCGATCTTTTCGTCGGCGATGACCCCGGTGCCTTCGGTGTTGACGGTGATGTTCATCGGCTTGGCTACGCCGATGGCGTAGGCCACCTGGATCTCGCACTTGCGGGCCAGGCCGGCGGCGACGACGTTCTTGGCCACGTAGCGTGCGGCGTAGGCGGCCGAGCGGTCGACCTTCGACGGGTCCTTGCCGGAGAAGGCACCGCCGCCGTGGCGGCAGTAGCCGCCGTAGGTGTCGACGATGATCTTGCGGCCGGTCAGGCCGCAGTCGCCCTGCGGCCCGCCGGTGACGAAGCGGCCGGTCGGGTTGATCAGGTAGCGTGTGTCCTTGAGCCATTCCTTGGGCAGCACGGGCTTGATGATTTCCTCGATGATGGCTTCGGTGAAGCTGGCTTTCATCTTGTGCGGCGTTTCGCTCTGGTCCGGGCTGTGCTGGGTGGAGAGCACCACGGTGTCGATGGAATGCGGCTTGCCGTCCACGTAGCGCATCGTGACCTGGCTCTTGGCGTCGGGCCGCAGGAAGGGCAGGCGGCCGTCCTTGCGCAGCTGGGCCTGGCGTTCGACCAGTCGGTGTGCGTAGTGGATGGGCGCGGGCATCAGCTCGGGCGTCTCGTCGCAGGCGAAGCCGAACATCAGGCCCTGGTCGCCGGCGCCGATGTTCAGGTGGTCGTCGGAGGCATGGTCCACGCCCTGGGCGATGTCGTTGCTCTGCTTGTCGTAGGCCACCATCACCGCGCAGCCCTTGTAGTCGATGCCGTAGTCGGTGTTGTCGTAGCCGATGCGCTTGATGGTGTCGCGCGCGACCTGGATGTAGTCGACGTGGGCATTGGTGGTGATCTCGCCGGCGAGCACCACCAGGCCGGTGTTGGTCAGCGTTTCGGCGGCCACGCGGCTGCGCGGGTCCTGTGCGTAGATCGCGTCGAGGATCGCGTCGGAGATCTGGTCCGCCACCTTGTCGGGGTGGCCTTCGGAGACCGATTCGGACGTGAAGAGAAAGTCGTTCGCCATTTGAATAAACTCCTGTGTTGCGGCTGTCGGGCGTTTGCCCAGGCCTTTCGGAGCTGTGGCGAACGCTTTAGCAGTTGTGTTTAACGTCGCCCTGCAAGTTGCTCAAGTTAACTCGGCGACGGTTTCATTCTAACGGCTTGGCCGGGTACGGTTTTTTCCCTCTTTTTTGTCCTTACCGGTCGTACATAGTGCTCAGGCTCCTGTCCCGCGCGCCGCTCCCCCTGCTGCACCTGCTCGGTGCGGCACTGGGCTGGCTGGCCTTTATCGTGTCGGCCTCGTACCGCCGGCGTTTCCATGAGAACGCGGCGCTGGCGGGCTACGCCTTCGCCGAGGTGCGGGGCGCCGTGGCGCATGCCGGGCGCATGGTGGCGGAGCTGCCGCGCCTGTGGTTCGGCACGCCGCCGCGCTGGTCCTGGGATGACGGCGGTTGCATCGCCCGCGCCTACGCGGCCGGCCGCGGCATCCTGTTCCTGACGCCGCACATGGGGGGCTTCGAGCTGTCGCCGCAGGCGCTGGCGGCCGACTACGGCGCCGACCATGGGCCGATGACCATCCTCTACCGGCCGGCGCGGCAGCGCTGGCTGGCGCGGCTCATGGCCTCGGCCCGGGTGCGGCCGCACCTGGCCTCGGTGCCGACCACGCTGGCGGGCGTGCGCCAGCTGCTGCGGGCGCTGCGCCGCGGCGAGGCGGTGGGCCTGCTGCCCGACCAGGTGCCACCCGAGGGGCTGGGCCTGTGGTCGCCCTTCTTCGGCCGCGAGGCCTACACCATGACCCTGGCGGCGCGGCTGGCACAGCAGTCGGGCGCGGTGCTGCTGCTGGCATGGACCGAAAGGCTGCCGCGCGGCCGCGGTTTTGTGGTGCACGTACACGAGCGCGCCCAACCCCTGCCGGCCGGCCTGCCCGGTGCGGTGGCGGCCCTCAACCGCGACATGGAGCAGCTGATCCGCCAGCGCCCGTCCCAGTACCTGTGGGGCTACGCCCGCTACAAGGGGCCGCGCGGCCTCCCGGCGGATGCCTTTGTGACCACAGCTGCGGAGACCTCGGCATGAGTCGGCTGGGCATTCTTTTCATGCGGCTGCTGGCCTGGCTGCCGCTGCGGGTGGTGCGGGCGCTGGGCTGGCTGCTGGGCAACTTCCTGTTCGTGGCCGTGCGCAGCCGCCGCAGGGTGGTCGAGACCAATCTCGCCCTGTGTTTTCCGCAACTGCCGGCGGCCGAGCGCCGCGGCCTGGCGAAACGCTCCTTCATCGCCTTTGCGCAGGCCTGGCTGGACCGTGGCTGGATGTGGCACGCGCCGCCCGAGGTGGTGGCCCGGCGCATGACGCTGACCGGTGCGGTGGGGGCGCTGGAGGGGGAGACGCCGACCATCCTGTTCTGCCCGCATTTCTACGGCCTGGATGCCGCCGCCACCGGCATCGCCATGCGGGTGGACCGGCGCTACACCTCGATCTATTCGCCCCAGTCCGACCCGGCGGTGGACGAGTGGATCAAGGCGGGCCGCCTGCGTTTCGGCGACTGCCGGGTCTTCCACCGCAGCACGGGGGTCAAGGAAATCGTCGCGTCATTGCGTGCGGGCGAGGTGTTTTATCTGCTGCCCGACATGGACTTCGGTGCGCAGGACTCGGTATTCGTGCCCTTTTTCGGTGTGCCGGCCGCCACCCTGCCGTCGCTGCCGCGTTTTGCGCGCCTGGGCCGGGCCCAGGTGGTGACCGTCCTGCCCCGGCTCACGCCGCAGGGCTACACCATCGAACTGCTGGCGCCCTGGCAGGATTTTCCGACGGACGACGTGGTGGCCGACACCGCGCTGATGAACCACCGGCTGGAGACCTATATCGCCGCCATGCCGGAGCAGTACTACTGGGTGCACAAACGCTTCAAGACCCGGCCTGCGGGCGAAGCTTCGGTGTACTGAGGCCGGCTGCGGCCTTCAGTCCTGCGCCGGCGGCTCCGGCAATTCCGGCAACGTGGCCCCGGCACCCTCCCCGGCGCTGCCCCCGGTGCCGCCGGGCGCCGGGGCTGCATCGGCCGCGGCTGCTGCGGCGCCCGTGGGGTGCGCCCAGCGCCACAGCCGCTGCGCGGCCTCTTCCACCCCCTGGCGCTTGAGTGCGGAAAAAAGCTGTGCCTCGCCGCCACCGGCATTGAGCTTGGCGATCTGCAGTGCCGTGGTGGCTTCGGAGCGGGTGAGTTTGTCGGCCTTGGTCAGCAGCACCAGGAATTTCAGGCCTTCTTCCACCCGGGGGCGGATCACGTCGAGCAGGATCTCGTCGAGCTCGGTCAGGCCCAGGCGCGGGTCGCACATCAGCACCACGCCGATGAGGTTCTCGCGGCTGACCAGGTAGTTGGCCATCACCCGCTGCCAGCGGATCTTGTCGGCCTTGGGCACGGCCGCATAGCCGTAGCCCGGCAGGTCGGCCAGCACGGAGTCCTGCACCCCCTGCCTGCCTACGCTGAACAGGTTGATGTGCTGGGTGCGGCCCGGCTTTTTCGAGGCGTAGGCGAGCTGCTTTTTCTGCGTCAGGGTGTTGATGCAGGTGGACTTGCCGGCGTTGGAACGGCCGACGAAGGCGATTTCCGGCACATCCAGCGCGGGCAGGTGGTGCAGCTGCGCGGCGGTGGTCAGAAAACGCGCCGTGTGCATCCAGCCCATGGCGGTTTTCGCGTCTACCTCGGCGGGTGCGGTACTGCCGGCGGGAGCGGGCGAAAGGGGGAGCGTCATGGGGTGCAAGCGCCGGGGGAGGCCGGGCGGGAGAAGGAGATGCGGGTCGTCATTGTAGAATCACGAAGTTTTGCGCACATAACAGACCCTCGATATGAAGTTGCTTGCCTCCCTGCTGATGGCCGCCGCGCTGGCCACCCCCGCCTTCTACGCGTCGGCCGCCGAAGAAGCGCCCGCGTCGGCGCACAAGGCCGCCAAGCCTGACCTGGCCAAAGGCGAGGCCAGTTTCACCGCGGCGTGTGCGGCCTGCCATGGGGCCGACGGCAATTCGTCCGTGCCGGCCCAGCCCAAGCTGGCCCAGCAGCACCCGGAGTACCTGGTCAAGCAGCTGCAGGACTTCAAGTCCGGCAAACGCAAGAACGGCGTCATGCAGGGCATGGCCGCCCCGCTGACCGACGCCGACATGCAGAACATCGCCGCCTGGCTGACCAGCAAGCCGGGCAAGCCCGGCTTCGCCAAGGACAAGGCCCTGGTCACGCTGGGCGAAAAAATCTACCGCGGCGGCATCCAGGACCGCCAGGTGCCGGCCTGTGCCAGCTGCCACAGCCCCAATGGCGCCGGTTTGCCGTCGGCCTACCCGCGCCTGTCGGGCCAGTTCGCCGAGTACACCGCCGCCCAGCTGACGGCCTTCCGCGACAGCGTGCGGACCAACAACGCGGTGATGCCGGGCGTGGCCAGCAAGATGAACGACAAGGAAATCAGGGCCGTGGCGGACTACATCGCCGGCCTGCACTGAAATTTGCGTCTTTTCGGGCGCACGCAGAGTGAACTAACCGCCGGAAAATACACCCAAGAGGGGCGGGTCCATCTTTCCAGGATGGCCCGCTCCTTTTTTATTGGGATCACCGGGAATTTCCCTCCTTCCCCTTTTTCCCCTCCTCCATGTCCGTCTCCACCCACGGTATCCGCGTCAGAACCGGCTCGCACGCACTGCGCGCGGCGGTGGAACTGCTGTCGTCGATGCGTTTTTCCATCTCGCTGCTGACGGTCATCTGCATCGCCTCGGTCATCGGCACCGTACTGCAGCAGCAGCAGCCCTACAGCAACTACGTCAACCAGTTCGGCCCCTTCTGGGCCGAGGTGTTCGATGCGGCCAGCCTCTACCGGGTCTACAGCGCCTGGTGGTTCCTGCTGATCCTGGCCTTTCTGGTGATCAGCACCTCGCTGTGCATTGCGCGCAGCACACCGAAGATCCTGGCCGAGCTCAAGGTCTACAAGGAAAATATCCGCGCCCAGAGCCTGCGTGCCTTCGGCCAGCGGGCGGAGTCCGACCTGGCCGATACCCCGGAAGTCGCGGCGCGGCGCATCGGTGGCCAGCTGGTGGCCGGCGGCTGGAAGGTGAAGCTGCAGGAGCGCACCGGCGCGGCCGGCGACGGCTGGATGGTCGCGGCCAAGACCGGCGCGGGCAACAAGTTCGGCTACATCGCCGCGCACAGCGCCATCGTGCTGGTGTGCCTGGGGGGCTTGCTCGACGGCGATCTGGTGGTGCGGGCGCAGATGCTGCTGCATGGCAAGACGCCGTATACCGGCGGCGGCATGATTTCGGACGTGCAGGCGGTGCACCGCCTGTCGGACCGCAACCCGACCTTCCGCGGCAACCTGATGGTGGCCGAGGGCACACAGGCCAGCAACGCCATCCTGAACCAGTCCGACGGCATCCTGATTCAGGAACTGCCCTTCTCGATCGAACTGAAGAAGTTCATCGTCGAGCAGTATTCGACCGGCATGCCCAAGCTCTTCGCGAGCGACATCGTGATCCACGACAAGGCCACCGGCGCCACGCAGGCGGCGCGGGTCGAGGTCAACCACCCGGTGCGCTACGACGGCGTCGAGATCTACCAGTCGAGCTTCGACGATGGCGGCTCGCGGGTGAAGCTCAAGGCGGTGCCGCTGCACGGCGGCGCCGCGCCCTTCGAGGTGGAGGGCACCATCGGCGGCTCGACCGTGCTGGACAACGGCCCCGGCGGCCAGAAGATGACACTCGAATACGCGGCGCTGCGCACCATCAACGTCGAGAATTTCGGCGGTGCCGGCGACGGCGGCAGCGGTGCCGTGGACGTGCGCAAGGTCGACCTGCGCCAGGCCATCGATTCGCGCCTGGGCGCGGCCAACAAGACGGTGACGCAGAAGGTGCTGCGCAACGTCGGCCCCAGTATCACCTACCGCCTGCGGGATGCGGCCGGCCAGGCGCGCGAATTCCACAACTACATGTTGCCGGTGGAAATGGGCGAGGGGGTGCCGGTGTTCCTGATGGGCATGCGCTCGGCCACGGACGACCAGTTCCGCTACCTGCGCCTGCCCGCCGACGAAAACGGCAGCCTCGACGGATTCCTGCGCCTGCGTTCGGCGCTGTCCGATCCGGCCCGGCGCGAGGCTGCGGTGCAGCGGTATGCGGCCGCGGCGGTCGACCCCGCCCGGCCCGAACTCGGCCAGCAACTGGCGGCCTCGGCCTCGCGCGCGCTGGCCCTGTTCGCCGGTGATCCGGCGGCGGCCGAAGGCAGTCCGCAGCGCGCCGGCGGCCTGCAGGCGATTTCGGATTTCATGGAAACCAACGTGCCCGTGGCCGAGCGCGCCCGCGCCGGCGAAGTGCTGGTGCGCATCCTCAACGGCGTGCTGTTCGAGCTGCTGCAGCAGACCCGGCACGACGCCGGCCGGCCCGCGCTGGCGAGCACGGATACCAAGGCCCAGGCCTTCATGACCCAGGCCGTGCTGTCGCTGGGCGATGTGGCGCTGTACCCGGCCCCGGTAGCCTTCCAGCTGGAAGACTTCACCCAGGTGCAGGCGAGTGTCTTCCAGGTGGCGCGTGCGCCGGGCAAAATCGTGGTCTACCTGGGTTGTGCCTTGCTGATCAGCGGTATCTTTGCGATGCTCTACATCCGCGACCGCCGCCTGTGGGTGTGGCTCGCGCCGCGCGGCGAAGGCGGCTCGCACGCCACCATGGCCTTGTCCACCAACCGCAAGACCATGGACGGCGACCGCGATTTCCTGCGGCTGCGCTCCAAACTGATAGGCGATGCCACCATCGCTCCGGAAACATCCGAAAAGGAATCGTCCTGATGAACACCACCACCGCCGACGCTGCCGCCGCGACCCGCACCCTGGCGCTGAACGAAGGGTTCTTCTCGCGCCGCAGCCCCTTCGACTGGCTGTTCGCCGCCCTGGTGGTGGCGGGCGGCCTGTTCGCGCTGGCGCGCTACGGCAGCTACATGGACGTGTACGAAAAGGGCATCCTGTTCGGGGCCATGGCGGGTGCCAGCTGGCTCGGCTGGTTCTGGCGGCCGCTGCGGGTGCTGATGATCACGGTGACGGCGCTGGCGCTGCTGGCCATCGCCTCCTACCAGGTGGACGGACGCGGCAGCCTGGCGCAGGCCGACAACGTGTTCTGGCTCAAGTATTTCCTGTCGAGCCAGTCGGCCATCCTGTGGATGAGTGTGCTGGTGTTCATGAGCACGCTGTTCTACTGGTTCGGCATGCTGTCGCGCGGCGAGGGTGCTGCCATGTCGGCCATCGGCTCGCGCCTGGCCTGGGTGGCGGTGGGCATGGCGCTCATCGGTACGCTGGTGCGCTGGTACGAAAGCTACATGATCGGCTCCGACGTGGGCCACATCCCGGTCAGCAACCTCTACGAGGTGTTTGTGCTGTTCTGCTGGCTCACCACCACCTTCTACCTGTACTACGAACAGCAGTACGGCACCCGTGCGCTGGGCGGCTTTGTCATGCTGGTGGTCAGCTCGGCCGTGGGTTTCCTGCTCTGGTACACGGTGGTGCGCGAGGCCCACGAGATCCAGCCGCTGGTGCCGGCCCTGAAGAGCTGGTGGATGAAGCTGCACGTGCCGGCCAACTTCATCGGCTACGGCAGCTTTGCCCTGTCGGCCATGGTGGCATTCGCCTACCTCATCAAGCAGCAGGTCACCGAGACCCGCTGGTACAAGCTGGCGCCGCTGTGGCTGCTGGGCATCGTGCTGTGCTTCGAGCCGATCGTGTTCCGCAAGACGGTGGGCGAGCAGGGCGGCGGCTACTGGGCGGTGTACTTCGGTATTTCCGCACTCATTGTCGGCGGCATCCTGTTCGGGCGCCGGCGCATCGCTTCCAAGCTGCCGCCGCTGGCGGTGCTGGACGACGTGATGTACAAGTCCATTGCGGTCGGCTTCGCCTTCTTCACCATCGCCACCGTGCTGGGCGCGCTGTGGGCGGCCGACGCCTGGGGCGGCTACTGGAGCTGGGACCCGAAGGAAACCTGGGCGCTGATCGTCTGGCTCAACTACGCGGCCTGGCTGCACATGCGGCTCATGAAGGGCCTGCGCGGCATGGTGTCGGCCTGGTGGGCGCTGGGTGGGCTGGCGGTGACCAGCTTCGCCTTCCTGGGCGTGAACATGTTCCTGAGCGGGTTGCACAGCTACGGCACGCTGTGACGCCGATTCCCGCAAAGCCCTTTTTTGGGGGTCCTGCGGGAATAAATTGAAACCGCGGGACGTCCACATGCGTAACCGGATAAGGTGCGGGTACGAACTACCGCAGGTATCCCTCCAACGCAAGAAAGGCGTGTGCCATGCTGATCCGCTCCCGCGACGACGGTTTTAACCATGTTTCCCCCAGCGAGATCACACCGCAGGCGGTCCACCAGGACCGCCGTGCCCTGGTGAAGCTGCTGGCGGGCGGCGTTGCCGGTGGCGCGCTGGCCACCTGGGGCGCACGGCAAGCCCAGGCCCAGGCCCAGACGGCGCCCCCGGGCAAGCTGCCGGCGTTCAAGGGGGTGCCCTCCAAGGTGCCCGGCGCCCTGCTGATGGACAAGGTGTCCGACTACAAGGACGCCAGCAGCTACAACAACTACTACGAGTTCGGCACCGACAAGGCCGACCCCGCCAAGAACGCCCATACCCTGAAGACACGGCCCTGGACGGTGGCGGTGGAGGGTTTGGTCAACAAGCCGCAGACCTTCGGCATCGACGACCTGCTCAAGCTGAGCCCGATGGAGGAGCGTATCTATCGGCTGCGCTGCGTCGAAGGCTGGTCCATGGTCATCCCCTGGGAGGGCTATTCGCTGTCGGAGCTGATCAAAAGGGTCGAGCCGCAGGGCAGCGCCAAGTTCATCGAGTTCGTCACCCTGGCCGACCCCAAGACCATGCCCTTCGTCGGTTCACGGGTGCTGGACTGGCCCTATACCGAGGGCCTGCGGATGGACGAGGCGATGCACCCGCTCACGCTGCTGTCTTTCGGCATGTACGGCGAGGTGCTGCCCAACCAGAACGGTGCGCCGGTGCGTATCGTCGTGCCGTGGAAATACGGCTTCAAGTCGGCCAAGTCCATCGTCAAGATCCGTTTTACCGACAAGCAGCCGGGCACCGCCTGGAACAAGGCGGCGGCCAACGAGTACGGCTTCTACTCCAACGTGAACCCCAATGTGGACCACCCGCGCTGGAGCCAGTCGACCGAACGTCCCATCGGCAGCGGCGGCGGCCTGTTCGCCAAGCGCCGCAAGACCGAACTGTTCAACGGCTACGAGGCACAGGTCGGCCAGCTGTATGCCGGCATGGATTTGAAGAGAAACTTCTGACATGTCGACCCCCCGGCTTCTCACTGCGTGTAGTTCGCCACCCCCCGCGGGGGAGGCTGCCTCGCCTTGGGGCGGCCCGGCGGCGAGTCTGGTACTGCCATGAACAAGCTGCTGCTGCACCCGGCCGCCAAGCCGGTGGTCTTCCTGTTGTGCCTGCTGCCGTTCGCGTGGCTGGTCTATGGCGCCTTCACCGACGGCCTGGGCGCCAACCCGGCAGAGTTCCTGATCCGGGCCGCCGGCGACTGGACGCTGCGTTTCATCTGCATCGTGCTGGCGGTCACGCCGCTGCGCACCCTCACCCGGTGGAATGGCCTGGCGCGGCTGCGCCGCATGCTGGGCCTGTTCGCGTATTTCTACGTCGTGTTCCACCTGCTGTGCTACAGCTGGTTCGACAAGGATTTCGACATTCCGGAAATCGCCAAGGACATCGCCAAGCGGCCCTTCATCCTGGTGGGTTTTGCGGCCTTCGTGCTGCTGACGCCGCTGGCCGCCACCTCGTTCAACCGGGCCATCAAGGCGCTGGGGGTCAAACGCTGGCAGGCACTGCACCGGCTGGTGTACCTGATCGCCGGGCTGGGCCTGCTGCATTTCTTCTGGATGCGCGCGGGCAAGAACAACTTTGCCGAGGTTTTCGTCTATGGGGGCATCATCGCCGTGCTGCTCGGCTGGCGGGTGTGGAACTACGCCAGCAAGAAGCGGGCGGGTGCCGCAACGGGTGCCCGCGCTGCCGGTGCGCGGGCGAGTTCCAGCACCTGAAGGGGAGAGGGGCCGGAGCCCCGGCCTGCTTCAGCCCGCGGGCAGCAGTACTTCCCCGCGCATCTGGTCTTCTGCGGTTTCGCGGGCACGGATGAGGTGCGCCGTGTCGCCGTCGACCAGCACCTCGGCCGCCCGCCCACGGGTGTTGTAGTTGCTGGCCATACTCATGCAATAAGCGCCTGCCGACAGCACGGCCAGCCGGTCGCCGGGGGCGACGGCCAGCGTGCGGTCGCGGCCCAGCCAGTCGCCGCTTTCGCACACCGGGCCGACTACGTCGTAGACGGTTGCGGCGGTGTCGCTGGCGGCCGTCCGGCGCAGGGGCACGATGGCGTGGAAGGCCTCGTACATGGCCGGCCGCGGCAGGTCGTTCATGGCGGCATCGACGATGCAGAAGCTCTTGTCTTCGCCCGGCTTCAGGTACAGCACCTCGGTCAGGCAGACGCCGGCGTTGCCCACCAGCGAGCGGCCCGGCTCGACCATCAGCTGCCGGTCGCCGAAACCGCGTGCATCGAGCTTGGCCAGCAGGCGCGCCCACAGGGCATCGGCTGCCGGAGGTGTGTCGCCCTGGTAGTCGATGCCCAGGCCACCACCGAAATCGATGTGGTGGAGGGGCACCCCCGCCGCCTCGATGGCCTCGACCAGGTCCAGCACCCGGTCCATGGCGTCCAGGTAAGGCGTTTCCTCGGTGATCTGCGAGCCGATGTGGCAGTCGATGCCGACCACCCGCAGGCCGGAGAGCGAGGCCGCGTGGCGGTAGGCGTGCACCGCGCGTTCGTGCGCGATGCCGAACTTGTTGCCCTTCAGGCCGGTCGAGATGTAGGGATGGGTCTTGGGGTCCACGTCCGGGTTGACGCGGATGCTCACCGGGGCGCGCTGGCCCGCGGCGCTGGCGACCGCGTGCAGCACGTCCAGTTCGGCCTCGCTCTCCACGTTGAAGCAGCCGATGCCGGCGGCCAGCGCCTCGCGCATTTCGGCCGGCGTCTTGCCGACGCCGGAAAAGATCACTTTCGCCGGGTCGCCGCCGGCGGCCAGCACCCGGCGCAGTTCGCCGGCCGACACGATGTCGAAACCGCAGCCGGCGCGGGCGAACACCTGCAGCACCGCCAGCGAGGAGTTGGCCTTCATCGCATAGCAGATCTGCGCCTTGCGGCCGGCGAAACCGCGCTGGTAGGCAGCCAGCGCCGACAGCATGGCGGCTTTCGAATACACGTAGAGCGGCGTGCCGTGCGCTTCGGCCAGGTCGGCCAAGCGTACGCCTTCGAGGAACAGCGCGTCGCCGCGCCAGGCGAGCTGCGGCGCGCCGGGCAGGAGGGTAGAGGTCATGGGGCGGGAACGGAAGGCGAGGAGGTAACCGAATCGAACGACGATTCCGGCACCAGGTCGGTGGGAGTGGGCGGGGCGACGTTGGCGGGGGGCGCCGCGGCAGCGGGCGGTTTGGCTGCGGGTGGGGCGCCGCCGGGCAGCAGCCGTGGCCGCAGGATTTGCGGCAGCGTGGCGCGTCCGACGGCGGCCGGTTCCTTGGGGAATATGAGCGGCCCCTTCTGTCCGCAGCCGGCCAGGGCCGCCACGACAGCGGCAAGGACAAGCGACCTGACTAGAATTTGGGGGACTTTCAACATACGCAAATTGTAGTAATGACCGATATCGAATTCCTCGACCGCGCCGAGCGCCTGCTGCAAGCGGTGGAGGAATGCTGCGACCGCATCAACGACACCACCGACGCCGACGTCGACAGCCAGCGCAGCGGCGGCATGGTGACCCTGACGTTCGCCAACGGCTCCCAGGTCGTGATGAACCAGCAGAAACCGCTGCACGAACTCTGGCTGGCGGCCCGTTCGGGCGGCTACCACTTCAAATACGTCGGCGACGCCTGGACTGATACCAAGGGCCAGGGCGAACTGCTGGCCATCCTGTCGCGCGAAGCCAGCGTCCAGTCCGGCAGGCCCCTGACTTTCACGGCCTGAACGTATGTAAGAAACCGTCGCGCAGCAGGTTTATTCACACGTTCTCAGCGGAACAGGTCCAGGATGCGGTTGCGTTCTTCCTGGGGGGGCGGCGCCTGCGGTGCCACGGCATTGGGCGCGCCCGGGGCTCCCGGCGCAGCCGGATCGCCGGTGCCGCCGAGGTTGGCCACTCCGCCGTTCTTGGCATATTCCTCGTAGAACCATTCGCCGCCGTTGTTCACCAGGCCGGCGGGCGGCTGGTACTCCTGCACCGGCACGCCCTTGAGGGCGTAGTCCATGAAGTTGACCCAGACCGGCAGCGCCAGGCCGCCGCCGGTTTCGCGGTCGCCCATGTTGCGCGGCGTGTCGTAGCCGATCCAGGTGATGGCCGCGAGTGTCGGCTGGAAGCCGGCGAACCAGGCATCCATCGAATCGTTGGTGGTGCCGGTCTTGCCGTAGATGTCGGGGCGCTTCAGCAGGCGCTGGGCCGAGGCGGCGGTGCCCACACGGGCCACCGATTGCAGCAGGCTGTCGACGGTGAAGGCGTTGCGCGGCTCGATGACCTGGTTGGCGGCGTCCAGCACGGGTGGCGTGGTTTCCAGCAGCACCCGGCCCTTGGGGTCGGTCACCTTGGCGATGAGCCAGGGGTTGAGCTTGTGGCCGCCGTTGGCGAACACCGAATAGGCCGCCGCCATCTGCATCGGCGTGACCGAACCGGCGCCGAGCGCCATGGGCAGGTAGGCCGGGTGTTTTTCCGGATCGAAGCCGAAGCGGGCGATCCACCCCTGGGCATACTTGGTGCCGATGGCCTGCAGGATGCGGATGGACACCATGTTTTTCGATTTTTCCAGCGCATGGCGCATGGTCATCGGGCCGTCGAAGCCGCCGCCGTAGTTCTGCGGTGCCCAGGGCTGGCCGCCGGTGGTGGCCGCGTCGAAGAACAGCGGCGCGTCGTTGATCACCGTGGCCGGGGTAAAGCCCTTTTCCAGCGAGGCCGAGTAGATGAAGGGCTTGAAGCTCGAACCCGGCTGGCGCCAGGCCTGGGTGACGTGGTTGAACTTGTTCTTGCCGAAGTCGAAGCCGCCGACCAGGGCTTTCAGGGCTCCGGTGCGCGGGTCGATGGCGACGAAGGCGCCCTCGATCTCCGGAATCTGGGTGATCTCCCAGCTGCCCTTGGGGGTGCGCACCACCCGGATGACCGCACCGCGGCGGATGCGGATGTTGGGCTGGGCCTTGTCGCTCAGGCCGGACTGGGCTGGCTTGAGCCCGTCGCCGGTGATTTCGACACGCTCGCCATCGGCCCGCACGGCCATGATGCGTTTCGGGCCGGCTTCCAGCACCACGGCGGACAGCACGTCGCCGTTGTCGGGGTGGTCGCCCAGGGCGTCGTCCACCGCTTCGTCCACGTCCTTGGGGTCGGAGGGCAGGTCGACGAATTCCTCCGGCCCGCGGTAGATCTGCCGGCGTTCGTAGTCCATCAGGCCTTTGCGCAGGGACTTGTAGGCCATGTCCTGGTCGCCGGCGCTGACGGTGGTGTAGACGTTCAGGCCGCGGGTGTAGGTGTCGTTGCCGTACTGCGAGAACATCAGCTGCCGCACCATTTCGGCGATGTATTCGGCATGCACCCGGGTGCTGTCGGCACCGGTGTGGAGCTTGAGTTCCTCGCTCTTGGCGGCCGTGGCCTCGTCGTGGTTGATGAAACCGTTCTCCTCCATCCGGTCGATCACGTAGAGCTGGCGGGCGCGGGCGCGTTTCGGGTTGCTGATGGGGTTGTTGGCCGTGGGCGCCTTGGGCAGGCCCGCCAGCATGGCGGCTTCGGCGACGGAGATCTTCTGCAGGGGTTTGCCGAAATAGGCTTCGGATGCCGCGGCGAAGCCGTAGGCCCGGTTGCCCAGGTAGATCTGGTTCATGTAGATCTCGAGGATCTGGTCCTTCGAGAGCATGTGTTCCAGCTTGAGTGTCAGCAGGATCTCGTAGATCTTGCGGGTGAAGGTCTTCTCGGACGACAGGTAGACGTTGCGCGCGACCTGCATGGTGATGGTCGAGGCGCCCTGGCTCTTGGCCCGGTTGACGTTGGCGAGGCCCGCACGCACCACGCCGACGTAGTCCACGCCGCCGTGGCTGAAGAAGCGTGCGTCCTCCGCGGCCAGCACCGCGTTCTTCATGACCTGGGGGATGTCCTTGATCGGGGTCAGGTTGCGCCGTTCCTCGCCGAACTCGCCCAGCAGGGCCCCTTCGGTGGAAAAGACACGCAGCGGCAGCTTGGGCCGGTAGTCGGCCAGGTCGGACACGTCCGGCAGGTTGGGGTAGGCCACGGCCAGGGCCACGCCGACCGTCAAGGCCACGGCGACCACGGCGGCCACGCCCAGCCCTGCGAGGCCGAACAGGATCCGCAGGGTCCAGACCAGCCAGCGCGCGCGCGGGGCCGCGGGGGTGCGGCCGGGCCGCCCGGTGTCTTGGGGAGATTTCTGGTCAAGAGGCATGGCGGCTCGCGTCAGGGGAACCCGACATTATAAAAACGCCGGGCCGCTTGGCGCGGACTTGGGCGCAAGAGTGCAAGCGTGTGTGACCACTTCGCCGCTGGACCGCGAAAGTGTTGTTTTGGCGACGCGAACAGGTGCCGGCAGGGGGCGGCAAATGGGCTGCGGCGCTATGGTGCTGATAGCATCCCGGGGTGTGGTAGCTTTTGTTGCACTCTTTTTCATGATCACAAGGGGCCGACTTGATCTTCCCGCGGTCGTTGTTTAGCCGCCAAGCTTCGCCACTGCTGGGCATTGACATCAGTTCCTCCAGTATCAAGCTGGTGGAGCTCGGCCGTGGGAAAGATGGGCAGTACGCCCTGGAGCGCTGTGGCATCGAACCCCTGGACAAGGGCTGGATCGTCGACGGCAACGTGGAAAAGTTCGACGACGTGTCCGAGGCCATGCGCCGCCTCGTCAAGAAAAGCGGTACCCGGACCAAGG
This sequence comes from Pseudomonadota bacterium, assembly GCA_040390235.1. Taxonomy (GTDB): domain Bacteria; phylum Pseudomonadota; class Gammaproteobacteria; order Burkholderiales; family Burkholderiaceae_C; genus Xylophilus. Next base: position 6,833 of record JAZJYT010000047.1, on the reverse strand, counting down.
ACGTCGCCATGGCGCTGCCGCCTTCGGCCGTCATCACCAAGAAGATCGTGCTGCCGGGCGGCATGAGCGAGCAGGAGCTCGAAGTCCAGGTCGAATCGGAAGCCAGCCAGTACATTCCGTTTTCCCTGGACGAGGTCAGCCTCGATTTCTGCGTGATCGGCCCCAGCGCCAGCGCGCCGACCGATGTGGAGGTGCTGATCGCCGCCTCGCGCAAGGAAAAGGTGCAGGACCGGCAGGGTCTGGCCGAGTCGGCCGGGCTCAAGCCCCTGGTCATCGACATCGAGTCCTATGCCTCCCGCCTGGCGGCCGGCCGCCTGATCGACCTGCTGCCCAACCACGGCACCGATGCCATGGTGGCGCTGTTCAAGATCGGCGGCGTGGCCAGCAGCCTGCAGGTCATGCGCAACGACGAGGTGCTGTACGAACGCGACCAGGCTTTCGGCGGCAGCCAGCTCACCCAGTTGATCGTGCGCCAGTACGGTTTTTCCGCCGAAGAGGCGGAGGTCAAGAAACGCAACGCCGAATTGCCCGACGACTACCCGTCCTCGGTGCTGGAGCCCTTCGTCGACAGCATGGCCGCGGAAATCAGCCGCTCCCTGCAGTTCTTCTTCACCAGCACGCCCTACAACCGTGTGGACCACGTGCTGCTGGCCGGTGGTTCCGCCAGCCTGCCGGGCCTGCCCCAGGCGGTGGCGCGGCAGTCGTCCTTTGCCTGCGCCGTGGCCAATCCCTTCGACGGCATGGCCATGGGCTCGGGGGTGAGGGCCAACCGCATCCTGCGCGAAGCCCCGTCCTACCTCACCGCCTGTGGCCTGGCGATGCGGAGGTTCCTGCTGTGATCCTGATCAACCTGCTGCCGCACCGCGAAGCGGCGCGCAAGCGCAGGCGTGATGCCTTCCACGCGTCGCTGGGCGTGTCGGCGGTGCTCGGCCTGCTGGTGGTGGGGGCGATCTACCTCTGGTTCCAGGCGCAGATCGACGACCAGCGCGGCCGCAACGGGTACCTCAAGGGTGAAATCAAGGTGCTCGAAAGCCAGATCAAGGAAATCGCCAACATCGAGGGCGAAATCAGTTCGCTGCGGGCCCGCCAGAAGGCGGTGGAAGACCTGCAGTCGGACCGCAACCTGCAGGTCTACCTGCTCAACGAACTGGTCCGGCAACTGCCCGACGGGGTCTACCTGACCGACATGCAGCAGGCCGATCAGTCCGTGACACTCAAGGGCGTGGCCCAGTCCAACGAGCGTGTCTCCGAACTGCTGCGCAATCTCGGCGGCAATACGCCCTGGTTCGCCAAGCCGCAATTGATCGAGATCGTCACCGGTTCGATGGCGATCAGCCCGCGCGAGCAGCGCCGCGTCGCCAATTTCACCATGACGGTGCGCCTGCTGCGGTCCAGCGAAGTGCAGGCGGCGGCCACCGCGGCCGCCGCTGCGGCAGCCGCCACATCACCCACCCCGGTGCCGGCGATTCCCGCCGCGGCGCCACGCTGAGGAAGGGTGGCAATGGCTAAAAAAATAAACTTGCCCCAGATCGATTTCGCGGCGCTGCAGGAGCGGGTGCAGGGCCAGTTCCGCGGCCTCGACCCGAAAGACCCGTCCCAGTGGCCGGCCCTGCCGCGGGCGGCGGCCTGCCTGGCGCTGATGGTCGCGCTGATCGGTGCCTTGTGGTACTTCTGGCTCAGCGATTTTCAGACCGAACTCGACACGGAAATCGCCAGCGAGGCCACGCTGCGCCAGGACTTCCAGGGCAAGGTGACCAAGGCCGCCAACCTGCAGGCACTGAAAAAGCAGCGCGAACAGGTGCAGCTGTATGTCACGCAGCTCGAAAAGCAGCTGCCCAGCAAGGCCGAGATGGCCGCCCTGCTGTCGGACATCAACCAGGCGGGCATCGGGCGCAGCCTGCAGTTCGAATTGTTCAAGCCCGGCGATGTCCAGGTGCGCGACTACTACGCGGAACTGCCCATCACCGTGCGGGTGACCGGCCGCTACCACGACATCGGCGCCTTTACCTCCGACGTGGCGCACCTGTCGCGTATCGTGACCCTCAACAATCTCTCGATTTCACCGGCCAAGGACGGGCAGCTGGTCATGAGTGTGACGGCGCGCACCTTCCGTTATCTCGACTCCGATGAGGTCGAGACCCAGCGCAAGGCCGCGGGGGCCAAGAAGTGAAGCGCCACTCCCTGTACGTGCTGGCCTGCATGGTGCTGCTGCTCGCCGGCTGCGAAGGCTCCCGGGACGAGGAGCTGCGCAGCTGGACGGCGGAGCAGCGCGCCCAGACGCGGCCCCGGGTGACGCCGCTGACGGAACCCAAGCAGTATGTGCCGCAGGACTACAGCGGGCAGGCGGGCATGGACCCGTTCAGCCTCGAAAAACTGACCCGTGCCATGCGGTCCGACAGCTCGCGGGTGGCGGCCAATGCCGCCCTGATCACGCCGGAGCTGGCGCGCCGCAAGGAGCCGCTGGAATCTTTCCCGCTCGACACCATGGCCATGGTCGGCAGCCTCACCCGGGGCAACCAGCCGGTGGCCCTGGTGCGCGTGGGCGCCATGCTGTACCAGGTGCGGGTGGGCGAGCACCTGGGCCAGAACTTCGGCAAGGTCACCGGCATCACCGAAAACGAGTTGAAGTTGCGCGAAATCGTGCAGGACGCCACCGGCGACTGGACCGAGCGCGAGACGGGCATGCAGCTCCAGGAGAGTTCTAAATGAAACATGGAAACCGGCGGGTAACGGGGCTTGTGCACCGTGCGGCCCTGGTCCTGGCGGGCTGCGCCCTGTGTGCAGGCGCGTGGGGGCAGAGTGCCATCCAGGCCCTCAACGGTGCCGTGCAGGGGGGGGCGGAGGTGCTGCGGATCGACTTCTCGCAACCCATCGCCAGCCTGCCGACGGGTTTCGCCATCCAGTCGCCCGCGCGGATTGCGCTCGATTTCCCGGGGGCGACCAACGCCCTGGGGCGCTCCTCGGTCGAGCTGAACCAGGGCAACCTCCGTTCGGCCATGGTGGTCGAGGCCGGCGACCGTACCCGTGTCGTGCTCAACCTGCGCCAGGCCACCTCGTACAAGACCCGGATAGAAGGCAATTCGCTGCTGGTGCTGCTGGATCCGGTCGCCTCGTCCACCGCCGTCGCCGCCACGCGGCCCACCTTCGCGGAAAGCACGGCCAGCGAAGTCGCACCGCTGCGCGACATCGATTTTCGTCGCACCGGCGATGCCACCGGCCGGGTGGTGGTGTCCCTGCCCAGTCCGCAGGTCGGGGTGGACCTGCGCCAGCAGGGCTCGACGCTCACGGTGGACTTCCTGAAATCCTCCCTGCCCGAGGGCCTGCGCCGGCGTATGGACGTGGCGGACTTTGGTACGCCGGTGCAGACGATCTCCACCACGCAGGTGGGTGACCGGGTGCGCATGACGATCGAGCCGCGCGGTGACTGGGAGCACAGTGCCTACCAGAGCGACAACCAGTTCGTGGTGGAAATCCGCCCGAAAAAGGTCGACCTGAACCGCCTGTCGCAGGGGCCGGGTTATTCGGGTGAAAAACTGTCGCTGAACTTCCAGAGCATCGACGTGCGGTCGCTGCTGCAGGTGATCGCCGATTTCACCAACTTCAACATCGTCACCTCCGACACGGTGGCCGGCACCCTGACCCTGCGGCTGAAGGACGTGCCCTGGGACCAGGCGCTGCAGATCATCATGGATGCCAAGAGCCTGGGCATGCGCAAGAACGGCACGGTGCTGTGGATCGCCCCCAAGGACGAAATCGACGCGCGTACGAAAAAAGACCTGGAATCCGACCTCGCCATCCAGCAGCTTGAACCGGTGCGTACCCAGGCCTTCCAGCTGAACTATGCCAAGGCCACCGAAATGGTGGGCCAGTTGCTGGGCGTGACGGTGGGCGCCCCGGCCGCGCCGGGCGGCGTCAGTGCACGTTTCCTGTCGCCACGTGGCAGCGCCATCGCCGAGCCGCGCACCAACCAGCTGTTCGTGACGGACACGGCCGCCAAGCTGCTGCAGGTGCAGGACCTGATCTCGAAACTCGACCGGGCGGTGCGCCAGGTGCTGATCGAGGCGCGCATCGTGGAAGCGTCGGACACCTTCAGCCGCTCTCTCGGCGTCAAGCTCGGCGGCGCCGACCTGCGTACCCAGCAGGGCGGCCAGTCGGGCTACTCGCTGGGTGGCGGAAACCGCGTGGCCATCGGGACCAACTACAACAACGTGGTGTCCACCACGGGGCAGGGCGGCACGGTGGATACCACCGGCAACTTCGTCAACCTGCCGGCCACCCCGGCATCCGGCACTGCCGCCACCTTCGCGCTGTCGATCTTCAATTCCGCCGCCAACCGTTTCCTGAACCTCGAGCTCTCCGCACTCGAAGCCGACGGCAAGGGCAAACTGGTGTCGAGCCCGCGTATCGTGACGGCCGACCAGACCAAGGCGCTGATCGAGCAGGGCACCGAATTTCCCTACCAGCAGTCGACGTCCAGCGGCGCCACCTCGGTGGCCTTCCGCAAGGCCAACCTGAAGCTGGAGGTCACGCCGCAGATCACGCCTGAAGGCAACATCATCCTCGACCTGGACATCAACAAGGATTCGCGCGGCGAGACCACCACGGCCGGCATCGCCATCAACACCAAACACATCAAGACCCAGGTGCTGGTGGAGAACGGCGGCACGGTGGTGATCGGCGGCATCTTCGAACTGACCGACACCACCGACGTGAGCAAGGTCCCGTTCCTGGGCGACATCCCGTTCGCCGGCAACCTGTTCAAGAGCACGACCAAGGTGTCCAACAAGAACGAGATGCTGGTCTTCATCACACCGAAGATGATCACGGACCAGACCGCGGCGCGGTGACGGAATTTTTTGATAGGGAAGAGCAGGGAATCCTCATGAATCTCAGGAAATGCACACGCTGGCCCCAGGCCTGTTTTGCCGGGCTGCTGGTCGCGGGGCTGGTTGCGTGCGGCGGTGGCGGCGGCAGTGCCGGGACTCCGGTCGGGACTAGCGCGACCGCGGCGGTGCCGACGATCACGGTGGGCTTTGTCGATACCAGCGGAGCGGCGACGACATCTGTCAGCACCACTGGCGGAACTGCGGTGATAGCCGCTGTGCGTGACGCCGCAGGCGCCATCGTCGCCAACAAGCTGGTGACCTTTACGTCGGATGCAACGCTGGTGACCATCAACCCGGCTTCCGCACTGACCAATGCGGCCGGCATTGCCACTACCTCGATAGCTCCGGCAACGCTGACGGCCGCGGGCGCCGGCACCGTCACCGCGACGGCGTTGGTGGGCACTACCGCGGTTACGGGAACGGGCGACTTCAAGCTCTCGGCCTCCAACCTGCAACTGCAGTCGCTCAATGTCGGCAGCACGGCGCTGGCGGCCTTCGGCACGCGCGCGGTGTCGGTCAATGTGCTGGTCAACGGCGCTCCCACTGCGACCGGCACGCAGGTCACCTTCACCGCCAGCTGTGGCACCATCTCGCCCGCGACGGTCACCACCAACTCGGTTGGGCTTGCTTCCACAACCTACCAGGCCAACAGCACCAGCTGCGGCGGTACCACTGTCACCATCACGGCCGCGGCCGCTGGTGCCACCTCGGTGGGCGCCCAACTGGCCGTGCTGCCGCCGGTCGCGACCAATATCCAGTTCGTCAGCAGCGCTCCGCAGGTCATCTACCTGAAGGGCTCCACCGGCGCAACGCAGTCCCTCGTCAGTTTCAAGGTGATCGATTCGACCAACAGTGCCCTGCAGAACCAGTCGGTGGTGCTGTCGCTGTCCAATTCCGCTTCGGGCATGTCGCTCGGCACCGTGGGCAACGCCAGCCCGGTCACGCTGAGTACCGACGCCACCGGGGTGGTGACCGTTGCCGTGTTTTCCGGCACGGTGCCCACGTCGCTGCAGGTGCAGGCGGCATTGGCCGGCAACCCCTCGGTGACCACGACGTCGAACATCCTCACGGTGGCTTCCGGGCTGGCGGCGCAAAGCCGGACCAGCCTGGCGGCCGCGAAATTGTCGATCGAGGGTTTCTCCACCGATGGAACCACCGACACCATGACGGTATCGATCGCCGACCGGCAAGGCAATCCGGTGCCCGATGGAACCCAGATCAACCTGACGACCGAGTCGGGTGTGCTGGTGCCACCTTCATGTTTCACCGCCGGGGGCACCTCCACCTGCAATGTGCAATTGCGCTCGCAGGGTTCGCGTCCCGCCAACGGCCGTGTGTCCATCCTCGCTTATCTCCCGGGTGAGGAGGACTACGTGGATGCCAACGGCAACAACACCTACGACGCCGGCGAGGCCTTTTCCGATCTGGGGAATGCCTACCGCGACGACAATGAAAACGGTGCCTTCGACACCGGCGAGTTCGTGGTGCCGCGTGCCGGGGCCACTGTTTGCGCGGGCGGCACCCTGGGCCGCGCCAATACCTGCGACGGCGTGTGGGGTCTGGCCGACGTGCGCACGCAGCAGATCGTGATTTTCGCGACCTCAGCCGCAAAGATCACCGGTAGTTTCAGCAGCGCGACCGCGCTCGACATCACCATCGCAGACCTGAACGGCAACAGTATGCCCACCGGATCGACGGTGGCGGTCACGGTTGTCACCAGCCTGGCCGCGGGCACCTGTGTGGCATCGAACAGTCTGGCGGCCATTGCCAACACCCTGGTGCCTTCAACGACGCAAATCGTGCTGAAGACCTGTGCGGTGGGCGACATCATCCGAGTGACCGTCACCAGCCCGAATGGCCTGGCGACCACACAGGCATTCCCATATTGACCATGATCGCACTCGTCGGCCTGCCCGGTTCGGGCAAGTCGACGGTCGGCCGGCAGCT
>JAZJYT010000046.1:0-56390 GCA_040390235.1 Pseudomonadota bacterium | reverse complement strand
CCATGCGCGGCAGCGGGATCACCACGTCTTCGTTGATCTTGAAGGCGTTGGTGTGCTTGCTGATGGCGGCCGTGCGCTTGCGGTCGAGCCAGAATTTCTTGCGCGCCTCGGGGCTGATGGCGATGAAACCCTCGCCGCTGCGCGAATTGGCGATGCGCACCACCTCGGAGGTGACACGCGCCACCTCGTTGGCATCGTCGCCGACGATGTCGCCGAACAGCACCATCTTGGGCAGGCCGGCGTGGGTCTTGGACTTGGTGGCGTAGCCCACCGCCCGCAGGTAGCGGTCGTCCAGGTGCTCCAGCCCGGCCAGCAGCACGCCCGAGCGTTTCTGCTCGGCGAACATGTAGTCCTTGATCTCGACGATGCTGGGTACCGCGTCCTTGGCGTTGCCGAAGAACTCCAGGCATACCGTGCGGGTGTGCTCGGGCATGCGGTGCACCACCCAGCGGCCGCTGGTGATCAGGCCGTCGCAGCCTTCCTTCTGGATGCCGGGCAGGCCGGAGAGGAACTTGTCCGTCACGTCCTTGCCCAGGCCTTCCTTGCGGAAGGTCTTGCCCGGGATGTCGAGCCGTTCGGTGCGGATCGGCGTCTTGCCGTCGGCCTCGAAATAGCGCAGCTCGAAGCTGGCGGTCTCCACGTCGTGGATCTTGCCCAGGTTGTGGCCGATGCGGGTGACTTCCAGCCACTGCGCATCGGGCGTGACCATACGCCAGGAGGCCAGGTTGTCCAGGGCCGTGCCCCACAGCACGGCCTTCTTGCCGCCCGCGTTCATGGCGATGTTGCCACCCACGCAGGAGGCCTCGGCCGAGGTCGGGTCGACGGCGAACACGTAGCCGGCCTGGTCGGCCATGTCGGACACGCGCTGGGTGACCACCCCCGCGCCGGTCCAGATGGTCGGCACCAGGTGGTCCACGCCGGGCAGCTGGACCAGCTCGACGCCGGTCATCTGCTCGAGCTTCTCGGTGTTGATGACGGCGCTTTTCCAGGTCAGCGGGATGGCGCCGCCGGTATAGCCGGTGCCGCCGCCCCGGGGAATGATGGTCAGGCCCAGCTCGACGCAGCCCTTGACCAGCCCGGCCATTTCGGCCTCGGTATCGGGCGTGAGCACCACGAAGGGGTACTCCACCCGCCAGTCGGTCGCGTCGGTCACATGGGAGACCCGCGACAGGCCATCGAACTTGATGTTGTCCTTCTCGGTCAGCCGGCCCAGCACCCGCTGGGCACGCTGGCGCAGGTCCGCGACTTCGCCGAATTCGGTGTCGAAGGCCTGGATCGCGCCCTTCACCCGGGCCAGCAGGTCCACCACCAGGGCGTCGCGCTTGGCATCGGCACCGGGCGTGCGGCGTTTGCCCACCTCGGCCAGCCGGTGGTGCAGGGCCTCGACCAGCTGGCGCCGGCGTTTGGGGTTGTCCAGCAGGTCGTCCTGCAGGTAGGGGTTGCGCTGCACCACCCAGATGTCGCCCAGGATCTCGTAGAGCATGCGGGCGGAGCGGCCGGTCTGCCGCTCGCTGCGCAGCTGCAGCAGCACGTCCCACGCCGGAGAACCGAGCAGGCGGATGACGATCTCCCGGTCGGAGAACGAGGTGTAGTTGTACGGGATTTCGCGGAGCCTGGCGGGCCCCTCGGCCTGCGAGAGCAGCGCGGCGAGCGCCGTGGGAGCGTTCATGGACTGGACCTGGAAGGGCACGCGGCTCTTGGGCTGCGTACCGGCATGCGTGGGAGGGCGATTTTAAGTGCTGGGACGGGCGACCGCTCGCCGAAGGCCTTGCCGGACCCAAAATTCATAAGTGCAGCCTATGAATCCAGCGGAATGCCGACATTGCGGCCCGGGGGCGCAATGGCTGTAATGGCTCCCGGTACCTAAAAATACAGGAGACGCCATGTGGACTGGAACTCGCCTTACGAGGCGCCGGGCACTGCTCAGCCTGGGCGGGATGGCCGCCGGCCTGCCCGGGGCGGCGCGGGCACAGGCCTGGCCAGCCAGGCCGGTACGGGTCATCGTGCCGTTTCCGCCGGGCGCGGGGGCCGATATCGTCACCCGGCTGGTGATGGCCAAGCTGTCCATCCTGCTCGGGCAGCCGTTCTTCATCGACAACCGCTCGGGCGCGGCTGGCAACATCGGTGCCGCGGCAGTGGCCCGGGCCGAGCCCGACGGCTACACCCTGCTGGCCGCGCCATCGTCCATCGCCGTCAGCCAGGCGCTGTACACCAACCTGCCCTTCGACCTGCAGAAGGACTTCACCCCGGTGGCGATGATGGCCTCCATCCCTTCGCTGCTGGTGGCCCGGCCCACCCTGCCGGTGCAGTCGGTGGCCGAACTGGTGGCGCTGGCGCAGCGCCAGCCCGACACGCTGACCTTCGCCTCGACCGGCACCGGCACGGCACCGCACCTGGTCACCGCCAGTTTCATGGTGCAGGCCGGCATCCAGATGCGCCATATCCCCTACCGCGGCACCCCGCCGGCGATCAACGACCTGCTGGCCGGCCAGGTGGACCTGATGTTCGCCAACCTGGCGTCGGTGCTGCCGCAGGTGCAGGCCGGCAAGCTCAAGGCCCTGGGCATCGCCAGCACCCGGCGCAACCCCGGCCTGCCGCAGTTGCCGACCCTCATCGAGTCCGGCTACCCGGATTTCGATTTCGGCACCTGGGTGGCGGTGCTGGCGCCCAAGGGCACCCCCGCCGCCGCGGTGGAACGCCTCAACGCCGCCGTACAGCAGGTGCTGCAGGGCCAGGACCTGCGCGAGCAGCTGCGCGAACAGGGCGCCGAGGTGCGCGAAGGCTCGCCCGAACAGACCGCCGCCTTCATCCACGCCGAAAGCGCCCGCCTGGCCCGGGTCATCAAGACCGCCAACATCCACCTCGACTGAACGTTTCCCCCACCATGTCCACCCCACCCGCCTCCACCGAAGTCACCCGCACCCTAGCCCGCTTCGTCGTCGATTCCCAGGTATCGGACCTGCCCGCCGCCGTGCGCCACGAAGCCTCGCGCGGTCTGCTGAACTGGCTCGGCTGCGCCCTCGGCGGCGCCAACCACCCCTCGGTGGAGGCCGCGCTGCAGGCGCTGGGACCCTTCTTCGGACCGGCGCAGGCGCGCATCGTCGGCCGGCCGGAGCGGGCCGACGTGCTGCACGCCGCCCTCATCAACGGCATCAGCTCGCATGTGCTGGACTTCGACGACACGCATGCGCGTGCCATCCACCCCAGCGCGCCGGTGCTGCCGGCCGTGCTGGCCTATGCCCAGTGGAAAGGGCTGCGCGGCATCGACCTGGTGCACGCCTACGTGCTGGGCGTGGAGGTGGAGGAGCGGGTGGGCCTGTCGGTGTTCCCCGAGCACTACGACCGTGGCTGGCACATCACCGGCACGGCCGGGGTCTTCGGCGCCGCCGCCGCGGTGGGCAAGCTGCTGGGCCTGGACGAGCAGCGTATGTGCTGGGCGCTGGGCCTGGCGGCCACCCAGTCGTCCGGCCTGCGCGAGATGTTCGGCAGCATGGCCAAGAGTTTCCACCCCGGCCGCGCGGCGCAGAACGGTTTGGGTGCGGCCCTGCTGGCGCAGCGGGGTTTCACCAGCAGCGACCGCGCCATCGAGGCGCCGCGCGGTTTCGGTCATGTGCTGTCGACAAAATTCGATCCGTCGGTGATCACCAGCGGCCTGGGCGAACGCTACGAGCTGATGCAGAACATGTACAAGCCCTACGCCTGTGGCCTGGTGGTGCATGCGGTGATCGACGCCACGCTGCAACTGCGCCGCGAGCACGGCCTGCGCGGCCCGGAAATCCGCAGCATCACCGCCACGGTGACGCCGCTGGTGCTGGAACTGACCGCCAAGCGCAAGCCGCAGGACGGGCTGGAGGGCAAGTTCAGCGTGTTCCATGCGATCGCGGTCAGCATCGTGCACGGGGCGGCGGGTGAACCCCAGTTCAGCACGGCGGTGGTGCGCGACCCCGAGGTGGTGGCCCTGCGCGACCGGGTGGATGCGGTGGTCGACCCCACACTGCACAAGCTCGAAGGCAAGGTGCGTATCGAACTGCTGGACGGCCGGGTGCTGGAGCGCCACGTGCTGCGCGCCCTGGGCAGCCTGGAGCATCCGATGGCCGACGCCGACCTGGAAGCAAAATTCCGCTCGCTCGCCGACGGTGTGCTGCCGCCGGCCCAGGCCGACGCCCTCATCGCCGGCTGCTGGGGCATCGCCGGGCTGGACAACGTGGCGACCCTGGCCGAGCTGACGGCACCCGGCGCCCTGTGACATCCGGCCCCGGCACCGCCGAAGCCGCGGGAGCCGTCGGAACAGGCCGGGGGTAAGCTCCGCGCATGCGGATCAAACTGCGCCAGATAGAAGGTTTCCTCGCCGCGGCCGACACCCTGTCGTTTTCCCGTGCGGCGGACCGCATCGGCATGACCCAGCCGGCCTTTTCGCAGCTGGTGCGCGAGCTGGAAGAAGCGCTGGGCGTGCGCCTGTTCGAGCGCACCACCCGCCAGGTGCGTATCACCGAGACCGGCGCGCTGCTGCGCGACCAGATGCGCCGCGGCCTGCAGGAGATCGACAACGCCTGCCGCGATGCGCTGGCCTTCAACCGCGTCGAGCGCGGGCAACTGGCGCTGGCCGCCCTGCCCTCGCTGGCAGTGTGCCTGGTAGCCGATGCACTGGCCGCCTACCGCCGCGCCTACCCAGGTATCCAGGTCTGGCTGCACGAGCGGCACGGGCCCGACGCCGTCGCCATGGTGGCGCGCCACGAGGTCGACGTGGCGGTGTGCGCCGGCGAACCGACGCTGCCCGGCCTGGTATTCGAGCACCTGTTCGACGACCGGCTGGTGGCGGTGCTGCCGCAGGACCATGCCCTGGCGGCCCAGGCGCGCCTGGGCTGGAACCAGCTGGCGGGTGAACCCATGATCCTGCTGGCGGCGCAGGCCGAGGTGGTGCGCGGCGCCTTCGTGCGCAACCGCATCGACAAGCAGTTCGAGTGCGAGGTGCTCAACTCGGTCACCGCCCTGGCCATGGCACGCGCGGGTTTCGGCCTGACGGTGGTGCCGCAGGTGGCCCTGCCCGACCTCAACATGCAGGGCCTGGTGTGGCGGCCGCTGCACGGTCCCGACCCGGTGCGCGCCATCGGCCTGTGCCACGACGAAAGCCGGCCGCTGTCGCCCGCGGCAGAGCTGTTCCGCCAGCAGATGCGCACGACCTGTGCGGGCCGGGCCTGACTGCGGCTAGAACAGCACCCGGATGCGGATAGTGCCCGGCACTTGGGCCAGCTTCTGCTGCGCCAGCTCGGACGAGGCGGCATCCATGTCGATGACCACGTAACCCACCTTCTCGTCGGTCTGCAGGAACTGCGCGGCGATGTTGATGTGGTTGTCGGCCAGGATGCTGTTGATCTGCGACAGCACACCCGGCACGTTGTGGTGGATGTGCAGCAGCCGGTGTTTGCCGGCGTGCGCGGGCAGCGCCACCGAGGGGAAGTTGACCGACATGGTCGAGGTGCCGTTGTCGCTGTACTTCACCAGCTTCTCGGCCACTTCCACGCCGATGTTGGCCTGCGCCTCCATGGTGGAGCCGCCGACGTGCGGTGTGAGGATCACGTTGTCCAGCCCGCGCAGCGGCGAGTCGAAAGCTTCCTTGTTGCTGCCGGGTTCGGTCGGGAAGACGTCGATGGCCGCGCCCAGCAGCTTGCCGGCCTTCAGTGCCTCGGCCAGGGCCTCGATGCGGATCACCGTGCCGCGCGAGGCGTTGATGACGATGGCGCCGGGTTTCATGGCCGCGATCTCGTCCGCACCGATCATCCACTGGGTGGCCGGAGTCTCGGGCACGTGCAGGGTGACGATGTCGCTCTGCGCCAGCAGGTCGGGCAGGCGCGGCACCTGGCGCGCATTGCCCAGCGGCAGCTTGGCCTCCACGTCGTAGAAGGCAACCTGCATGCCCAGCGACTCGGCCAGCACCGACAGCTGCGTGCCGATGGAACCGTAGCCGACGATGCCCAGGGTCTTGCCACGGATCTCGTAGGAATTGACGGCCGACTTGAACCAGACGCCCCGGTGCGCCTTGGCGCTCTTCTCGGGCACGCCGCGCAGCAGCAGGATGGCCTCGGCCAGCACCAGCTCGGCCACCGAGCGGGTGTTGGAATAGGGCGCGTTGAAGACCACGATGCCGCGCTCGCGGGCCGCGCCCAGGTCGATCTGGTTGGTGCCGATGCAGAAGGCGCCCACGGCCACCAGCTTGTGGGCCGCAGCGAACACCTCGGCGGTGAGCTGGGTCTGCGAGCGGATGCCGATGAAATGCACGTCGGCGATCCGCGCCTTGAGCTCATCCCCGGCCAACGCACCGGATACCGTCTCGATCTGCGTGTAGCCGGCGGCTTTCAGCACTTCTAGCGCGGAGGGGTGTATACCCTCCAGCAGCAGGAATTTGATCTTGTCCTTGTCCAGTGAAGTCTTGCCCATGGATACAGTGGTCCGGTGAGGAAAAAGGGGCGCGATGCTAGCACATGCTGCGGCGCACCAATACCCCGGCACCGGGTGGCCGGCACTGCCGCTGTCAAGGTCTTGCCCGAACATTCCCGTCTTGATGTCAGTTCCATGACAGCGAAGGGTTTCCCCGGTCGTCCCTGGGGGAATATCGCCACCAGAATGACACATCCGTGTCACGGGCGGAGCCCAGCATCCGCCCTTTTGTCTGCATTCAGGAGCTTCCATGAAATTCACGCGCCTGGCCTCGTCCGTCGCACTGGCGGCCCTGGCCGCATCGGCCCACGCCCAAACCGAAATCCAGTGGTGGCATTCGGCGACCGCGGTGAATGGCGAATGGGTCAACGACCTGGCCAAGGAGTTCAACGAAAGCCAGAAGCAGTACAAGATCGTACCGACCTTCAAGGGCGGCTACGACGAGTCCATGACGGCCGCCATCGCCGCCTTCCGCGCAGGCAACGCACCCGACATCCTGCAGGTGTTCGAGGTGGGCACCGCCACCATGATGGCCAGCAAGGGCGCCGTGGTGCCGGTCACCAAGGTCATGCAGGACGCCGGCCAGAAGTTCGACCCGAGTTCCTACGTACCCGCCGTGGCCGGCTACTACACCGCACCCAACGGCCAGATGCTGAGCTTTCCGTTCAACAGCTCGACCACCATCTTCTACTACAACAAGGACGCCTTCAAGGCCGCCGGCCTGCCCACCGACAAGGCACCCGCCACCTGGCCCGAGGTGGTCTCGGCCGCCGCCAAGCTCAAGGCCGCCGGCAACCGCTGCCCCTTCACCACCGCCTGGCAGAACTGGGCGCAGCTGGAGAGCTTCTCGGCCTGGCACAACGTGGAATTCGCCAGCAAGGCCAACGGCCTGCAGGGCATGGACGCGCGCCTCAAGGTGAACTCGCCGCTGCACGTGCGCCACATCGAGAACCTGGCCAACATGGCCAAGCAGGGCCTGTTCGTCTACAAGGGCCGCAGCAGCGTGCCGGAGGCCAGCTTCGTCTCGGGTGAATGCGCCATGGTCATCAGCTCCTCGGGCTTCTACGGCAACGTGGCCAAGAACGCCAAGTTCGCCTACGGCCTGGCCCCCCTGCCCTACTACCCGGACGTGCCCGGCGCGCCGCAGAACACGGTCATCGGCGGTGCCAGCCTGTGGGTCATGGCCAACAAGCCGGCCGACCACTACAAGGGCATCGCGGAGTTCTTCACCTTCCTGTCGCGCCCCGAGGTCCAGTCGGCCAGCCACAAACGTACCGGCTACCTGCCGATCACGACGGCGGCCTACAAACTCACCGAGGATTCGGGTTTCTACAAACAGAACCCCGGCACCGATGTGGCCGTGACACAGATGATCCGCAAGGTCACCGACAAGAGCCGCGGCATCCGCCTGGGCAACTACCTGCAGATCCGCGCCATCGAGGACGAGGAACTCGAACAGGTGTGGGCCGGCAAGAAGACCGCCAAGGAAGCCCTGGACGCGATCGTCAAGCGCGGCAACGAGCAGCTCGAACGTTTCCAGAAGGCCAACAAGGGCTGAGGCGGGGCCGCCAGACTGCACCGCCGCACCCGCCCATGGAAAAACGCGTCCTCTTCCGCTCCCCCTGGCTGCCCTGGGCACTGCTGCTGCCGCAGCTGCTGGTGATCTGCGTGTTTTTCTTCTGGCCGGCCGGCCAGGCGCTGGTGCAGTCGATGCAGATGCAGGACGCCTTCGGTTCGTCGAAGGAATGGGTGGGCTTCGACAACTTCCGCGACCTGTTCAACGACCCCAGCTACATCGAGTCCTTCAAGACCACGGCTCTGTTCTCGGTGCTGGTGGCCGGCATCGGCCTCTCGCTGTCGCTGCTGCTGGCGGTGTTCGCCGACCGCATCGTGCGCGGCGCCCGCATCTACAAGACCCTGCTGATCCTGCCCTACGCGGTGGCCCCCGCGGTGGCCGCCGTGCTGTGGGTCTTCATGTTCTCGCCCTCGCTGGGCGTGGTGGCCTATGCGCTGGAGTGGGCGGGCATCGACTGGAACTACCTGCTCAACTCGACCCACGCCATGGCGCTGATCGTGACCGCCTCGGTGTGGAAGCAGATCTCCTACAACTTCCTGTTTTTCCTGGCCGGCCTGCAGTCGGTGCCGAAGTCGCTGATCGAGGCCGCAGCCATCGACGGCGCCGGACCCTGGCGCCGGTTCTGGAGCATCCAGTTCCCCCTGCTCTCGCCGACCACCTTTTTCCTGCTGGTGATCAACGTGGTGTATGCCTTCTTCGACACCTTCGCCATCGTCGACGCGTCCACCCAGGGCGGCCCCGGCAAGGACACCGCCATCCTGGTCTACAAGGTGTACTACGACGGCTTCAAGGCCATGGACCTGGGCGGCTCGGCCGCGCAGTCGGTGGTGCTGATGTTCATCGTCATCGCGCTGACCGTGGTGCAGTTCCGCTACGTCGAAAAGAAAGTGAACTACTGATGGAACCCCCACGCTCGGCACTTCGTGTGCTCGCTGCCCCCCGAGGGGGCTCGGCCCGTCCTTGGGGCGGCCCGGCGGAGGGCCTGAGATGATCGAACGGCGCCTGACCCTCGGCATCCTCGCCCATGTGGTGATGGTCATCGGCGTGCTCGTCGTCGCCTTCCCGCTGTACCTGGCCTTCGTCGCCTCCACCCACACACCGCAGGAAATCGTCCAGCGGCCCATGCCGCTGCTGCCGGGTTCCTATTTCCTCGAAAGCTGGAAGTCCGCCCTGTTCGGCAACAGCACCGGCAACGGCTCGCATGCCCCGGTGGCGCGCATGATGTGGATCAGCCTGGTGTCGGCGCTGACCATCACCACCGGCAAGATCGCCATCTCGCTGCTGTCGGCCTTCGCGGTGGTGTACTTCCGCTTCCCGTTCAAGCAGCTGTGTTTCTGGGCCATCTTCGTCACGCTGATGCTGCCGGTGGAAGTGCGCATCGGGCCGACCTACCAGGTGGTGTCCGACCTGGGCATGCTCAACAGCTACGCCGGCCTCACGGTGCCGCTGATGGCCTCGGCCACGGCCACCTTCCTGTTCCGCCAGTTCTTCCTGACGGTGCCCGACGAACTGGTCGAGGCCGCACGTATGGACGGTGCGGGGCCGCTGCGTTTTTTCAAGGACGTGCTGCTGCCGCTGTCGAAGACCTCGATCGCCGCGCTCTTTGTCATCCAGTTCATCTACGGCTGGAACCAGTACCTGTGGCCCCTGCTGTCCACCACCAGCGAAGACATGTACCCGGTGACCATCGGCATCAAGCGCATGATCGCGGGCGGTGATTCGGGCAACGAATGGAACGTGGTCATGGCCACCGCCCTGCTGGCGATGATTCCGCCGGCGCTGGTCGTCGTCCTGATGCAGAAATGGTTCGTCAAGGGCCTGGTCGACACGGAAAAATAAGCAACAACATGGCAGCCATTTCCCTCCAGAACGTCGTCAAGCGCTACGGCAAGGGGCCGAAGGCGGTCCAGGTCATCCACGGCGTGAACGCCGAAGTGGCCGACGGCGAATTCATCGTCATCGTCGGGCCGTCGGGCTGCGGCAAGTCCACCCTGCTGCGCATGGTCGCGGGACTGGAAGAAATCAGCAGCGGCACCGTGTCCATCGGCGGGCGGGTGGTCAACGACCTGGAGCCGGCCGAGCGCGACATCGCCATGGTGTTCCAGAACTACGCGCTCTACCCGCACATGAGTGTGTTCGACAACATGGCCTACGGCCTGAAGATCGCCAAGGTGCCCAAGGACGAGATCAAGGCCCGGGTCGACAAGGCCGCGAAGATCCTCGAACTGGGCCACCTGCTCGAACGCAAGCCGCGCGAACTCTCCGGCGGCCAGCGCCAGCGGGTGGCCATGGGCCGCGCCATCGTGCGGCAGCCGCAGGTGTTCCTGTTCGACGAACCGCTGTCCAATCTGGACGCCAAGCTGCGTGCGCAGACCCGGCTGGAAATCCAGAAACTGCACCGCGAGCTGGGCATCACCTCGCTCTTCGTCACCCATGACCAGGTCGAGGCCATGACGCTGGCCCAGCGCATGATCGTGATGAATGCCGGTGTGATGGAGCAGTTCGGCACACCCGAGGAGGTGTACCACCGGCCGGCCTCGACCTTTGTTGCCAGCTTCATCGGCTCGCCGCCGATGAACCTGATGAAATCCGCCCCGGGCGCCACCCCCGAGGCCGTGTTGGGGGTCCGCCCGGAACACCTGGACATCGTGGAGGCCGGCACACCGGGTGCCTGGGCCCTGACGGTCGACACGGTGGAACTGCTGGGCGCCGAGCGCCTGGTGTACTGCCGGCTGGGCGAGGACGCAGTGATCGTGCGCGCCGAGGAAGGCACCCACGCACCGCAGCAGCCGGGCAGCATGCTGCATGTGCTGCCGCGCGCCGACCGGCTGCACCGCTTCGACGCGGCGACGGGCAAACGTGTCTGACACCTGGCGCTACCCGCGCTGGATCGCGCACCGCGGCGCCGGCAAGCTGGCGCCCGAGAACACCATGGCGGCCTTCCGCCTGGGCGCGCAGCACGGCTTTCGTATGTTCGAATGCGATGTGAAGCTGAGCGCCGACGGTGTGCCCTTCCTGCTGCACGACACCACACTGGAGCGCACCACCAACGGCCGCGGCAAGGCCGGTGCGCTCGCCTGGGGCGCCCTGGCGCAGCTCGATGCGGGCAGCTGGCATTCGCGCGCCCACGCCGGCGAGCCGCTGGCCACCTTCGAGAACCTGGCGCGCTACTGCCTGCGCAACGGTTTTTACCTGAATATCGAGATCAAACCCAGCCCGGGCACCGAAAGGCTGACGGGTGAAACCGTGGCCGCACTCGCGGCCCGGCTCTGGCAGGGCGTGGAAGTGCCGCCACTGCTGACCTCGTTCCAACCCGAGGCGCTGGTCGGCGCACGCGCCGCGGCACCCGGCCTGCCACGCGGCCTGCTGCTCGAAGCATTGCGCAGCGGCTGGCTCGAAGAAGCGCTGGCGCTGGGCTGCGTGGCGGTGGTGGCCAACTACAACCATTGGAGCGCCGACACCGTGGCCCAGGCGCATGGCGCCGGCCTGCGGGCGCTGTCCTATACCGTCAACGACGCCTGGGCCGCCGAATGGCTTGCCGGCCTGGGCATGGACGGCATCATCACCGACCGCATCGACCGGTTCGCGCCCGCCTGAAAGGCCGGCTGCGCCTTGTCCCTTATTTCCGCCTCCAGCCGCCGCCCAGCACCCACTCCACGGTAGCGACCACCGCTGCCAGGGCAGCCCAGGTGGTCATCCGGCCGTCGTTTCCCGTCAGCAGCAGGCCGGCGGCCAGCACGGCTAGCCCGGCCAGGAAATCGACCGCCAGGCGCAGCGGCCAGCCCAGGAGCTGCCGCCCGGCAGGCAGCAGCAGGCGTCCCGCCAGCACCGCAGCGGCCGCCAGCCAGAGGGCCGGAGCGGCAAAATTCAGCAAATGGTCCAGGGCGGCGAGCGGGGACATGGGATCCGTCAGGGGGAGTCAGAGGAGGAGTCAGCGGAGGACAAGGCAGCCCTGCGGCGTGGCATGAAGGCCATAGCGAGGACCTGTATGCGGGGCCAAGCCATCGATTTTATAATCGGCGGATGGCAGTCTGGGCCCTCGGCATCAACCACACCACCGCGCCGCTCGATCTGCGCGGCCGGTTCGCGTTCGCGCTCGACCGTATTGCACCCACACTGCAGGGCCTGCGCCAGTCCTTCGAGTCCCCCGGCAGGGCCGGCAGCCGGCACCCGGACGTGGAAGCCGCCATCATTTCCACCTGCAACCGCACCGAGATCTACTGTGCCGGCGAGCGCCCCGCGGTGGACCACACCCTGGGCTGGCTGGCCCGGGAGGGGGGCGTGTCGCCGGCGCTGCTGCGCTCGCACGCCTACCTGCTGGAGGACGGCGGCACCGCAGCCCGCCATGCCTTCCGGGTGGCCAGCGGGCTCGACTCCATGGTGCTGGGTGAGGCGCAGATCCTGGGCCAGATGAAGGACGCGGTCCGCGCCGCCGAGAGCGCCGGCGCCCTGGGCACCACCCTGAACCAGCTGTTCCAGCGTTCGTTCGCCGTCGCCAAGCAGGTGCGCAGCTCCACCGATGTTGGCGCTCACTCCATCAGTATGGCCGCCGCCGCGGTGCGCCTGGCCGGCCAGTTGTTCGAGGACCTGGGCCAGATCCGGGTGCTGTTCGTGGGCGCCGGCGAGATGATCGAACTCGCCGCCACGCACTTCGCGGCGAAGAACCCCAAATCCATCGCCATCGCCAACCGCACGCTGGAGCGCGGCGAAAAACTCGCCACCCGCTTCGGCGGCAAGGTCATGCGCCTGGGCGACATCCCGGCCCGCCTGCACGAATTCGACGCGGTGGTGAGCTGCACCGCCAGTTCGCTGCCCATCATCGGCCTCGGTGCGGTGGAACGGGCGCTGAAGGCGCGCAAGCACCGCCCCATGTTCATGGTCGACCTGGCCGTGCCGCGCGACATCGAGCCCGAGGTCAAGGCCCTGGACGACGTGTACCTCTACACCGTGGACGACCTGGCCAGCGTGGTGCAGACCGGCCAGGCCCTGCGCCAGGCCGCCGTGGCCCAGGCCGAGGTGATCATCGACGCCGGGGTGCAGAACTTCCTGCACTGGATGGACCAGCGCGACCCGGTCAAGGGCGCGGTGCCGCTGATCCGCCAGCTCAACGTGCAGGCCGACACCTGGCGCGGCACGGAAATCGCCCGTGCACGCAAGCTGCTGGCGCGCGGCGACGATGTGGACGCGGTGCTGGAAGCCCTGGCGCGCGGCCTCACCCAGAAGATGCTGCACGGCGCCATGGCCGAACTGCAGTCCGGCGACGCTGCGCAGCGTGAATCCACGGCCCAGACCGTCTCGCGTATCTTCCTGCGCGGCGATACGCCGCGCGGCGGCCCGCCGTCCCGCGACGAGCGTTAGCGGCGCTGCCCCGCTCCGCCCGCCACACCGGCCGGTGTGGCCGCACCTCCGACGCTGCCGGCCCTGGTCCGGCGACACCGTTCCGATTCCTTCCTGGACCCCACCCTTGAAAACGTTCCTGCGCAACCGGCTCGACCGCTACGCCATCCGCCTGGAGGAACTCGACTTCCTGCTGTCGCGTGAAGACATCATGGCCGACATGGACCAGTACCGCCTGCTGTCGCGCGAGCATGCCGAGGTGACCCAGGTGGCCGGCCGCTACGCCCGCTACAAGCAGCGCGAGTCCGACCTGGCCGAAGCCCGCGCCCTGCTGGACGACCCCGACATGGCCGAGATGGCGCAGGAAGAAATCACCGGCGCCGAGGCCGAACTGCAACAGCTGGAAGACGAACTCCAGCGCCTGCTGCTGCCGAAAGACCCGGACGACACCCGCAACGCCTTCCTGGAAATCCGCGCCGGCACCGGTGGCGACGAGTCGGCCCTGTTCGCCGGCGACCTGCTGCGCATGTACACCCGCCATGCCGAACGCGCCGGCTGGCGGACCGAGATCGTCAGCGCCAACGAAAGCGAGCTGGGCGGCTACAAGGAAGTGGTGGTCCGGCTGGTGGGTGACGGGGTCTATGGCCGCACCCGCTTCGAGTCCGGCGGCCACCGCGTGCAGCGCGTGCCCGCCACCGAGACGCAGGGCCGGATCCACACCAGCGCCTGCACCGTGGCCGTGCTGGCGGAGCCCGACGAAACGCAGGCCGTGCAGATCAACCCGGCGGACCTGCGTATCGACACCTACCGCGCCTCGGGCGCCGGTGGCCAGCACATCAACAAGACCGATTCGGCGGTGCGTATCACCCACCTCCCGACCGGCATCGTCGCCGAATGCCAGGACGACCGCAGCCAGCACCGCAACAAGGCCAAGGCGCTGCAGGTGCTGTCGGCCCGCATCCAGGAAAAAGACCGCAGCGAACGCGCGGCCAAGGATGCCGCCATGCGCAAGGGACTGATCGGCAGCGGTGACCGCAGCGACCGCATCCGCACCTACAACTTCCCGCAGGGACGGCTGACCGACCACCGCATCAACCTCACGCTGTACAAGCTGCTCACCATCATGGAGGGCGACCTGGGCGAGGTGCTGGACGCGCTGCAGCACGCCCGCGAGGCGGAGCAGTTGGCCGAGCTGGAAGTGGGCGCAGGGGCCTGACCTCCATGGACAGGCCCACGCCCGTGCCCGCCGCTCCCCAGGTCGCCGGCGCCCTGCGCGCTGCGGCCGTGCTCGGGCTGGACCGGCTCGACGCCCAGTTGCTGCTGCTGCTGGCCCTGGGCCGCCCGCAGCACGACCGGGCCTGGCTGCTGGCCCATGACGACCATGCTCTGGACGCCGCCACCTGGGAGACCTGCCAGGACCTGTACCGGCGCCGTGCCACCGACGAGCCGGTGGCCTACCTGGTCGGTGAGAAGGAGTTCTTCGGCCTGCCGCTGCAGGTCGATGCCCGGGTGCTGGTGCCCCGGCCCGATACCGAGACGCTGGTGGAATGGGCGCTGCAGGTGCTCGACGGGCAGCGCGACCCGGTGCTGCTAGACCTCGGCACCGGCAGCGGCGCCATCGCCCTGGCACTGCAGCATGCCCGCCCCGACGCCCGCGTGGACGCGGTCGATGCCAGCCCCGAAGCCCTGGCCGTGGCGCAGGACAACGCCGTGCGCCTGGGCCTGCCGGTGCAGTTCGCCTGCGGCGACTGGCTGGCCGGCGCGCCCGGCGCGCTGTATGACCTGGTCGTGTCCAACCCCCCCTACATCGCCGAAGGCGATCCCCACATGGCCGCCCTGGCCCATGAGCCGCGCGGCGCCCTCACCGCCGGCCCCGACGGCCTGGACGACCTGCGCAGCATCGTGGCCCAGGCGCCTGCCCGCCTGGTGCCGGGCGGCTGGCTGCTGCTCGAACACGGCCACGACCAGGCGACCGCGGTGCGCGCGCTGCTGGACGCCGCCGGCTTCGCCCGCGTACAAAGCCGTACCGACCTGGCCGGAATCGAACGCTGTTCGGGCGGCGTGCAGCCCGGGCACCGATAATCCGCCCATTGTTTACCCGGCGGCAACTGCCGCCATTTCACGCAAGGAGTCCCCATGAGCGACGCCCAACAACGTATCGATGCCCTCGTCAAGTCCAGCGACGTGCTGCTGTTCATGAAGGGCAATGCCAGCTTTCCCCAGTGCGGTTTCTCGGGCCGCGCCATCCAGGTGCTGAAGGCCTGCGGTGTCGACCCCAAGACCGTCAAGACGGTCAACGTGCTGGAAGACGACGGCATCCGCCAGGGCATCAAGGAATACAGCCAGTGGCCGACCATTCCGCAGCTCTACGTCAAGGGCGAATTCATCGGCGGTTCGGACATCATGATGGAGATGTACGAGTCCGGCGAACTGCAGAAAGTGCTGGCCCCCGTCGCTGCATCCTGACCGGCGCGTAGGCGGCACGCCGATAAGCGTGTCCGCCACCGCCCTTTTCGGGCTTTCCGCGACACCCACGGCATAGACGGCTGGCACGGCTTGTGCTGGAATGAAACCATCGTAGCTTCACAGGAGTGTTCGATGGAATCACGGCATCTCGTTCCCCCCTCTCCTGTCTTCACGCTGCCCGTCGCCCAGGTGCGCAGCGTGTTCGACCCCTCCGAGGTCGAACGCAAGCTCGGCAAGCTGCAAAACTTCGCCGATCCGCGCGAGTACGAAAACCTGCGCGGCACCTACGAACGCATGCTGGAGCGCGGCCCCGAGCGTTTCCAGGTCAAGCCCGCCGGCATCCCCGACATGGCGTCGCTCTACGACGCCTTGCCCAACTTCACCGAGGTGCTGGACGACGTGCGCCGCCACGTGGCCCTGTCGCAGGACAGCCGCGACGGCCTGGAGGTCACCCCCATGCTGCTGCTGGGGCCGCCCGGCATCGGCAAGACTCACTTCGCCAGGCACCTGGCCGACCTGATCGGCACCGGCATGAACCTGGTGCCCATGGGCTCCATGACCGCCGGCTGGCTGCTCTCGGGCTCCGCCTCGCAGTGGAAGGGGGCACGCCCGGGCAAGGTGTTCGAGGCCCTGGTCGACGGCCAGTACGCCAACCCGGTGATCGTGGTCGACGAGATCGACAAGGCCAGCACCGATGCGCAGTACGACCCGCTGGGCGCGCTGTACAGCCTGCTGGAGCACGACACGGCGGGTGCCTTCGTCGACGAATTCGCCGAGGTGCCGATCGATGCCAGCCAGGTGGTGTGGATCACCACCGCCAACGACGCACGCGGCATTCCCGACCCCATCCTGAACCGCATGAACGTGTTCGAGGTGCCGGCGCCCACCGAGGAACAGGCGCGGCACATCGCCTGGCTGCTGTACCAGTCGATACGGGCCGGCCACGACTGGGGCTCGCGTTTCGACGAGGAACCCGCCTCCGCCCTGCTGGACCGGCTGGCGCCACTGGCGCCGCGCGAGATGCGGCGTGCGCTGATGGTCGCCTTCGGCAACGCCCGGCTCGACGGCCGCGGCACCCTGCAGGGCGACGACCTGCCGCGCGGCACGGCCGCCCGCGGGCGCATCGGCTTCATGCAGTAAGCAGCCCCCACTGCCGGTGCCGGCCTACGCCGGTTCCGGCGGCGGCTGGCTACACTCGACTGTTGGCCGCGCAACCCTGTGCGGCCGGCCTGCCGCCATGAGCCTGTCCACCAGCCTGCTGCTTATCGTCCTGCTGATCGCTGCGAGCGCGTTTTTCTCGGTCGCCGAGATTTCGCTCGCCGCCTCGCGCCGGCTGCGGCTGCGCCAGATGGCCGACGAGGGCGACGCCCGCGCCGAACGGGTGATGCGTATCCAGGAACAGCCCGGTCCCTACTTCACCGTGGTGCAGATCGGCCAGAACGCCATCGCCATCCTGGGCGGCATCGTGGGCGAAGGCGCGCTGAGCCCGGCCTTCACCGCCTTTTTCCTGGCGCTCAAGCGGAGTACCGAAACGGCGCAGACGGCGGCCTTCCTGTGCTCCTTCCTCATCGTCACCTCGCTCTTCATCCTGTTCGCCGACCTGGTGCCCAAACGCCTGGGCATGACCGCGCCCGAGCGGCTGGCGGTACGGGTGGCCGGCCCGATGCAGTCGCTGATGACCCTGTTCGCGCCCCTGGCCTGGATCTATGGCAAGGCGGCCGACGCGCTGTTCCGGCTGTTCGGCCTGCCGGCCCAGCGGGAGGACGACCGGGTGACACACGAGGACATCCTGGCGATGACGGAAGCCGGCGCCCTGGCGGGGGTATTGGCCGCTGGCGAGCAGCAGATGAT
This sequence comes from Pseudomonadota bacterium, assembly GCA_040390235.1. Taxonomy (GTDB): domain Bacteria; phylum Pseudomonadota; class Gammaproteobacteria; order Burkholderiales; family Burkholderiaceae_C; genus Xylophilus. The sequence continues at coordinate 38,725 of JAZJYT010000046.1, read as the reverse complement.
CGCCAACGTCTTCGAGCTGGATACCCGCGTCGTCTCCAGCACCATGACGCCGCGCGACAGCATCGCGTTTTTCCTGCGCGACGACCCGGATGCGGTGATCCGCCTGCGTATCGCCGCCGAGCCTTTCTCGACCTACCCGGTGTGTGATGGCGACATTGACCACGTGGTGGGGTATGTCGATGCCAAGGACCTGTTCCAGCGGGTGCTCAACGGCCAGCCGCTGTCGCTGGCCGACGATGCCCTGGTGCGCAAGGTGCTGATCGTGCCCGACCGGCTGACGCTGGCCGAGGTGCTGGAGCAGTTCCGCCTGGTCGGCGAGGACTTCGCGGTGATCGTCAACGAATACAGCCTGGTGGTGGGGGTGGTCACCCTCAACGACGTGATGAGCACGGTGATGGGTGACCTGATTTCGCCGCTGTACGAAGAACAGATCGTGCGGCGCGACGAGAACTCCTGGCTGATCGACGGCGTGGCGCCGATCCAGGACGTGATGCGCGCACTGGACATCGACGCGCTGCCGCACGAAGGGGAATACGAAACGCTGGCCGGCTTCTTGATGGTGATGCTGCGGCGGGTGCCGCGCCGCACCGACAGCGTGAGCTGGGGCGGCTACAAGTTCGAGGTTTTAGACGTAGACAGCTACCGGATCGACCAGGTAATGGTCGCGAGGATATGAGCCCGGCCGCGGTCAGCCCGGCTGGTCGGCAAAGCGCCAGTGCTTCTGCGCCGCGAACACCGCGTCGGGGTACGGGGCGCGGCCCCGGCTGCCGTTGTAGCGGCCGAGCGCCATGAAGGCGTCGCCGCGCTCACGGTCGAGGTAGAAGCGCAGGATGACGCAGCCGAAGCGCAGGTTGGCCTGCATGTTGAACAGCCGCCCCGCGTCACCGTCGCCGATGCTGCGGGTCCAGAACGGCATGACCTGCATGTAGCCGCGCGCGCCCACGCTGGAGACGGCGTATTTGCGGAAGTTGCTCTCCACCTGGACCAGCCCCAGCACCAGCGACTCGTCCAGCCCGGCGCGGTGCGACTCGTACCAGACGGTCTGCAGGAACTCCACCCGGCTGTTGCGGTCGGCGATCTTGGGCCGCAAGCGCCCGGCCATGGCCGCCAGCCAGCGCACATAGGCCAGCCGCGCCGCGGTGGTGGTGAAATCCGGCACCGGCGGCGCTGCCTGGGCGACGGCGGCACTGAGCGCGGTACGCACCGCGTCGGCCAGCGGCTCTTCCAGCTGGGCGCCAGCGTGTGCCGCGCGCAGCGGCAGCAGGCTGCCGGCCAGCCCCGCGGAACCGGCCAACCCGGCAGACACCAGGCGCAGGCAGGCCCGGCGCTCCATCATGCCGCCAGGCGGCCCTTCACGAATGCGGAGACCTCGGCCAGCGCCACCGGGGTGGCGGCGGTATCGCGGCGGTGCTGGTACTCGACCTGGCCTTCCTTCAGGCCCCGGTCGGACAGCACCACGCGGTGCGGCACACCGATGAGCTCCCAGTCGGCGAACATGGCGCCGGGGCGCTCGCCGCGGTCGTCCAGCAGCACGTCGACGCCGGCGTCCCGCAGGTCGCCGTAGAGCTTCTCGGCGGCGGCCTTGACATCGGCGCTGCGGTCCATGCCGATGGGGCAGATGACGACCGTGAAGGGTGCGATGGCATCGGGCCAGACGATGCCGCGCTCGTCGTGGTTCTGTTCGATGGCCGCGGCCGGCAGGCGGGTCACGCCGATGCCGTAGCAACCCATCTCGAAATGGCGCGGTTTGCCGTCTTCTTCCAGGAAGGTGGCGTCCATGGCCTTGCTGTACTTGGTGCCCAGGTAGAACACGTGGCCGACCTCGATGCCACGCTCGATGGCCAGGGCACCCTTGCCGTCGGGCGAGGGATCGCCCGCGACGACGTTGCGGATGTCGGCCACCAGCGCGGGTTCGGGCAGGTCGCGGCCCCAGTTGACACCGCTCAGGTGGAAGTCGGCCTCGTTGGCACCGCAGACGAAGTCGGCCAGCAGCGCCACCTCGCGGTCGGCGACGATGGTCAGCGGCTGTTGCAGGCCCACCGGGCCCAGGTAACCGGGCTTGCAGCCGAAATGCGCGTCGATCTCGGCGCCGGTGGCGAAACGGAAACCGCCTTCCATGCCGGGCAGCTTGCCGGCCTTGACCTCGTTCAGCTCATGGTCGCCGCGCAGCAGCAGCAGCCAGACGCGGCTCTTCTTCACCGCGCCCTGCTCGTCGAGTTCGTCCGTGGCCAGCACCAGCGACTTGACGGTGGTGGCCAGCGGCACGCCGAGCAGCGCCGCCACGTCCTCGCAGGTGCTTTTGCCGGGTGTGGGCACCTTGATCAGGGTATTGGCCGCGGCGGGGCGCGGGCCGGCCGGCGCCAGGGCCTCGGCCTTTTCCATGTTGGCCGCGTACTCGCTGCCCGGGCAGTAGACGATGGCGTCCTCGCCGGTGGCGGCGATGACCTGGAATTCCTCGCTCAGGTCGCCGCCGATGGCACCGCTGTCGGCCGCCACGGCCCGGTAGCGCAGGCCGAAGCGGTCGAAGATGCGGCGGTAGGCCTGGGCCATGGCCTGGTAGCTGGCCTGCGCCGCTTCCGGGCTGCGGTCGAAGCTGTAGGCGTCCTTCATGGTGAACTCGCGCCCGCGCATCAGGCCGAAACGCGGCCGGCGCTCATCGCGGAACTTGGTCTGGATCTGGTAGAAATTCTTCGGCAGCTGTTTGTAGCTGCGCACGTCCTGCCGGACGATGTCGGTCACCACCTCTTCGCTGGTGGGCTGGACCACGAAGTCGCGCCCATGGCGGTCACGGATGCGCAGCAGTTCGGGCCCCATCTTCTCGAAGCGGCCGGCTTCCTGCCACAGTTCGGCCGGCTGGATCACCGGCATGGTGAGCTCGATGGCGCCGGCGCGGTCCATTTCCTCGCGCACGATGGCCTCGACCTTGCGGATCACCCGCAGGCCCAGCGGCATGTAGCTGTAGATGCCGGTGCCGACCTTCTTGATCATGCCGGCACGCATCATCAGCCGGTGGCTGGCCACCTCGGCATCGGCGGGTGCTTCCTTGAGAGTGGAAATGAAGAATCGGGACGCTTTCATGGGCGGCGGGGCTCGGCTGGAAAAGGGGGGAGAGGGAACGGAGGAAAAAGCGCGGCTGCGCAGGGAACCCCGGCGGAGAGCCGGGCATTCGCAGGCATTCATTCTGGGCCCTTGCCGCGCAGAAGCGCGCGTGCATAATGGACTCAATCTAGAAATTTAGGGTTTGATTATGCTCGACCGGGACGGCTTCAGGCCTAACGTCGGCATCGTTCTGCTCAACCAGAAGAATCAGGTGTTCTGGGGCAAGCGCATACGGACCCACAGCTGGCAGTTTCCGCAGGGTGGCATCGACCGGGGCGAGACCCCGGAGCAGGCCATGTTCCGGGAATTGCACGAGGAGGTCGGTTTGCATCCGGAACACGTGCGCATCGTGGCCCGGACCCGGGACTGGTTGCGTTACGAGGTGCCGGACCGCTTCATCCGCCGCGATGCGCGCGGCCACTACAAGGGCCAGAAGCAGATCTGGTACCTGCTGCAGCTCACCGGTCACGACTGGGACCTGAACCTGCGCGCCACCGACCACCCCGAGTTCGATGCCTGGCGCTGGAACGACTACTGGGTACCGCTCGACGTGGTGGTCGAGTTCAAACGCGGTGTTTACGAGATGGCACTGACCGAACTCGCCCGCTTCCTGCCACGCCACGACCAGCGCAACCGCTACCTGCGCAGCAGCATGCGCCCCCCTCGCGACGGAGATATGAATTTGCTGCACCACATGGTGGGAAACACCCCTTTCGAACTGCCGCCCGGCGCCAGCTTCGACCCCGATCCTTCGGCGCCACAGGCCGCGCTCCCCGAACAAGGCGCGCCGCATGGCCACCGCTGAACACACGGGCCGTCCGGCCGCCTGGCGCCACGGCGCGCTTGCGCTGGTCACCCTGGCTTGCACCGGCCTGCTGCTGTGCACCGGTCCGGCCACGGCCGGCGTACTGATGGGGCCGCCTGAAGGCGGCTACAAGGAAGACGCCGCGCCGCCCCCGCCGGCCTACAGCATCGACAAGACCATTCCCATCGAACTGCCGCCGGGGAGCAATCTGTCGTTCGGTGTCGACCCGGAAACCGTGACGCTGGGCGCCGACGGTATCGTGCGCTACGTGGTGGTGGCGCGCAGCACGGCCGGCAGCGCGGTATCGGCGAGCTACGAAGGCATCCGCTGCGCCAGCGCCGAGGTAAAGGTCTACGCCCGGCACTACACCGACGGCAACTGGCGCCCGGTGGCCGAACCGGTCTGGCAGTCGCTGTACGACGCCGCCCCTTCGCGGGCCTCCCTGCCCATCGCCAAGGCCGGTGCCTGCCAGGACGCGTCGCCCAACGGCAGCCCGCGGCAGATCATCCAGGACCTCAAGGGCAACGCCCTCTACCGTCGTCCCTGAAAGAGGGGGCCTACCGCGTCAACACCAGGTTGTCGCGGTGCACCATCTCCGGCTCGGCGGCGTAGCCCAGCAGCTTTTCGATGTCGCCTGAAGCCTTGCGGCACAACAGCCGGGCCTCGGCACTGGCGTAGTTGGCCAGGCCGCGGGCGATCTCCGTGCCGGCGGGATCGCGCACGGCGATGACTTCGCCGCGGGAAAAATCACCTTCCACCGCGACCATGCCGATCGGCAGCAGGCTGGCGCCGCCAGCCTGCAGTTTGGCCACCGCGCCAGGGTCGACCGTGACCGCCCCGCGCATCTGCAGGTGGTCGGCGATCCACTGCTTGCGTGCCTGCTGCTTCTGCGTCTGCGCCACCAGCACGGTACCGATGGGCTCGCCGCCCGCGAGCCGCAGCAGCGCATCGGGCTCGCGCCCCCAGGCGATGACGGTCGAGGCGCCTGAGCCGGCCGCGCGTTTGGCGGCCAGGATCTTGGTCAGCATGCCACCCCGGCCGATCGAGGAGCCGGCGCCGCCGGCCATGGCCTCCAGCGCCGGATCGCCGGCCCGGGCCTCGTGCACGAACTGCGCGGCCGGGTCCTTGCGCGGGTCGGCGGTGTAGAGACCCTTCTGGTCGGTCAGGATGACCAGCAGGTCGGCCTCGATCAGGTTGGCGACCAGCGCGCCCAGGGTGTCGTTGTCGCCGAACTTGATCTCGTCGTTGACGACGGTGTCGTTCTCGTTGATGACCGGCACCACCCCCAGGCGCAGCAGCGTCAGCAGGGTGGAGCGGGCATTGAGGTAACGCTCGCGGTCAGCCAGGTCGGCGTGCGTGAGCAGCACCTGGGCGCTGCCGACGCCGCTGGCGCGCAGCTGCGTTTCGTACATCTGCGCCAGGCCCATCTGCCCCACCGCCGCGGCGGCCTGCAGTTCGTGGATGGCGTGCGGGCGGCTGTCCCAGCCCAGGCGTTTCATGCCCTCGGCGATGGCCCCGCTGGAGACCATGACGAGTTCGCGGCGCCCGCCGTCGGCCCCACCGCCCAGCAGGGTGGCCAGTTGGCGGCACCATTCGCCGATGGCGGCCGCGTCGAGCCCGCGGCCCTCGTTGGTGACCAGGCTGGAGCCGACCTTGACCACGATGCGCCGTGCGCTGCGCAGCATGTCGGCAGAAGCGTTAAGTGTAGACATGGGAAAAGCCGGGTGTCCCCGGCGGAGGGCGGCGCCGAGCGTAACTCAGTCGGCGGATGTGTCCCCGAAGCGCGGGTCGATTTCGAGCGGCGGCTGTTCGGCCACCTGCTGCGCCTTCACGTGGCGGTAGATGGCCTGCACCAGCGGTTCGCAGCCTTCGCGGGTGAGCGCGGAAATCTCGAACACCGGGCCTTTCCACTTGAAGCGCTTGACGAAGTCCTTGACCAGGGCCGCACGTTCGTCGTCCGGCACCATGTCGAGCTTGTTCAGCACCAGCCAGCGCGGCTTGTCGTACAGCGCCGGGTCGTATTTCTTCAGTTCGCCGACGATGGCCTTGGCCTGGGCGACGGGATCGACCGCATCGTCGAAAGGCGCCATGTCGATGACGTGCAGCAGCAGCCGGGTGCGCTGCAGGTGGCGCAGGAACAAGTGGCCCAGGCCGGCCCCCTCGGAAGCGCCCTCGATCAGGCCCGGGATGTCGGCGATGACGAAGCTTTGCTCCGGCCCGACCCGCACCACACCCAGGTTGGGGTGCAGCGTGGTGAAGGGGTAGTCGGCAATCTTCGGCCGCGCATTGGACACGGCGGTGATCAGGGTCGACTTGCCGGCGTTGGGCATGCCCAGCAGGCCGACGTCGGCCAGCACCTTGAGTTCGAGCTTGAGGTTCTTGCGTTCGCCTTCGTGGCCGGGCGTCTTCTGGCGCGGCGCCCGGTTGATGGAGCTCTTGAAACGCATGTTGCCGAAACCGCCGTCGCCGCCCTTGGCCAGGGTGATGACCTCACCCGGCACCAGCAGTTCGAACAGCACATCGCCGGTTTCGGCATCGGAGATGATGGTGCCGACCGGCATCTTCAGGGTGATGTCGTCGCCGGCAGCGCCGAACATGTCCGAACCCAGGCCGTGCCCGCCGCGCTTGGCGTCGTGGCGGCGCGAGAAGCGGAAATCGACCAGCGTGTTGAGGTTGATGTCGGCCACCGCGTAGACATGGCCGCCGCGGCCGCCGTCGCCGCCGTTGGGGCCGCCGAATTCCTTGTATTTCTCGTGCCGGAAAGACACGCAGCCGTTGCCGCCATCGCCAGCGGCAACGTCGATGAAGGCTTCGTCTACGAATTTCATGGGTCCCAGTCTACAAAGAAGCCGCGCGGCGCGCGGCCAAAAAGCACAAAGCCCCGCAAGCGGGGCTTCGAGTGTCGCAGCGAAACAGGCCTCAGGCCGGCGTCACCGTGATCACGTGCTTGTTCATCGCACCCTTGATGGCGAACGACACGTGGCCGTCGACCAGGGCGAAGATGGTGTGGTCCTTGCCCACGCCGGCGTTGGGGCCGGGATGGAAACGCGTACCACGCTGGCGCACGATGATCGAGCCGGCGGTGACGAGTTCACCACCAAAAGCCTTCACGCCGAGCATCTTGGGCTTGGAATCGCGCCCGTTTCGCGTAGAGCCGCCGCCTTTTTTCTGTGCCATGACTCAGCTCCTTAGCCGGCGATCGCGCCGATTTGCAGTTCGGTGAACTGCTGGCGATGGCCTTGACGTTTCTGGTAGTGCTTGCGGCGGCGCATCTTGAAGATGTGCACCTTGTCGTGCTTGCCGTGCGACAGGACTGTCACCGTGACGGTTGCGCCGGACACCAGGGGCGTACCTACCTTCAGTTCGGCGCCGTTTCCGACGGCCAGAACCTGGTCGATGACGATTTCCTGGCCTACGTCCGCAGCAATCTGTTCTACTTTAATTTTTTCGCCGGAAGCAACGCGATACTGCTTGCCGCCGGTTTTTATGACCGCGTACATGTAAACCTCTTTGATCGAGTTCCGCGGACGGATTTCCGCAGAGCCAAAGATTATAGCATCGGGAAAACCCCTTGTGAAGAGGCCTGCCGGCCCGGGCAACGGGGCGGCGCTCCCGGCCAGCCCGCGCTTCCTATAATCATCCGGCCTCCCGGCTCCCCTATTCCCCTCCCCCGCCTTGACTGACACCGACCTCCCCCCGGCCGCCGCGACCACGGCCCAGACGCTTGCCCTGATCGCCGACGAAATGCGCGCGGTCGACGCCGTCATCGCGCGCAGGCTCGATTCCGGCGTGCCGCTGGTCGGCGAGGTGGCGCGCTACATCATCGCCGCCGGCGGCAAACGGCTGCGCCCCGCGCTGCTGCTGCTGGTGAGCGGCGCCCTGGACAGCCGCGATCCGCTGCGTTTCGAGATGGCCGCGGTGGTGGAGTTCATCCACACCGCCACGCTGCTGCACGACGACGTGGTCGATGCCTCCACGCTGCGCCGCGGCCGCTCCACCGCCAACGAGGTGTTCGGCAATCCGGCGAGTGTGCTGGTGGGCGACTTCCTGTACTCCCGGGCCTTCCAGATGATGGTCGAGTCCGGGGAGATGCGCATCATGCAGATCCTGGCCGACGCGACCAACGTCATCGCCGAGGGCGAGGTGCTGCAGCTGATGAACATGCACGACGCCGGGCTGGACGAAGCCGGCTACCTGCGCGTCATCCGCTCCAAGACGGCCAAGCTGTTCGAGGCCAGCGCCCGCCTGGGCGCCATCGTCGCCCGGGCGCCCGCGCACGTGGAGGAGGCCTGCGCGGCCTACGGCCAGGCGCTGGGCACGGCCTTCCAGGTGATCGACGACGTGCTGGACTACGACGGCGATGCCGGCGAGATGGGCAAGAACCTGGGCGACGACCTGCGCGAAGGCAAGGCCACGCTGCCGCTGATCATCGCCATGCAGCGCGGCACGCCGGCCCAGGCGGCGCTGGTGCGCGCCGCCATCGAGGGCGGCGAGGCCGACCTGGCCGCCATCATCGCCCTGGTCCGCGAAACCGGCGCCCTGGAAGCCACCCGCGACGCCGCGGCCGCCGAGGCGCAGCGGGCCATCGATGCGCTGGCGCCGCTACGCGACAGTCCCTATACAAAAGGTTTGCTACAATTAGCGGCTCAGCTGCTGACGCGGCGTTACTGATCCCTACCCCTGCGGGCAAGGGTCGGCAACACGCCGCCGATGTCTGGCATGAACCGCACATGCGGGGTGTAGCTTAGCCTGGTAGAGCGCTACGTTCGGGACGTAGAGGCCGGAGGTTCGAATCCTCTCACCCCGACCAGATTTCCTGTTGCGAAATCCGGTTTTCCCCCTTGTATCCATGGCCTGTCCGGCGCTCGCGCAGCCCGGGTGTGGTTTGGCGCGCCTGTTCGTGGCCGGCCGGCGGGGTGCAATGGTAGGATGCATTTTTTTACCGTACCCGGTACATGGCCGCAGCAGATCCCGCCACCAGAGACCCGCTTCCGATCGCCCTTCCCGGCCTGGGCAGGACGCTGATCGCCGCGGGCCTTCTGGAACAGAAGACGGCGGAAGACATCCACCGCAAGGCGCAGGCGGCGCGCAACAGCTTCATTGCCGAGCTCACCGGTTCGGGCGCCGTGTCGCCCTACGACCTGGCGCATGCCATGTCCGCGGCCTTCGGTGCCCCGCTGCTGGACCTGGGCGCCATAGACACCCTGCGCCTGCCGCGCGAACTGCTCGACGCCAAGATCTGCCAGGACTACCGGGTGGTGGTGCTGAGCAAGCGCAGCGGCCGGCTCATCGTCGCCACCGCCGACCCGACCGACCAGGAAGCGGCCGAAAAGATCAAGTTCTCCACCCAGATGGGGGTGGACTGGGTCATCGCCGAGTACGACAAGCTGTCGAAACTGCTGGCCGTGAACACCATCAGCGCCACCGAGCAGCTCGACGACATCGTGGGCGGCGACTTCCACTTCGAGGAAGAGCCGGAAACGTCGGTCGAAGCGCAGGACTCGCTGACCTCCGAGGTCGAGGACGCACCGGTCGTCAAGTTCCTGCACAAGATGCTGATCGACGCCTTCCACATGCGCGCATCGGACCTGCACTTCGAGCCCTACGAACACACCTACCGGGTGCGCTTCCGCATCGACGGTGAGCTGCGCGAATTCGCCAACCCCCCGGTGGCGATCAAGGAAAAGCTGGCGTCCCGCATCAAGGTGATCTCGCGGATGGACATCTCCGAAAAGCGGGTTCCGCAGGACGGCAAGATGAAACTCAAGATCGGGCCCGACCGGGTCATCGATTTCCGGGTGTCCACCCTGCCCACGCTGTTCGGCGAAAAGATCGTGATCCGGATCCTGGACCCCAGCAGCGCCAAGCTGGGCATCGACGCCCTGGGCTACGAGCCGGAGGAAAAGGCGCGGCTGCTGCAGGCCATCGGCCGCCCCTACGGCATGGTGCTGGTCACCGGCCCGACCGGTTCGGGCAAGACCGTGTCGCTCTACACCTGCCTGAACCTGCTGAACAAGCCGGGGGTGAACATCGCCACCGCGGAAGACCCGTCGGAAATCAACCTGCCGGGCGTCAACCAGGTCAACGTGAACGAGAAGGCCGGGCTGACCTTCGCCGCGGCGCTCAAGTCCTTCCTGCGCCAGGATCCCGACATCATCATGGTCGGCGAAATCCGCGACCTGGAAACCGCCGACATCTCCATCAAGGCCGCCCAGACCGGCCACATGGTGCTGTCGACACTGCACACCAACGACGCGCCGGCCACCCTGACGCGGATGCGCAACATGGGCATCGCGGCGTTCAACATCGCCTCCAGCGTCATCCTCATCACCGCGCAGCGCCTGGCGCGCCGCCTGTGCCCCAACTGCAAGGCGCCGATCGACATCCCCAGGCCGGCCCTGCTGGAGGCCGGCTTCACCGAAGCGCAGCTCGACGGCAGCTGGAAACCCTACAAGGCGGTCGGCTGCGGCGCCTGCAACAACGGCTACAAAGGCCGGGTCGGCATCTACCAGGTCATGCCCATCACCGAAGCGATCCAGGAAATCATCCTGCGCGACGGCAGCGCGCTCGACATCGCCAACCAGGCACGCCGGGAGGGGGTACGCTCGCTGCGTGAATCGGGCCTGCACAAGGTGACACTCGGCATGACCTCGCTCGAGGAAGTGCTGGGCTGCACCAACGAGTAGACGCGGGCAGGCGCGGCACACTCCACCACCACCGGCGACGACAGAAGGCGAACCACATGGCAACGGCCGCATCGCGGGGCATCAAGGAATACGTCTTCGAATGGGAGGGCCGCGACCGCCAGGGCAAACCCACGCGTGGCGAAATCCGCGCAAGTGGCGAAAACCAGGTGACGGCCACGCTGCGCCGCCAGGGCGTGTTCCCGACCAAGATCAAGAAACGCCGCGCACGCTCGGGCAAGAAGATCCGCCCACGCGACATCGCCATCTTCACGCGCCAGCTGGCCACCATGATGAAGGCCGGCGTGCCGCTGCTGCAGTCCTTCGACATCGTGGGCCGCGGCAACACCAACGCCAGCGTCACCAAGCTGCTCAACGAGATACGCTCGGACGTCGAAACCGGTACCTCGCTGTCGGGGGCTTTCCGCAAGCACCCGCTGTACTTCAACAACCTGTACTGCAACCTGGTCGAGGCCGGCGAGGCCGCCGGTATCCTGGAAACCCTGCTCGACCGCCTGGCGGTCTACATGGAAAAGACCGAAGCCATCAAGGGCAAGATCAAGTCGGCGCTGATGTACCCCATCTCGGTGCTGGTGGTGGCCTTCGTGGTGGTCGCCGTCATCATGATCTTCGTGATCCCGGCCTTCAAGCAGGTGTTCACCTCCTTCGGTGCCGACCTGCCAGCGCCCACGCTGATCGTCATGGGCATCAGCGAGTTTTTCGTGAGCTACTGGTGGCTGATCTTCGGCGGCATCGGCGGCGGGCTGTACTTCTTTTTCCAGGCCTGGCAGCGCAACGAGAAGATGCAGAAGTTCATGGACCGGCTGATGCTGAAGATACCGGTGTTCGGTGTGCTGATCGACAAGTCCTGCGTGGCCCGCTGGACCCGCACGCTGTCGACCATGTTCGCCGCCGGTGTGCCGCTGGTGGAGGCACTGGACTCGGTGGGGGGCGCCTCGGGCAACTCGGTCTACGCCACGGCGACCGAAAAGATCCAGCAGGAAGTCTCCAGCGGCATCAGCCTGACGGCGGCCATGGGCAACGCGAACCTCTTCCCGACCATGGTGCTGCAGATGTGCGCGATCGGCGAGGAGTCCGGCTCCATCGACCACATGCTGGGCAAGGCGGCCGACTTCTACGAGGGCGAGGTCGACGAGATGGTGGCCGGCCTGTCCAGCCTGATGGAACCCATCATCATCGTGTTCCTGGGCACGCTGATCGGCGGCATCGTGGTCTCGATGTACCTGCCCATCTTCAAGCTGGGCCAGGTGGTCTGACAATGCCCCTGTTCGCGCCGGAAGTCGCCGCCGTGCTGGCGGGCGTGCTGGGGCTGCTGGTGGGCAGTTTCCTCAACGTGGTCATCCACCGCCTGCCGGCCATGATGCGGCGCGACTGGCTGGCCGACTCGGTCTACAACCTGAAGCCGCCCGAGCCGGGGGAGCCTTCGCTGTGGAGCGAGGTCTTCGGCGCCGCCACCGCGGTGCCCACCGCCCTGGAAACCGCGGCGGCCCAGGCCTGGGAAAAGGTGGATGCCCTGCCCGCGCTGAACCTAGCCACGCCGCGGTCGCGCTGCGGCGCCTGCGGCCACGGCATCCGCTGGTACGAGAACATTCCCCTGCTGAGCTGGGTGGCCCTGCGCGGGCGCTGCTCCGCGTGCCAGGCCGGCATCGGCCTGCGTTACCCCGTGGTGGAGGCCGTCACGGGCGGCCTGTTCGCCTGGTGTGCCTGGCGCTACGGCACCACACCGGCCGCGGCCCTGTGGGCCGCCTATGCGGCGCTGCTGGTGGCCATGTTCGCCATCGACCTCGACACCCTGCTGCTGCCGGACGGCCTCACCTACCCGTTTTTGTGGCTGGGCCTGGGCGGCGCGGCCCTGGGCTGGACCGGCGTGCCCCTGGCCATGGCCATCTGGGGGGCGATCGCCGGCTACCTGTGCCTGTGGCTGGTGTGCGAGGCCTACCGGCTCGCCACCGGCAAGGTCGGCATGGGCAACGGCGACTTCAAGCTGCTGGCGGGCCTGGGCGCGTGGCTGGGCGCCGACCACCTGATCGCCATCGTGCTGCTGTCCTCGCTCGTCGGCGCCGTGGTGGGCTGCGGCCTGCTGGTGGCGCGGCGGCTGGCCAGCCGGCAGACCCCCATTCCGTTCGGGCCTTTCCTGGCGGGCGCCGGCCTGCTGTGCCTGGCCATCGGTCCGCAGAACGTGCGCCACTGGCTGCCGTTCGCCTTTCCGCTGGCCTGAAGCGCCGGCGCACCATGGCAAGCGACCAGGCGACAGCCCCGCCAGCCCTGCCAGCGCTGCCCGCCCTGCGTGTAGGCCTGACCGGCGGCATCGGCAGCGGCAAGAGCACCGTGGCCCGGCTGCTGGCGCAGCGGGGGGCCGCCGTCATCGACGCCGACACCCTGTCGCGCGCCACCACGGCGGCGGGCGGCGCGGCCATGCCGCGGATCGCCGAGGTCTTCGGCCCGGATTTCGTGGCGCCCGACGGTGCGCTCGACCGCGGGCGTATGCGCACCCTGGCCTTTTCAGACCCCGGGGCCCGCCACCGGCTGGAGGCCATCGTGCACCCGCTGGTGCACGAGGCGGTCGCCGCGCAGGCCCGCGAGGCCGACCGCGCGGGCTCCCGCTGTACCGTGTTCGACCTGCCGCTGCTGGTCGAGTCCGGGCACTGGGTGGGGCAGCTCGACCGGATCGTGGTGGTCGATTGCCGGGAAGCCACCCAGGTGCAGCGGGTGGCCGCACGCAGCCAGCTGGCTGCGGATGCGGTGCTCCGCATCATCGCCTCGCAGGCCAGCCGCGCGGCGCGGCGCGCGGCGGCCGACATCGTGGTTTTCAACGAGGACTGCGGGCTGGACGAACTCGACACGGCCGTTGGCCGGGTCGCACGATACTTGGGGCTATGATGACCGGCGTGATTCTGTACGAATACCCCTTCAACGAGCGCATCCGGACCTACCTCCGGCTGGAGCACCTGTTCCGCCGCCTGGGCGAACTGGTGCCGCGCGAGCACCCGCTGGACCACCATTTCGCCCTGGTCTGCATTTTCGAGATCATGGACGTGGCCGCGCGCGCCGACCTGCGCACCGACGTGCTGAAAGACCTCGACAAGCAGAAGCAGCAGCTCGACAGCTACCGCGGCAACCCGTCGATCGCCGAGAGTGTGCTCGACGGTGTCATCGCCCAGATCGACCACTGCTTCAGCACCCTGAACCAGCAGTCGGGCCGGGCCGGGCACCTGCTGGCCGACAACGACTTCCTGATGAGCATCCGCAGCCGCGTGGGCATTCCCGGCGGCACCTGCGGTTTCGACCTACCCGCCTACTACGCCTGGCAGCACCAGAGCGGCCCCGACCGCCGGCGCGACGTGACCGAATGGGCGTCGAGCCTGGCGCCGCTGGCCGAGTCCATCTACCTGCTGCTGAAGATGCTGCGCGACTCCGGCGTGCCGCAGAAGGTCATGACCCAGAACAGCCAGTTCCAGCAGACGCTGCCGCAGGGCCGCAGCTTCCAGCTGCTGCGCCTGCGTATGGATGCCAACAGCGGTCTGGTGCCCGAAATCAGCGGCAACCGCCTGATGGTGTCGGTGCGCCTGATGCGGCAGGAGGCAGACGGCCGACTGCATGCCGCAGCGGAAGACGCGGGTTTCGAACTCACCCTGTGCGCCTGAGCGCCGTCCTGGCGAAAATCGCGCCACCATGCCTGCGATGTCCCCCAAGCCCAAGATCGTGACCTGCCCGTCCTGCGGCGGAGACAGTGTGTACGCGCCCGAGAATGCCTTCAGGCCGTTCTGCAGCGAACGCTGCCGCAACGTCGACCTGGGGGCCTGGGCCAGCGAGAGTTTCCGGGTGCCAACGGAAGCACCCCCCGAAGACGAGCCCTTCGGCGATCCCCGATTGCAACATTGACTCTCCCCCAGGCTACGCACTTCGTGTCTTCGCCAACCCCCTTCCGGGGGCGACACCGACGGCCCGGCAAAGCCGGTTCCGTGGTGTCACTGGGTTGGATCGCTGTCAGGCCGCAGGCGCAGTAGAGTGGGTCGGGCCGGTGAAACCCTGTTCCTCGGCCATCCAGGCCAGCACCGGAAACGCCCCCGGCAGCACCGGTGTGACCTGCAGCGGCAGCCGCTCCCAGGACATGGACTGGCCCTCGCGCATCTCGAAGTCGCCGCTCCAGTCGTAGACGCGGCACCAGTGCAGCCGCACCAGCGCATGCGGGTAATCGTGTTCGGTCACCTTCCAGACCTGGGCGGCACCGATCTGCACGCCCAGTTCTTCCATCAGCTCCCGGCGCAGGGCCTCTTCCACCGTTTCGCCGGCCTCCAGCTTGCCGCCCGGAAACTCCCAGTAGCCGGCGTAGGGCTTGCCCTGCGGCCGGATGGTGAGCAGCATGTCGCCACCGGGGCGGATGAGGATGCCCACCGCCACCTCGGTGTGCCTGCGGGCGGCCACCGGGCTCTCAGGCATGGTCGCGGCCCGCATAGTCGCGGGCGAACTGGTAGGCCACCCGGCCGCTGCGCGAGCCGCGCTCCAGCGCCCACACCAGGGCCTCGGGCCGCGCGGCGCTGATGGCCTCGGCCGGCACACTGAAGGACGACAGCCACTGGGCCACGATGGTCAGGTACTCGTCCTGGGTGAAGGGGTAGAAGCTCACCCACAGGCCGAACCGTTCGGACAGCGAAATCTTTTCCTCGATCACCTCGCCGGGGTGCACCTCGCCGTCGGGCGTGTGGGTGTAGCTGAGGTTCTCCGCCATGTACTCCGGCAGCAGGTGCCGGCGGTTGCTGGTGGCGTAGACCAGCACGTTGGGGGTGGACGCGGCCACCGAGCCGTCGAGGATGGACTTGAGCGCCTTGTAACCCGACTCGCCGTCCTCGAAACTCAGGTCGTCGCAGTAGATGATGAATTTCTCGGGGCGCTCCGACACGATCTCGACGATGTCGGGCAGGTCGGTCAGGTCGGCCTTGTCCACCTCGATCAGGCGCAGCCCCTGCGGCGCGAAGGTGTGCAGGCAGGCCTTGATGAGGGAGGACTTGCCGGTGCCGCGCGCGCCGGTCAGCAGCACGTTGTTGGCCGGACGGCCCTCGACGAACTGGCGGGTGTTGCGCTCGATCTTGTCCTTCTGGGCATCGATCTCGCGCAGTTCGTCCAGCCGCAGCACCGCCACATGCCGCACCGGCTCCAGCCGGCCCACACCGTTGCCGCGCTTGCGGTAGCGCCAGGCGATGGCACTCGCCCATTCGGGCTGCGGCAGGGGCTGGGGCAGCACGGCCTCCAGGCGGGTCATCAGGCGCTCGGCCTGGGCCATCAGTTGTTCGAATTTTTCGTTCATGGTCGCGCGGTCGCGCCACCGCTCTCAGGAGCGGTAATCGGCATTGATGGAGACGTAATCGTGGCTGAAATCGCAGGTCCAGACGGTGTCGGCGGCTTCGCCTCGGCCCAGGCCCACACGCACAGTGATTTCGCTCTGCTGCATCACGCGCTGGCCGTCTTCCTCGCGGTAGGCCGGGTTGCGGCCACCCTGGGTAGCCACCAGCACGTCGTCCAGGTGCAGGTCGATGCCGGCCTGGTCCAGGTCGGTGATGCCCGCGTAACCCACTGCCGCCAGGATGCGGCCCAGGTTGGGGTCGCTGGCGTAGAAGGCCGTCTTCACCAGCGGCGAATGGGCGATGGCATAGGCCACCAGGCGGCATTCTTCCGCGGTGCGTCCGCCCTCGACCCGTACGGTGATGAACTTGGTGGCCCCCTCGCCGTCGCGCACGATGGCCTGGGCCAATCGGCGGGCGACGCCCAGCAGCGCGGCCAACAGCGCCTGCCCCGCGGGGCTGTCGAGCGAGGTGACCGGCGGGTGGCCGGCCTGGTTCGTCGCGATGACGATGAAGGAGTCGTTGGTCGAGGTGTCGCCGTCGACCGTCACCCGGTTGAACGAGCCTTCGGCCAGCGCACGGGCCAGTTGCTGCAGCACCTCCGGCGCCACGCAGGCGTCGGTGGCGAGAAAACCGAGCATGGTCGCCATGTTGGGCCGGATCATGCCCGCGCCCTTGCTGATGCCGGTGACCGATACCGGGGCGCCATCGATGGTGGCCTGGGCGCTGAAGGCCTTGGGCACCGTGTCGGTGGTCATGATGCCCTCGGCCGCCCGTGCCCAGTGGCCCGGCTGCACGTCGGCCAGGGCCGCCGGCAGGCCGGCGGTGATGCGGTCGACCGGCAGGGGTTCCATGATCACGCCGGTGGAAAAGGGCAGCACGGCGGCCGCTGGCACACCCAGCAACGCACCGGCGGCCACGCAGGTGGCACGGGCGCGCGCCAGCCCGTCTTCGCCGGTGCCGGCGTTGGCGTTGCCGGTGTTGATGACCAGGGCGCGTATGCCGGTGCCGCCGCCGGCGGCCAGGTGTTCGCGCCCGACCTGCACCGGCGCGGCGCAGAAGCGGTTCTGGGTGAAGACGCCGGCCACGCTGCAGCCCTCGTCCAGCAGGAACAGGGTCAGGTCCTTGCGGCCGGCCTTGCGCACGTGGGCTTCGGCCACGCCGATGCGCACACCGGGAATCTCACGCAGGCCGGCGGGGTCCGGCGCGGACAAATTGACGGGCATGGCCGCTCCTCAGCTCAGTCTGCCGTGGCAGTTCTTGAATTTCTGCCCGCTGCCGCAGGGGCAGGGATCGTTGCGGCCGACACGCGCCGCCGCACCGGGAGGCAGCGGGGCCGCCTGCTGGCCGGCCAGCAGCGCCGCGGCCGCCGTCATCTCGATCTCGCCGGTTTCGGTCGGCGCCTGGTAGACGACGTTGGAAATGGCTTCGGCGCGGCTTTCCAGCGCCTCGGCGGCTTCGCCGATCTGCTCCTGCGACTGCACCTGCACCGTCATCAGCACCTTGGTGACCTCGGACTTGACCTCGTTGAGCATCTGGCCGAACAGCTCGAAGGCCTCGCGTTTGTACTCCTGCTTGGGCTGCTTCTGCGCATAACCGCGCAGGTGGATGCCCTGGCGCAGGTAGTCGAGCGAGGACAGGTGCTCGCGCCAGTGCGAATCGATGCTCTGCAGCAGCACCACACGTTCGAACTGGGTGAACTGCTCACCGCCGACGATGGCCACCTTCTGCCGGAACAGCTCGTCCGCGGCCTTGACCACCTTCTCGACGATCTCCTCGCCGCTGATGGCTTCGGCGCCGTCGACTTCCGACTGCAGCGGCAGGGTGATGCGCCATTCTTCGGCCAGGACTTTTTCCAGGCCCGGCAGGTCCCACTGCTCTTCCACCGACTCCGGCGGCACGTGGGCCTCGGCCAGTTCGGTGAAAGTGCCGTCGCGCATGCCGTCGGTGTGCGGCGACAGGTCTGACGCATCGAGGATCTCGTTGCGCTGCTGGTAGATCACCTTGCGCTGGTCGTTGGACACGTCGTCGTATTCGAGCAGCTGCTTGCGCACGTCGAAGTTGCGGGCCTCGACCTTGCGCTGCGCACTCTCGATGCTGCGGGTGACGATGCCGGCTTCGATGGCCTCGCCGTCGGGCATCTTCAGCCGCTCCATGATGGCCTTGACGCGGTCGCCGGCGAAGATACGCATCAGCGCGTCGTCCAGGCTCAGGTAGAAACGCGAGGAGCCCGGGTCGCCCTGGCGGCCCGAACGGCCACGCAGCTGGTTGTCGATGCGGCGCGACTCGTGGCGCTCGGTGGCGATGATGCGCAGGCCGCCCTGGGCAGTGACGGCGGCATGGTCCTGTTCCCACTGGACACGGGTGTCGGCCACACGCTGCTGCTTCGTGGCCTCGTCGAGCGCGGCGTCGGCCTCGATCACCGCGGTGGCCTTCTCCAGGCTGCCGCCGAGCACGATGTCGGTGCCGCGGCCGGCCATGTTGGTGGCGATGGTGATCATCTTCGGCCGGCCGGCCTGGGCCACGATCTCGGCCTCGCTGGCATGCTGCTTGGCGTTGAGCACCTGGTGCGGCAGGTTTTCGCGCTGGAGCAGTTCGGAGATGATTTCCGAGTTTTCGATGGAGGTGGTGCCCACCAGCACCGGCTGCCCGCGGCCGTAGCAGTCGCGGATGTCGTGGATGGCGGCCTCGTACTTCTCGCGGGTGGTCTTGTAGACCCGGTCGAGCTGGTCGTCGCGCCTGCTGGGCCGGTTCGGCGGGATCAGCACGGTTTCCAGGCCGTAGATTTCCTGGAACTCATAGGCCTCGGTGTCGGCCGTTCCGGTCATGCCGGCGAGCTTGCCGTACAGGCGGAAGTAGTTCTGGAAGGTGATGGAGGCGAGTGTCTGGTTCTCGGCCTGGATCTCCACGCCTTCCTTGGACTCGACGGCCTGGTGCAGGCCCTCGCTCCAGCGGCGGCCGGTCATCAGGCGGCCGGTGAATTCGTCGACGATGACGATCTCGCCGTTCTGCACCACGTAGTGCTGGTCGCGGTGGTACAGGTGGTTGGCCCGCAGCGCCGCGTACAGGTGGTGCATCAGCGTGATGTTGGCCGGGTCGTAGAGCGACGCGCCCTCGGGCAGCAGGCCCTGCGCCACCAGGATGCGTTCGGCGCTTTCGTGGCCCTGCTCGGTCAGGTAGATCTGGCGGCTCTTCTCGTCGACCGTGAAGTCGCCGGGCTTGGTGACCCCCTCGCCGGTGCGCGGGTCGGCCTCACCCTCCTGGCGTGTCAGCAGCGGCGCCACCTTGTTCATCGCCACGTAGGTGGCGGTGTGGTCCTCGGCCTGGCCGCTGATGATCAGCGGCGTGCGGGCTTCGTCGATCAGGATGGAGTCCACCTCGTCGACGATGGCGTAGTTGAGGCCGCGCTGCACGCGGTCGGCCACCTCGTAGACCATGTTGTCGCGCAGGTAGTCGAAACCGTATTCGTTGTTGGTGCCGTAGGTGATGTCCGACGCGTAGGCGGCCTGCTTCTCCTCACGCGGGACGTGCGGCAGGTTGATGCCGGTGGTCAGGCCCAGGAAACCGTAGAGGCGGCCCATCCACTGGGCATCGCGCTGCGCCAGGTAGTCGTTGACGGTGACCACGTGTACCCCCTTGCCCGACAGCGCATTGAGGTACACCGGCAGCGTGGCGGTGAGAGTCTTGCCCTCGCCGGTGCGCATTTCGGCCACCTTGCCGTAGTGCAGGGCCATGCCGCCGATCAGCTGCACGTCGAAGTGGCGCATCTTCATGATGCGCTTGGAGCCCTCGCGCACCACGGCAAAGGCTTCGGGCAGCAGCTTGTCGAGCGCCTCGCCGCCGGCCACCCGCTGCTTGAACTCGTCGGTCTTGGCGCGCAGCGCCGCGTCGTCGAGTTTTTCGAACTCGGGCTCCAGCGCATTGATGCGTGTGACCACGCTGCGGTACTGCTTGAGCAGGCGGTCGTTGCGGCTGCCGAAGATTTTGGTGAGGAAGTTGGTAGCCATGCGTGTGGTGTGCCCGCCGCCCGGGTGGGCGAGAGGATGTTCTATCCTCGGATGGTGAGTGGATGCTGCTGCTGCCGGTTCAGGCCAAACCCCAAATTTTAGCGTTGCCGGCGGCCGACTGCGGAATAATGGGAATCATGCAACGCCGCCACCATGCCATCACCCTGCAGCAGGCCACACTCGACGCACCCGTGCTGTCGCGCCTGGCCGGGCTGGCGCGCGAGTCGGGCGACTGGCTGCGGCTGGCCGAATCGCTCATCCCGCCCCTGCTGCGGGCATCGGTGCGGCCCGGCCCCATCGACGGCCCGGTCTGGTGCCTGCTGGTGGACAACAACGCCGCTGCGGCCAAGCTGCGCCAGTTGCTGCCGGCCCTGCAGGCGCACCTGCGCAGCAAGGGAAAAACCGTGGAGACGATCCGCCTGAAGGTGCACAACAGCAAATACTGAAGCGGCTACAACCCGCACAAACCGCGCGCGACCCGGGCAGGCCGCGCGCCCCCCACCAAACAAGCGCCCGCGCTACCTAACGCCGGCCGGTCAGTCCCCAGCCCGACAGCAGCGCTTTCAGCACCGGCAACGCGGCATCCGCCAGGGGCCAGGCCGAGGGCGCACGGGTGGCGCCGCAGTCCATGCCCATCAGCTGCAGCGCGGTTTTGACCACGGTGACGTTCGCGCCGTTGTTCTCCTGGGCGCGCAGCTCTTCGAACGGCAGCATTTCCCCGATCAGCGCCAGGGCCTGGGCGAAGTCCTGGCGTTCCAAGGCCGCATGGATGGCCACCGAGCGCTCGGGCAGCACGTTGATCAGGCCCGAGGTAAACCCCCGGGCCCCCACGGCGTAAAACGGCGGCGCCCAGTTCTCGGCCAGCCCGCCGACCCAGGCCAGGCCCAGGGGCCGCGTCCTGCGGATCGCCTCGGCCAGCAGCAGGGGCGTAGGCGACGCCCACTTGATACCGATCACCTCCGGGATATGGCACAGCTCCTCGATGGTCCCGAGCCCGATGGCCTCGTTGCGCAGGTACAGCACGACCGGCAGGCCCTCCCCCGCCTCGGCAATACGCCGCACGTAGGTGACGACACCGCGGGGAGCGACGAACGGGTCGGGCGGCTGGTGCACCATCAAGGCGTCGGCTCCCGCACGCCGCGACACCCGCGCCAGGCTGCAGGCCTCTTTCACACTCCGCCCGATGCCGGCCAGCAAAGGCACGCGGCCGGCGACCAGTTCTGCGGCGGCCTGCACCATGGCCTCGCTTTCGGACGCCTGCAGCCCGTAGTATTCGCTCGTGTTCCCGTTGGCCACCAGAACGTGCACCCCGGCGGCGATCGCCCTGTCGACAATCGGCCGCAGCAGCGCGGGCGCAAGCTCGTCGGCCGCATCGAAGGGGGTGACGAGGATGCCGGATATGCCGTTGAGGGCTTCGCGAACGGCAGTGCGGGGGAAGGTCGGCACGGAGTGCTCCTGGATCAAGAAAGGGTTGGCGAAAGGGCCGGTACGTTCGCCCGGCGCTGGAACAGGCGCTAGAACATATGCCGCATGCCGATGCCGATGGCCTTGACATCCTGGCCCAGGCTAAGAGCGGGCGAATCCTGGCTGATCGGGAAGAGCAGCGTGTTCGAGCCCTTGCCGTTGTTCAGCTTGGCCATATCGGCATAGATCTGCGTGCGTTTGGACAGATAGTAGGTGTAGCCGAGCGCCACACGCTTCGCATCGGCATTGGCGGGCCGGTCCCAGCGGCCCAGCGCGACCCGGAACTCCCCCAGGCCCGTCGGGATCGCCGCACTCACGTTCCTGGAGTTGGCACCGCCCAGCGAAGGCACCCGGTTGTTCTGGAAATAGCCGAACAGCTTGACAAAACCCAGGTCGTAGGAGGCACCCACACCGAGGGTCTTGGAGCGCGTCACCGGCACGGCGGGCAAACCGACGGTGCTGCCGGCGATCAAGGCGCTGTCATAGGAGAGGCCCAGGAAGACCGGTCCCTTGCTGTAGTCGAGCGACGCGGCATAGTTCCGGCCAATCGCGGCCCCCTCGGCAGACTGGGCGTACACCCGCCCGAACACCCCGCCGACCGTGGGGCTGATGTACTGGACGGCGTTGTTGAACTGGAACGCGTTCCCCCGGTTGTTCGAGCCCTGGAGGAATGTCTGCACCGCACCGAGCTGCGCGCGCCCAAAGGCGTCGGACTTGCCGGAAATCCACACCGAGGGGCCCCACATGGAGCCCAGCAGCACGGAACCCCACTGGCGGTCCGACAGGCCCAGGTAGGACTCCCGGTTAAAAAACGCGGTGGCGCTCGGCGAGCCCGTCGACACGTCGAACTGGCTCTCCATCTTGAAGATGGTGCTGAGGCCCCCGCCCAGGTCCTCCTGACCCCTGAAACCAAAATAGCTGGTGTCGGACGACACGGCCCAGCTGCGCGCGCCGGGGTTGGTCCGCGATTGGTAGTACACCGCTCCGTCCACCCGGCCATACAGGGTGACCGTGGTCTGCGCGCCCGCCGCTGTCGCGGCGGCCGCGAGCGCGAGCGCCAACACGGCTTGGGCTGTTGTCTTGCTGCAAGATTTCATTTTTGTCTTCTCCTCGTTGATCCAGGTTGAGCTTCCCGCCTTGTCCCGTCCGTCAGGCACGCAGATCCCCGTTTGCGGTTTTTCGGCGCGTACGAACCCCTTGGGGCTGCCCCGGGGCAGCCCCACATCCCTACTGCATTGCGTGGGTCAGATGCCGCTGCGTCTTATGACGGCACCCTCGTCCCGCTTGACGGCGGGCGACAGCCTGGCGCCCAGGCCGGGGGCCGTGGGCAGCTCCAGGAAACCGTCCCGCAGGACGGGCAGTTCCGTGACCAGGTCCCGGTAGAAGGTATGCAGGAAAGCCCGCACCACTTCCTGGAAGATCGCATTGGGTGAACTGAAGGCCAGGTGCAGCGAGGCCCACAGCACGACGGGGCCGGTGCAGTCGTGCGGAGCGATCGGTTTCTGGTACGCATCGGCCAGGCTGGCGATCTTGCGGGCTTCGGTAATACCGCCGCACCAGGAAAGGTCCAGCATCACGACGTCGAGCGCGTGTGCCGCGAGGTGGTCGCGGAAAGCGCCCTGGGCCGCCAGCGTTTCGCTGCCGCACACCGGAATGCCGGCGGCGCGCCGGTAGTCCGCAAGCGCCCCCGAGCTGTCCATCTTGATGGGGTCCTCGGCCCAGAACGGCCGGTACTGCTTCAGTTCACGGGCGATGGCCAGCGCCGAGGTCAGGTTCCACATCGAATGGAACTCGCACATGACCTCGATCCTGTCACCCACGGCCAAGCGGATTTTCTCGAAGACCTCCAGCCCCTGCCGCATCTGCACGGCACTGACGTACTGGCCATCCGAGGCCGCCGCAGCCCCGTCGAAAGGCCAGATCTTCATCGCGCCAAAACCGTCTTCGATCAGGCTCTGCGCGAGTTCGGCCGGGCTTTCGATGAAGGCGATCTGGTCGTCGTACCGGCCCCGGACCTTCTCCGAGCCCGGCTGCACCAGCCGGCGCTGGATGCTCCTGCTGTTGTAGTCGGTGCCTGCGCAGGTGTTGTAGGTGCGCATCTTTTCATGGCACGCGCCCCCCAGGAGCTGGTAGATCGGACGCCCGGTCGCCTGGCCGAAGATGTCCCACAGGGCGATGTCGATCGCGGAGGCCGCACGCGTCTCGACGCCGCTTCCGTTGAATCCGAGGTAGCCCCGCAGCAGGATCTTGTGCAGGCGCTCGATGTCCAGCGGGTCCTGGCCGCATACCAGCGGCGCGGCCATGCTGTGGATGTAGGCCTCGACGGCCTCGGCCCCGCGGAATGTCTCTCCCAGGCCGACGATGCCTTCGTCCGTATGGACTTCGACCCAGATCAGGTTCGGCTGCGACGTGAGCCGCGTCGTTTCGATGGCGGTGATACGCATGTCTTTATTCCGCCGTGATCTTCTGGGCCTTGATCAGCTCGGCCCATTTGTCGTGTTCTGCGCGGATGTACTGGCCCAGGGCGGCACTCGTGCCGCCGGCAGGCGTGATGCCCGCGTCCTGGAGCGCCTTGCGCACCGCGGGGTCCTGCAGGCCGCGGTTGAAAGCGGCATTCAGGCGGGCGATGACCGCGGGCGGGGTCGCCGCCGGGGCACCGATGGCGAACCAGGGCTCGATGACAAATCCCTTGTAGCCCAGCTCCTCCATGGTGGGAACGTCCGGCAGGTTGGCCGAGCGCTGCCGGCCCGTCACCGCCAGGGCCTTGACTTTGGACGCCTTGATGAAAGGCAGGATCGAGGGTTCGTTGTCGAAGAACACCTGTATCTGCCCGCCCAGCAGGTCGGTGATGGCCGGGCCGGAACCCTTGTAAGGCACGTGCAGCAGCGAAGCCGACGTCATCTTCTTGAGCAGTTCTCCCGCCAGGTGGTTGGACGCGCCGACCCCTGAAGACCCGTAGCTGATCTGGCCGCCCTTGCTTTTGGCCACCAGGTCCTTGACCGAATCGATGCCGGTGGACAGGCCGACCGTGAGCACGTTGATCGACGTGCCCAGCAGCACGACGGGCGCAATGTCGCGGAAAAGATCGAAGCCGGGGTTGGTGTACAGGCTGGCATTGACGGCGCAATTGCCGATGCTGCACAGAAAGATGGTGTAGCCGTCCGCGGGCGACCTCACCGCCGCCGCGGTGCCGATGTTGCCGGTGGCGCCCGGCCGGTTGTCCACGATGATGGACTGGTTCAGGTCTTTCGACGCGGCCGTCGCCATCAGCCGCGACACCAGGTCCCCGGTACCGCCCGGGGGCACCGGCACGACCATCCTGATGGGCCGGGTGGGAAATTCCTGGGCCAAGCAGAGGGCCGGCGAAAGGGTGCAGGCCAGCGCCGCGACGGCAAGGCCTGTGAAAAAGCGTCTCATGGTTCCTGTCTTTCGGGGAGCGCCAAGTGGGCGCTTCATCGAATCATACAATCATCAGATGATTGAAGTCAACGGTTCAACAGACCCTGTTGCGCACCGGCTGTATGCTTGTCCCATGTCACGTCCCCTATTGCGCAACTTCCACGACCAGATGGTGGAAGCGCTTGGAAGCAAGATCGTCGCGGGCGGTTATGCGCAAGGCGAGCAGCTGCCGACCGAGCCGCAGCTCGCCGAAGCCTACGGCGCCTCGCGGATGATCATCCGGGAAGCGATGAAAAGCCTGTCCGCGAAGGGCCTGGTGTCGATCCGGCCCCGGACGGGCACCCATGTCCTGCCGCGCACGCAATGGAATCTTTTCGACCCGGCGGTGCTCGGCTGGCACAGTGCCGCCCTGTTCGACGACAAACTGATAGCCGACCTGATGGAACTGCGGCGCGCGATCGAGCCACTGGCGGCACGGCTCGCCGCGGCACGCTGCGCACCCGCTGACGTCGAAGCCTTGCGCAGCGCCTATCTCGCCATGGCCGGCGCCTCGGAGCGCGCGGCGTATATCGACGCCGACATGCGTTTTCACGGGGCGGTCGTGCGCGCCTGCGGCAACCAGTTCATCGTGCAGCTGGAGAACGCACTCTCCGCGGTGTGGAAGACGAGCTTTCAGGCGTCGAGCGACCCGTGGGGGCCGGATGCCCAGGCCCTGGGCCTTCACAAGGCGCTGCTGGATGCGATCGACGGGCGAGACGCCTCGGCTGCCGAGGCCGCTGTTTTTGCGCTGATCGAACGCGCCACCGTACGTATCCAGGATGCCTCGGCCTCCGAGGCGCAGGCGGCCCCAGCCCCGCAAGGGTGACGCCGCGGGAAGCCGGGTGCGCGGCCATGCCGGCTATATTACCGAGGCCATGCCCCATAAAGCCCCCCTCCATGCCGCCGCCAAGGAAGACGCCGTGTTCATACTGGCGGCGGAATTGTTGCGGGCCGTGGCCGCGCCGATGCGGCTGAAGATCATCAGCGCGCTGTGCAATGGCGAAAAGAACGTCAGCGAACTGCTCGAGCAGGTGCGGACCACCCAGCCCAACATGTCGCAGCACCTGAACACGCTCTACAAGGCTGGCGTGCTGGCACGCCGCCGCGAAGGCGTCAGCAACTACTACAGCATCGCCAACGAGCAGGTGGTCAATATCTGCCGCAGCGTGTGCGTCCAGATCGCCATCGCGCAGGAAGAAAACTAGCGCGGCGGCGCCAGGCG
This sequence comes from Pseudomonadota bacterium, assembly GCA_040390235.1. Taxonomy (GTDB): domain Bacteria; phylum Pseudomonadota; class Gammaproteobacteria; order Burkholderiales; family Burkholderiaceae_C; genus Xylophilus. The sequence goes on along the minus strand of JAZJYT010000046.1, from coordinate 12,647 downwards.
CCTCAAGGCTTGAGGTAGACGTAGCCTTCGCGCGCCTGCAGGCGCGCGACCTCGGCCACGCCCGAAGGCACGACCTTGGCTTCCATCAGCAGTTGGCCGGCGTCGATGTGGCGCGTCTGCAGTGTGTTGTTGCACACGCGGAAGTCCACGCCGCGGCCGGCCAGCGCGCTGACCTGGCCGCTGAACTCGCGACCCTTGCTGTCCTTGGCGTCGGTCACCAGGAAGTCGATGCCCGGGCCATGCGTCACCACCACGATCTTCACCGTGGGATCGGCATCGAGATGGTTCTTGACGTTGTTGAGGATGGCCGCGGCCGTCTCCACACCGGTGTTGACGTGGTAGACCACCTTCACCGGTGCGGATGCCGGGGTTTGGGCCAAAACGCAGAGCGGCAGCAGGGGCAGCAGCAGCGCGAGCAGGAGTTTCTTGAGGGATGCCATGGTGCGTTGTCCTGGTGAACGGCGGGGCTGCGCCGGAGGTATAGGCGGAAACACTGTTTCGCATTCATCGCCAAGTGCTTATATTATCCGTACCACCCGCGCCGCACAGCGGGCTTTCCCGCAGTTGGAGACATCCCCCGATGACGCATTTCCGGCGCGAACGCGCCCCCTTTCTGCTGGCAGCGCTGCTGTGCTGCGCGCCCGGCCTGTTCTGCCCGGCTGCGGCTGCGACTGCGGCTGCACCGGCCATGCAGCCGCAGCAGGTCGCTCCCGGCGCCTGGTATGTGCAGGGCGTGCCGGCGCTGGGCTCGAAAGACAACCAGAACTTCATCTCGAACGCCGGCTTCGTGGTCACGCCGCATGCGGTGGTGGTGATCGACGCGCTGGGCTCGCCGCCGCTGGCGCAGCGGCTGGTGGAGGAGATCCGCAAGATCACGCCCAAGCCCATCACCCACCTGCTGCTGACGCACTACCATGCCGACCACGTCTATGGCGCACAGGTGTTCAAGGCGCTGGGCGCGCAGATCATCGCCGAGGAGAAGGGCCGGGAATACCTGAATTCCGACACGGCGCGGCTGCGGCTGGAGGCGTCGCGGCAGGATCTGGCGCCGTGGGTCGACGCCGATACGCACCTGGTGCCAGCAGACCGCTGGATCGCCGGCCGCACCCTGCTGGAGATCGACGGCACACGGGTCGAGCTCCTGCCGGTGGGCCCGGCACATACACCGGAGGACATCGCGGTGTACTTCCCGCAGCAGGGTGTGCTGTATGCGGGCGATGTGGTCTTCCGTAACCGTATCCCCTATGTGGGCCAGGCCGACAGCCGGCATTGGATCGAGGCGCTGGACCAGCTGATCGGGCTGCACGCACGGGTCATCGTGCCGGGCCACGGGCCGGCTTCCACCAACCCGCAGGCCGACCTGGAGTTGACACGCGACTACCTGGTCTACCTGCGCGCGGTCATGCAGAAAGCCGCGCGCGAGCTGACGCCGTTCGACGATGCCTACGCCGCGACCGACTGGTCGCGCTTCGAGCGCCTGCCACTCTTCAAGGTGGCCAACCGCATGAACGCCTACAACACCTACCTGCTGATGGAGCAGGAGGAACTGCAGGAGCCGAAATGAACCACGGACACCTGCTGCGCCGCCGCCCGCTGCTGCGCCTTCTGGGAGCCGCCGCGGCGCTTGCCGGCACCGGCCTGCATGCCGCCGAGACGCAATTGCCCGCCGCGCCTTCGCTGGGCGAGGCGCTGGCCGGCGCACTGGCACACGGACAGCCACTGGTGGTGATGGCGAGCCTGCCAGGCTGCCCCTATTGCGCGATGGTGCGCGACCGCCATCTGCGCCCCGCGCTGGCACAGGGCCTGCCCGTGGTGCAGGTGAACTTTGGCGACGGCCATGCGCTGCGCGACCTGGACGGCACGGCCACGACCGATGGGCAATGGATCGCGGCGCACGCCATCACCGCCGCACCGACCGTTCTTTTTTTCGGCCCCGGCGGGCGTGAAACGGCCGAACGCCTGGTGGGCTTCGCCAGCGCGGATTTCTACGGAGCCTACCTGGAGCAGCGCATCGCCACGGCACGCGCGGCAATCCCGCATTGAAGCCCCGGGTTTGTACCGGGTGGAGGGGCTGCTTGCGTGGTGGAAAATCAATACATAATTACATACTTATTTAACGATTAATTCGGTCCACTCCCGGTGGGCCGCACGGAGACCACGCCTTGAAGCTGTCCATCCTGCTGGCCGCCGTCGCAGCCCCGCTGCTGTGCCCCAGTGCCCACGCCAGTCTGGCGCTGGCGCAGAAGAACAACTGCCTGGCCTGCCACGGCGTGGACCACAAGATCGTCGGTCCCGCCTACCAGGACATCGCCAAACGTTATGCCGGCCAGGCCGACGCGCAGGCGAAGCTGGTCGCCAGCATCAAGGCCGGCGGCGCGGGCAAGTGGGGGGCGATACCCATGCCGGCCCAGGCGCAGCTTGCCGATGCCGATGCGCAGGCGCTGGCGACCTGGATTCTGGGCGGCGCCAAGTAGCCGGACAAGGGAACACCGCATGGACCCGCATTCCCATCACCCAGGCCGCGTACGCGCGGCGCCCGAGAACTTCCTGGATGCAGAGGGCATCCGCAGCACCTTCGCCGAAGGCCGCGCCGGGCGGCGCGACTTCATCCGCGGCGCCTTTGCCACGGCCGTCGCCGGCGCCGCCGCGGCCGGCAGCCCGGTGGCGCGCGCCGCCGCGGCCGTACCGGCCGAGGGCGACCCGGCCATCCTCAACCTCCCGGCCCACAGCAAGGGGCTGGGGCAGCCGGTGGCCAGCGAAGGCTACGGCAAGCCGTCGAAGTACGAGGCCAACGTGCAGCGCCGCCCCAGCCCGGGGCTGACGCAGACGCGCCAGGCATCGGTGTCGTTCGCCCCGCTGCAGTCGCTGTTCGGCATCGTCACGCCCAGCGGGCTGCACTTCGAGCGCCACCACCAGGGCTGGTGGGACATCGACCCCTCGGGCCACCGCCTGATGGTCAACGGCATGGTGCGCTCGCCCCGGGTATTCACGATGGACGAGCTGATGCGCTTGCCCTCGGTGTCGCGTTTCCACTTCATCGAGTGCGGTGCCAACACCGGCATGGAATGGGGCAACGTGGCGGTGCCCACCGTGCAGTACACACACGGCATGCTGTCGTGCAGCGAGTTCACCGGCGTGCCGCTGATCACGCTGCTGGAGATGGCGGGGGCCGACACACGCGGCGACCGCTTCGTGCTGGCCGAGGGCGCCGACGGTTCATCGATGACACGCACCATCCCGATGTCGCTGGTGCGCAGTGGCGAGGTCCTGGTGGCCTACGGGCAGAACGGCGAGATGCTGCGGCCCGAACAGGGTTACCCGCTGCGGCTGGTGGTGCCGGGCATGCAGGGGGTGAGCTGGGTCAAATACCTGCGCCGCATCGAGGTGGGCGACCAGCCCTGGGCTACCAAGGACGAGGCGGTGCACTACATCGACCTGATGCCCGACGGCCAGCACCGCCAGTACACCAGCACCCAGGAATGCAAGAGTGTGGTCACCACGCCCTCGGGCGGGCAGATGCTGCTCGACCGGGGTTTCTACAGCATCAGCGGGCTGGCCTGGTCGGGCCGGGGCAAGGTGGCGCGGGTGGACGTGAGCACCGATGGCGGGCGCAACTGGCGCACCGCGCGCCTGCAGGACCCAGTGATGTCCAAATGCCTGACGCGCTTCAGCATCGACTGGGTCTGGGACGGCAGCAGCGCCGTCATCCAGAGCCGGGCGATGGACGAGACCGGCTACGTGCAGCCCAGCTACGCGCAGTTGCGCGCGGTGCGCAGCACCCGCTCGATCTACCACAACAACGCCATCCAGTCGTGGCAGGTCCGTGCATCCGGGGAGGTGGCCAATGTCCAGCTGTCGTAACGCGCTTGCGGCGCTGGCGCTGGCCGCGGCCTGCACCGTGGCAGGGGCCGCCGGGCCTGCCAGGCCCGCAGGGCCCGTGGCGCAGAAGGAATTCCCGGGCATTGGCCGCGCAGCCACGCCCGGCGAAGTCGCCGCCTGGGACATCGACGTGCGCCCCGACTTCAAGGGCCTGCCGGCCGGTGCCGGCTCGGTGGCCAAGGGCCAGGACGTGTGGGAGAGCAAGTGCGCCTCGTGCCACGGCGTGTTCGGCGAGGCCAACGAGGTGTTCAGCCCGCTGGTGGGCGGCACGACGGCCGAAGACATCAAGACCGGCCACGTGGCGCGGCTGATGGACCGGGGCTTCCCCGCCCGCACCACCCTCATGAAAGTGGCGACCGTCTCGACCCTGTGGGACTACATACGCCGCGCGATGCCGTGGAACGCGCCGAAGTCGCTGTCGACCGAGGAGGTCTACGCCGTGACCGCCTACCTGCTGAACCTGGGCGGCGTGGTGCCGGACGACTTCACGCTGTCGGACCAGAACATCCGGGACGTGCAGCAGCGCATGCCCAACCGCAACGGCATGACGGTCGACCACGCGCTGTGGCCGGGCAACGAGGCGGGCCGCGGTGGCAAGTCCGCCAAACCCGACGTGCGTGCCGTGGCCTGCATGCACGACTGCCTGCCGGCGCAGAAGGTGGCCTCCCAGTTGCCGGAGCACGCGCTGGGCAACAACGGCAACCTGGCCGAGCAGAATCGGCTGGTCGGGCCGCAGCGCGGCCTCAATACCGCGCCGGCCGGCGGCGCCCCGGCTGCAGCACCGGCCGCGGCACCTGCCGGTGGCGGTGCGCCGACGGCACTGCTCGAAAAGAATGCCTGCATCGCCTGCCATGCCATGTCGCAGAAGCTCGTGGGCCCGGCCTTCGCCGACGTGGCCGCGAAATACCCGGGCAAGGCCGACTACCTCGCCGGGAAGATAAAGTCCGGCGGCTCGGGCCTGTGGGGGCAGATACCGATGCCGCCCCAGACGCTGGGCGACGACGAGGCAGCGGCCATCGCCCGCTGGCTCGCGGCCGGCGCGCACCCCTGAAACCCGGCGCTACCCCCCCGCCACTCACCCCATTCCAAGGAGCAATCGATGCAACACGACCGCCGCAAGGTTCTCACGCAAACCGCCGTCCTGCTGGGCGTTGCCCTGACGGGCGCCGCGCTGCCGGGCGCCGCCCTGGCCTATTCGCAGTCCGCATTCGACGCCAAGACCGTCGCCGACGTGCTCAAGGCACTGGGCGCCTCGGCCGCGGTCGAGAGCAAGGAGGTGACCATCACAGCGCCCGACATCGCGGAGAACGGCGCCGTCGTGCCCCTGGCCGCGGCGACCACCCTGGCCAACGTCAAACAACTGCTGGTGCTGGCGGAGAAGAACCCCAACACCCTGGTGGCCGCGTTCAACGTGTCGGAGTTCGTGGAACCATCGTTCTCGACGCGCGCCAAGCTCGGCCAGTCGTCCGACGTGTACGCCGTGGCGATCATGAACGACGGCAAGGCGCTGTATGCCAAGAAGGAAGTCAAGGTCACCCTCGGCGGCTGCGGCGGCTGAGCGAGCAGGCGGGCTCTCTCGAACAAAAAAACAGGAAAGGAAAACACACCATGGCAGATCCGATGCGCATCCGCGCCCAGGCTTCGGGCGACAAGGCAATCGTTCGCGTCCTCATGGCGCATGAGATGGAGACCGGCCAGCGCAAGGACGCGGCTGGCGCGACCATTCCGGCCTGGTTCATCCAGGAGGTGACCGCCCAGCTCAACGGCAAGACGGTGCTGACGGCCGAATGGGGGCCGGCGGTCTCGAAGAATCCCTTCCTGCAGTTCACGGTCAAGGGCGCCAAGGCCGGCGACAAGCTCACCGTGTCCTGGAAGGACAACCACGGCGAGACCCGCAGCGACGAAGCAACGATCAGCTGAGAGCGGCTCCCTGGCGGCCGCCGGCGCATCCGGCGGACAGCAACGAAGAGACAACGACACCGCATGGAGACCCCGATGAAAATGCCGACCCTGCTGGCGACCCTGGCCCTGGTGGCCGGCGGCCTGCCGCTCGCAGCCCCCGCCCAGAACGCCGCACCCAAGAGCGCGGCCGAGAGCATTGCCGAATACCGGGCACTGCTGGCTGATGGCAATCCGTCCGAACTGTTCGAGGCCAAGGGCGAGGATCTGTGGAAACAGAAACGCGGCCCCCGCAATGCCTCGCTGGAACGCTGCGACCTGGGTCAGGGGCCGGGCACGGTGAAGGGCGCCTTTGTGCACCTGCCACGCTACTTCGCCGACACCGGACGCGTGCAGGACATGGAGTCGCGCCTGCTGACCTGCATGGCGACCCTGCAGGGCTTCGATGCAGCGCTGATCGCACGCACGCCGTTCGGCCAGGGCGAACAGAAGAACCTCGAATCGCTGGTGGCCTGGATCTCGGCCGAGTCGCGTGGCATGCGGCTCGACGTTCCGCAGGAGCGCCCCGAGGAACGCCGTATGTACGAGATGGGCAAGCGGATATTCTTCCTGCGCGCCGGCCCGCACGACTTCGCCTGCGCATCGTGCCACGGCGCGGACGGCAAGCGCATCCGCCTGCAGGACCTGCCCAACCTCACCAAGAATCCGGGCGCGGGCGAGGGTTTCGGCTCCTGGCCGGCGTACCGCGTGTCGTCGGGCGAACTGTGGGGCATGCAGCGCCGGCTCAACGACTGTTTTCGCCAGCAGCGCTTTCCGTACCCCACCTATGCCAGCGACGTGACCATTGCCCTGGGCGTGTTCATGGGCGTCAACGGCAAAGGCACTCCGACCACGGCTCCGGCCATCAAGCGCTGAAAGGACCCCAGCCATGCGTTCAGACACCTGGGCGGCCTTCGCCGCCACCATCGCCGCGCTCGCCGTCTTCGGCTGCGCCTCGGTAGACAACCCGGCCGACCTCGAGCGCGCCACAGCCGAGGCCATGCGTTCTTCCTTCCGCGACCAGGGCCAGGCCACCACGGACCGGCTGACCCAGGCCGACGCCGTGGACCGGGCCTGCAGCACGGCCGATGCCGAAGGCAAACCGCTCGACGAGAAGACGGCCCAGGCACTGGAGCAGGCCCAGCTTGCCAGCGTGCCCAAACCGACCGACGGACGTTATCTCGGCGACTGGAAGGAAGGCGAGAAGATCGCCCAGAGCGGCCGGGGCCTGACCTGGAGCGACAAGGCCGGTGAGTCCAACGGCGGCAACTGCTACAACTGCCACCAGATGGCCAAGCAGGAAATCTCCTTCGGCACCCTGGGGCCTAGCCTCTACCACTACGGCAAGCTGCGCGGCGTAGCCGACCCGGCCAGCGCCGGGGCCCGCCCCGTCGTCGAATACACCTGGGGCAAGGTGTGGAACGCCAAGGCCTACAACGCCTGCTCCAGCATGCCGCGCTTCGGCCATGCAGGCATCCTGACCGAGCAGCAGGTGCGCGACGTGATGGCGCTGCTGCTCGACCCCCAATCCCCCGTCAACCGATGAATCTTTCCAAACGCGAGTTCCTGCAGGTGCTCGGCGCCGGCGCCGCCGCAGGCATGGCGCTGGGCCGCATGCAGGACGCCGACGCCGCCGCGGCATTCGACCGCATGTACACGCTGCCGGCCTTCGGCAACGTGTCGCTGCTGCACATGACCGACTGCCATGCGCAGCTGCGGCCCCTGTATTTCCGCGAGCCCAGTGTCAACATCGGCGTGGGTGACATGCGTGGCCGCCTGCCGCACCTGGTGGGTGAGCACCTGCTGCACGCCACCGGCGTGCGTGCCGGCAGCCGGGAAGCCCACGCGCTGACCTGCCTGAACTACGAAAGCGCGGCGCGGCGCTATGGCCAGGTCGGCGGCTTCGCCCACCTGGCCACGCTGGTGAAACGGCTCAAGGCCTCGCGCCCCGGCGCGCTGCTGCTGGACGGCGGCGACACCTGGCAGGGGTCGGCCACCGCCCTCTGGACCCAGGGCCAGGACATGGTCGACGCCTGCAAACTGCTGGGCGTGGACGTGATGACCGGGCACTGGGAGTTCACCTACGGCATGGAGCGGGTGCGCGAGCTGGTCGACAAACAACTCGCCGGCCACATCGACTTCGTGGCCCAGAACGTGAAGACGGCCGATTTCGGTGACCCGGTGTTCGCGCCCTATGTGCTGCGCGAGATCAACGGCGTTCCCTGCGCCATCATCGGCCAGGCCTTTCCCTACACACCCATCGCCAACCCGCGCTACCTGGTGGCCGACTGGACCTTCGGCATCCAGGACGAGAACCTGCAGAAGATGGTCGACGAGGTGCGCGGCAAGGGCGCACAGGTGGTGGTGCTGCTGTCGCACAACGGCATGGACGTGGACCTGAAGATGGCAAGCCGGGTGCGGGGCATCGATGCCATCCTGGGCGGGCATACACACGACGGCATGCCCGTGCCGTCGCTCGTTCGCAACGCCGGCGGCACCACCATCGTGACCAATGCGGGCTCCAACGGCAAGTTCCTCGGTGTGCTGGATTTCGACGTCCGGGAGGGAAAGGTCGCCAACTTCCGCTACCGGCTGCTGCCGGTGTTCGCCGACCTGATCCCGGCCGATGCGCAGATGCAGGCGCTGATCACACGCGTGCGGGCACCCTACGAGACCCGCTTGGGCGAGGTGCTGGCGCGCACCGACGGCACGCTGTACCGCCGCGGCAATTTCAACGGCACCGGCGACCAGCTGCTGCTGGACGCGCTGATGGCGGCGCAAGACTGCCCCATCGCCTTCTCGCCGGGTTTCCGCTGGGGCACCAGCCTGTTGCCGGGCCAGGCGATCACACGCGAGTGGCTGATGGACATGACCGCCACCACCTATTCCTACGCCACCGTGACCGAGATGACCGGCGAGACCATCAAGACGGTGTTGGAGGACGTATGCGACAACCTGTTCAACCCCGATCCCTATTACCAGCAGGGTGGTGACATGGTGCGTGTGGGTGGCTTGCAGTACCGCTGCGATCCCACCGCCACGGCGGGACACCGCATCGACGACATGCGCCTGAACGGCCAGCCGCTGCAGGCCGACCGCCGTTACAAGGTCGCGGGCTGGGCCCCGGTGGCCGAAGAGGCGCGCACCGCGGGCAACAAGCCGGTGTGGGAGGTGGTCGAGCCCTGGCTGAGGGCGCAGGGCACGATCCGCGCCAAGGCACCCGACATGCCGGCGCTGGCTAACGTGAAGCCCAACGCCGGGATGGTGTGACGCGCTGCCGCACAATGGCGGCATGACTGTTCCGGACCTGGACCGCCTGACGCTGCTGGTGCTGTGCGGCGCCTTCGCGCTGGCCATGATTTTTGGCGCCGTGGCGCGCCACATCCGCTTCTGCACCATGGGTGCGGTGACCGATGCGGTGCAACTCGGCGACTGGAGCCGCGCGCGCCAGTGCGCAGCAGCGGCGGGCAGCGCGCTGGCCGGCTTCTCGCTGCTGGCCTTCCTGGGCCTCGCCGAGCCGGCCGACACGCTGTATGCCGTGCACCACCTGCTGTGGCTGTCGGGGCTGGTGGGTGGTGTGCTGTTCGGCTTTGGCATGGTGCTGGCATCGGGCTGCGGCAGCAAGACGCTGATCCGCCTGGGTGGTGGCAACCTGAAGGCGCTGGTGGTGGTGTGCGTGATGGCGATCGCCGCGTTCGCCACGCTCAAGGGCATCACGGCGGTGTTGCGGGTGAACACGGTGGAACGTGTGTCCGTGGCGTTGCCGACGCTGGCCTTCGCACCGGAGCTGCTGGCCCATGCCTTCGGCGCAGAGGTGCGCTGGCTGCGCCTGGGCCTGGGCGGCGGGCTGGGCGCCCTGCTGCTGGTACTGGCATGGGTGCCGCGCGGGCGGCCCGCGGCGGCCGACCTGGCTGGTGCGGTGGTGATCGGCCTGCTGGTGACGGCGGCCTGGTGGCTGACCGGCCATGCGGGCCTGGTGGAAGAACACCCGCTGACGCTGGAGCGCACCCTCATCGCCACCAACTCCGGCCACGCCGAGGCGCTGAGCTTCGCCACGCCCATGGCCTACACCCTGGGCTGGCTGCTGTTCTTCAGCGACGCCAACCAGCACATGACGGTGGGCATCGCGGCCGTTCTGGGCGTGGTGGCGGGTGCTGCCCTGCACGCGGCATGGCAGCGCGACTTCCGCATGGAGGGCTTCGTGGGGTCGGGCGACATGGCGCACCACCTGGCGGGCGCCGTGCTGATGGGTGTGGGCGGCGTCACTGCCATGGGCTGCACCATCGGCCAAGGCTTGAGCGCGCTGTCAACGCTGAGCCTCGCGAGCTTTTTCTCCATTCCGGGCATCGTGGGCGGCGCCGTGCTGGCGCTGCGCTATCTCGAATGGCGGATGGACGCCTAGAGCGTGTCCAGCGGGATCTTCAGGTACCGGACGCCGTTTGCTTCCGGCGCAGGCAGTTCTCCCGCCTGGATGTTGACCTGGATGGCCGGGAGAATGAGCACGGGCATGGCCAGGGTCGCGTCGCGTTTCTCGCGCATGGCGACAAAGGCGGCCTCGCCGATGTCGTCGCGAAGGTGGATGTTTTTGGCGCGTTGTTCCGCCACGGTGGTTTCCCAGCTGGCTTCACGCCCTTCCGGCGGGTAGTCGTGGCACATGAAAAGCCGCGTGGACGCCGGCAGTGCAAGGAGTTTTCTGACCGAGCCGTACAGGGTATGGGCATCGCCTCCGGGGAAATCACACCGGGCGCTCCCGACGTCGGGCATGAACAGGGTATCGCCCACAAAGGCGAGCTGCGCCTGCCCCGTCTCGTCTTCGAGGACATAGGCCATGTCCGCCGGCGTGTGGCCCGGGACGTGCATGGCACGCAGTTGCAGGCTCCCGACGTGAAAAATCTCTTCGGGCGCAAACAGGTGACCGAATTGGGAGCCATCGAGGCGCATTTCCGCCGGCAGGTTAAATACCTTGCCAAAGACACCCTGTACCGTCCGGATGGCGTCCCCGATGGCGATCATTCCGCCGGTCCTGCTCCTGATGTAGGGCGCGGCGGAGAGGTGGTCGGCGTGCGCGTGGGTTTCCAGCAGCCACTGCACCTGCAGGCCATGGGCATGCAGGAATGCAATGACCCGGTCAGCCGACGCCGTCGAGGTGCGTGCCGCCTTGGGGTCGTAGTCCAGCACGGAGTCGACGACGGCACACAGGCCCCCGTCGTGCTCGAAGAGCACATAGGTCACGGTGGATGTGGCCTCGTCAAAAAAGGCCTGTACCCGAGGCAGCGGGGTGGTCATGGGAGATCTTTCGGCGATCGCGGTCGCTATACCGCTCAATAGTCTATTGAAAAATAGTTCATCTTTCAATAGACTATTGCCATGCAATTCTCTGCCCTGTCCCCAAAGAGGGCCATGCCCACCTCTTCTGCGGATGCCCTGGACCAGTTGCGTGCCTCGGCCGGCAGGGCCTGCACATTGCTCAAGGCCATGGCCAACGAGGACCGCCTGCTGCTGCTGTGCCAATTGGCAGAAAGTGAACGCAACGTAGGAGAGCTCCAACGCAAGACCGGCATCGTGCAGCCGACGCTCTCGCAGCAGCTGGGCGTGTTGCGGGACGAAGGCCTGGTCGAGACCCGGCGGGAAGGAAAGTTTGTGTTCTACCGGCTCGCCAGCGCCGAGGTGCTGGCCGTGATGCAGGCGCTCTATTCCAGTGTCTGCGGCAGTGTTCAAGCCGACGCCGCAGCGTCCCATGGGACGGAAGCGGCATGAGCGTGGACTGGCAGCACTTCACGCCATGGTCCGCCCTGACCGGCGGCCTGCTCATCGGCCTCGCCGTCGCGGTGCTGCTGGTATTCGACGGGCGCATCGCCGGCATCAGCGGCATCGTGGGCTCCCTGCTGGAACCCCGCAGCCGTGGAGACAGGCTCTGGCGCGCCGCTTTTGTGGGGGGCATGTTGTTGGCGCCGATGGTGTGGCGCCTGTTCCATACGCTCCCGGCGGCCACGTTTGCAGCGGGGCCACTCCTGCTGGTCATCGCCGGGCTGCTGGTAGGTGTCGGAACACGGTATGCCTCCGGCTGCACCAGCGGACACGGCGTTTGCGGCATCGCGCGTGCATCGCCACGCTCCCTCGTCGCGACAGGGGTATTCATGGCGGCGGGTTTCCTGGCGGTGTACGTCGCCCGCCACGTCGTGGGGCCTTGAGCATGCAGAAAATCGCAGCACTCCTCGCCGGACTCCTCTTTGGATGGGGGCTTTTGTTGTCCGGCATGACCGATCCGTCCAAGGTGCAGGGTTTTCTGAACCTGGCAGGCCCATGGGACCCTTCCCTGGGCCTGGTCATGCTGGGGGCCATCCTGGTGGCTGCGCCGGCCTTCGCCTGGGCGCGGCATCGGAAACGGAGCTTGCTCGGGGCCCCCATCCAGATACCGGTACGCACGGTCATTGACGGCCCGCTGGTGTTCGGAAGCGTCAGTTTCGGGCTCGGCTGGGGCCTGGCCGGCTTTTGCCCCGGTCCCGCGCTGGTCAGCGCTTCGGAGGGGCACCTGGAGGCGTTTATTTTCGTTGCAGCGATGCTGGTGGGAATGTCCGTACACACCTTACTGAACCTCCGATCCCATCGCCTCGCGCAGCCACCCGGTGCATAGCGGGGAACCGTATCGCTGGGTGCGAGCCGGTACAGCGACATGGCCCTCGACGCGACGGCCACAAAAAAACCCGCGATGCCAGGAAGCATGCGGGTTCTGAGACCGTTGCAGGCCCGGCTGAAACCAGGTGAAACGGTGATGTGGTGCCGATTGTCGGAATCGAACTGACGACCTACCGCTTACAAGGCGGTTGCTC
>JAZJYT010000045.1:69632-84502 GCA_040390235.1 Pseudomonadota bacterium | reverse complement strand
CGCCCGATGGCGTAGTACTCGAAGCCTTCCTGCTTCATGCGGTGCGGTGCGTACAGGTTGCGTCCGTCGAACACCAGCGCCTGCCGCAGCGCGGTGTGCAGCTTGCCGAAATTCGGTGTGCGGAAGGCCTTCCATTCGGTCAGGATCACCAGTGCATCGGCGCCGGCCAGTGCCGCGTCGGCGGTCTCGGCATAGGTCAGCCGCGCCAGCAGGTCGGGTGTGGCCGCCAGGTCCTCGTCGAAGGCATGCCGGGCCTCGGCCATGGCCGCGGGGTCGTAGCCGCACACGCTGGCGCCGCGCTGCAGCAGCTCACGCACCACATGCCGGCTGGGTGCGTCGCGCATGTCGTCGGTGTTGGGTTTGAAGGCCAGGCCCCACAGCGCGAAGTGTTTGCCACGAAGGTCCTCGCCCAGGCGCGCCACGATCTTGCGCACCAGCACCGTCTTCTGGCGCGCGTTGGCGTCTTCCACCGCGGCGATCACGTCCAGCGGAATGCCGTGCTGGCGGCCGGTGTCGCGCAGCGCCCGGATGTCCTTGGGGAAACACGAACCGCCGTAGCCGGTGCCGGCATACAGGAAGTCGTAGCCGATGCGGCTGTCCGAACCGATGCCCTGGCGCACCGACTCGATGTCGGCGCCCACCGCGTCGGCCAGGTTGGCCAGCTCGTTCATGAAGCTGATGCGCGTGGCCAGCATGGCGTTGGCGGCGTACTTGGTCAGCTCGGCCGAGCGCACGTCCATGTACAGGGTGCGGTGGTGGTTGCGGGTGAGCGGGGCGTACAGCTCGTCGAGCAGCGCACGCGCCTGCTGGCCGGCCGGGCTGTCGGGCAGGCCCAGCACCACGCGGTCGGGCCGCATGAAGTCGGCGATGGCCGCGCCTTCCTTCAGGAACTCGGGGTTGGACGCCACCGCAAAGCCATGGTCCACGCCGCGTTTTTTCAACTCCCCGGCTATGGCCGCCGTCACCTTGTCGGCGGTGCCCACCGGCACGGTGCTCTTGTCCACGACGACGGTGAAGCCGTCCATGGCCTGGCCGATGGAGCGGGCCGCGGCCAGCACATAGTTCAGGTCGGCCGAGCCATCCTCCGACGAGGGGGTACCGACGGCGATAAAAACGATGCTGCGCCCGGCCACGGCCGATGCCACGTCGGTGGTGAACAGCAGCCGTTCGTTGGCCACCGCCTGCTCGACCATGCCGTCCAGGCCGGGTTCGTAGATGGGGATCTCGCCGCCCTGCAGGCGCGCCACCTTGGCCGCGTCGTTGTCCACGCAGACCACGTCCACCCCCAGGTCGGCAAAACAGGCGCCGGTGACGAGGCCCACATACCCGGAACCGATGACTGCTATCTTCATTGCCTGTTTTCCTGCTGCACGGGGCGGGAAGCGCCCCCGACTTGGTACACTGGCGGCCAGTTTAGTTTAGTTACATAACACTTCCCCAGGACATGTCGAACCGTCGGGACATCCGCACAGGCCTGCGCCTGGGAATCGCGGCCGTCGCATTCATCCTGCGCGGCTCTTGTTGTGCCGCACTGCTGGCGGTGCTGGCCATGCCGGCGGCAGCGCAAGCGCCGGATGCGGGCCGCGGCGGCCTGCGCCCGGCCGCGGCGCCCGGCGTGCTGGCCACCCAGTCGCTGCCCGCCTCCTCGGTCAGCAATTCGCGTATCGGCAACGGCGACGTGATCCGTATCACCGTCTTCGGCCAGCCCGACCTGTCGGCCGAGGTCGGCGTGAATGACAAAGGCCAGCTGCCCATGGCCATGGTCGGCAATGTGGCGGTCGCCGGCCTCACCACGAGCGAAGCCGCCGCCAAGATCGCCGACGCGCTCAGGACCGGTGGCTACCTGCTCAAACCCGAGGTGTCGCTCGACATCGTGCAACTGCGCAGCCAGCTGGTGTCGGTGCTGGGCGAGGTGCGCCTGCCCGGCCGCTACCCCATTCCCGGCCGCCTGACGGTGCTGGAACTGCTGGCCACCGCCGGCGGCACCACCGACTTCGCCGAACCCACGGTGACGCTGCTGCGCAAATCGGCCGATGCGACGGCAAAGTCCGACGCCACCGAAAGGGCCGTAGCCGCTGTAACGGCCGGTACACCGGCGGTGCCCGCGGTACCTGAACCCACTGGCACCCCCGAGGTCGCCGGCGAACGTATTCCCATCCGCCTGGGCGACACCGACAACGGCGCGCGCACCCCGCTCGACGTGCAGCTGCAGCCGGGCGACGTGGTCTATGTCAACCGCAAGAAGCTCTTTTATATCCATGGCGAGGTCAACCGCCCCGGCGCCTACCCCATGGAGCCGGGCATGACGGTGATGCGCGCCATTGCGCTGGGCGGTGGCATGACCCAGCGCGGCTCGCTGCGCCGGGTCGACATCAACCGCAACGCGGCCGACGGCAAGCCCGAGGCCATCCGCTCGTCGATCACGGCACCGGTGTTGCCGGGCGATACCGTGTACGTCAACGAGAGCCTGTTCTGACCGTGACGCCGCCCACCCCCGAAGCCGGACTGTCGTCCACCCAGATCGCGGCCATGCTGACCGCGCGGCGCCGGCTCGTGGCCTGGATCACCGTGCTCACGGTGGTGGTCACCGCGGCGGTGCTGGCGGTGATGCCGCGCACCTGGACGGCCTGGTCCGACGTGTACATCGACTACAAGGCGGCCGACCCGATCGCCGGCCGGCTGTTCTCGGCCGGGCAGGACGAAAGTTATCTGCAGACGCAGGTCGGCATCCTCACCAGCCAGGCGGTCACCGAACGGGTGATCGAGAACCTCGGCCTGCGCCGCACGGCCGACTACCAGGCCGCCGTCGCCAAGGTGGGCGAGGAACGCGCTTTTGCCAACCTCAGCCGCACCATCTCGACCAATACCGTGGTGAGCAAGGGCACCAGCCGGGTCATCGGGGTGTCGTATTCGTCGAACTCGCCGACACAGGCGCGTGACTTCGCCAACGAGGTCGTGCGTTCCTACATGGCGCTGAGCGCGCAGATCGGTTCCGGCGCGGCCCGCTCGCGCAGCGAACAGTACAACGCCCAGCTCGAAAAGCTGCGCAGCGAGGCCAACCGCATCCAGGACGAGATGACGGCCTACCAGCAGAAGGTCGGCATCGTCAACGTCAACGAAAAGGACGACGTGGTCAGCGCCGAACTCGGCAGCCTCACCACGGCCCTGGTCAACCTGCAGAGCCAGCGCCAGGAGGCCAGCGCGCGCCAGCAGACGGCCGAGTCGATGCTGCGCGGCACGCGGCCGGAAGAGCTGCCCGAGATCGCCAGCCTGCCCGTCATCGCCGACCTCAAGTCCAAGCTCAGCGACACCGACCGCCGCCTGTCCGAAGCACGGTCGGTGCTGGGCCCCAACCACCCGCGCATCCGCGCCCTGATGGTCGAGCGCGGCGAACTACAGGGCCGGCTCGCCAGCGAGGCCCGCGCGGCCATCGCCGCGCGCCGCATGGACGTGAACCGGCTCGAAACGCAGGAGCGCGACACCAAACGTGCCATCGAGGTGCGCCAGGCACGCTTGCTGGCGCAGAAGCAGCAGCGCGACCGCATCATGGCCTACCAGCGCGAGCTGGAGGGGGCGGAGCGGGTCTACAACGCCGCCACGCAGAAGTACGACGAACTGCTGATGGCCGGCAACATCTCCGCGGTCAACCTCACCGTGTTGCGCGAGGCCGAGGCGCCGACCGTGCCCACCAAGCCGCGGGTGCTCACCAGCCTGGCCGCCAGCGTGGTGGTCGGCCTGGTGCTGGGCCTGTGCCTGGCCCTGCTGCTCGAACTCGGCAACCGCCGCCTGCGCAGCCGCGACGACCTGGTGCGCGGCTTCTCGCTGCCGCTGCTGGGCCAGGTCGGTACGCAGTAGCAGGACGCGCCATGGCAGACCAACAGCAAGTATTCCGGCCCGCGGCGCCCGACAAGATCGGCGACCGCTTCGTGGCCGCCGGCCTGCTCACGCAGGCACAGGTCGCGCAGATCGTCGCCTGCCAGCATGCCGAGAGCCTGCGTTTCGGCGAAGCCGCGCAGCGCCTGGGCCTGCTCAGCGAGGACGCCATCCAGTCGGTGCTGGCGCAGCAGTTCCGTTATGCCACGGCGGTCGGCCCGGCGGCCGGGCTCGACCCCTCGCTGGTCATCGCCTCGGCCCCTTTCAGCCCCGAGGCCGAGGCGGTGCGCCGCGTGCGCGCCGAACTCTCCATCCGGCTCTCCGGCCTGCCCAAGCTGGCGGTGGCCATCGTCAGCCCGTCCGAGGGCGAGGGCAAGAGCTACCTGGCCGCCAGCCTGGCCATCGCCTACTCCCAGGCCGGCCAGCGTACCCTGCTGGTCAACGCCAACCTGCGGGCCTCCGGCCAGTCCGACCTGTTCGGCATGGGCCACCACGAAGGTCTGTCCACCATGCTGGCCGGCCGCTCGGCCATCGAGCCGGGCAAGCCGGCACCGGGTTTTCCGGGGCTCAATGTGCTGGGGGCCGGCCCGCGGCCACCGAATCCGCTGGAAATCCTGCGCGAACCGGCGTTGGAGCGGCTGATCGCCACCTTCTCCGAGGAGTTCGACGTCTTCATCGTCGACACACCGGCGGCCGGCACCTCGTCGGACGCCCAGGTCATTGCCCGGCAGGTCGGCCAGTGCCTGCTGGTCGGGCGCCAGCACACGACCCGGCTGGAAGACCTGGAGCGCACGCAGAGCCAGATGCAGACCTCCGGCGCGCAGACGGTGGGCATCGTCTACAACACCTTCGACCCCCGCTCGCGGCGTCCGGTTCGTTCGGGGCTGCTGGGCCGCCTGCAGTCATGGGTGCGCCGGATCTAGCGTTGCCGGGCCGCCGCCGGCTGCTCGCCGACTCGCTGGCCTCGCTGCTGGACCAGGCGGTGCTGAGTGCGCTCAACCTGGTGCTGGGCCTGGTGCTGATCCGCCTCACCGCCAAGGAAAGCTACGGCATCTACTCGCAGCTCTACGTGGTGGGCATCTTCGCTTCCAGCATGATCGATTCGCTGGTCACCGGCCCGCTCACCACCCTGGCGCCGGGCCTCGACGGCACCGCCCGCGCCACCCTGGTGGCCCACCTGGCGCGTTACCAGCAGCGGCTGGCCACCGGGCTGGCGCTGGCCTTCGGGCTGCTGGTGGCCGGCATCACCTGGTGGATGGCGCCCGAGCAGCAGCCGCTGGCGCTGGGCGTGGCTTTCGCCGTCTACGTCTATGCCGGTTCGCTGCGTGAATTCGGCCGCAGCGTGGGTTTCATCGAGGCGCGCCCGCGCACCGTGCTGCGTATGGATGCGCTCTACGTGCTGGCGGTGGCCGTGGGCATCGGCGCCCTGGTGGCCGCCGACGGCCTGAGCCTGCCCGCCGTCATGCTGGTGCTGGGCCTGGCCAACCTGGTGGTGCTGGGCCTGCGTGAACTCGGCCCCGCCGCGCTGGCCGACGCCAGCGGGTATGCCGAGGCGGTGGCCGCGGCCTGGCTGCGCGGCAAATGGGCCCTGCCCGGGGCGCTGCTGGCCTGGCTCACCAACTACAGCTACCTGTCGCTGGCCGCGCTGTGGCTGGGGGTGGCGGCCACGGCCGACCTCAACGCCTCGCGCCTGCTGCTCATGCCCATCTCGCTGTGTGTACTGGCCTGGTCGCGGGTGGCGCGCCCGCACGTGGTGCGGCTGCTGGCCGAACGGCGCAAGGACGCGCTCGACCGTTATGCCTGGGCCTCGGTCGCCGGCATCGAGGTGCTGACCATCGGCTACGTCGCCGTGCTGTGGCTCATGCTGCCCTGGCTGCAGCACCACGTGCTGGGCGCCAAGTACACCGGCGTGGAGCCGCTGGTGCTGGCCTGGGGTGCCTACTTCGCGCTCAATGGCGCGCGCTGGATCGGCTCCTCGCTGCTGACCAGCGGCGACCGCTACCGCATGCTGCTGCTCAGCGGCATCCTCTGCCTGGTGGTCATGCTGGCCGCCACCAGCTACGCCGTGCCGCGCTGGGGCGCCTGGGGCGCGGTATTCGCGCTGGCGCTGGTGGAAGCGCTCGACCTGCTGCTGATCTGG
This sequence comes from Pseudomonadota bacterium, assembly GCA_040390235.1. Lineage (GTDB taxonomy): Bacteria > Pseudomonadota > Gammaproteobacteria > Burkholderiales > Burkholderiaceae_C > Xylophilus. The sequence continues at coordinate 78,489 of JAZJYT010000045.1, read as the reverse complement.
GTGGTGCTGCTGCCGCGGGTGCGCAAGGAGCACTTCGCATGAATGCAGGCATGAACGCCGATGTGAGCGCCGCGCCCGCCGTGAGTGTGTGTATCTGCACCTTCCGCCGGCCCCGGCTGCTCGATGCACTGCTGCAGGCCCTGGCGCTGGAACTCGCCGGCGATCCCTCGATCGAATTCGTGGTGGTAGACAACGACCCCCAACATTCGGCCCAGGCCACGCTGCAGGCCTGGTCGGCCCGCCTGCGGCTGACGGCGCTGCACGAGCCGGTGCCCAACATCGCCAGCGCGCGCAACGCGGTGGTGCAAGGTGCGCGCGGCGAGTGGATCGCCTTCATCGACGACGACGAGTCGCCCGACCCCGGCTGGCTGGCCACGCTGCGCGCCGCGCAACGCAAGTACCAGGCCGACGCCGTCTTCGCCCCGGTGCTGCCGCGCTACGTGCCCGGCACCGCCGACTGGCTCATCCGCGGCGGTTTTTTCGACCGGCCGCGTTTTGCCACCGGCACCCCCATCACCACCCGCGATGCCCGCACCGGCAACGTGCTGCTGCGGCGGGCTGACCTGCTGGCCGTGCCCGGCCCCTTCGATGTCGCCTTCGGCCGCACCGGTGCGGAAGACACGGTGCTGTTCCGCGACCTGCTGGCGCGCGGCGCGCGTTTTATCTGGTGCGACGAGGCCACGGTGCAGGAAGAAGTGCCGCTGGCCCGTGCCAACACCGGCTGGCTGCTGCGCCGTTCCTACCGGCTGGGGCAGACCTACATGCTCTCGGAAATCTGCCGGCTGCGCGGGCCGGCGCGGCTGCGGCGCGCCGGCTTTCTCGGCGTGCGTGCGGTGGGGCAGTGCGCCGTGGCCGGTGTGCTGGCGCTGCTGCAATGGCCGTTCTCGCGTATCCGCGCCATGCGCTGGCTGCGCGCCACCGTGGCCCAACTCGGAAAAATGAGCGCCCTCGCGGGCCACCGGTACCATGAATACGGTGGCTGAACAGCTCCGCCCCGAGGTCCACTGGGACCTCTGGCTGATCCGCCTGCTGGTGGTGGTGAGCTTCACCTTTTCGCTGCTGCCGCCCAACCTGGAGTGGACCGAGGTCAGCGCCGACACCAACTTCACCGCCGGCAACCTGGCGCTGCAGCTCGAGTTCGGCGCTGTGTTCCTGGGCGGCGCCTGGCTGGCCTGGCGCCATGCCGACTGGACCCGCTACCGCCTGCGCTTCTGCAACCCCCTGCTGATCGCCTTCGTGGCCTGGTGTGCCATCACCGTGCTGTGGTCGACCTTCCCGGTGGTCACCATCAAGCGGGTGGTGCAGCTCAGCGGTTTCCTGCTGGTGGGCATTGCCGTCGGGCCGCCGGTGGGTGGTTCGCGGCAGCTGCTGCGCCTGCTCATGGCCACCCTCACCGCGCTGCTGGTGGCCAGCATGGTGACGGTGTTCGTGAATCCCCGCATCGGCATCGACTACGAACTCGGCGGCGCCTGGCGCGGCCTCATGTCGCAGAAGAACACCACCGGCGCCATCGCCGGCATGTGCTCCCTGCTGTGGCTGCGCGAGACGGTCGACGGCCGCACCCTGTCGCGCTGGACCTGCCTGGCCGGTCTGCTGTTCTGCCTGTTCATGCTGGTCATGGCCAAGAGCAGCACCTCGATCATGGTCACCGGCATCGGCGCGGGCCTCTACATCCTGCTGCGGCGCCACTACGTCACCATGCGGCATCCCTGGTGGGTCATCGGCCTGGTGGGCGCCGCGCTGCTGCTGCTGGCGGTGCACATCTTCGTGGTCTTCACCGGCCACCTGCCGGGCTGGGACGACATCGCCGGCGGCATCGGCTCGCTCTTCGGCAAGAGTTCGGACCTGACCGGGCGCACCGAGATCTGGCAGCTGGTGATGCTGGAGGTGGCGCGCCATCCCCTGCTGGGCATCGGCTACGGCGGCTTCTGGCTGGGCGAGGGCAGCCCCTCGCAGTACGTCATCGACGCCATGTACTGGATCCCGCTGCAGTCGCACAACGGCTACCTCGACCTGCTCAACGAGCTCGGCATCGTCGGCCTCGTGCTGGCGCTGCTGGCCTTCGTGTGGCATGGGCGCAGCCTGTCGAAGCTCATGCGTTTCGACCGCGAGGAAGCCGCCATGCACTGCGCCATCTTCGCCATGCTGCTGGTCAGCAACGTGACCGAAAGCGAGATCTTCCGCGGCATGCAGTTCTACAACATCCTGTTCTTCTACTCCGTCGGCGCCGTCACCTCGCAGGTGGCGATGTACAGCCGGGGCCGCGTCGGCGGCGCACCTGGCGCATCCACCAACGGCACACCCACTGGCACTTCCGCCGCGGGGGCCGCATGAGCCTGTTCGCGCCGCGTGCCGCCAGGCGGGCGCTGCTCGGCCTGCTGCTGGCGGCTTGGGGCGTGGCCACGCCCGCCGAGGTGGCGCCGCAGTTCGTGGCCGACGGCGCCAAGGTGCCGTTCTTCCGCTTCGCGGTGGCCGAGGACACCCTCTCCGGCGCGCCCGACCGTTCCGCGCTGAACCGGCCGCTGGACGCCGCCGCCCGTGTGTTCGTGCGCGACGGGCACTTCTTTGCTGTCGGGGCCGACGGCAAGCCCGGCACCACCGACGATACGCGGGTGCGCCTCTACGGTATCAACCTGACCTTCGCCGCCAACTTCCCTTCGGCCGAGGACGCCGGGCGCCTGGCCCTGCGCCTGCGCCGTCTGGGCATGAACGCGGTGCGCCTGCACCACCTCGACACCGAGCCCGACACCCGCAACGACCCGCCGCGCAGCATCCTCACCCCCGGGCCGTTCCCCAGCTTCAACCCGGTCGCCCTGGAGCGGCTGCGCCGCTTCGTCGAGGTGCTGGCGAAGGAGGGCATCTACGTCGACCTGAACCTGCACGTGGGTTACCGCTTCCGCGCCGCGGTGGACAAGCTGCCGCCCTTCGACGGCGGCGCCAAGGCCTCGGCGCTGACCTCGCCGGTCTATATGTACACACCACGTATGGCCGACCTGGAGGAGGCCTATGCGCGCCAGCTGATCCGCGGCCTGAACCTGCGCGGCCAGCCCGCGCTGGCCCTGGTCGAGATCAGCAACGAAAGCTCGCTGGCCGCCGCCTGGCGCCGCCGCGAATGGCAGGCCGCGGTGCCCACCGCCTACGCACCCGAACTGCGCCGCCAGTGGCAGCAGTGGGTGGCGCAGCACTACGGCTCTGCCGCCGCCGCCTGCAAGGCCTGGGACAGCTGCGCCCAGGCCGACGGCCCCATCGAGCTGCTGGCGCCCGACGACGCCGATGCCTCGGCCGGCGCCTCCGCGCAGCTGATGCAGCGTTTGAAGGACCGCTGGCGGCGTATGTCTTCGCAGATGTCCTCCCGGGTTTTCGGCGCCCAGGCGGCCGAGCGGGCCGACGACACCCAACCCACCGGCCAGGCGCTGCGCACGCAGGACTTCCTGCGTTTCCTCGCCGAGACCGACCGCCGCTACTTCGACCGCATGCGCCGCGTGGTGCAGGAAGAAACCGACAGGCTGGTGCCCGTGACCGGCACGCAGATGGCCTACGGCGGGGTGCTCAACTTCGACGCCAACGAGGGGCAGGACTATGTCGACGAGCATTTCTACGTCGACCACCCCGACTTCCCCGGCAACTCGTGGAACCCCAACGACTGGCGTATCCGCGACGTATCGCTCAGCAACAGCGGCCTGTGGATGGACCGACTGCTGGCCCTGGCCTGGCAGCGCGACCAGCGCAAGCCCTTTGTCGTCAGCGAATACAGCCAGCCCTTTCCCAACCGGCAGGGCGCCGAGGCCGCGCCGCTGATCGCCGCCTTCGCCGCCCAGCAGGACTGGGACGGCCTGTTCATGTTCGACTACATGGACGGCGACACCTGGGGCGACGCGCCGACCTCCTTCACCCTGGCCGGCGACTGGGGCCGCTACGCCCTGGTCGGCGCCTCCGCGCAAATTTTCCGCACGCCGCTGGTGGCGCCGCTGCCCGATACGCTGGTGCTGCCCCTGCCGGCGGCGCTGCGCCTGGCCGTGGCCGCCGGCAGCGACCGCCAGGGCCTGGATGCCCTGGTGGCCGCCCGCTACGGCGTACAGCCGGTACTGGCGCTGCACAAACGCCTGTCGGTGCTGCCCACGGAAAACGCGCCCCCCGTACCACCGCAGCCACGCACCGACACCGCCGCCCCCCCGCCGGCCGCCGCCGCGCTGGTGGCCGACCGCGAACACAACACCGTGCTGCTGCGCACGCCGCAGGCCCGCGGCTTCTTCGGTTTTCCGGAGCAAGGCATGGCTTTGGGCGACGGCACTGCCTCGGTCACCCTGGCGCCGGGTGCGCGCGGCTACGCCGCCATGCTGCTCACCAGCCTGGACGGCCAGCCCATCGCCAACGCACGCCGCCTGCTGCTGTCGATCGGCGGCGCGGTGCGCGGCACCCAGCCGGGCTCCCAGCCCCAGCGCCCGACCGACCTGGTGCGCTACCGCAGCGACCGCGACCGCTGGACCTTCGAGCCCGACCCGACGGCCCCCGGCCAGCCCTCCGGCTCGCGCGACACCCACGGGCCGATGTGGGTCGAGCGCACCCCTGCGCAGCTCAGCTTCGCCACCACCGGGCGGCGCGCCACCGTGTACCCGCTGGACGGCAGCGGTAAACGCGGGGAAGCGCTGCGCGCCGACCAGGTGAAGCTGACCGGCGGCCGGCTCACGCTGCCGGTGCAGGCCGACGCACGCCAGGCCAGCCTCTGGTACGAAGTGCTGGTCGAATGAGGCCGCGCCGGGCCATGGCGGGCGGGGGGCCTCGGCGGCAGCGGCAGCGCGCCGCCGCTGGTGTATGCCTGCTGGCCTTCTTGCCGTTTTCGGCCAGCGCCACCACCGAATACGCGGTGGAACTCGGCGAAAGTGCCTACAGCGTCAAGAACCCGTTCCAGTTCCCCGATGGCACGGCCAGTCCGCTCAACCGCAGCGACACCCTGCGTTCCACCGACATCGGCGCGGCGGTGCGGGTGCCGCTGCCGAGCGACCGCAGCGCCCTCACCGTGGGCGCCACCGCCTCGCAGAAGAAGTACGACGCGCTGACCCAGCTCGACCGCACCGACAAGCAGCTCGACGTGCGTTACCAGTGGGAATACACCCACCTGCTGCGCGGCACCCTGCGCCACCGCTTCGACGAGCGCCTGTACAACTACTACGGCGGCAATTTCACCAACCGGGAAGTACCGCGCGTGCAGCAGGATGTGGCCGAGATCGCCCTGCGCATCACCCCCGAGCTGCAGATGCCGCTCACCTACACCCGCTCCAGCCTGCGCTACCAGGACCCGGCGCTGTCCGAACGCTACAACCTCGAAGACCAGACCATCCAGCTCGCACTCACCTACACCGCGGGCAGCCGCTCGACGGTGACGGTCGGCATCCGCCAGACCCAGGTGAACTTTCCGCAGCGCACCGCCGCCGACGTGGCCGCCATCGACTCCGGCTACACCGACCGCGAGGTCTTCGTGTCGGCCGAATACCACTATTCGGAGCGCACCGCGCTGGTCGGCCGCATCGGTGCGCTCGACCGGCGCTTCGCCACCCTGGGCAGCCGCAACAGCTCCCTGGTGGCCACCGAGCTGAGCGTGGACTACCAGTACTCACCCATCACCGCGCTGCACCTGCGCGGCTACCGCCGGCCGCAGGGCAATGACCAGGCCGACCAGCGGCTGTACGTCATCGCCACCGGCATCGAAGGCCAGGTGGACTGGCAGGCCACACCCAAGACACGTTTCACCTTCGCCAGCGCCTACGGCACGCAGTCCTACCAGAACTTCCTCAGCCTGCCCGGCGCCACGCCGACCACCGGCACCGACAACTACCGGCGTTTCACCTTCGGCATGAACTACCTGGCCACACCCCGGCTCATCTTCCGCATGGAGGGCCTGCGCGAGCGCTACCAGCCCGATGCGGCCAACGCCATCGCCACCGGCGGCAACACCGCCGGCTTCGGGCGCAGCCTGCTGCGGCTGGGTTTGAGCTACACCTTCGAGAACATGTTCGGCCGCAACCGTGCGCAGCAGCAGCTCGACCAGATGCGCACCGACACCATCCGATGAAGCTGCAGAAGGACCACCATGGCCGATAGCCTGCCCCTGCGCGCCAGCCGCTGGCTGTCGCGCCGCGTGGTGCCGCACCGCCTGGAGCTGCGCGGCGGCACCGGTGTGGTCAGCTTCACTTTCGACGACGCGCCGATGTCGGCCTGCGAAGCCGGCGCCGGGGTGCTGGAGCGCCACGGCGCACGCGGCACCTTCTATATTGCCGGCGGCCTGACCGACCGGCAGGAGGAGGGCCGGCTCTGCCACAGCGCCGACGCCTTGCGCACCCTGCTGGCGGCCGGCCACGAACTCGGCGCCCACAGCTATGCACATGTGCGCTGCGACCTGCTGCCCGCCGCGCAGCTGCAGCAAGAACTCGACCGCAGCGATGCCTTCCTGGCCGGCTTCGGTGTGGACCTGGCCGAACTCGACTTCGCCTACCCCTTCGGCGGTTATGCACTCGGCGCCAAACGCGCCTGCGGCACCCGCTACCGCTCCAGCCGTATCACAGGCGGCGGCACCCACGTCGGCTGGGCCGACCTCGACGCGCTGCGCTGCCACCGCTTCTACGCCAGCCAGCCCGACGGTGTGCCCTACACCAGCCGGCTGGCCGAGGCCGCGCAGCAGGGCGGCTGGCTGGTGGTCAACACCCATGAGGTGGAAAACGCGCCCGGCGCCTACGGCTGCACGCCCGCGGAACTCGACGCCGCCGTGGCCCAGGCACTGGCCGCCGGCTGCAAGGTGCTGCCGGTGGGCGCCGCACGGCGCTACTGGCAGGCGCAGCAGCAGGGGCAACAGCAAGGCCCGCAACAAGGGCAGGGCGCCGCATGATCATCGACGCCCGCACCTGGCCCGCCGGCACCCCGCTGCAGGCGGATATCTGCATCGTCGGCGCCGGCGCAGCCGGCATCGCCATGGCCCTGTCGCTGGCGCCCAGCGGCCTGTCGGTGCTGGTGCTGGAAAGCGGTGGCGAGGCCGAAGACCCGGCCGTACAGGACCTCTACGCCGGCACCGTGGCCGACGAACGCCTGCACAGCCCGCCGCACCGCTACCGCCAGCGCCGCCTGGGCGGCACCACCACCATCTGGGGTGGCCGCTGCATGCCCTTCGATGCCATCGACTTCGAACGACGCGACTGGATTGCCGACAGCGGCTGGCCCATCACCCTGGCCGACGTGTCGCCGTACTACCCCGAGGCCAACCGCCTGTGCGAGGCGGGTGAGTTCGCCTACACCATGGGCGAAGCCTTCCACGGCGCGCCACGCCGCGCGCTGGTCGAAGGTTTTGCCAGCGACAGCTTCCGCACCGACACACTCGAACGTTTCAGCCTGCCCACCGACTTCGGCCGCCGCTGGCGCCGCCCGCTGGAGCGCGCGCCGAATGTGCGGGTGCTGCTGCACGCCAGCGCCACCCGGCTGGAGCCCGATGCGGGCGGCAGCCGGCTGGCTGGCATCGCACTGCGCACCCTGGCCGGCGCCACCCTGCGGGTGACCGCCCAACGCTACGTGCTGGCCGCCGGCGGCCTGGAAACCCCGCGCCTGCTGCTGGCCAGCCCCGGCACCAACGGCCATGCCATCGGCAACACCCACGACGTGGTCGGCCGCTACTACCAGTGCCACCTGGCCGGCACCCTGGGCAGCATCGAGATCGCACCCGGCCACGCCGCCTGGCACGGCTACGAGAGGGACGACGAGGGCATCTACTGCCGCCGCCGCTTCGCCCTGACACCCGCGGCCCAGCGCAGCCTGCACACCGGCAACTTCGTGGCGCGGCTGCACCACCCGCGTATCACCGACGCGCGGCACCGCACCGGCATCCTGTCGCTGCTGTACCTGGCCAAGTTCGTCATCCCCTACGAATACGGCAAACGCCTGCACGGCGAGGAATCGTCCAGCGCCGCTGGCTGGCTGGCCCATGTGCGCAATGTGGTGGCCGATATGCCGGGCACCGCACGTTTCCTGGCCCACTGGCTGCGCCACCGCACCTTGGCCGAACGCAAGTTCCCCTCGGTCATCGTGCACCCGCGCAGCCCGCGCTACAGCCTCGACTTCCACGCCGAGCAGGTACCGCTGGCCCGCAGCCGCGTCACCCTGGGCGAAGGCCGCGACGCGCTCGGCCTGCCGCGCCTGCACGTGGACTGGCGTTATACGCCGGAAGACGTGGCCACCGTGCAGCGCGCCGTGGCGCAACTGGCCGCCGACTTCCTGGCCTGCGGCGCCGGCCGCTTCGACTACGACCCGGCCACCGTGGAGCAGGAAATGACCCGTTACGGCGCCTACGGCGGCCACCACATCGGCACCACGCGTATGGGCAGCGACCCGCGCACCAGCGTGGTCGATGCCGACTGCCGCCTGCACGCCATGGACAACCTCTACATCGCCGGCTCCGCCGTGTTCCCCACCTCCAGCCAGGCCAACCCGACGCTCACCCTCGTGGCCCTGGCGCTGCGGCTGGCCGACCACCTGCGCGGACAACTCACCCAGGAAACCAGCGCATGACAAACACGACCAGCGACAAGGACACCGCGGGCACTACCGGCGTTACGGGCGTTACGGGCACGGCCGGTGCCGCAGCGGCCGCCAGCGCGCGCGCCCGCATTCTGGTGCTGGGCGCCGGCGGCTTCGTCGGCCGCCATGTGTTCGCCGGCCTGTCAGGCGCAGCCGGCATGTCGGCCGTGGCCACCACCCGCTCTGGCCGCCTGCCGCCCGGCGCCCCAGCCGGCGCCACCGCCATTGCCCTTGACGCCGCCGACCCGACCGCACTGCGCGCCGTACTGGCCACGGGCTTCGACGGTGTGGTCGACTGCAC
>JAZJYT010000045.1:39617-69532 GCA_040390235.1 Pseudomonadota bacterium | reverse complement strand
ACGTGGTGGTGCTGCGCCCCGGCTGCATCTACGGCGGCGGCAGCCCGCAGTGGAGCACACGCATCGCCCGCCTGCTGCGGGAACGGCGCATCGGCGACCTGGGCGCCGATGGCGATGGCATCTGCAACGCGGTGCACGTGGTCGACGTGGCCCGCGCCGTGGCCGCGGCGCTCACAACACCCGGCATCGCGGGTGAGGTCTTCAACCTGGCGATGGCCCCCCCGCCGACCTGGAACGGCTACTTCCTGGCCTATGCCAAGGCCCTCGGCGCCGTGCCGCTCCAGCGTATTGGCGCGCGGCGGCTGAAGATCGAAACGAAGCTGCTGGCCCCCGTGCTGAAGATCGCGGAGATCGTGGGCAAAAAAGCCGGGCTGGGGGCCGACCGGTTCCCGCCGCCGATCCCGCCGTCGCTGCTGCGCTTGTGGCGCCAGGAGATCCGGCTGGAGGCGGGGAAGGCGCAGCGGGTGCTGGGGGTGACGTGGATGGGCCTGGAGGAGGGGCTCAGCTCCGCAGCTCGATCACCCGGGTAAGCGCCCGCACGACATCGCTGGTCCTGGCCGAGCCTCCCAGGTCGCCGGTGCGGGTCGTGGGGTCGAGGACCGACGCATCGACGGCTTTTTCGATCGCGTCGGCGGCGGCGGCATAGTTCTGCTTCTGGCGTGTCTCGCCATACCAGCGCAGCAGCATCGCGGCCGAAATGACGATGCCCAGCGGGTTGGCAATACCCTTGCCCGCAATGTCGGGCGCCGATCCGTGCCCCGCATTGGCCGCGGCATATTGCTCGCCGACGTTCAGCGCCGAGGCCAGGCCGAGGCTGCCCGCCAGCGCATTGGCGAGGTTCGACAGGATGTCGCCAAACATGTTGCTGGTCAGGATCACGTCGAATGCCTGGGGTCGTGTGTAGATTTCCGCCGCCATGGCATCGACGTCGATCTCCCGGAGCTGCACATCGGGGAAGCGGGCGGCCACGGCCTCTACCTCGCGCCAGAACAGGCCGTCCGTCACCTGCAGCACATGGCGCTTACCCACGAATGTCACATGCTTCTTGCGGCCGCGCGCGATCTCGAACGCACGTTCGGCAATACGTTTGGATGCCTTGGCCGTGATGAGGCGCAGAGACATGGCCACATCCGGTGTGGGCATGAATTCTCCATACCCCTGGTAGAGGTTCCGGTCCGCATAGAAGCCCTCGGTGTTTTCGCGCACCATCACGCAGTCCAGGCCGGGGTGGGCCTTGGGCACGTGGGGGCGGCTGCGGGCCGGGCGGATGTTGGCGAACAGGTCCAGCTGCTTGCGGATGGCGCCGGGAATGTTGATGCCGCCGTCGCTCAGCGCAGGGTAGGCGGTCATGCCGCCGGGCCCGAGCAAAACGCCGTCTGCCGCGCGCACGCCGGCAATGGCCGTATCCGGCAAGGTGGTGCCGAGCCGGCGGTGGGCGGCCATGCCCACCTCGAACACCTCATGCTCCAGGCCGAGGCCGAACACCTTGTCGGCGCTTGCCAATACGTCCAGCGTGGCGGAAACAATTTCAGGGCCGATATCGTCCCCGGGTAAAACAGCTAACTTCATCGTCGACTCCGTATGCGCTTGAAAAAAGTAGTGCGCGGTTGCAAAAAAATCACTCCGCCTTGATGCCCCGCTTCTGCACCAGGCGCCCCCAGCGTGCGGTTTCGGACGCCAGCAGCGCACCAAAAGCCTCCGGTGTGCCGGCCGCCGGCTTCAGGCCATCCGCGGCCAGGCCGGCTTCCATGCCGGGCCCGTTGATGGACTCATTGATCGCCGTGTTCAGCTTGGCCACGATGGCCGGCGGAATACCCTTGGGGCCGATGACACCGTGCCAGTTCGTCACCTCGTAGCCCGGGAAACCCGCTTCCATGGCGGTCGGCACGTCGGGCAGTGCGCTCAGGCGGGTCGGTATCGTGACGGCCAGCACCTTCAGCTGGCCGGACTTGGCAAACGGCAGGGTGGACGCCACCGTCCCGAATACGACCTGCGTCTGGCCGGCAATGGTGTCGGTCAGCGCGGGCGAAGTCCCTTTGTACGGGACGTGCAGGATGTCGATGCCGGTGCTGTCCAGGAAATATTCCGTCGCCAGTTGGGTGATGCTGCCGGTGCCGGAGGACGCATAGCTGAGCTTGCCCGGCTCCTTTTTTGCCAGCGCGACGAGCTCCTTCAGGTTCTGCACCGGAACCTGGGGATTGACGGCGATCAGGAACGGCCCCCGCGCCAACTGCCCGATGGGCGTGATGTCCTTGATCGGGTCGAAGCTCAGCTTGTACAGCGCCGGGTTGACGGTGTAGCTCGCCGCGGCCAGCAGCAGGGTGTAGCCATCCGCCGGCGCCTTCAGCGCCAGCGCGGCGCCGAGGTTGCCACCGGCACCTGGCCGGTTTTCCACGATGACGGGCTGTTTCAGCTTCTCGCCCAGCTTGACCGCGATGAGGCGTGCGATGAAATCCGAGCCGCCACCAGGCGCGAAGGCCACGATCAGCTTGATGGGACGCGTCGGGTACGCGGCGTCCGTATCGGCCGCGGTGGCCGCGGTGGCTGTGGTGGCATGGAGGGCGACCAGCGCCGCGGCGGCGGCAACAGCGCAAACCAGGGTATGGCGGAAGGGGACGGGTGTCAGCATCATGGTCTCAAAGTGTTTAAAGTGATCAGTATCGTCAACGCAACGCCAAACAAAGGAAATCCGGGTTTTCCAGGGGATCAGGAGAAGAGGGTCGTGCCCTGCGACTTGCCGCGGCGGGCGCCGTCGAGGTGCGCACGCATCAGACCCGCGGCCTGGATCAGGTCGTGCGATTCGATCGCCGCCAGGATCAGCAGGTGCTCGGAAGACTGGGCATGCCGGGGTGGCCGCAGCGAGGCGATCCGGTACTCGACCAGGCGCCGCAGCTGGTTGACCCGGCGGACCGACTGCGCGATGAAGCGGTTGTGCGACCAGTCGGCCACGGTTTCATGGAAGCGGCTGTTGGCCTCGAAAAGCTCGATCGGCGTCAGGCTGTTGAAACCGCCGTCCACGATACGCTGCTGCTCCCGCCGCAGCTCTGCCAGCTGCAGCGGAACAAAACGGAAAGACGGCCCCAGGATGCCGGTCGGCTCGATGGCCTGGCGGAACAGGTAGCTTTCTTCGTAGGCGTCGGGCGAATCGATCATGGGCCTGAAACACCAGCCCTGGCCGATGCGCTGCTCGATCCAGCCTTCCTCGGATATCCGGGCCAGGACCTTGCGCAAGGTGCTCCGTGCGACGCCGTAGCGGCGCATCAGTTCGGATTCGCTGACCTCGTCCGTGAGCGCCCCGGACTGGCGGTCTTCGGCGATGCGCAGGTACAGTGGGTCGTCCGGGGCCGAGGAGAATTGCGCGGCCACGTCCGCCCATTCGCTTGCATCCTTGCTCAGAAAGTAGCCGCGGTTGGCATCCCGGTACAGCACACCCAGGTCGGCCAGATGCCGCATCGCCACCTGGACGGGCGAGCGTGAGGTGCCCATCTCCTCGGCGATCTGGATCTCGGGCAGGTGGTCGCCAGCGGCGTGGCCCTCGCGGCGCACCATGGCCACGATTTCGCGGGCCACGCGTTGCTGGAGGGTGGTCAGGGCCGGGGAAGAAGAGCGCATCCACATAGTCTAGGGGCATGTACACCGGCGGCCGGGGGGCCGCCTGCCTGCTTCATTCCAGGCGGATGCCGTATTGCCTGAGCAGCGGCGGCCAGCGCCGGGTTTCCTTGTCGATCAGGGCGGCGAATTGCTGCGGGCCGCCTGCGATGGGCTCGGTCAGCCCCGCGCGCAGTTTCTCCGCCGTGTCCGGCACCTGGAGGGCCTCGGTGGTGGCGGCGCTGATCCGGGCTATCGCCTCTTGCGGCGTTCCCTTGGGTACGACGAAGCCGAACCAGGAGGAAAACTCGTAACCACTGACGCCGCTTTCCGCCACCGTCGGGATGTCCGGCAGGGCCTTGGAACGCCGGGCACCCGTCACGGCCAGCGCGCGCAGTTTGCCGGCCTTGATGTGCGGTAGCGCGGCCAGGGGAAAGGCCACGACCGTGCTGAGCTGGCCGCCCAGCGCGTCGACGATGGCCGGGCCGCCGCCCTTGTAGGGCACGTGCGTCAGCGTGATACCGGCCATCGACTCCAGCATCTTGGCCGCGATGTGGTTGGCGCTGCCGTTGCCGGCCGTGCCGTAGGTGTACTGGCCGGGCGCCCTGCGGGCCAGGGCGATGAATTCCCGGAGATTCGCCGCCAGCACCGAGGGGTGGGCGCAGATCACCAGGTCGGTCGACGTCAGCCAGGCCACCGGCGCCATGGCCGCCACCGAAAAGCCGGTGCTCGGGTAGAGCGTCGGGTTGAACGCCACGATGCCCTGGTTCACGAAGGTGACCGTGTAGCCGTCCGGCGCCGCCTTCATGCCGATGGCGGTGCCGATGTTGCCGCCCGCGCCGCCCCGGTTGTCGATGACGATGGGCTGGCCGAGCACCTCCTGCATCCGGGGCTGGAGGGTCCGGCACACGGCATCGGCGTCGCCACCGGTGGGTTGGGGTACGACCAGCGTGATCGGGCGTGACGGGAAGCTGCCCTGGGCGTGTGCCCGCAGGGGCAGCGCCGACAGGGCGGCGCCACCCGGAAGGGCGGCTGCGAACTGCAGCCAGGTGCGGCGGTGGGGGTTCATGGACTCGGGTCTCCGAAAAAGATTTGCGTTGCTGAATTGACGAAGTTGACCATAAAATACAAAACAAGCCAACCAATTTTTTCCACGGAAACCGTTTTATGTCCTCTGCTCCCCTCATCGGCACGCTGTCCCCAGAGGGAGTGCGCTACCACGATGTCGCCGCCACGGTCGAGTGCATCCGGCCCGGCGCCTTCGCGCTTATGCCGTACAGCGTGCGGGTACTGGCCGAAAACCTGGTCCGCAAGAGCAGCGCCCTGCCGGGCTGCGGCGCGATGCTGCTGGCGCTCATCGAGCGGCGCCACGACGTCGACTTTCCGTTCTACCCGGCGCGGGTGGTGCTGCAGGACCTGCTGGGCACCCCGGCGCTGGTCGACCTGGCCGGCATGCGCGACGCGGTGGCCGAGGCGGGCGGCGACCCCCGCGCGGTCAACCCGGTCATCCCGACCCAGCTGGTGGTCGACCATTCGCTCAACGTCGAGGTGGCGGGCCACGTGGCCGACGCCATGCCGCGCAACATGGCGATCGAGCGCCGGAAGAACGCCGAGCGTTTTGCGTTCCTGGCCTGGTGCAAGCAGGCGTTTTCCAACCTCGACGTGCTGATGCCGGGCAGCGGCATCCTGCACCAGATCAACATCGAGCGTATGTCGCCGGTGGTGCAGGTCCAGGACGGCATCGCCTTCCCGGACACCCTGGTCGGCACCGACAGCCACACCACCATGATCGATGCGCTGGGCGTGCTCGGCTGGGGCGTGGGGGGCCTGGAGGCCGAATCCGTGATGCTGGGGCGTGCCAGCTGGATGCGATTGCCGCAGATCGTCCAGGTGCGGCTGGAGGGCACGGTGCTGCCCGGTGTGCTGGCGACGGACGTGGTGCTGGGCCTGACCGAATTCCTGCGGGCGCAGCAGGTGGTCGGCAGCATCCTGGAATTCCACGGCCCCGGCGTCGCCGGGCTGCCGCTGGCCGACCGGGCGACGATCGCCAACATGGCGCCGGAATTCGGCGCCACCGCAGCCATGTTCGCCATCGACGGACGCACACTCGACTACCTGCGGCTGACCGGCCGCGCCGAGGCCCAGGTGGAACTGGTGGCCGCCTATGCCCGGGCGCAGGGCCTCTGGGCCGACGCCTTTGCCGGTGCGGAGTTCGACCGCACGCTGCATTTCGACCTGTCCACGGTCGAACTCGCGCTGGCCGGCCCGAGCGACCCGCACCAGCGCCAGCCGCTGGCGCGCCTGAAGGAACTGGGCATTGCCCATGCCCACCCCGGTGTGCCCGACACCGGTCCCATGCCCGAGGGCGCGGTGGTGATCGCCGCCATCACCAGCTGCACCAATACCTCGAACCCGCGCAGCCTCATCGCCGCCGGCCTGCTGGCCCGCAATGCGGTGGCCCGCGGCCTGGTGCGCAAACCCTGGGTGAAGACCTCGCTGGCCCCCGGCTCCCAGGCGGTGGAAAAGTACCTGGCCGAAGGCGGCCTGCTGGAACCCCTGCAACAGCTCGGCTTCGGCATCATCGGCTTCGGCTGCACCTCCTGCAACGGCATGTCGGGCCCGCTGGACCTCGCCATCGAGCAGGACATCCTGGCCCGCCAGCTGCACACCACGGCGGTGCTGTCGGGCAACCGCAACTTCGACGGGCGGGTACACCCCCGGGTGAAGGAAGCCTTCCTGGCCTCCCCCGCGCTGGTGGTGGCCTATGCGATTGCGGGTTCCATCCGGGTGGACGTGGCCCACGACCCCCTGGCCCGGGACGCCAATGGCCAGGACGTGCGGCTGGCCGACCTGTGGCCCACCGACGCCGAGATCGACCAGGTGCTGCATGCCTCCGTCAAGGCCAGCCAGTTCACCGCGGTGTACGACCCCATGTTCGCCCGCGTGGCGCCGGCGCGGGAGGGCGCGGGCGCGGGCGTGGAAACGCCGGTGCTGTACGCCTGGCAGGAGGACAGCACCTATATCCGCCGGCCGCCCTACTGGCAGGACCGGTTCACCACCCTGGGCACCTTCCAGGGCATGCGCGCCCTGGCCGTGCTCGGCGACAACATCACGACCGACCACCTGTCGCCCTCGGGTGCGATCCTGCCGGACAGCGCGGCAGGCGAGTTCCTGGTGGCCCACGGTGTGCAGCCGGCGGATTTCAACTCCTACGGCACACGGCGGGGTGACCATGTGGTGGCCATCCGGGCGACCTTCGCCAGCAACCGCCTGAAGAACGAGATGGTCGGCGTGGAAGGCTCGCTGGCCCGGGTCGAGCCCGAAGGCCGGGTGGTGCGGCTGTTCGAGGCCGCGCAAACCTACATGGAACGCGGCCAGCCGCTGATCATCGTGGCGGGCAAGAACTACGGCTCCGGCTCCTCGCGTGACTGGGCCGCCAAGGGGGTGCGCCTCATCGGTGTGCAGGCCGTAGTGTGCGAGAACTTCGAGCGCATCCACCGGACCAACCTGGTGGGCATGGGCATGCTGCCGCTCGAATTCGAGGCCGGCACCACCCGCACGACACTCCGCATCGACGGCACGGAGACCTTCGACATCGCGGGGTGGGACGGTGTGCCCCCGCCCGGCGCGCGCCTGACCCTGCGTATCCACCGCCGGGACGGCAGCGTGCAGGACACCCCGGTCGTCTGCCGCATCGACACCGAGGAAGAACGCCAGGTCTTCGCCGCCGGCGGCCTGCTGCCGCGGATGCGGCAGGAATTCCTGCAGGCCGCGTGATGGCCGTCCGGGCCTATGTAGGCTGCCGCTCCACCGCCGCGCGGCAGGCGCGCGGCCGCGGCATCGCGGTGTACCGCATGCCGGCGCAGGGCCCCTGGGTGCTGGAGCAGGTGCTGGAGACGCCGGACAACCCCTCATTCCTGCTGCTCCGCCCGGCGGGCAGGGTGCTGTACACGGTGCATGGCGACGGTGCGCAGGTGAGCGCCTGTGCGGTCGATCCGGCCAGCGGCGCGCTGACCCTGCGGGGTAGCTGGCCCTGTGGTGGCCGCAACCCGGTGCACCTGGCGCTGTCGCCCCAGGGCCGCTGGCTGGTCATCGCCAATTACGCGACCGGCAACGTCACCAGCCTGCCCGTGGACGCGGAGGGCATGCTGGGCGCGGTGGCCAGCAGTCTTGCTTTTCCGGGGAACCCTGGACCGCTGCGGGAGCACCAGACGGGGTCGCATCCGCACCAGGCGGTTTTTGATCCCTCCGGCCGGTGGCTGCTGGTGCCGGACAAGGGCCTGGACCGGGTGTTCACGCTGGTACTGGACGAGAAGACGGGGCAGCTGTCCCTCGCGGCGCAAGCGCTTTTTCCGCCTGGCAGCGGCCCCCGCCACCTGGTGTTCCACCCGGACCGGCTCCGCCTGTTCGTGGCGGGGGAACTGGACTGCAGCGTCCATGCATGCCGGTTCGATCCCCGCACCGGCGTCTTGCTCACGGAACAAAGCCTCCCGACCGTACCGCCCGATGCGTCGGCCGGAAGCTCCGCGGCCGGCATCGTGCTGTCGCAGGACGGGCGCCGTTTGTACGTATCCAACCGGGGCCATGGCAGCGTGGCGCATTTCGCCTGCGCCACCGGCGTGGGCCTGCACCCCGAAGGCTGGAGTTCCTCCGGCGGCCGTACACCCCGGTTCATCACCCTGGCGCCCGGTGGCGCCACCGTGGTGGCGCTGAACGAAGACACCGACAGCATCGTGGCCCTGGGGTCGGCCCAGGTCCGGGCCCCACAAGCCCCGTATATTCTTGCGTTCACCGGCAGCCCGGTGTGCGCCGTATTCACAGAAGGAAGCACCCCATGACCTCCAGCGTTCCCCAGCAAACCGCCAAGAAACAAACCGCCCCCCGGCAAACCGCCGTACGCGCCACCTATATGCGCGGCGGCACCAGCAAGGGTGTGTTCTTCACCCCCGAAGACCTGCCCGCCGCGGTGCGTGGTGCCGGCCCCGCGCGCGACCGCTTCATGCTGCGGGTCATCGGCAGCCCCGACCCCTATGCCAAACACACCGACGGCATGGGCGCCGCCACATCGAGCACCAGCAAGGTCGTCATCGTCGGCAAGAGCGAACGCGCCGATTGCGACGTGGACTACCTGTTCGGCGCCGTCTCCATCGGCACCCCGGTGGTGGACTGGAGCGGCAACTGCGGCAACCTCACCTCGGCCGTCGGCCCCTTCGCCATCAGCCGCGGCCTGGTCACCGCCCCCGCCGAGGGCCTGGCCACCGTGCGCATCTGGCAGGCCAACATCGGCAAACGCATCATCGCGCACGTCCCCATGCAGGATGGCGAGGTGGTGGAACTCGGCGACTTCGAACTCGACGGCGTGGCCTTCCCCGCGGCCGAGATCCCCCTCGAATTCCTCGACCCCGGCGCCGAGGAAAGTGACGACGGCGGCGGCGCCATGTTCCCCACCGGCCACCGGGTCGACACCCTCGACGTCCCCGGCGTCGGCCCGGTAGCAGCCACCCTCATCAACGCCGGCAACCCCGCCATCTTCGTCGAGGCCAAGACACTGGGCCTCAGCGGCGTGGAGCTGCAGGGCGACATCAACGGCAAAACCGAGCTGCTGCAACGCCTCGAAGCCATCCGTTCCTACGCGGCCGTGAAGATGGGTCTGGCCGCATCCATGGAAGAGGCCAGCAGCAAACGCCTGCACACCCCCAAGCTGTGCTTCGTCGGCCCGCCGGCCGGCTACACCGCCTCCAGCGGCAAGGCCGTGGCCGCGGGCGACATGGACATCGCCGCACGCATCATGTCCATGGGGGCGCTGCACCACGCCATGACCGGCACCGGCGCGGTGGCCCTGGCGGTGGCCGCGGCCATAGACGGCACCATCGTCAACCGCGTGCTAGGCGGCGGCGAACACCCGCGGGTGCGTTTCGGCCACCCCTCGGGCACCCTGTCGGTGGGGGCCGAGGCCAAGGAGGTGGACGGCGAATGGGTGGTTACCCAGGCCGTCATGAGCCGCAGTGCGCGGCGCTTGATGGAGGGGCACGTTCTGGTGCCCATGGCCGACTGAGGAGCGGGTGGCGGGGCCCTTACCGCTGTCCCCTCGCCACCTTCCGCACCCACTGCACCGCCGCCCGCAACGCCGGCATCTCCCGCGCCGCATGCTTCACCCGCGCTGCGCCGACCACCAGCGCCCCCAGCACGCTGCGCGCCTGCTGCAGTGCATACAAATCCAGGTCCACATCGGCCCACTGCGCCTTGTAGACCTCATCGCCCACCGTCAGGTCGAACACGGCCACCTTTTCGGCTATGCACTGCTGGATCACCGCTTCCATCAGCAGCCGGCCGGGTGAAAACTTCGCCCAGTCGGCGTCGTAGGCGGGCATCAGCCAGTAGTAACGTTCGTTGTCGTTGCTGCGCAGGCCCCAGTGGGTGGCAATGGGGTGGTCGTCCAGGTACAGGGCCGACACCACCGCACGGATACCCTGCAGGGGCCGGGTGTTGAGCTGGGCGAAGAATGCGGCAAAACCCGGCAGGGCCACGAAGGCGTCGGGGTTGCCGGTGTCGCGCCAGCGGCGGCCTTTCTGCTGCGCCAGCGCGGCCATCACCCGGTCGTGCTCCGCGCCGGGGGGAATGTCGAGCTCCATGCGCACCGTGCCGCCTTCCTGCAGGCGGCGCAGCTGGCGGCGGGTATCCGCAAACAGCTTGGCGGCGCGGGGGGCGCGGAAGGCGGCGAAGTTGTCCGGCAGGTAGGCGGCGTGGGCGTTTTCGGTGTGGGCCGCGCCGGGCAGGGCCACCAGGGGGTTGGTCACGGCGCCTATGCAGGCGGGCATGCGCCGCAGTTGCACCATGTCCACCGCGGGCAAGGTCGCCAGGATGGTGGTCCACAGGCGCCGCATGCGCTCGGGTGTCACCGTGGCCGCAAAGGCTGCGTCCACCAGCGGGGCCTGGTAGTCGATCAGGCCGCCGCCCAGGAAACCCAGCACCCGCAGCAGGCCCTCGCGCCGGATGCCCAGGGGTAGCAGCAGCAGGGTGCGGTCGTCGTCGTGGGCGCGCAGTTCCACGATACAGGGCCGCCAGCCGGCGCGGTCGCCCAGCGCCTCCTGCCAGGCGGCCACCCAGTCGTAGCTCTGGAAGGCGTAACCCGCCGTGCGCGGCCAGGCCGCGCGCCAGCGGGCCTCGGCTGCGGCCAGGGACGCGTGGATCGTCAGGCGGCCCGCAGCGGCAGCATCGGGGCCGTCAATAGGCATGCCGATCGCGCAGGACGATGAGCGCGGTCATGAAGATGATCCGGAGGTCGAACATGAGCGACCAGTTGCGGATGTAGTACAGGTCGTATTCGACCCGCCGCTCCATCCGGTCCAGCGTGGCGGTCTCGCCGCGCAGGCCGTTGACCTGCGCCCAGCCGGTGATGCCCGGCTTGACCTTGTGCCGCAGCATGTAGCCGCGCACCTGGCGGCGGTACAGCTCGTTGTGCTGCACCGCGTGCGGCCGCGGCCCCACGATGCTCATGGAGCCGCCGAGCACGTTGAAGAACTGCGGCAGCTCGTCGATGGAACTCTTGCGCAGGAAACGGCCGACCCGGGTCACCCGGTCGTCGTTCTGCGTGGCCTGGCGCAGCCGGCCGTCGGCCGCTGGCGGCGCCTCGCGCATGGAGCGGAACTTGTACACCGAGATCTCCACGCCGCCGGCGCCGTAGCGCTTCTGGCGGAACAGGATGGGACCCGGCGAACTGAGGCGCACCGCGATGGCCGCCGCCACCATGATCGGGCTCACCAGCAGCAGGATGAGTCCCGACAGGATGAGGTCCATGGTCCGCTTCGACAGCCGCGCCAGCCCCAGGAAAGGCGTCTCGTACGCCACCAGCAGCGAGGTGTTGGCGATCTCGGTGTAGGCCAGGTGGGCTTCGCCGAGGAACTTGTAGTCGGGCACGAAGTAGATAGACACCACCGAGTCCAGCAGCGACTCGACCAGCGGCGCCACGTTCTCGTTCTGCGAGTTCTGCAGGCCGATGAAGACCATGTCCACCCGGTGGTTGGCGAACCACTCGCGCGCTTCGGCCACGGTGCCCAGGCGTTCCAGCCCCGGCCCGGTACCGCTGCGGTGCATGATGCGGTTGTCGAAGTAGCCCACCGGCGCGATGCCCAGGATGGGCGCGCGCCGGAACTTGTCGGCCAGCCGCTGGCCTTCGTCGCCCAGCATCACGAACACCGCCTTGCGCCGGTGCTGCGGGCCGCTGTACATACGGAAGGCCATGCGCCGGCACAGCACCAGTGCCGGCACCAGGACGAAGGGGGTGAGGCACAGCCAGCCGACCATCACCGCACGCGACACCGCGTTGCCGGTCTTGCTGAGGTAGATGATGAACAGTACCGCGAAGAAGGCCGCCACCCAGCGCCGGATCGTGGCCCAGGCCAGCCGGCGCCAGTTCACCTGCGCATCGAGCAGGTAGGCGCCCAGGCCGTTGAAGGCGACAAAACCCGCGCCGATGCCCGCCAGCCCGATGAAGTTGAAGGTGCCGAAGTCCGCTTCGTTGTACACCCCCACGCACAGGCCGAGCGAGCAGGCGATGGCGCCGGCGCAGATGAGCCCCACCGCCGCGTTGAAGAACGCATGGTGGCTGGCCTGCGGGGAACCGATGAGTGCCATGGAGGGGGGTACGTGTTGTCAGGGCTGGTGGATGTGGTTCGCGGCGCGGCGTGCCGCGCGTTCCCGCCACAGCAGGCGGGCGAAACGGGTGCTCTGCACCAGGTAGCGGCGCCACAGCCGGCGCGGCTCGCTGGCCAGACGCCAGAACCATTCGAGGCCGCTGCGCTGCATCCACAGGGGTGCGCGGTGCTTGAAGCCGAGCGCGAACTCCATCGCCGCACCCACACACAGCACCAGCGGCGCGGCGATGCGGTCGCGGTGGCTCAGCGCCCAGCGCTCCTGCTTGGGCATGCCCAGGCAGACGAAGACCATGGCCGGGCGCAGCAGCGCGACGCGGCGCAGCGCTTCCTCGCCCTCCGCACCGCCGGGGTCGAACTGCATCGAGGGCGCGAACACCTCCGCCCGGAGCCCGGGGTAGACCCGCGCGAAAGCCTGCTGCAGTTCGGCCTCCTGGCCCGGCAGGCCGCCGATGACCAGGATCGACAGGCCCGCCGCGGCGGCGCTGCGCGCCAGCGCCACGAACAGGTCGGCACCGGTGACCCGTTCCGGCAGCGGCCGGTCGGACAGCCTGCGGCTGGCCCAGACCACCGGCATGCCGTCGGCGAAAATGTAGTCCGATTGGGTGTAGAGCGCCTTGAAGGCCGGCTGGGCGTCGAGCCGCACCAGGTGGTCGACGTTGGGCGTGACCACCACACGGGCCGGCCGCACGTCGGCCATGGCCACCGCCGTCAGGTGGGCCGTGGCGTCATGCAGCGTTGTCGCCTGGATGTCCAGGCCGAACAGGCGGCAGATAGGCCATACTGAAGAGGAGTTTGACGCGCTGGGCACCGGGGACGCACCACGAGGAAAAGGTTCCTTATCGTATCTCAGGTAACCGCCTGTTAACGGGGCTGTTAGCATTCACTTGCTTGTTTATCACATCTGACAAATGGCCCGCCCTGCATCACCCGACCTCGAGCCCGTTGCCGCACCGCCGGCGGCCGATCCGCGCACCGTCGCCCTGGTGATCGTGTCGCCGGTGCGCGACGAGGCGCAGTACCTGCGGCTGACACTCGATTCCATCGTCGCCCAGACCGCCCGGCCGCTGGAGTGGATCCTGGTGGACGACGGTTCGTGCGACGCCACGCCCGACATCGTGCGCGAGTATGCCGAAAAATACCCCTTCATCCGCCTGGTGCCGCGGCAGGACCGCGGGTTCCGCAAGCTCGGCGGCGGAGTCATCGCGGCCTTCGACTTCGGCCGCGAACACATCCAGCACGCCGACTGGCGCTACATCGCCAAGCTCGACGGCGACATGTCCTTCGGGCCGCGCTACATCGAGCGCATGCTGGAGAAACTGGAGTCCGACCCGAAGCTCGCCGCCGTCTCCGGCAAGGTCTACCGCGAGGAGGGCGGGCGTTTCATCGAGGAAAGCCATGTGCGCGAGCAGGTGGCCGGCCAGTTCAAGCTGTACAAACGCGCGGCTTTCGAGGACATCGGCGGCTTCGTGCAGCACCTGGCCTGGGACGGCATCGACGTGCACACCGCCGCCATGAAGGGCTGGGAGACACTCAGCTTCTTCGACCGCCAGGCCTGGCTGTGGCACCACCGCATCATGGGTTCGTCCGACCGCGACATCTACACCGGCCGACTGCGCTGGGGCCGCGGCAACTGGTACCTGGGCTACCACCCGCTGTACGCCATCGCGGCGGGTCTCAACCGCATGCGCGAGAAACCCTATGTCGTCGGCGGCCTGCTGATGATCGTGGGTTACTTCTGGGCCGGCATCCAGCGGCTGCCGCGCTATGACAACCCGGAATTCCGGCGCTACCTGTTCGGCTGGCAGAACCGCCGGCTGAAAAACACGCTGCTCGGCCGCCGGGACGACGACGGCCACTGAGCGCGGGGCCGCCGAGCCCGCCGGGCCTTGGGGCTACGAGCCCCGGTAGGTCGAATAACTCCACGGGCTCACCAGCAGCGGCACGTGGTAGTGCTGCCCGGCATCGGCAATGCCGAAATCCAGCCGCACCCGGCCCAGGAAATTCGGCTGCGGCAACGCGACGCCCCGGGCCGCAAAGTAAGCCTCCACATCGAACTCCAGCCGGTAGGTGCCGGTGCGCAGCGCCGCCGTGTCGTACAGCGGCGTGTCGGTGCGGCCGTCGGCATTGAGGGTGTAGCGCGCCACCAGGGTGGCGGCGTCGCCCTCGGTGGTGTAGAGGGCGACGGCCATGCCGGCCGCGGGGCCGCCGTGCATCGTGTCCAGGACGTGGGTACTCAGGCCCATGGGGTTTCCTTGCCGGCAAAAAAAAGATTTTGTGAACCAAAAGTGTATACACTTTTGAGCCATACCCTTGCTTTTTATGGAAAACACGTCCTCCGGCTCGTCCACCAGCGCCATCGTCGAATCGCTCACCCGGGCGATCGTCGAGCACCGGCTGCACCCGGGTACCAAGCTGGCCGAGCAGAAGCTGGCGGACCATTTCGGGGTATCGCGTACGCTGGTGCGCCAGGCGCTGTTCCAGCTGGCACAGAACCGGCTGGTGACGCTGGAGCCGGCGCGCGGCGCCTTCGTGGCCGCGCCCTCGGCCGAGGAGGCGCGCCAGGTGTTCGCCGTGCGCCGCATGCTGGAGGCCGGCATGGCGCGTGAATTCATCCGCACGACCACCCCCGCCCGGCTGAAGGCGCTGCGGGCGCACGTGGCGCTGGAAAAAGCCGCGGTGGAGCGCAACGACGTGTCCGGCCGCACCGAACTGCTGGGCGACTTCCATGTACGTATGGCCGAACTGATGGGCAACGAGGTGCTGGCCCGCTTGCTGGAAGACCTGATCTCGCGCTGCGCGCTGATCACCCTCATGTACCAGTCGTCCGACGCCGCCGCGCATTCCTACGGGGAGCACGCCGGCATCCTGCGGGCCCTGGCCGCACGCGACGCCGGCCTGGCCGAACGGCTGATGACCGAACACCTGCAACACGTCGAAGAAAACCTGGCCTTCGACCGCCGCCTGCCCGCCAGCGACATCGCGCTGGCGCTGTCGGCCTGACCTTTCTTTTCTTCCTTCTGTCATGACCACCGTCTACGACTCCACGCTCCCCTACCCGCGCGACCTGGTCGGCTACGGCCGTAACCCGCCGCACCCGCAGTGGCCGGGCCAGGCCCGCATCGCGGTGCAGTTCGTGCTGAACTACGAGGAAGGCAGCGAAAACGCCACGCTGCACGGCGATGCCGGCTCCGAGCAGTTCCTCTCCGAGATGTTCAACCCGGCGAGTTTTCCCGACCGGCACCTGAGTATGGAGGGCATCTACGAATACGGCTCGCGCGCCGGGGTGTGGCGCATCCTGCGCGAGTTCGAAAAACGCGGCCTGCCCCTGACCGTGTTCGGCGTGGGCATGGCGCTGGAGCGCCACCCCGAACTGGCGCGGGCGCTGGCCGAGGCGGGCCACGAGATCGCCTGCCACGGCTGGCGCTGGATCCACTACCAGGATGTGGACGAGGCCACCGAGCGTGAACACATGCAGCGCGGCCTGGACGCCATCGAACGCCTGACCGGTACCCGTCCGCTGGGCTGGTACACCGGCCGCGACAGCCCGCGTACCCGGCGCCTGGTGGCCGACGAGGGCAGCACGCTGTACGACAGCGACTACTACGGCGACGACCTGCCGTTATGGATGCGGGTGCAGCGCAGCGACGGCACCGTGGTGCCGCGGCTGGTCGTACCCTACGCACTCGACACCAACGACATGCGTTTTGCGCTGCCGCAGGGCTTCAGCCAGGCCGAGGACTTCTTCATCTACCTGCGCGACAGCTTCGACGCCCTGTACGCCGAAGGCGCCGAGGCGCCCAAGATGCTCAGCATCGGCATGCACTGCCGGTTGCTGGGCCGGCCCGGGCGGCTGGTGGCGCTGCAGAAGTTCCTCGACCACATCGCACGCCACGACCGCGTGTGGGTCTGCCGCCGCATCGACATCGCACGCCACTGGCAGGCGTTGTTCCCCTACACCGACGCACCCGCGGAGGCCGCACCATGACGCACCCCGTCCCCACCCGCACGCTCACCCTTGCACAGCTCAACGCCGCATCGCCCGCCGCAGCGGCGGGCCTGCTCGACGGCCTGTACGAACACTCGCCCTGGATCGTGGAGCAGGCGGCGGCCACCGGCGCGCCCTTCCGCTCCCTGGCGCATTTCAAACACACGCTGGCGCGGGTGGTGGCCGACGCGCCGGCCGAGGCACAGCTGGGCCTCATCCGCGCCCACCCGGAACTGGCCGGCAAGGCCATGGTGGCGAATGCCCTCACCGCGGAATCGACCGACGAGCAGAACCGCGCCGGCCTGACCCGCTGCACGCCCGAGGAGCTGGTGCTGATCCAGCGCATGAACGCGGACTACCACACCCGTTTCGGTTTCCCCTTCGTGCTGGCGGTGCGTGGGCCGCGCGGCACCGGCCTGGGCAAGCGCCAGATCATCGATACCTTTGCCCGCCGGCTGCAGCACCACCCCGAGGTGGAGCGGGCCGAGGCGCTGCGCAACATCCACCGCATTGCGGAAATTCGCCTGGCCGACAAGTTCGGCGTGGAGCCCAGGTTGGGAAACCGCGTGTGGGACTGGCAGGAAAGCCTGGCGCAGTACAGCGACCCTGGTTTTGCCGAGCAGGGCCAGCTCACCGTGACCTACCTGACCGATGCGCACCGCGCCTGCGCCGCGCACATCGCCCAGGGCATGCGCGGCTGCGGCTTCGACACGGTGGTGATAGACGCGGTGGGCAACGTGGTCGGCCGCTACCTCGGCCATGACCCGGCCGCGCCCGCGCTGCTCACCGGCTCGCACTACGACACGGTGCGCAACGGCGGAAAATACGACGGCCGGCTCGGCATCTTCGTGCCCATGGCCTGCGTGGAGGAGCTGCACCGCCAGGGAAAACGCCTGCCCTTCACCCTGGAGGTGGTGGGTTTCGCGGAAGAGGAAGGCCAGCGCTACAAGGCCACCTTCCTCGGTTCCGGCGCGCTCATCGGCGACTTCCGCGCCGAATGGCTGGACCAGCAGGATGCCGATGGCGTGGCCATGCGCGATGCCATGGCCCATGCGGGGCTGGACATGGCCACCATCCCGGCCATCCGCCGCGACCCGGCGTGCTACCAGGGGTTCGTGGAGGTGCATATCGAGCAGGGGCCGGTGCTGAACGAACTCGACCTGCCGCTGGGCATCGTCACCTCCATCAACGGCGGCGTACGTTTTCTGGGTGAATTCACCGGCATGGCCAGCCACGCCGGCACCACGCCGATGGGCCGCCGGCGCGACGCCGCCACCGGTGCGGCCGAGCTGGCGCTGTTCGTGGAAAAACGTGCGGCGCAGGATGGTGATTCGGTCGGTACCGTCGGCCAGCTCGACGTGCCGGCCGGCTCCATCAACGTGGTGCCGGGCCGCTGCCGCTTCAGCCTGGACCTGCGGGCGCCCACCAATGCCCAGCGCGATGCGCTGGTGTCCGACGTGCGGGCCGAACTCGGGGCCATAGCCGAACGCCGCGGCCTGCAGGTGACGCTGGAAGAGGCCATGCGTGCCTCGGCCGCGCCCAGCGCGCCCGTGTGGCAGCAGCGCTGGGAGCGGGCGGTGCAGGCCCTGGGCCTGCCGCTGTTCCGTATGCCCAGCGGGGCCGGCCACGACGCCATGAAGCTGCACGAAGTGATGCCGCAGGCCATGCTGTTCGTGCGTGGCGAGAACGCCGGCATCAGCCACAACCCGCTGGAAAGCAGCACTAGCGACGACATGGACCTGGCGGTGCACGCCTTCTGGAACCTCCTGACCCAACTCGCGGCCGACACCGCGGCCTGATCGCCCCCCATGTCCTTATCGCCTCCCCATTCGCCCGCCACCGACTACGACCGCCTCGACGCCTGGATCGACGCGCACTTCGACGAGGAAGTGCGTTTCCTGCAGGCGCTGGTGCGGGTGCCCACCGACACGCCGCCGGGCAACAACGCGCCGCATGCCGAACGCACCGCCGAGCTGCTGCAGGGCTTCGGTTTCGAGGCCGAACGGCACCCGGTGCCGCAGGCCGAGGTAGCGGCCTACGGCATGGAGTCGATCACCAACCTCATCGTGCGCCGGCGCTACGGCGACGGCGGCCGCACCGTGGCGCTGAACGCCCATGGCGACGTGGTGCCGCCCGGCGAGGGCTGGACGCACGACCCCTACGGTGCGGAGATCGCCGACGGCGCGCTCTACGGCCGCGCCTCGGCGGTCAGCAAGAGCGACTTCGCCAGCTTCACCTTCGCGCTGCGGGCGCTCGAAGCACTGGGCGCGCCGCTCAAGGGCGGCGTGGAGTTGCACTTCACCTACGACGAGGAATTCGGTGGCGAACTCGGCCCCGGCTGGTTGCTGAAACAGGGGCTGACGAAACCCGACCTGATGATCGCCGCCGGCTTCTCCTACGAGGTGGTGACCGCCCACAACGGCTGCCTGCAGATGGAGGTGACGGTGCACGGGCGCATGGCGCATGCGGCCATCCCCGACACCGGCATCGATGCGCTGCAGGGCGCGGTGGCCGTGCTGAACGCGCTGTATGCGCAGAACGTCGAGTACCGCAAGGTGACATCGCAGGTGGCGGGCATCCAGCACCCCTACCTGAACGTGGGGCGTATCGAGGGCGGCACCAACACCAACGTGGTGCCGGGCAAGGTGGTGCTCAAGCTGGATCGCCGCATGATCCCCGAGGAAGACCCGGTGGCCGTGGAAGCCGATATCCGCCGCGTGATCGCCGAGGCCGCGGCCACGCTGCCCGGCATCACGGTCGACATCCGCCGCCTGCTGCTGGCCCGCTCCATGCGGCCGCTGCCCGGCAACGCACCGCTGGTGGCGGCGATCCAGCAGCATGGCCAGACCATCTTCGGCCAGCCTATTCCCGCCATGGGCACACCGCTCTACACCGACGTGCGGCTGTATGCCGAAGCCGGCGTGCCGGGTGTGATCTACGGCGCCGGGCCGCGCACGGTGCTGGAGTCCAACGCCAAACGCAATGACGAGCATCTGGTGCTGGAAGACCTGCGCGGCGCCACCAAGGTCATCGCCCGCACGCTGCGTGACCTGCTGGCCTGAACGCCCCGGAAGCGATTTTTCCCATGGCCACCGCACCGTCTGCACCGGACTTCCGTATCCCCGACGAGGAGATCGGCTGGACGGCCATCCGTGCCCAGGGCGCGGGCGGGCAGAACGTCAACAAGGTGTCGAGCGCGGTGCACCTGCGTTTCGACATCGGGGCGTCCTCGCTGCCCGAGGAGTGGAAGGACATCCTGCGCGCCCTGCCGGACCGGCGTATCACCGCGGCCGGTGTCGTCGTGATCAAGGCGCAGAGCCACCGCACCCAGGAGATGAACCTGGCCGATGCGGTGGAGCGCCTGCATACGCTGGTGGCCGAGGCGGTGACGCCGGTGCGGGCCCGCAAGCCGACAAAACCCACACGCGCCTCGGTGCGGCGCAGGGTCGAGGCGAAGGTCCGGCGCTCCGCCACCAAGGCGGGGCGGGGGAGGCCGGGTGAAGAGTGAACCAGCGGCGCTAGCGCTGCCCCTCGGTCAGGGTATCGAGCTGGAACTTGCCGCTCTTGTCCCACAGCCAGGTATCGGTATAGGTCATGCGTCCGATCCGCGCCGGCGCCGGGAAGGGCGAGGCCTGCCGCACCAGCCGTTCGATCTCGGCCACCACCTCCGGCGCATGGCTCGGCGCCCGCATCCAGCTCAGGCCGGTGACCCGGCCGGCAGCATCCAGGCGCACCTGCAGGGTGCCGATGGCATACAGCAGCGGCGGCATCTTGCCCTTGTAGATGCGGGCGGCGTTGAGGCCGTAGAGGTGGCTGGCGCCGTCCTGCCGGTAGGCGCGTTCGGTGGCGGCGGCAGAGGCCCGGGCCGAACCCTGGGCCGCCGGTACCGGGCCGGTGACCGGTCCGGTAGGCGGGCCGGACGGCGGCGCGGGCTCGCGGCTGATCGGGCTGGAGGTGCAGGCGGAAATGACGGCCGCCACTGCGCTCAGCAGGGCGGCGATCAGCCGGGGGCGGCGGGGCGGCGGCGTGGGTGCGGGCATGGCGCTTGTGGGTCGGAAAATGGGGAATGTCGAATCGGTGCAGGTGCCAAGTGTCGCAGGAGCCCGTGCAGGACCTGTGAGGGAATAACCCCGTGAGCCCGCTGCAACACCTGGCCGCCCGGCTGGCCACCGCACCGGCCGTGCTCGTCCGTATCGAGCGGACCGAAGGTTCGGTGCCGCGCGAGGCCGGCACCTGGATGGCGGTGTTCGCCGACACGGTGCTGGGCACCATCGGCGGCGGCCGGCTCGAATTCGATGCCATCACCGCGGCGCGCGCACGGCTGGCCGCCGGCGGCAGTCCGCCCGCCGAGGCGGCGGTGCAGCGTTATGCACTCGGGCCCTCGCTCGGCCAGTGCTGCGGTGGTGTGGTGTTCCTGCGTTTCCTGCCGGCCGGCGCGGCCGACCTTGCCGCGCTGCGGCAGCAGCTGGCGCCACCCCGGCCGCCGGTGGCGCTGTTCGGCGGCGGCCATGTGGGCACGGCCCTGGCGCGGGTGCTGGCGCCGCTGCCCTTCGCCTTGACCTGGATCGACAGCCGCGACGAGATTTTCCCGCCCGGCATACCCGGCGACCCGGTCTGCGAGCATTCCGACCCGGTGCAGGCGGCCGTGCCCACGCTGGCCGCCGGCTCGCGGGTGCTCATCATGAGTTTCAGCCACGCCGAGGACCTCGACGTGGTGGCCGCCTGCCTGCAGCGGCGGCGCACGCGGGGCGACCTACCCTTTGTCGGCCTCATCGGCAGCCATACCAAGTGGGCCACCTTCCGGCACCGGCTGGAGGCGCGCGGTTTCACTGCCGACGAACTGACCGGCATCACCTGCCCCATCGGCCTACCGGGCATCGCCGGCAAGGAACCCGAGGTCATCGCCGTGGCGGTGGCGGCACAGTTATTGCAAACCCTTGCACATTCCGGCGGGGGTTGATCCGCATGCCGCGCCCGGCGCGGTGTGCATACACTCTCGTTTGTCAGGTCGCAGCGGAGCGGGGGCGCCCAGCGCCCCATGTTCGCGGCCCATGCTGCTCAGAGAGCGCCCGCAGTGGTGAGCAGCCGGTACAAGCATTAGCGGCCCCTTGTCGGCCGCCAGGGTCTGACACACATGGACAGCTATTTTCTCGACTGGGCCAACCTGCTGTTGCGCTGGGTCCACGTCCTCACCGCTATCGCCTGGGTTGGTTCGTCCTTCTATTTCGTTTTTCTCGACAGCAGCCTGACGGCGCCGGAGGATCCGGAGCTGAGGCGCCAGGGCGCCACCGGCGAAATCTGGGCGGTGCACGGCGGCGGGTTCTACCACCCGGTCAAGTTCGCGGTGCAGCCGCCGCAACTGCCCGCACACCTGCACTGGTTCTACTGGGAGAGCTACAGCACCTGGCTGACAGGTATCTCGCTCTTCACCGTGTCCTACCTATGGAACGCCGGCACCTACCTCATCGACAAGTCGCTGGTGGACTGGCAGCCCGGCGCGGCCATCGCCGTGGCGGTGTCCTTCCTGGTCGTCTTCTTCATGCTGTACGACGCCATCTGCCAGGTGTTCAGCCACCGGAAAAACGGCGACACCACCGTGGGTGTGCTGGTGGCGCTGCTGGTGTGTGTGGCCACCTGGCTGGCCTGCCACTGGTTCCCCGGGCGTGCGGCCTTCCTGCTGGTCGGCGCCATGATGGCCACGGCCATGAGCGCCAATGTGTTCTTCTGGATCATCCCCGGCCAGAAGAAGGTGCTGGCGTCCATCCAGGCCGGCGAGCCGGTGGACCCCATCCACGGCCAGCGCGGCAAGCAGCGCAGCGTGCACAACACCTACTTCACGTTGCCGGTGCTGTTCGCCATGCTCAGCAACCACTACAGCTTCACCTGGAGCCACCCGCAGAACTGGCTGGTGCTGATCCTCATGATGTTCGCTGGCGCTGCCATCCGCCAGTTCTTCGTGCTGCGCCATGGCTGGAAGCTGGGCCGCAACCGCCATCCGCTGCCCTATGCGCTGGTGGGCGTGGCGGTCATCGCCGGTGTCATCGTGTGGATGCGCCCGCCGCCGGTGGCGGCCGGGGCCCCGGTTGCCACCGGCCCGGTGCCCTACGCCGAGGTGCAGAAGGTGCTGGAGCAGCGCTGCTACCTGTGCCACGGCGCGGCCATGCAGATGAAGAACGTGCGGCTCGACTCGCCCGAGGGCCTGAAGCAGCATGCCCCGGTGGTCTACCAGCAGGTGGTGGTGGCCAGGACCATGCCGATGAACAACGCCACCCACATCACCGATGCGGAGCGGGCGCTGATCGGGCGCTGGTTCACTTCGGGGGCAAGCACGCAGTAGTTGCCTGCCCCCTGGTCGGAGAGGCCGGCGGGGTACCCGTTCCGGGGAATGTCCCTCCGAAGCCGTTCCGGCTTCTCCCTCCTCTATTTCCCCTCCACGGGTACCCCACCAACCTCTCGGTGGTGGGGTGACCTGCGTGCCCTCCGCGCAGGGGGCACAAACAGCCCCGATCTCCTAGTGCACGGCCACCAGGAACACCGCCCCGCCGATAGCCAGCATCACCAGCGGGTTCATCCGCGTGAACATCAGCAGCACGGTCGAGGCCGCGGCCACGCCCCAGGCCCACCAGCCACCCTCGGCGGCGCGCAGGATGGTGAAGGAGGCGGCCAGGATCATGCCGGCGGCCACCGGCAGCAGGCCGTCTTCGATGGCGCGGGTCCAGGCCGAGCCCTGGTGGCGCGCCCAGACGCGCGCCAGCCCCCACACCAGCACGGAGGAGGGCACGAAGATGGCGAAGGACGCCACCAGCGCCCCGGCCAGCCCCGCCACATGCCAGCCGACCAGCGTCACCAGCAGCGAGCCGGGGCCCGGCGTGATGCGCGACAGGGCGAACAGGTCGAGGAACTGCCCATCGCTCATCCAGCCGTGCACCTCCACCACCTGGCGGTGGATGTCGGCCACCACACTCTGGCCGCCCCCCACGGTGATGAGCGACAGCGGCGCGAAGATCGCCAGCAGCTGGAACAGCAGGCCGGGGTTCATGCCCCCAGCTCCAGGCTTTCACGCCTGTCGCGGTCCTCGCGGCGGATGCGTTGCCAGGCCACGACGATGGAGATCGGCGCCATCACCGCCACCACCGCCAGCAGCGGCCAGCGCAGCAGGAAGATGCCGACGAAGGTGAGTGCCATGATGACAGCCGGCACCGCCTGCCGCGCCGCCTTGCGCGCGGCACGAAAACCCATCTGCATCGACAGGCCCACCGCGGCGGCGCCCATGCCGCCCAGCACCGCATGCACCGGCGGCGACTGGCCGAGCCAGGAGAAGGCCGCGCCCACCAGGATGGCCAGCACCATCGGCGGCACGGTGATGCCGACCGCGCCGGCCAGCGCGCCGCGGCTGCCGCGCAGGCGGTAACCCAGCCAGATGGCGATGTTGACCACGTTCACGCCTGGAAACGACTGCGCCAGCGCCAGCCCGTTGAGGAACTCGTCCTCGCCGATCCAGCGGCGTCGCATCACGAACTCGCGCATGGTCCAGCCGCTCAAGCCGCCGCCGAAACTGGTCACGCCGATCTTGGCGAAGGCGCCGAATATCTCGCCCAGGGTCGGCACATAGGGGGCGGGCAGGTCGGGGCCGGGGACGGCAACAGGGGCGGGAGCGGGCATGGCCCGCATCTTACGGGGGCTGGCCGCCGCGCCGTACCCACTTCGTATACCCCCCGGGCGCCTGCCCTTGGGGACGGTTCAGCCTAGAACGGCACGAACTGGAACAACCAGGTCTCCGACAGCGTCCGGTCGCCGGTCTTCAGGTACAGCCGCAGGTCCACCGGCGCGGGGCCGTCGGCGCTGAAGTCGAACTGCGCACGCCAGTGGCCGGCCACGCCGTCGGGCACCGCCTCGGTGAAGACGTAGCTGAACCTGCCGCTAGGCGCCGACAGCACCGCCTCGGGCACCGTGCCAGCAGGCAGGCCGGCCAGCGGTCCGCCCAGGAATTCGACCATGAACTTGCGCACCCCCTGCGGCCGCGGTTTGCCCGGCTGGCCGCCGCGGCCGATACGGGTGGCCACGCACTGCGCCAGCGGCGAAGGATAGGGCTCGCGGTCGGTCCAGTGCAGCCGGTAGCGGAAGCGGTAGCTGTCGCCGGCCCGGGCCGGGGCGGCCGGCACCCAGAAGGCCACCGTGTTGTCGTGGATCTCGTCGTCGGTCGGGATCTCCACCAGCTGCACCGCGCCCGCACCCCAGTCGTCCAGCGGCTCCACCCACAGGCTGGGGCGCTTGTCGTAGCGCACACCGTCCTGGTAGTGGTCGAACAGGCGGTCGCGCTGCAGCAGGCCGAAACCCCTGGGATGGTTGTCGCCGAAGGCCGAGGCAGTGGTCTGCGGTGGGTTGTTCAGCGGCCGCCAGACCCGCTCACCCCCGCCGTTCCACAGCGCCAGTCCGTCGGAGTCGTGCACCTCGGGCCGCCAGTCGACGCCCTTGGGTTTCAGGGTCTCGGAGAACCAGAACATCGAGGTCAGGGGGGCGATGCCCAGGCGGTCCACCGCCTGCCGCATGAACAGCCGTTTCTCGATGTCCATCACCACCGCCTTGCCGCGCCGCATGGCGAAGCGGTAGGCGCCGGTGATGCTGCGGCCTTCCAGCAGGGCGTAG
Organism: Pseudomonadota bacterium; assembly: GCA_040390235.1. GTDB lineage: Bacteria > Pseudomonadota > Gammaproteobacteria > Burkholderiales > Burkholderiaceae_C > Xylophilus. The sequence goes on along the minus strand of JAZJYT010000045.1, from coordinate 44,659 downwards.
ACCACCACGGTGTCGCCGCCGTCGGCCGGCGGCTCGAAATAGAAACGGGTGAAGTTCGGGAACTCCTCGGGCTTGCCCGGCACCGCCACGTCCACCGCGATGCCGCGCGCCGACAGGCCGTACTGGTAGAGCTCGCCGATGGCGCGGAAGTACGAAGCTCCCAGGAAGGCCACCCAGTCGTTGTGCTGCCAGTCGCGCGGCTGCTGCTTGCCCAGCCGGCTTTCCTGGAACCGGAAACCGGCAAAGCCCGCACCGGGCGGCAGGGCGCGCGCCGGGCTGTCCGCCGGCATGCTGAAGTACGAGGGGTCGTACACCACCTCGCGTGCGAAGGCGTCGCCGCCGCGCAGCTCCAGTGCATACATGTGCACCGCCGCCAGGGAGAAGCGCCCGAGGTGGAAAAACGTCACCGGAAAGGCGCCCGGCCCGTCGCGGAACAGGGCCGCGCTGGTGTCGAACCGGATCTTGCCGTGCGCGTCGTAGTCGATGCGGTCCAGCACCTCGCGCGGCAGTGCCTGGGCCGGCTGGTAAGGGGCTGCCGCCAGCGCCCGGGCCTCGTCGGTCAGCTGGTCGAAGGAGAAGGGCCGCGGCTCCGACAGGCGCAGCCCGGTGGGGGTGGGCGCGTCCGCCGCCCGGGCGGAGCCGCCCAGGGCGGCCAGGGCCAGCGAAACGCTGCCGGCGGAAACAAAACTGCGGCGGTCGATCATGCCAGCCATCCTAGCGCGGCAGGCGCAGGGGCCTGCAAGCGGGTTTTACAAGTCCAACGTGCGGTGGCCGCCGGGTGCCTCCGCGCACGAATGCACAATCACCTACTGGCCAGCCCCTGGCCGGTCAGCCCCCGCACCGTCTTGCGCACCGCCCAACCCGCACAGCTCACATAACCCGCCGAAACCGCATGTCCCCCGCCACCGACCCGCGCGCCTTCCTCCGCCACCTCTACGATGCCGCCGTGCGCCGCGCCCTGCCGGCCCACACCCTGGCGCCCCACCTGCCCGCGCCGCCGCGCGGCCGCACCCTGGTGCTCGGTGCCGGCAAGGCCGGTGGCGCCATGGCCCAGGCGCTCGAAGCCCTGTGGCCGGCCGATGCACCGCTGTCCGGCTTGGTCGTCACCCGCTACCACCACGTGCCGCCGCGCCCGGCCGGCCTGGCCCAGCGCATCGAGGTGGTCGAAGCTTCGCACCCGGTGCCCGATGCCGCCGGCCTGGCCGCCGCCGAACGTATCCTGGCCCTGGCCCAGGGCCTGACGGCCGACGACCTGGTGATCTGCCTCATCTCCGGCGGCGGCTCCGCGCTGCTCACCCTGCCGGCCGAGGGCCTGGCCTTCGAGGACAAGCAGCGCATCAACCGCGCGCTGCTGCACTCCGGCGCCGACATCACCGAGATGAACTGCGTGCGCAAGCACCTCTCGCGCATCAAGGGTGGCCGGCTGGCCGCGGCCTGCGCCCCGGCCCGTATCGTGACGCTCGCCATCAGCGACGTGCCGGGCGACGACGTCTCGGTCATCGCCAGCGGCCCCACCGTGCCCGACGCCACCACCTGCGCCGATGCGCTGGCCATCCTCAAGCGCTACGCCATCGCCGTGCCGGCAAACATCCAGGCGCAGCTGGAGAGCGGCGCGCTCGAAACCCCCAAACCCGGCGATGCCCTGTTCGCCGGCCATGCGGTGCACCTCATCGCCGCGCCGCAGCAGTCGCTGGAGGCGGCCGCCGACGCGGCCCGCGCCGCCGGCATCGCCCCGCATATCCTGAGCGACGAGATCGAAGGGGAGTCGCGCGAGGTCGGCAAGGTGCATGCGGCGCTGGCCCGGTCGGTGGCCAGACGCGGTGAACCCTTCGCCCGGCCCTGCGTCATCCTCTCCGGCGGTGAAACCACGGTGACGGTGCGGGCCCAGCCCGCCGGCACGCCCCGCGGCCGGGGCGGGCGGGCCGGGGAGTTCTGCATGGGCCTGGCGCTGGCGTTGCAAGGTACCCCGAACGTGTGGGCGCTGGCCGCCGATACCGATGGCATCGACGGTGTGGAAGACAACGCGGGCGCCTTCGTCACCCCCGACACCCTGGCCCGCGCCACCGCGGCCGGCCGCAAGCTGACCGAGTACCTGGACCGCAACGATGCCTATGGCTACTTCGATGGCATCGGCGACCTGCTGGTGACCGGGCCGACGCACACCAACGTCAACGACTTCCGGGCGCTGCTGGTGCTGTAGCAGGGCAGGGCGGCGTTGGACGGGCGGTCAGGGCACCAGCACCGGCGCCGCCACCTGGTCCAGGCCGCCCAGGGCGCGCAGCACGTTCTCGGCCGTGGCCGGCGCTTCCAGCAGCACCTGGGCCCCATCGCCCCGGGCCGCGGCCACCGCGTTGCGCAGCGCCTCGTAGACGCTGATGGCCAGCATGAAAGGCGGCTCGCCCACCGCCTTGCTGCCGAACACGTTGTCCTCGCGGTTCGGCTCGGGCCACAGGTCTACCTTGAAATGCGCCGGGATGTCGCCCGCGGCCGGGATCTTGTAGGTGCTGGGCGCGTGGGTGGTGAGCAGGCCCTTGTCGTTCCACACCAGCTGTTCGGTGGTGAGCCAGCCCATGCCCTGCACGAAGCCGCCTTCGATCTGGCCGATGTCGATGGCCGGGTTGATGCTGCGCCCCACGTCGTGCAGGACGTCGATCTTCAGCACCCGGCTTTCGCCGGTCAGGGTGTCGATGGCCACCTCGGTGGCCGCCGCGCCGTAGGAGAAGTAGTAGAACGGCCGGCCGGTGAGTGTCGCCTTGTCGTAGTGGATCTTGGGCGTGCGGTAGAAACCGTCGCTCCACAGCTGGATGCGGTTGGCGTAGGCCAGGCCCACCACCTCCTCGAAGCTGCGGCTGCGGGTCGGCGACTGCACCTGCCCGCCCGCGAAGCGGATGGCGCCGGCCCCGCAGTGGTCCAGCCCGCAGACGAACTGGGCCAGGTTGTCGCGCACGTTGCGCGCCGCGAACTGTGCGGCGCGGCCGTTCAGGTCGGTGCCGCTCGACGCCGCGGTGGCCGAGGCGTTGGGCACCTTGCTGGTGTCGCTGGCCGTCACCCGCACCTTCGCAAAGGCGATGCCGAGTTCGTCCGCCACGATCTGCGCCACTTTGGTGTGCAGGCCCTGCCCCATTTCGGTGCCGCCATGGTTCACCTGCACACTGCCGTCGGTGTACACATGCACCAGTGCACCGGCCTGGTTGAACAGCGTGGCGGTGAAGGAGATGCCGAACTTCACCGGCGTGATCGCCAGCCCGCGCTTGAGCACGTGGCCCGCGGCGTTCCAGGCGGCGATCTCCTGCTGGCGGCGGCGGTAGCCGGAGGTGGTTTCCAGCTGCGCCAGCAGCGGGTGCAGGATGTTGTCCTCCACCGCCATCTGGTAGTGGGTGACGTTGCGTTCGGTCATGCCGTAGAGGTTGCGGCGGCGCACGTCCAGCGCGTCCAGCCCCAGGTGGCGGGCGATGTCGCCCATGATCGCCTCGATCACGATCACCCCCTGCGGCCCGCCGAAGCCGCGGAAGGCGGTGTGGCTCTGCACGTTGGTCTTGCAGCGGAAGGAGCGGATCACCACGTCCGACAAAAAGTACGCGTTGTCGGCATGGAACACCGCCCGGTCGGCCACCGGGCCCGACAGGTCGGCGCTGAAACCGCAGTTGGCCAGCATGGTGAGGTCCAGCGCGGTCAGCAGGCCGGTGCCGTCGAAGCCCGCCTCCCAGTCGTAGGCGAAGGGGTGGCGTTTGCCGGTCACCAGGAAATCGTCGTCGCGGTCCAGCCGCAGCTTGACCGGGTAGCCGGTCTTCTTCGCAGCCAGCGCCGCCCATACCGCCAGGTGGCCGGCCTGGGTTTCCTTGCCGCCGAAACCGCCGCCCATACGCCGGCATTCGACCTTGACCGCGTTGTTGTCGATGCCCAGCGCATGCGCCACCCAGTGCTGCACCTCGCCCGGGTGCTGGGTGCTGGAATGGATCCACCACTGGTCCTGCTCCAGCGGCAGGGCATAGGCGACCTGGCCTTCCAGGTAGAAATGCTCCTGCCCACCCACCTCCAGGCGGCCCGACAGGCGGTGCGGCGCGGCGGCCAGGGCCGCCGCGGCATCGCCGCGTGCCACCGTCACCGGCGGCAGCACGTAGCTCTTTTGGGCATGCGCCTCGCGCGGCGACAGCACCGCCGGCAGGGGGTCGATGTCCTGGACCACCTTGCGCGCGGCGCGGCGCGCCTGCGCCACAGTCTCGGCCACCACCAGGCCCAGCACCTGGCCGATGTGCTGCACCGTCTCGAAGGCGAACACTGGCTCGTCATGGGCGAAGGCGGCCAGCATGCGGTCGCCCACGATGTCGGTGTGCAGCACCACGTCGCGCACACCGGGCATGGCCAGCGCCGCCGCGGCGTCGATGCCGCGCAGCCGGCCGTGGGCCACGGTGGACAGGATGGGAGCCGCATACAGTGTTCCCTTGACCTCGGCGATGTCGTCGATATAGGTGGCTACGCCCGCCACCTGGGCGCGGGCGCTTTCGTGGGGCTGGTCCCGGCCGGCCGCCTGCGCCGGCGCCGCCGGTGCCAGCGGCAGGGTCGCGGGGTCGCGTGTGTTCATGCCGTCTCCTCGGCCAGGGACAGGGTGTCCAGGCTCACCTGCTGCAAACCCTGGCTTTCCAGCCAGAAGCGCCGCAGCAGGCGGGCCAGCAGGGCGCGGCGGTAGCCGCCCGAGGCGCGCATGTCCGAGATCGGCTGGAATTCGTCCTGCAGCGCCAGGCCGGCCGCGGTGGCGGCCTCGGCTGTCCAGGCCCGCCCGGCCAGCACCGCCTCGGCCTGGCGCGCCCGCGCCGGCGTAGCGGCCACGCCGCCGGCGCCGATGGAGGCATGCTGTACCGTGCCGTCGACCAGGGTCAGCATCAGCACCAGGCAGACCGCCGAAATATCGTCGTCCTGCCGTTTGCTGACCTTGTAGGCGCGCAGCAATTCGCCCGGCGCGGGCAGGGGCACGTCGATGAAGGCGACGATCTCGTCGGCCGCCATCACGTTCTGCCGGTAGCCGGTGTAGAGGTCTTCCAGCG
>JAZJYT010000045.1:0-39517 GCA_040390235.1 Pseudomonadota bacterium | reverse complement strand
TGCTGGGCGGCGTCGAAGATCGGCCGGTAGCCGGTGCAGCGGCAGAGGTTGCCCGAGAGTTCTTCCTGCGCCATCGCGCGGGTCACTTCCCGACCCTGGCAGACATGGTTCTGGTACATGCCGAACAGGCTCATGGCGAAGCCCGGCGTGCAGAAGCCGCACTGGCTGCCGTGGCAGGCCACCAGGGCCTCCTGCGCCGGGTGCAGGGGGCCGGCGGCGCGGCCGTCCAGCGGCTTGATGGTGGGGTCGGAAGCGATGTCTTCCACCGTCCACAGCGCCATGCCGTCGATCGAGTGCGCCAGGCGGATGCAGCTGTTGATGGCCCGCAAAGCCAGGGCCGGGCTGCCGTCGGCGGCCACGCTGCGTTCGCCCAGCACCACGGTGCAGGCGCCGCAGTCGCCCTCGCCGCAGCCTTCCTTGGTGCCGCAGGCGTGCAGGTCCTCGCGCAGCAGGTCCAGCAGGGTGCGGTCGGGTGGTACATTGCCCAGCGACACGGGTTTGCCGCGTCGGAGAAAGCGAAGGGGTGTGGTGTGCATGGGCCTTTTCTTGGAACGGATACGCGGTGGCCGGCAAGCAAGGAGCCGGCCCGGTGCGTTTCCTCAAGAGGGTAGGGCGCACCGCCCCCGCCAGCATACGCCCGCGCATATGACCGACATGCGACCCATGCTATGAGAGACCAGGCACTTTTCGACAAGATCGACCTCCATCTGATAAGGGTCTTGCACACCGTGTTGATGGAACGCAGCGTATCGAGGGCCGCCGTCCGGCTGGGCATGCACCAGCCGGCCGTTTCGGCCGCCCTCAAACGGCTGCGCGACCTCGCCGACGACCCGCTGCTGGTGCGCTCCGGCACCGGCATGATCCCCACCGACGCCGGCCTGCGCATGGTCGAGCCCGCCGCGCGTATCCTGCAGGCCGCCGAGGTGCTGTTCACCGACGCCCGGGGCTTCGACCCGCAGAGCGCCGCCACCACCTTCCGCGTGGCCGCCAGCGACTACCTCGACCCCCTGTTCCTGCCCCAGCTGGTGGCGCAGATCAAGTCGCAGGCGCCGCTCTGCCACATCGAGATCCACCCGCTGTCGGCCGACTCGCACTACCACGCGCACCTGGCTCAGGGCGACATCGACGTCGTCATCGGCAACTGGATGCGCCCGCCCGACGAACTGCACATGGGCCGCCTGTTCGGCGACGACGTGGTCTGTCTGGTGGCGCAGGACCACCCGGCGGTGCGCCGCGGCTGGGACGAGGCGGCCTGGCTCACCGCCGAACACATCGCCCCCACGCCCACCCACCCGGGCGCCCAGGGCATCATCGACGAACACCTGCAGGCGCTGGGCCTGCGGCGCAACATCACCGCCCGCTGCGCGCATTTCGGCCTGATCCCGGCCATGGTGGCCCAGAGCTTGCTCGTGCTGACCACCGGCCGGCAGTACTGCGAACGTTTCACCGGCAGGCTGCCGCTGGTGGTGCTGGAGCCGCCGGTGCAGTTCCCGCGCCTGCTGTACTACCAGCTCTGGCACGCCCGCACCCACACCTCGGCCTCGGCCGCGTGGCTGCGTGAACGTGTCAAGGCGGTGGCGGGAACCCTGCGTAAAGAATAGACAGCCGACATACCTCCATGAACCCTTCCGGCCTTTCCGCGGCGGCTCCGCCGCCCCGCCTGCAACTCGCGGGTATCACCAAACGCTACCCGGCGGTCGTCGCCAACAGCGCTGTGTCGCTGACCGTGCTGCCGGGAGAAACCCATGCCGTGCTGGGCGAGAACGGCGCAGGCAAGTCCACGCTGATGAAGATCATCTACGGCTCGGTCAAGCCCGACGCGGGCAGTGTGTCCTTCAACGGCAGGCCGGTGCAGCTGCGCAACCCGCAGGAGGCGCGCGCGCTCGGCATCGCCATGGTGTTCCAGCATTTCAGCCTGTTCGACACCCTGACCGTGGCGGAGAACGTCTGGCTCGGCCTCGACAAGTCGCTGGCCCTGGCCGAAGTCGCCCGCCGCATCGGCGCCAAGGCAGCCGAATACGGCCTCGACATCGATCCCAGCCGCCCGGTGCACACCCTGTCGGTGGGCGAGATGCAGCGCGTCGAGATCATCCGCGCCCTGCTGACCGACCCGCAACTGCTGATCCTCGACGAACCCACCTCGGTACTCACCCCGCAGGCGGTCGAGAAACTCTTCGTGGTGTTGAAGCGCCTCGCCAGCGAGGGCTGCAGCATCCTCTACATCAGCCACAAGCTGCACGAGATCCGTGAGCTCTGCGGCGCCTGCACCGTGCTGCGCGGCGGCAAGGTCACCGGGGTGTGCAATCCGCAGCAGGAATCCAATGCCTCGCTCTCGCGCCTGATGATCGGCGCCGAGCCGCCGGCCTTGCAGCACCGCGCCGCGCAGGTGGGTGCGCCGGTGCTGCGGGTGCAGGGGCTGGTGCTGGAGCGCGAGTCGCCCTTCGGTGTCGACCTCGACGGCATCCAACTGGAGGTGCGGGCCGGCGAGGTGGTCGGCATCGCCGGTGTCTCGGGCAACGGCCAGAAGGAACTGCTGTACGCCCTGTCGGGCGAGGACAGCCGCCCGGCGCCCGCCATGGTCGAGGTTGCCGGCCGCCCGGCTGGCCGGTTGCGCCCCGGCGCACGCCGGGCGCTGGGCCTGCATTTCGTGCCCGAAGAACGCCTGGGCCGCGGCGCCGTGCCCACGCTGGGCCTGGCGCACAACCTGCTGCTGACGCGGCGCGACGCCGTGGGCCAGGGCGGCTGGATCAAAGTCGGTGCCTTGCAGGAGCAGGCGCGCGGCATCATCGCCCGCTTCAACGTCAAGGCCAGTGGTCCGCAGGCGGCGGCGCGCTCGCTGTCGGGCGGCAACCTGCAGAAGTTCATCGTCGGCCGCGAGATCGACGCCAGGCCCAAACTGCTCATCGTGTCGCAGCCCACCTGGGGCGTGGACGTGGGCGCCGCGGCGCAGATCCGCGGCGAGATACTGGCGCTGCGCGACGCCGGCTGCGCGGTGCTGGTGGTCAGCGAGGAGCTCGACGAACTGTTCGAGGTCAGCGACCGCCTGCACGTCATGGCCAAGGGGCGGCTGTCGCCCAGCATCCCGCGCGCCGAGGCCACGGTGGCCCAGATCGGCCAGTGGATGAGTGGATTGTGGGATGCGCCCCCGGAAGTCGCCGCCGAGGAAGCCGCCCATGTTTAAGTTAGAAGCCCGTCCCCAGCCCTCGAAGCACTGGACCTATGGTTCCCCGCTGCTGGCGCTGGCCATCACCGTCGTCGTCGGCGTGCTGCTGTTCAGTGCCCTGGGCAAGGACCCGGTGCGCGGCCTGCAGGCCTTTTTCTGGGACCCCATCAAGACCGCCTACGCCCTGGGCGAGCTGATGGTCAAGGCCACGCCGCTGCTGCTCATTGCACTCGGCCTGGCCGTGTGTTTCCGCTCCAACGTGTGGAACATCGGCGCCGAGGGCCAGTTCGTCATCGGTGCGGTGGCCGGCGGCGGTGTGGCGCTGCTGGCCGACAAGACCACCGGCCCCTGGATCGTGCCGGCCATCCTGCTGGCCGGCATCGCCGGCGGCATGCTGTGGGCCGGCATCGTGGCCTTCCTGCGCGACAAATTCAACGCCAGCGAAATCCTCACCAGCCTGATGCTGGTCTACATCGGTGTGCTGGTGCTCGGCTACCTGGTCTACGGCCCGTGGAAGGACCCGATGGGCTACAACTTCCCGCAGACCAAGGCCTTCGAGGCGGTCACGCAGATTCCGCGGCTCATGAAGGGCTCGCGTATGGGCGTCGGCCTGGTCATCGCGCTGCTGGGCTCGGCCGCGCTGTGGGTCTTCCTGTTCCGCACCCGCGCCGGCTTCGCCCTGCAGGTCGGCGGGCTGGCGCCGGCGGCGGCCCGCTACGCGGGCTTTTCCTCGCGCCGCGCGCTGTGGACGGCGCTGCTGGTCTCCGGCGGCGCGGCCGGCCTGGCCGGTGCGCTGGAAGTGGCCGGCCCCATCGGCCAGCTGACCCCCTACGTGCCGGCGGGCTACGGCTTTGCGGCCATCATCGTCGCCTTCGTCGGGCGGCTGCACCCCGTGGGCATGGTGCTCTCGGCCATCCTCATGAGCATGTTCTACATCGGCGGCGAGATCGCCCAGTCGCGCCTGGGCCTGCCCAAGGCGCTCACCGGCGTGTTCCAGGGCCTGCTGCTGTTCGCGCTGCTGGCCTGCGACACGCTGATCGCCTACCGCCCGCGCTGGGTCCCGCGCGCGCCCGTTGCCGCTGCCGCCACGGGAGCCCGCTGATGGACTCCTACATCCTGCTGTTCGCCTCCATGCTGGCCGCCGGCACCGTGCTGGCCGTGGCCGCGCTGGGCCTGCTGATCAACGAAAAAGCCGGCATCGTCAACCTCGGCGCCGAGGGCATGATGCTGTGCGCGGCCATCGCCGGCTTCGCCACCGTGGTGCAGACCGGCAGCTACACGCTGGGCCTGGTCGCCGGCATGGCCGCCGGTGCGCTGCTGGCGGGCATCTTCGGTGTGCTGGTGATCTGGCTCAACACCAACCAGTACGCCACCGGGCTGGCGCTGTCGCTGTTCGGCACCGGCTTCTCGGCTTTCGCCGGCATCTCCTACGTGCAGGCCAAGCTGCCCCCCAGCACCAGTTTCCGCATCCCGCTGCTGGCCGACCTGCCGGTGCTCGGGCCGGCGCTGTTCCAGCAGCACCCGGTGGTCTACCTCGCCATGGCCCTCACCGGCGGGCTGGTCTGGTTCCTCTACCGCACCCGCGCCGGGCTGGTGCTGCGTTCGGTGGGCGAATCGCCCGAATCGGCGCATGCGCTGGGCTACCCGGTGCGCCGCATCCGCCTGGCGGCGGTGGTGGCCGGCGGCGCCCTGTGCGGGTTGGCGGGGGCGTATATTTCCACCGTCTACACCCCGCTGTGGGTCGAGGGCATGGTGGCCGGGCGCGGCTGGATCGCGCTGGCGCTGACCACCTTCGCCACCTGGCGCCCGGCACGGGTGTTGCTTGGAGCCTACCTGTTCGGCGGGGTGACCATGCTGCAGTTCCATTTGCAGGGCATCGGCGTCGATGTGCCCAGCCAGCTGCTGAGCATGCTGCCCTACGTGGCCACCATCGTCGTGCTGGCGCTGATCTCGCGCAACCCTGCGTGGATCCGGGTCAACATGCCGGCCTCGCTCGGCAAGCCGTTCCACCCCGGCTCCTGAATCCGACCGTTTTTCGTTCACGCCAACCTGGAGAGAGAAGAGAATGACCGACACCACCAAACGCACGATGCTGCAGGCCGCGGCGTTGTCCGCCCTGGTCGCCGCCCTGGCCGGCTGCAGCAAGGAAGCCCCCCCGCCGCCGCCGGCAGCCGCCCCGGCTCCGGCCGTGGCCCCGGCGGCGCCGCCCAAGCCCGATCCGCTGAAGATCGCCTTCGCCTACGTCGGCCCGGTCGGCGACGGCGGCTGGAGCTTCGCGCACGACACCGCACGCAAGGCGGTCGAGAAGGAATTCGGCGACAAGATCGTCACCAGCTTTGTCGAGAGCGTGCCCGAGTCGGCTGACGCCGAACGGGTGCTGCGCGACATGGCCACGCAGGGCAACAAGCTGATCTTCGGCACCACCTTCGGCTACATGGACTCCATGCTCAAGGTCGCCGCCGACTTCCCCGACGTGAAGTTCGAGCACGCCACCGGCTACAAGAGCGCGGCCAACCTGCGCGCCTACGACAGCCGCACCTACGAAGGCGCCTACATGGCCGGCGTGATCGCCGGTGCCATGACCAAGTCCAACACCCTGGGTGTGGTCGGTTCGGTGCCGATTCCCGAGGTCATCCGCAACATCAACAGCTTCACCCTGGGCGCGCAGAGCGTCAACCCCAAGGTCAAGACCAAGGTGGTGTGGGTCAACGAGTGGTTCAGCCCGCCCAAGGAGACCGAGGCTGCCACCTCGCTGATCAACGGCGGCGCCGACGTGCTGTTCCAGAACACCGACTCCCCCGCAGTGCTCAAGACCGCCGAAGAAAAGGGAAAGCGCGCCTTCGGCTGGGATTCCGACATGACCGCCTACGGTCCCAAGGCCCACCTGGCCTCGGCCGTCATCAACTGGACGCCGTACTACACCCAGACCGTCAAGGACGTGCTGGACGGCACCTGGAAGACCTCCGACACCAAGATCTGGTGGGGCGTGAAGGAAGGCGCGATCGACCTCGTGTCCATCGCCGACGACGTGCCGGCCGACGCCAAGGCCAAGATCGACACCGTCAAGGCCGGCCTGAAGGACGGCAGCTTCTCCATCTGGAAAGGCCCGATCCTGGACAACACCGGCAAGGAAAGGCTGGCCAAGGACGTGGTCGCCGACGACAAGTTCCTGGGTGGCGTCGACTTCTACGTCAAGGGCGTCGAAGGCAAGGTGCCGGGCGGCAAATAAACGCCCTGCGGCAGCTTCTGCCCGCCGAAGGCCGCCGCAAGGCGGCCTTTTTTCTTTTACCCTCGGGGCGACGTGACAGATTCCGATTCCCCTTCCGGCGCCGCCCCCACCTTCCTGCGCCGCGGCACGCCCGCCTACCGCCGGGCCATGCTGGCGCTTTTTTTCGCCGGCATCGCCACCTTCGCGCTGCTGTACTGCGTGCAGCCGGTGCTGCCGCTGCTGGCGGCGGAGTTCGGTGTGTCGGCCGCGGCCAGCAGCCTGGCGCTGTCGCTGTCCACCCTCGGCCTGGCACTGTGCCTGCTGGCTGCCGGCGCGCTGTCCGAGTCCTGGGGCCGCAAGGGGGTGATGCTGGCCGCGCTGGCCGCTGCCGGGCTGCTGGGCCTGCTGTCGGCATTCGCCGCTGCCTGGCCGGTGCTGCTGGCGGCGCGCCTGCTGCTGGGGGTGGCGCTGTCGGGCCTGTCGGCGCTGGCCATGGCCTACATCGGCGAAGAGGTCGAACCCCGCTCGCTGTCCCGCGCCATGGCGCTTTTCATCTCGGGCAATGCCTTCGGCGGGCTGCTGGGCCGGCTCGTGGCCGGCCTGCTGGGCGACGCCGGTGGCTGGCGCCTGGCGCTCGGCGGCATCGCGGTGCTGGCGCTGGCCGCCACCGCCGCCTTCGCCTGGCTGCTGCCGCCGTCGCGGCATTTCAGCGCCCAGCCGCTGTCGCTGGCGGGGCTGGCCGGCAACTACCTGCGGCACCTGCGCAACCCGGCGCTGCGCCGGCTGTTCCTGCAGTCCTTCCTGCTGATCGGTGGTTTTGTCGCCATCTTCAACTACCTGGCCTTCCACCTGCAGCAGCCGCCCTTCGACCTGTCGCCGGGCATGGTCGGCCTGCTGTCGCTGGTCTACCTGGTGGGCATAGTCGCCGCCCCGCTGGCCGGCCGGCTGGTGGCCCGCTGGGGCCTGGCGCGGGTGCAGCGCGGCGCCATCGCCCTCATGCTGGTCGGCGTGGGCGGTTGCGCCATGCCCTGGCTGGCCGCCATCATGCTCGGGCTGGTAGCCGTCACCGGTGGCTTCTTCGCCGTGCATGCCGTGGCCAGCGGCGAGGTCGGGCAGCGGGCGCAGGGCGCACGGGCCCAGGCATCGGCCCTGTACCTCAGCGCCTTCTACCTGGGCTCCAGCGTGGTAGGTTACGCGGGTGGCTACCTGTGGGACCATGCGGGCTGGCATGCCCTGCTGGCCGCGGTCGCCGCTCTGTGCGCCCTGGCCGGCTGGCGTGCCGGCAGGGCTTGACCCTTTTTTCCGACCCCATGCACACTCTTCGCCCATTCTTCGCTATCTCCGCTATCGCAAGGACCCGCCGATGACCACTGTTCCCGCCTTCGCTGTGCCGGACGTGCCCGCCGCGCGCCTGCCCGACCTGCTGCGGGCCATGCCCAAGGCCGAGCTGCACATCCACATCGAGGGCTCGCTGGAGCCCGAGCTGATCTTCGCGCTGGCGCAGCGCAACGGCGTGGTCCTGCCCTACGCCAGCGTGGACGCACTGCGGCGCGCCTACGCCTTCACCAACCTGCAGAGCTTCCTCGACATCTACTACGCCGGTGCCAGCGTGCTGCTGCACGAGCAGGATTTCTACGACATGGCCGAGGCGTATTTCCGCCGGGCCGCGGCCGACCAGGTGGTGCGCGCCGAGCTGTTCTTCGACCCGCAGACCCACACCGCGCGCGGTGTGCCCATCGGGGTGGTCATCGGCGGGCTCTACCGTGCCTGCCAGGACGCACGCAAGGCCTTCGGCATCGACGCCGCGCTGATCCTGTGTTTCCTGCGCCACCTGAGCGAGGAAGACGCGCTCGCCACCCTGGAGTCGGCCTTGCCCTTCGTCGGCAAGTTCATCGGCGTCGGTCTCGATTCGAGCGAGGTCGGCCACCCGCCGGAGAAGTTCGCCCGGGTCTTCGCGCGTGCCCGGCAGATCGGCCTGCACCTGGTCGCCCATGCGGGCGAGGAGGGGCCACCGGCCTACATCTGGAGCGCGCTCGACGTGCTGCGGGTCGAGCGCATCGACCACGGTGTGCAGGCCATCCACGACCCGGTGCTGATGGCGCGCCTGGCGCAGGAACACATCCCGCTCACCGTCTGCCCGCTGTCCAACCTGAAACTCTGCGTCTTCCCCGACTTGGCCCACCATAACCTGGGCCGCCTGCTCGATGCCGGCATCGCCGCCACCGTCAACTCCGACGACCCGGCCTACTTCGGCGGCTACATGAACGACAATTTTCTGCAGACCTTCGCCGCCACCGGCCTCACCGCGCGCCACGCGTACCAGCTGGGGCTGAACGCCTTCGAGGGCAGCTTCGCCTCTCCGGCGGCCAAGCGCGGCTATGTCGCGCAGCTCAACGCGGCGTTCGACGCATTTCGATAACGCCGCGGCGTTCGACGCGTTTCGTTAGATGCCCTTGCCCCCGCACTCGGCAAACCCCGCCACCAGCGCGTCGAGCAGCGTGCGCACCGCCGGCACCAGGCCGCGCCGGCTCGGGAACACGGCATGCGCGATGCCCACGGGGGCTGAATATTCGGGCAGCACCTGCTCCAGCAGGCCGCTGGCGAGTTCGGCCTCGACGACGTAGCGCGGCAGGTAGACGATGCCCACGCCCTCCAGCGCCGCCTGGCGCAGGGTGTTGAAATCGTCCACGGTGAGCCGGGGTGCGTGGCTGCGCACCACGGTACTGCCGTCGGGCGCGACGAAGGCCCAGCTATGGCGCCCGGTGGTCCAGCCGAAGCCCATGCTGGGCAGGGCGTCCAGGTCTTCCAGCCGGGCCGGGCGCCCGTGCAGGGCGAACAGCGCCGGGCTGCCCACCATCACCCCGCTGCCGCGGGTCAGCGGGCGCACCACCAGGCCGGAGTCGTCGAGCGGGGGCATACGCACCCGCAGCGCCAGGTCGAAACCCTCCTCGATCACGTCCACCCGGCGGTTGGTGAGTTCCACCTGCAACTGCACCTGCGGGTGTGCCACCAGGTAGCGCGCCAGGATGCCGTTCATCGGCCCATACTGCATCATGCCGGGCGGGCAGGACATGCGCACCAGCCCCTGGGGCGTGCTGCGCGTGTGGGCAACCGTGTCGCGCGCCGCCTGGGCCTCGGCCACCAGCGCATTGCAGTGGGCCAGGAAACGCTGCCCCACCTCGGTCACGGCGATGCGCCGGGTGCTGCGCTGGAGCAGGCGCACGCCCAGGCGTTCTTCCAGCGCGGCGATGCGCCGGCTCAGCATCGAGGTCTGCACCCCGGTGGCCCGCGCGGCGGCGCTGAAACCCCCATGCTCCACCACCTGGGCGAAGTAAGCCATGTCGTTCAGGTCGATGGCGGCCGGGAAGGTGCTGGGCAGGTTCATCGTTGCACGGATAGGAAGATCATTTGCTGCTGAGCCAGTTTATCTGGGAATTGTTGCGGAATACAGTGGATCCATCGCGGCACCGTCCGCTTCATCGACCCCAAGGAAACCGCCATGAACCTCCTGCACCTCGATTCCAGCCCGATGGGCGCCGCCTCCGTCTCCCGCCAGGTCACCGCCGCCGTGGCGGCCGCCCTGGGCGAAGGCGCCACCGTCACCTACCGCGACCTGGCGGCCGAGCCGGTGGCCCACCTGGGCGGCGAACTGCTCCAGGCCCTACGCCCGGTGCCCGGCGCCCCGGCGCCCGACAGTGCCGCCCTGCGCGCCGAACTGGCGCTGACCGAAGACCTGCTGGCCGAATTCCTCGGCGCCGACACCGTGGTGGTGGGCGCGCCCATGTACAACTTCAGCATCCCGACGCAGCTCAAGGCCTGGATCGACCGCATCGCCCAGGCCGGCCGCACCTTCCGCTACACCGCGGCCGGCCCCGAAGGCCTGGCCGGCGGCAAGAAACTGGTGATCGTTTCCTCGCGCGGCGGCAAGTATGCCGGTGCCGCCTTCGAAAGCGCCATGGACCACCAGGAAGCCTACCTGCGCGCCGTGTTCGGTTTCCTGGGCATCACCGACATCACCGTGGTGCGCGCCGAAGGCGTGGCCATGGGCCCGGAAATGCGCGACAGTGCCATCGCCGCGGCGCTGTCCCAGTCCGCCGCGCTGGCCACGGCCGAAGCCGCCTGATTCCGCCTGGCGCCGCCGGCCGCTTTTTTATGGGCGCATAGGGCCTATCAGAGCCTGCGTATACACCCCGGGTGGGGCGGCATTTATGCTCGGGGCATGATGAAAGCCTACCGCGCGGGCCTGCTCCGCTTTTCCGGGGACCACCGCGCCGTTTATGACGAGGACGGGCTGCTGGTGACGGGGCCGGGGTCCGATGGGCGGGAGCGGGTGCTGGCGGCGGGAGCCTATTCGGCGGTGGTGGCGCGGTTTCCGGGTGTGGCGGTGGAACACCTGCCGGGGCACATCATCGCGCCGGGTTTTGTGGACATGCACATCCACTTCCCGCAGACCGACGTGATCGGCTCGCCGGCCGAGGGGCTGCTGCCCTGGCTGGAAAACTACACTTTTCCGCACGAGTCGCGTTTTGCCGATCCCGCCTATGGCGTGGAGATGGCCGGCGTGTTCCTCGATGAACTGCAGCGCAACGGCGTCACCACGGCGCTGGTGTTTTCGACTTCGCACCCGGCCTCGGCCGACGCGCTGTTCGCCGAGGCGCAGCGGCGCCAGTTGCGCCTGATGACCGGCAAGGTGCTGCAGGACCGCTTTTCGCCCGATGGCGTGCGCGACCAGACCGAACAAAGCCTGCTCGACAGCGAGGCGCTGATCCGCAAGTGGCATGGCGTGGACCGCCTGGGCTACGCCATCACCCCGCGTTTCGCGCCCACCAGCACACCGGAGCAGCTGCGCGGCGCGGGCGAACTGGCGGCGCGTTATCCGGACGTGTGGATCCAGTCGCACGTGGCAGAAAACATTGGCGAAGTGGCCTGGGTGCGGGAGCTTTTCCCCGCGGCGCGCAGCTACCTGTCGGTGTACGAAAGCTTCGGCCTGATGCGCGAGCGTGCGGTGTACGCCCACTGCATCCACTTCGACGACACCGACCGTGCCCTGATGCGCGACACCCGCACCGTGGCGGCAGTCAGCCCCACCAGCAACCTGTTCCTGGGCAGCGGCTTCTTCGACTACGCGGGCGCCGACCGGGTGGGTTTCCGCTACGGCCTGGCCAGCGATGTGGGCGGCGGCACCAGCTTCAGCCCCTTCCACACCATGCTGGCGGCCTACTACGTGGGCCGCGAAGGCCAGACCAAACCCGGCCTCACCCTCTCGCCGCAGCACCTGTGGTGGCAGCACACGGCCGGTGCCGCCGAGGCCCTGGGGCTGGGCGACAGCATCGGCACCCTGCAGCCCGGCAGCGAGGCCGACTTCGTTGTGCTCGACCCGCGGGCCACGCCGCTGCTGGCGCGCAGGACGGCGGCGGCCGACAGCCTGGACGAACTGCTGTTCGCCCTCATCGTGCTGGGCGACGACCGGGTGGTCGCGCGCACGGTCATCGCGCAGCGGCAGGCGGTGCCGCCGCCGGGCTGAAGTCCTGCTGCGAAAGGGGGAGGGCCCGGCGGATGCGACAATCGCGGCCGTCCCGAACTGCCCAGCGCGAGAACTGCCTCCATGACCATCAAAAGCGACAAGTGGATCCGCCGCATGGCGGAGCAGACCGGCATGATCGAGCCCTTCGAGCCCGGCCAGATCCGCCAGCGCGACGGCCAGAAGATCATCAGCTACGGCACCAGCAGCTACGGCTACGACATCCGCTGCGCGCCGGAATTCAAGGTCTTCACCAACATCCACAGCACCGTGGTGGATCCGAAGAACTTCGACGAGAAGAGTTTTGTCGACTTCCACGGCGACCACTGCATCATCCCGCCCAACAGCTTTGCGCTGGCGCGCACGCTGGAATATTTCCGCATCCCGCGCAACGTGCTGACCATCTGCCTGGGCAAGAGCACCTATGCGCGCTGCGGCATCATCGTCAACGTCACCCCCTTCGAACCCGAATGGGAGGGCTATGTGACGCTTGAATTCAGCAACACCACCCCCCTGCCGGCCAAGATCTACGCGGGCGAAGGCTGCGCCCAGGTGCTGTTCTTCGAGAGCGACGAGGTCTGCGAGGTCAGCTACAAGGACCGGGGCGGCAAGTACCAGGGCCAGCACGGCGTAACGCTGCCAAGAGCCTGAGCCCCGGCGGGGCGGCCCCCGCTTCGGGGATGCGCGCTTGTCCTACATATGGATACGCCGATTGCCTAAGAGGTAAGGCTTGTTACATTTTTAACATGGTTGCCAGTCACCCCCAACAGAGGCTGCCATGTCGCTCAAGCAATATTTCAAGGTCATCGATACCCCGCTCGCCATCGTGGTGGGCAGTGTCGGTGCTGTGCTCATCACCCTGCAACTGGGGGCGGTGGGCCTGCTGGCCCAGGGCCAGGTCGACCGGGCGGCCGAGCGCGAGGCGGGCCTGAAGAACCAGCAGACCCTGGTGTCCCAGTGCCTGGGCGGCACCGTGCACCGCGGTTATGCCGCCTGCGTGCGGCAGCAGCAACTGCTGAACGGGCAGGCCAGCTACAGCGTCTCCAGTGTCGCCGAACGCTGAGAGACCTTGAGCAGGCCCTGAAACTCAGTCCAGCCGGCCGGCGCCTACGCAGACGTCCTCCCGCCGCGCCAGGGCGGTTTCCAGCAGCAGCCGCACCGCCCGCAGCATCTCCTCCTGCGGCATCGCCGGCAGGCCCTGTCCCGGTAGCCAGGGCAGGTGCACGAATCCTCCCCGCATCTCGTCGTCCCCGCCCCGCAGGTCCCGCCGCGTCTCCAGCGTATGCATCAGCGTGTAGAAGACGTGGTTGCACACGAAGGTGCCGGCGCTGTTGGATACCTCCACCGCAATACCCGCCTGCCGCAGCGCGGCAAACATCGCCTTGACCGGCAGGCCGCTGAAATAGGCGGCCGGCCCGCCCGGCACCACGGCCTCGTCCACCGGCTGTGCACCGGTGTTGTCGGGGATACGCGCGTCGGCCACGTTGATGGCGACCCGCTCGATGGATACCGCCGCCCGGCCGCCGGCCTGGCCCAGGCACAGCACCAGGGCCGGCCGTTCCCGTGCGATGCAGGCCAGCAGTTGGGTGGACGCGGCGCCGAAGGCCGTGGGCAGCACGGCGCACACCACCGGGTGGCCCGACACGGTTTCCCCGGCGAGCGCCTCCACGACCCGCTGGCTGGGGTTTTCGCCGGCGCCGCCGAAGGGGTCGAACCCGGCCAGCAGCAGGGGGCTGCCGTTGGGGCGGCGGTTGGAGAAGGCGCGGAGCACGGTGTGCGGCGGTGGGGCTGTGGGAGGATGATAGGCTGGCAGCCCGTGCCGAGTTGTTACGGGCGCCGTCGCTGCCTGGATTTACCATGGCCGGCGGCGGCAAGCCCGGCAACGGGGCCACAACAGGAGGACGCCATGCGCTGGGAAGGCAACGAACAATCGGACAACGTCGAGGACCGCCGCGATGACAGCGGTGGGGGTGGGGGCGGCGGTTTTGGCGGAGGCGGCGGCTTCGGCGGGCGCAGCATAGGCCTGGGCACGGTCGCCGTCGCGGTGATCGCCGGCTGGATCTTCGGCATCAACCCGCTCACCATGCTCGGCATGCTGAGCGGCGGCGGCGGGCCGGCCCCGCAGGTGCAGCAGCAGGGCCCGGCGCATGCGCCGCCCAAGAACGACCGCGAGGCGTCTTTCGTCTCCACCGTCCTGCGCAACACCGAGGTGGTGTGGGGCGACATCTTCCAGAAGGGTGGCGCCACCTACCACGCGCCGCGGCTGGTGCTGTTCCGCGGCGCCACGCCGACGGCCTGCGGCACCGGGCAGACGGCCATGGGCCCCTTCTACTGCCCGGGCGACAAAAAGGTCTACATCGACCTCAGCTTCTACGACACCCTCAAGAGCCAGCTCGGCGCGCCGGGCGAATTCGCCCAGGCCTACGTCATCGCGCACGAGGTCGGCCACCATGTGCAGGACGAGCTCGGCATCACCGCCAAGGTCGATGCCCTGCGCGGCCGCCAGAGCCAGGTGCAGCAGAACGCCACCAGCGTGCGGGTCGAGCTCCAGGCCGACTGCTTCGCCGGCGTCTGGGCCCACCATTCGCAGGAGTCGAAGAACTGGCTCGACCCGGGCGATATCGAGTCGGCCATGAACGCGGCGCAGAAGATCGGCGACGACACGCTGCAGCGTTCCGCGGGCCGTGCGGTGGTGCCCGACAGCTTCACCCATGGCAGCAGTGCGCAGCGCCAGCACTGGTTTTCGCAGGGCTACCAGACCGGCAGCGTGCAGTCCTGCGACACTTTCAGCAGCAAGAGCCTGTAGCTCTGATTACCGGGAAAACCCGCAGCCCGCAAGGATTGTCTGCTACACAAGCGGTAGCTGCCAGGGCCTTCCGGTGTGTTGCCCGCAGGGCCGATTTTGCCGAGTGTTTCAGCAAAACCGGCCGGGGTGCGACAATCGAAGGCTAAATGACGACATCCTTTTCCGAACTTTCGCTCGCCGAACCCCTGGCGCGTGCCGTCGCCGAGATGGGCTACGAGACCATGACGCCGATCCAGGCGCAGGCGATCCCCGTGGTCATCCAGGGCCGTGACGTGATGGGCGCTGCCCAGACCGGCACCGGCAAGACGGCCGCCTTCGCCTTGCCGCTGCTGCAGCGCATGCTCAAGCACGAGAACGCCTCCACCTCGCCCGCCCGGCATCCGGTGCGTGCACTGGTGCTGCTGCCCACGCGTGAACTGGCCGACCAGGTGGCCCAGCAGGTCAAGCTCTATGCCAAGTACACCAACCTGCGCTGCGCGGTGGTGTTCGGCGGCATGGACATGAAACCCCAGACGCTGGAGCTGAAGAAGGGCGTGGAAGTGCTGGTGGCCACCCCCGGCCGCCTGCTCGACCACATCGAGGCCAAGAACGCGGTGCTCAACCAGGTCGAGTACGTGGTGCTCGACGAGGCCGACCGCATGCTCGACATCGGCTTCCTGCCCGACCTGCAGCGCATCCTCTCCTACCTGCCCAAGAGCCGCACCACCCTGCTGTTCTCGGCCACCTTCTCGTCGGAAATCAAGCGGCTGGCCGGCAGCTACCTGCAGGACCCCATCACCATCGAGGTGGCGCGCTCCAATGCCACCGCCTCGACGGTGGAGCAGCATTTCTACAGCATCAACGAAGAAGACAAGCGCCGCGCGCTGCACCAGGTGCTGCGCCAGCGCGGCATCAAGCAGGCCTTCGTCTTCGTCAACAGCAAGCTCGGCTGCGCCCGGCTGGCGCGTTCGCTGGAGCGCGAGGGCCTCAACACCACCGCGCTGCACGGCGACAAGAGCCAGGACGAACGCCTGAAGGCGCTCGACGCCTTCAAGAAGGGCGAAGTCGACCTGCTGGTGTGCACCGACGTGGCTGCCCGCGGCCTCGACATCAAGGACGTGCCGGCGGTGTTCAACTTCGACATCCCGTTCAACGCCGAAGACTACGTGCACCGCATCGGCCGCACCGGCCGCGCCGGCGCCTCCGGCCTGGCGGTGAGCTTCGTGGGGGCCGACAGCCGCAACGACGCGCGCCTGGCCGCCGACATCGAGAAGCTGATCGGCAAGAAGATGGAACTCGAACCGGTCGAGTTCGACGAAGACAAGCCGCGCGGCCGCATCAATGACGGCCGCCGCATGTACCGCGAAGGCGAGGAGCGTGGCGAGGCGCCGCCGCCGCGCGACCGCACCGACTTCCGGCCGGCCCGCGAGCGTGAAGCGCGCGAACCACGTGACTACCGCGAAGCCCGGCCGGCCCGCGCCTCCGCGCCGCGCGACCCGTTCTTCGACCAGCCCTACCAGCCGGGCAGCGGCGACGCCGCCGCAGCCTGGGAGCAGGCCGGCAAGCCGGCTGGCGCCCGCGCGCTGTCGGCCAACATCAAGCCCAAACGCAAGGTGGCGGCCTTGTTCAAGGCGCAGCCCGCGCCGGAACCCGTCGTCGCGGTTGCCGCGGTGCCCGTGCAAGCCGCTCCCGCGGAAACCCAGGCCGCTGAAGAACAGGCCTGAAGGCGCAACTGCGCCCGCGTCGGCCCTTAGCCGGCGCCGTCCAGGGGCTGCGAAGGTTCGCAGTGCACCTGGAAACGTTCGTTGTCCGCCGCCGTGGCTCCCAGGCGCACGGCGGTCAGACAGCCGCCCCACACACAGCCGGTGTCCAGCGACAGCAGGTGGGGCCGCTCCAGCCAGCCCAGGGCCGACCAGTGGCCGAAGGCCAGGGTCACGTCCGCCGTGCGGCGCCCCGGGACGTCGAACCAGGGCAGGTAGCCCGGTGGCGCCGAACCCGGGCCGCCGTTGCTCTCGAACTCCATGGTGCCTTCGGGCGTGCAGAAACGCAGCCGCGTCAGCGCATTGACCACCACCCGCCGGCGCTCCGCGCCCCGCAGGCTGTCGTTCCAGGCACGCGGTTCGTTGCCGTACATGGTGTGCAGGAAAGCCGGCAGGTCCGGCCCGCGCAGCACCGCCTCCACCTCGCCCGCCAGCGCCACCACCTGCCCCGCGTCCCACGCCGGCAACACCCCCGCATGCACCGCCAGGATGTCCTGCGTACCGTGCCGCAGGCGCAGCGCCATGCTGCGTCCGCGCAGCCACTCCAGCAGGGCGGGGCGGTCGGGGGCGGCCAGCAGTTCGGCCAGCGTATCCCGGCGCCCGGGGCGGCGCACGCCGGCGTCCACCGCCAGCAGGTGCAGGTCGTGGTTGCCCAGCAGGCAGCGCACCGCATCGCCCCGGGCGGCCAGCCGGCGCAGCACCGCGAGCGACTCCGGCCCCCGGTTCACCAGGTCGCCGAGCAGCACCAGCGTGTCGCGGCTGGGCGAGAAATCCACGGTCTCCAGCAGGCGCTGCAAGGCGGTGTCACAGCCCTGCAGATCGCCGATCATGTAAATTGCCATTTCCCGATTCTCCACGCAGGCCCATGGATTTCCTCCTCATCGCGTTTCTGACGCTGCTCAACGCCGCCTTCGCCATGTCGGAACTGGCGCTGGCGTCGAGCCGCAAGGCGCGCCTGGCGGCCATGGCGGAGGCCGGCGACCGCGGCGCCCAGGCTGCGCTGGCGCTACTGGCGCAACCCACGCATTTCCTGTCCACGGTGCAGGTCGGCATCACCTCCATCGGCATGCTCAACGGCATTCTGGGCGAGGCGGCCTTCAGCGCCTCCGTGGCGGTGTGGTTCCGGGCCACGGGCATGACGCCCCGGGCCTCCGAGATCGCGGCCACCGCCCTGGTCGTCACCATCATCACCTTCATCACCATCGTCTTCGGTGAACTGGTGCCCAAACGCATCGGCCAGCTGCACCCCGAGGCGGTGGCGCGCTGGGTGTCGCGGCCCATGACCTGGGTGGCCCTGGGGGCCAAGCCCTTCGTCCGGCTGCTGTCCATGAGCACCCACGCCACGCTGACGCTGCTGCGCATCGACAACCACGCCGGCCGCTCGGTGACCGAGGAAGAAATCGCCGCCAGCCTGGAGGAGGGCCTGGACGCCGGTGTGATCGAACGGCAGGAGCACCGCATGCTGCAGAACGTGTTCCACCTGGACGACCGGCCGCTGACCTCGCTCATGGTGCCGCGCGGCGACATCGAATGGCTCGACGCCGCCACCCGACCGGCCGAAGCCCTGCGGCTGGCGGGCCACGGCCATGCCCACTCCTGGTACCCGGTGTGCCGGGGCTCGCTGGACGACGTGGTCGGCATGATCAGCCTGGCCCGCCTGCTGGCGCTGGGGCCGGACCACCCGGGCGGCATCGGCGCACAGGTGGTGCCGGCGTCCTTCCTGCCTGAAACACTTTCAGGCATGGAGCTGCTCGAACAGTTCCGTGCGCAATCCGGCCGCATGGTGTTTGTGGTGGATGAATATGGCGTGGTGCAGGGCCTGATGACACCCCGCGACCTGCTCGAAGCCATCACCGGCGAACTGCAGCCCGGTGCCGAGGCGGACGCCTGGGCCGTGCAGCGTGTGGACGGCTCCTGGCTGCTCGACGGCCTGATGCCGGTCGGCGAGCTCAAGGCCCGGCTGGATATTCGCGATTTGCCCGGCGAAGACCGCGGCCTTTACAACACGCTGGCTGGCCTGCTGTTATCCGAATCGGGCCGCCTGCCGGGTGTCGGCGAACGAATCGAGTGTGGTGGATGGATATTCGAGGTGGTCGATCTGGATGGCCGGCGGATTGATAAAGTACTTGCTTTGCAACAAGATGAAACCGGATCTCCTCATAATGAAAAAACCCCGGTTACATCCTAAATCGAGCCGGGATTGCAAGTTTTCCACGTTTTGTTTCCTATAATCGCGTCCTGTCAACATTTTCTGCAGGACCTACCTCCATGACATCCTATAAAGAGCTTCTGAAGCAGCGCGAGGCCCTTGAGGCCCAGATCAACGACGCGCGCCAGCGCGAGTTGTCCGATGCCGTTTCCCGCGTCCGCGGGATGATCGAAGAATTCGGCCTGACCGCTGTGGACGTCTTCCCGCCAGCGCGCGGCCGTGCCACTCCCGCCACCAAGGGCAGCAAGGTCGCCGCCAAGTACCGTGACCCGGCCACCGGTGCCACCTGGACCGGCCGCGGCAAGGCCCCCCGCTGGATCCAGGGCGAAGACCGTACCAAGTTCGCCATTAATTAAACCGAGCCGGCGCCACCCGGCGGACCGCCGCCCTCGCCAGAGGGCCCAAGGCCCCGCGCATCCCTTGGAGGGAAGCGCGGGGTTTTGTTTTGTAAGCTGCATGTACACGGGTGCGGGGCCTTAATGACCCGCATGCAAACATCTATTTGTCACCGGGCGTTGCGACACTGCCGGGCGGGCCTGCCAGAATGGGGAAAAGATTCCCCCGCCCGCTTCTAGGAGTTTCCATGCCGCCGCGCGCCCCCCACGATTTGCCCGCCACCCTCAAGACCTTCAAGACCGCCTCCGGCACCACGGGAAAATTCCATTCCCTGCCGGCGCTGGCCAAGAAGTTCCCCAATATCGCACGCCTGCCGGTCTCGCTGCGCATCGTGCTGGAGTCGGTGCTGCGCAACTGCGACGGCCGCAAAATCACCGCGGAACACATCGCCCAGATCGCCCACTGGAAACCCACCGCCAGCCGTACCGACGAAATACCGTTTGTCGTTTCGCGGGTGGTGCTGCAGGATTTCACCGGCGTGCCGCTGCTGGCCGACGTGGCCGCCATGCGCAGCGTGGCAGCGCGGCTGAAAAAAGACCCGAAACGCATCGAGCCCCTGGTGCCGGTCGACCTGGTGGTCGACCATTCGATCATGGTCGATTATTACGGCACCAAGAATGCCCTCGACCTGAACATGAAACTCGAATTCCAGCGCAACCGCGAGCGCTACGAGTTCATGAAATGGGGCATGCAGGCCTTCGATACCTTCCGGGTCGTGCCGCCCGGCTTCGGCATCGTGCACCAGGTGAACCTGGAGTACCTGGCGCGTGGTGTGCACCAGTCGGCCGACGGCGTCTACTACCCCGACACCCTGGTCGGCACCGACAGCCACACCACCATGGTCAACGGCGTGGGTGTGGTCGCCTGGGGTGTCGGCGGCATCGAGGCCGAGGCCGCCATGCTGGGCCAGCCGGTGTATTTCCTCACCCCCGACGTGGTGGGGGTGGAACTCAGCGGCAAGCTGCGCGAAGGGGTGACCGCCACCGACCTGGTGCTGACCGTCACCGAAATGCTGCGCAAGCAGAAGGTGGTGGGCAAGTTCGTCGAGTTCTTCGGCGAGGGCACCCGCACGCTGTCGGTACCCGACCGCGCCACCATCGGCAACATGTCGCCCGAATACGGCGCGACCATGGGTTTTTTCCCGGTCGACGAAAAAACCATCGAGTACTTCCGCGGCACCGGCCGCACCGATGCCGAGGTGGAGGCTTTCGAGGCCTATTTCCGCGCCCAGGGCCTGTTCGGCGTGCCGCTGGCCGGCGAGGTCGACTATTCGCAGGTGGTGCGGCTCGACCTGGGCCACGTCACCCCCAGCCTGGCCGGCCCCAAGCGTCCGCAGGACCGCATCGAACTCGGCCGCGTGGCCGAGGACTTCCGCACGCTGTTCAGCAAGCCCGCGGCCGACAACGGCTTCAACCGTCCGGCCGACGTGCTGCTGACGCGCCACCTGGTCGACGAGACCGGCGAGCAGCCGAGCAACAAGATCCCGGCCAACCCGCCGACCGCACCCGGCGCACCGCGCCAGGTGATGGAGATGGAGGGCAACAAACCCACCCTGGCCGCTTCGCAGTACGAGGCTGCCTCGGTCTCGAAGGCACCGAAGGAGCGGGGCATCACCATCGGCAACGGCGACGTGCTGATCGCCGCCATCACCAGCTGCACCAACACCTCCAACCCCAGTGTCATGCTGGCCGCCGGCCTGCTGGCCAAGAAGGCGGTGGAGGCCGGCCTCACCGTGCAACCGCACATCAAGACCTCGCTGGCCCCCGGCTCGCGTATGGTCACCGAGTACCTGACCAAGACCGGCCTGCTGCCCTACCTCGAAAAGCTCGGTTTTGCCCTGGCCGGCTACGGCTGCACCACCTGCATCGGCAATGCCGGCGACCTCACGCCCGCCATCAACGAAGCCATCGCCAAGAGCGACCTGGTCTGCGCCGCGGTGCTCTCGGGCAACCGCAATTTCGAGGCGCGTATCCACCCCAACCTCAAGGCCAACTTCCTCGCCAGCCCGCCGCTGGTGGTGGCCTACGCCATTGCCGGCACGGTGATGCGCGACCTGATGACCGAACCGGTCGGCAAGGGCAAGGGCGGCCGCGACATCTACCTGGGCGACATCTGGCCGTCCAGCGACGAGATCCATGGCCTGCTGAAATTCGCCATGGACGGCCCGGCCTTCCGCACCAGCTACGGCAAGGTCAAGTCCGAGCCCGGCGAACTGTGGGGCAAGATCAAGGGCGTGGACGGCGACACCTACACCTGGCCCAAGAGCACCTACATCGCCGAGCCGCCGTTCTTCGAGGACTTCGCCATGGCACCGCCGGCCGCCGACGGCGAGTCGGCCAACGTCCACGGCGCCCGCATCATGGCCCTGTTCGGCGACTCCATCACCACCGACCACATCTCGCCGGCGGGTTCCATTAAAGCCAGTTCGCCGGCCGGCCTGTGGCTGCAGGCGCACGGTGTGCAGAAGGCCGACTTCAACAGCTACGGCGCGCGCCGCGGCAACCACGACGTGATGATGCGCGGTACCTTCGCCAACGTGCGCATCAAGAACCTGATGATCCCCGCCGCGCCCGACGGCTCGCGCGAGGAGGGCGGGCTCACGCTGTTCCAGGGCGACGGTCCGCGCAAGGGTGACAAGGTCTTCATCTACGACGCCGCCATGGACTACATCAAGGCCGGCACGCCCACCGTGGTGTTCGCCGGCGAGGAGTACGGTACCGGTTCGTCGCGCGACTGGGCCGCCAAGGGCACGCAGCTGCTGGGCATCAAGGCCGTGGTGGCACGCAGCTTCGAGCGTATCCACCGCTCCAACCTGGTCGGCATGGGGGTGCTGCCGCTGCAGTTCCAGAGCGGCGACTCCTGGCAGGGCCTGGGCCTGAAGGGCGACGAGACCATCGACGTGATCGCCGACCCCGCACTTCGGCCGCAGAGCAAGGCCACGCTGGTCATCACCGAGCCCAACGGCAAGAAACACGAGGTGCAGGTGATCCTGCGCATCGACACGCCGGTGGAGGTGGACTACTACCGCGCGGGCGGCATCCTGCCCTACGTGCTGCGGCAATTGCTCGGCTGATTCCAGGGGGCTGGCGCGGGGGGGGGGGACCCCCTGCGCGGCGGCCGGATAACCCTGCGGCTAAACTGGCGTCCGGATTCAGGAATAATTCTTGTTCTCTTTACCGGTTTTCTGCCGCCGCCCCTTGCCGTGCTTTTTGTGACCGTGCCCCATTTTTCCGACGCCTTGCCTCCCGCCACCGTTTCACCGGCCGCGGTGCCCGGCGCGGTGCGCCTCGACCGCCTGCCCCGCAACACCCCCGCGACCGTCCTGGAGGTGCTGCCGCTGGGCCACCCGGAGGACCGTGAACGGGTGCTGCGCCTGACCGAGATCGGTTTTGTGCCGGGCGAGTCGGTGCGGGTCGTGGCCTACGGTTTTCCGGGGCGCGAACCGATCGCTGTGCGGGTCGGCCGCAGCACCTTCGCGCTGCGTGCGCACGAAGCTGCGCTGGTGTCGGTCGCACCCTCGGTGAAGGCCGTACGATGAACGCCGCCGTGTTGCCGCCGGCAGCGCCGTTGCCGTCCTCGCCCACCTCGCCGCTGCGGGTGGCGCTGCTCGGCAACCCCAACTGCGGCAAGACCGCGTTGTTCAACCTGCTGACCGGCAGCCGCCAGAAGGTCGCCAACTACGCGGGTGTGACGGTGGAGCGCAAGGTCGGCACCCTGCGCAGCCCCGCCGGCCGGCGTATCGAGGTGCTCGACCTGCCGGGCGCCTACAGCCTCAACGCGCTGAGCGCCGACGAGGCGGTGACACGCGACATCGTCACCGGCCGGCGCCCGGGCGAACCGCTGCCCGACCTGCTGGTGTGCGTCACCGACGCCACCAACCTGCGGCTGAACCTGCGCCTGGTGCTGGAAGCCCGCAAGCTCGGCCTGCCGATGGTGATGGCGCTGAACATGACCGACATGGCACACACGCAGGGCGTGGTGGTGGACACCGCGGCGCTCGGCCTTGAACTTGGCATGCCGGTGATCGAAACCGTGGGGGTGCAGGGCGGCGGTGCCGTCGCGCTGGTGGCCGCGCTCGATGCCTGGCTGCCGCCGCCGGGTACCGGCGCGGGCCCTGCACCGGACTGGCTGGCGCCCGACCTCGGCATGGTGCTCGACACCCAGAAGGAGGTGCGCCGCATCCTGGCCATCGCAGTGCGCGAACCGGCCACCGATTTCCACCGCGACGACGCCATCGACCGGGTCGTGCTGCATCCGGTGGGGGGCATGGTGCTGCTGGCGGTGCTGCTGTTCCTGATGTTCCAGGCCGTCTTCAGCTGGGCCCAGGTGCCGATGGAGGCCATCCAGGCGGGCAGCGATGGCGTCGGCGCCTTCGTCAGTGCCCACCTGCCCGGCGGCATCCTGCGCAGCCTGCTGGTAGACGGCATCATCGCCGGTGTCGGCGGGGTGCTGGTGTTCCTGCCGCAGATCCTGATCCTGTTCTTTTTCATCCTCACGCTGGAGGATTCGGGCTACCTGCCGCGCGCGGCCTTCCTGCTCGACCGGGTCATGGGCACGGTGGGCCTGTCGGGTCGTTCCTTCATCCCGCTGCTGTCGAGCTTCGCCTGCGCCATCCCCGGTGTCATGGCCACGCGCACCATCACCAACTGGCGCGACCGGCTGGTCACCATCATGATCGCGCCGCTCATGACCTGCTCGGCCCGGCTGCCGGTATATGCGCTGCTGATCGCCGCCTTCATCCCGGCGCGCACGGTGGGCGGCATCTTCAACCTGCAGGGCCTAGTGCTGTTCGCCCTGTACTTGGGCGGCATCGTGTCGGCCATGGGCGTGGCCTGGGTCTTCAAGCTGCTGCGTGGCAGCCGCGCCGAGTCGCCGCTGATGATGGAGCTGCCCGCCTACCGCTGGCCCAACCCGCGCCAGCTGGCCCTGGGGCTGTGGGAGCGTGCGCTGATCTTCGTCAAGCGGGTCGGCACCATGATCCTGGCGCTGACCGTGCTGCTGTGGTTCTTCTCCACCTTTCCGGCACCGCCGGCAGGCGCCACCGGCCCGGCCATCCAGTACAGCCTGGCCGGCCTGATCGGCCAGGCCCTGCAGGTGCTGTTCGCGCCTATCGGCTTCAATTGGCAGATTTCCATCGCCCTGGTCCCGGGCCTGGCCGCGCGCGAGGTCGCCGTCAGCGCGCTCAGCACCGTCTACGCCATGTCGGCCTCGGGCGACCAGGCCGCCGCAGCGCTGGAGCCGGTGATCGCCGCCGGCTGGTCGACCGCCACCGCCATCTCGCTGCTGGTCTGGTACGTGTTCGCGCCGATGTGCCTGTCGACCCTGGCCACCGTCAAGCGCGAAACCAATTCCTGGCGTTATGCACTCATCATGGCGGGCTACCTGTTCGCCCTGGCCTATGCCGCGAGTTTTATCGCCTACCGCGTGGCGCTGGCGCTGGGAGGCGGGTAAGGCCATGGTGCAGCAGGCCATCGTCGCGCTGATCGTCCTGGCGGCCGCCGGCTGGGCCACCTGGTACTGGATGCCGGGCCGCTGGCGCAGGGGCCTGGCGTCGGTGCTGGCGCGTGCCTCTCGCCGCGCCGGTTTCGGTGAAGACGGAGCCGCGCGGGTGGCCCAGGCACTGGCCGAGACGCCCGGGTGCAGTTCTTGCGAGAGCTGCGGCAGCTGCGCCACGCCGGGAAACCCGCAAGGCGCGGCTGCGCGGGCGGAAGAGCCGTTCCGCCCGGTGAAGATCGTGCGCAAAAGCTGAGAAGCCCTGTGCCGGCTAGCGGGTGGAGGGGGCGATTTCGCCGATACTCCGACTACAGCCAATCGCCCAAGGACTCCACCGATGAACGACGACCATGGCCATGGTCCGGACCGGCAGGCAGCCCCGCGGTGGCGCGGGGTCCTGCACCGGGCCGTGGCATGGGTATGGCCGGGTGCCGCGCAGCGGGCCGCGAAGGCTGATGGAGCTGATGGGGCCGATGGGGCTGGCCCCGGTGCCGACGCACCGTGGCTGGCCGTGCTGCGGCACCTGCCGGGCGGGCTGACCCGGCTGGACCGGAGCCTGCGGGTCCTATTCATCAACGAACTGCATGCGCAGTGGTACGGCCATCCGGTGGCCGAACTGCTGGGCCGCCCGCTGGCCGAGCTGATGCCCGACGAGCGTTACGCCCGCCTGCTGCCGCACCTGCAGGATGCGCTGGACGGGCGCACCGTGGCCTTTGAGAACCGGGTCGAACTCGCCCCGGGCGACATCCGCTACCGCTACAACACCATGGTGCCGGAGCGGGCACGCGACGGTTCGGTGTGCGGCCTGATTTCCTTCGTCATCGACGTCACCGAACACAAGCAGACCGAGCTCGCCCTGGCTGAAAAGCAGGCCGAGCTGCGCGGTGTGTTCGAAGCCATTCCCGACATGGTTTTTTCCCGGGACGGCGACGGTGTCTACCGTTCATGCAACCGGGCCTTCGCGGTCTTCTACGGCCGCCCGGAGCACGAGATCCTGGGCAAGACCGACCTGGAGCTGGTCGGCGCCGAACGTGCCGCCGCCTACCGCCAGGAGGACCTGACCGCCCTGCGCACCGGCCAGGCCTACCGCGCCGAGGAAACGCTGCGCGGCGCCGTGGGGGCCGGCGTCTACGACGTCATCAAGACACCGGTGCGCGGCGCCTCCGGGCGCATGGCCGGCATCGTCGGCGTGGCCCGCGACGTCACCGAGCGCAAACGTGCCGAGCGTGAAATCGAGCGGCTGGCGTTCTACGACACACTCACCCTGCTGCCCAACCGCCGCCTGCTGGTGAGCCGCCTGCAGGGCGCGCTGGAAGCAGCCGAGGCGGCGCACAGCCATGGGGCGCTGCTGTTCATCGACCTGGACAATTTCAAGAACCTCAACGACACGCTCGGGCACGACATGGGCGACCGCCTGCTGCAGCTGGTGGCCGAGCGCCTGCAGGAGGACTCCGCCCCCGGCCGCACGGTGGCGCGTTTCGGCGGCGACGAGTTCGTGGTGGTGTGCGAGCACCTCGGTACCGACGACAGCCAGGCCGCCGCCGCCGCAGCGCGCGCCGGCAGCACGCTGCTGGCGGCGCTGCACCGGCCCTTTTCCATCGGCGGGCGCCAGCACCATGCCAGCTGCAGCATCGGCATCGCGCTGTTCGGCGCGCAGCCGATGCCCGCCGACGAGGTGCTCAAACGCGCCGACCTGGCGGTGCACCAGGCCAAGGCCGCCGGCCGCAACACTCAGCGTTTCTTCGATCCGGCCATGCAGGCCGCGCTCAAGGAACGCTCCCTGCTGGAGGCCGACCTGCGCGCCGGGCTGCCGCGCGACGAACTGCGGCTGTTCTACCAGCCGGTGGTCGATGCCGCCGGCGGCATCCTCGGTGCCGAGGCGCTGGTGCGCTGGCAGCATCCCCGGCGCGGCCTGGTGCCGCCCCTCCAGTTCATTCCGCTGGCCGAGGAAACCGGCCTCATCCTGCCGCTGGGCGAATGGGTGCTGCGCACCGCCTGCGAACAGCTCGCCGCCTGGGCGCTGCGGCCCGCCACGGCGGCGCTGACCATCGCCGTCAACGTCAGCGCGCGGCAGTTCCGCCACCCCGACTTCGTCGCCCAGGTCGAGGCAGTGCTGCAGGCCTCCGGCGCCGAGCCGCAGCGCCTCAAGCTCGAACTCACCGAGACGCTGCTGTTCCACGACGTGGAGGACATCATCGGCAAGATGGCGCGCCTGCGCGACCGGGGGGTGGGTTTTTCGCTGGACGACTTCGGCACCGGCTATTCCTCGCTCGGCTACCTCAAGCGCCTGCCGATCAACCAGCTGAAGATCGACCAGTCCTTCGTGCGCGAGGTGCTGACCGACCCGAACGACGCGGCCATCGTGCGCACCACCCTCACGCTGGCGCTCAACCTCGGCCTCGACGTCATCGCCGAGGGGGTGGAGACCGCCGGCCAGCTCGACTTCCTGCGGCGCCATGGCTGCCGCTCGTTCCAGGGCTACCTGTTCGGCCGGCCCCAACCCATCGCCGAGATGGAGCGGCAGCAGGGCCTGGCCGGCGAGCCCGGAGAAGCGGGTAGCATGACGGCATGACAACGGACTGGGGCGGGTTGACCGCGCGGGGAGGGCCGGCGGGGTGAGCATCGCTTTCAGCCGTGAAATGCTGGTGGCCGGCGGCGGCATCGGCGGGCTGGCGGGTGCGCTCGCCTGCACCCGTGCGGGCTGGCGTGCGCGGGTGTTCGAGCGCTGCGAAACCTTTGCCGAGGCGGGCGCCGGCCTGCAGCTGGGCCCCAACGCCACCCGCCTGCTGCACGCCTGGGGGCTGGAACGGTCCCTGGCCGCGGTAGCGGCCTTTCCGGAGCGGCTGGCGGTGCATGGCGCGGCCTCGCACCGGCAGCTCGGCCGCCTGCGGCTGGGCGGCCACGTGGCCCGGCGCTACGGCGCGCCCTACGCCACCCTGCACCGGGCCGACCTGCACACCTTGCTGCTGGACGCCGTACATGCCTCCGGTGAAGTGGCCCTGCACCTGGATACCGAAGCCGATACCTGGGTGCCCGGGCAACAGGCCATCACCCTGTTGACCTCGCAGCCGGGCACCGGCGGCGGGCGCCAGCGCGAGGTGGAGGGCGACGCGTTGCTGCTGGCCGATGGCCTGTGGAGCCGGCTGCGCGCCCAGGCGGTGCAGGACGGCGAACCGCGGGTGACCGGCCACGTCGCCTACCGCACGCTGCTGCGCCAGGCCAGCCTGCCGGCGGCATTGCGCAGCATGGACGTCACCGTCTGGCTCGGCGACCGGCTGCATGCGCTGGCCTACCCGGTGCGGGGCGACGAATGGCTGAACCTGGTGCTGCTGGTGCAGCACGACACGGGCGCCGCGGCGCTGGACCCGCGTGCCTGGGACCAGTCCGCCACGGCGGCCGAGGTGGCGCGGGCGCTGGCTGGCGCCTGCACGCCGCTGCGCGCCCTGCAGGAGGCTGCGCCGGCCTGGCGCCGCTGGCTGCTGTGCGACCGGCCGCCCCTGCGCGGCCCGGAGGCCATGGCGTTCGGACGCATCGCCCTGCTGGGCGACGCGGCGCATCCCATGCTGCCCTACCTGGCCCAGGGCGCGGGCATGGCCATCGAAGATGCGGCGGAACTGCAGCGTGTGCTGGCCATGGGCCTGGACGACGTGGCCCTGTGCCTGCGCCGCTACGCCCTGCACCGCTGGCAGCGGGTGGCGCGGGTACAGGCCACCGCGGCGCGCAACGGCGAGGTGTTCCACGCCCGCGGGCCGCTGCGCTGGGGCCGCGACCTCGCCATGGGCCTGCTCGGCGAACGCCTGCTCGACCAGGCGTGGTTGTGGAGCGGGGGCTGAAATGCGCCGCATCGCCCACCTCGACATGGACGCGTTTTTCGCGTCCGTCGAACTGCTGCGCTACCCGCAGCTGAAGGGCCTGCCGGTGGTCATCGGCGGCGGCCGCCGGCGGGTGGACGAGGCCCTGCTGCAGGTGCCCGAGGGTGGCAGCCTGGCCGACATCCCGGTGGCCGCCTTCCCGCTGCTGAAAGACTACACCGGCCGCGGTGTTGCCACCACCGCCACCTATGCGGCGCGCCAGTTCGGTGTGGGTTCGGCCATGGGGCTGATGAAGGCCGCCAAGCTGTGCCCGCAGGCCATCCTGCTGCCGGCGGATTTCGACCGGGTGCGCCACTTCTCGCGCACCTTCAAGGCCACCATCCTGGAGATCGCGCCGCTGATGCAGGACCGCGGGGTGGACGAGGTCTACATCGACTTCACCGAGGTGCCCGGTGGCCAGCGCGAAGGGGGCCGGGTGCTGGCCCGCCTGATCCAGAAAAGCATCTTCGAGGCCACCGGCCTGACCTGCTCCATCGGCATCGCCCCCAACAAGCTGCTGGCCAAGATGGCGAGCGAGTTCGACAAGCCCAACGGCATCTCGGTGGTCTTCGAGGACGACCTGCACAAGAGGGTCTGGCCACTGCCGGCGCGCAAAGTCAATGGCATCGGTCCCAAGGCCGATGCCAAACTGGAGCGTCTGGGCGTGCGCACCATCGGTGAACTCGCGGCCTGCGATCCCGGCTGGCTGGTCGAACACTTCGGCAAGGCCACCGGCGCCTGGATGCACGAGGTGGCCTGGGGCCGCGACGACCGGCCGGTGGTCACCGAAAGCGAGCCGGTGTCCATGAGCCGCGAAACCACCTTCGAACGTGACCTGCACGCGGTGCGCGACCGCACCGAACTCGGCCGCGTCTTCACGGGGCTGTGCGAGAAGGTCGCGGCCGACCTGCAGCGCAAGGGGTATGTCGGCAAGACCATCGGCATCAAGCTGCGCTACGACGATTTCAAGATCGCCACCCGCGACCAGACCATGCCGGTGCCGACCGCCGACGCGGCCACCATCCGGCGGGTCGCCGGGCAGTGCCTGAAACGGGTGCCGCTGGAGCAGCGGCTGCGCCTGCTGGGGGTGCGGGTGGGCACGCTGTCGCGGGTGGACGCGGAGCAGCCCGGCGCCACCGGTTCTCCGCCCGTGGCGTCCGGTGCGGCGGTGTCCGATCCGCACACCCCGTCGCTGTTCTGATCCGCCTTCGGGCCTTCCCTGTTGCCGCCCCGTCAGCCGGCGTCCGGCAGGCGCAGCAGCACGGCGCCGGGCTGGATGTCCATCGGCCAGCGCAGGTCCTGCGCCAGGCAGGCGAGTGCGGCCGGGTCGATGGCCAGTGCGCGTGGCGTCGGGCGCTGGTCCTCGGGCAGGCCGCCGGTGCCCGATGGCGTGGCCTGCAGCAGCAGGCCGCCTTCCGCGGCCTGTACGCGGATGGACGCAGGGCCCGCGGCCGTATCCTGCAGGTAGGACAGCGCACCGATCACACCGTACAGGGCGCGTGCCGGCTGCAGGGCGGGCCATGCGGCCGGCATCCAGGTGGTGTCGGCCGCATCGGGCAACTCCAGCACCATGCCGTGCAGGTCGAGGATGGGCCGGGCCATCTGCAGGCCGTCGGCCAGGAGCGTGGCGGCGTCGAGGCGTTCGCTGCCGTCGGTGTCCCAGCGGCTCAGCGCACGGACCGCGTTCAGCAGCTGGGCCAGTTGTTCGTCGGTCTGGTCCAGGCGCTTGGCGCTCTTGTCGGCATCGAAGGGCTGTACCACCAGGTAGCGCTTGAGCACGCTGTTGCCCATACGCGCGACCGACAGCGGGCCGGCCATGTCGTGGCGTATCGCGGGCAGCACCCGCATCAGCAGTTCGTGGCGAACCCCCGCCGCCTGCCACCGGGCTGCACGCGCGCCTTCCATCATGCCGCTTTCGCGGCGACCGCCAGGATGCGTTCGAGTTTCTCGAAATCCACCGGCTTCTGCAGGAAATGGTCGAACACCGCCATTTCCTCACCACCGTCGGAAGACAGGCCGGTCACGGCGATGACCAGCGGGCGCGGGCCGGCGCCGGACAAGGCGCGCAGTTGCCGGGCGAGTTCGGTGCCGTGGATGTCCGGCAGCGTGAGGTCCACCAGGTAGACGGCGGCCGGCGCCTCGCTGGCCAGCGCCAGCGCCTGCTGGCCGTTGTAGGCGCAGCGCACGCTGTAGTCCTGCAGTTCCAGCAGTTCCTGGAACAGCTCGGCTGCTTCGCGGTTGTCGTCGACGATAAGGATGTTGAGTTCCACGGAGAACCTTCTGCGAAGTCTGGGGGAAGCAAAAACGACAGCGGGGCTGCAGGACGGGGCACCCCCCGCTTCCCTAGGAGCCTGGGGAGTCCAGCAGGCCGGCGGGAGCCGTTTTCTGCTGGGTGCTGGGGAAACGGACGCTGAAGACCACGTGCGGATGTTCGAAAGAATACCTGATGCTGCCGCCGTGCGCGGTAACGATTTCATGCGCGATGTACAGGCCCAGGCCCAGCCCGCTGCGGTTGCGCTCGTTGCCCATCGACTGGCGCTTGAAGGGGTTGAAGAGCGATCCGGCGAGTTCCTCGGGGATCGGCTCGCCCCAGTTGCGCACCTGCAGGTCCACCCAGTCGCCGTCGGACGCCAGGCTGACGACTACCGGCTCGCCGGCCGAACCGTGGTGGCGGGCGTTGCTGACCAGGTTCACCACTACCTGGGCCATGCGGTCGGCGTCTATGTCCGCCCGTACCCCGTCGTCCAGGCGCTTTTCGAAGGTGGTGCCGGGGTCGGCCATCGAGGCCTCCTCGACCAGGTCGCGCACCAGCGGGGCCAGTTCGGTGCGCTCGAAGTGCAGGCCCAGGCCCAGGCCGCCCTGCAGCCGCGACATGTCCAGTACCTGGCTCACCAGGCGCTGCATGCGGGTGCTCGACGACTGGATACGCTGGCCCAGGCGGCCGCCAGCCGTGTCCTGGCCCTTTTCCAGCACCCGCGCGGCCATGCTGATGGAATGCAGGGGGTCGCGCAGGTCGTGGCCCAGGATCGCCAGCAGCTGGTTGCGGGCGCGGTTGAGTTCACCGACGCGGGCCGACATGGTCCGCACCATTTCGTCGACCAGCTGGCGGCCGATGGTCAGGTCGCTCTCGCTCCAGGCGACGGACGTGCCGCGCACCGTCTCGCGCCACAGGTCGAAGGAGCCGCGCGGCGTCAGCCGCGGGCCCAGCGGGCCGTGCACGTAGTGTTTTTCGGGCTTGCCGCCCCAGGCGATGGTTTCGACCTGTTCCTTGCGCATCAGGATCAGCCAGGTGTCGGCCGTGTTGTCGGTGCGCAGGGCCAGCATGCCGCACCAGTGTTCCAGGACGGGGTGCAGGTAGCTGGGGAACTGGGCCAGCGCGTTCAGGTGCACCACCGGGTCGGGCACTTCCTGGCCGCGGCGGCTCAGCCAGCGTACCAGTGCACGGCCGGCTTCCAGGGGGAGGCCGCCTTCCACGGTCAGCTTGCTGCCTTCGGCGATGACCAGGGCATGGGCCTCGAAGGTCTTCATCAGCGATCCGGCATGGCGCGCCAGCGTGCCCACGGTGTCGTCGGTATGCAGCATGTCCTCGACCAGCCGGGCGCGCAGGGTCGCAGCCGCGGCCAGGCGCTCGGACTGGTCGCGCGAGATCACCGTCTGCACGTTGGCCGCCAGGATCTGCGCGATCACGTCGCAGGCCATACGCACCGAATACGGTACCTGGCAGGCTGCCATGTGGTGGCAGGCGACCAGGCCCCAGAGCCGTCCCTGCACGACGATGGAGACACTCATCGAGGCCCCCACGCCCATGTTGGTGAGGTATTCGATGTGGACCGGCGACACCGCCCGCAGCACCGCGTGGCTCATGTCCAGCGGCCCGGTGCCGGAGGCCGCCTCCACGGGCACCGCATCGGCCGCCACGTCGGAAATCAGGCGCAGTGTGTTCTCGATGTAGAGCAGGCGCGCCTGCGCCGGGATGTCGCTGGCCGGATAACGCCGGCCCAGGTAGGCGTCGAGCCGCTCGTCGCGCGCTTCGGCCACGATGTCGCCGCTGTCGTCCTGGCGGAAACGGTAGGCCATGACCCGGTCGAAGCCGGTCAGCAGGCGGATGTCCTCCACCGCCATGGCCAGCAGCGCCTCGAGGGAACGCTGCCGCTTGAGCCGCGCCATCGCGCGGTGGGCCTTGAGGGCGAAACTGGTCAGGTCGTCCGAGAGTACGGCGCGCGACTCGAATTCGGCCACCACCAGCTCGCCGGCCTGGTGCAGGATCAGGTCGAAGGTGCGCACGCCGAGTGTCACCTCGGTCACGAAGGGCAGGACCTGCTCGCGTGCGTCGGGGTGGAAGGCCTTGGCGAAGGCCGCGTGGATTTCGGGCGAGCGGTTGAAGTCGCGCGGCCCGAGGCGTTCACCGAAACCCGGCAGGTCGCCGATCACCGCGCTGGCGTTGGCGCTGCGGTAGCGCAGCCGGTGCTCGGCATCGAAAGCCACCAGCACCCCGTGTGGCTGGATGGCGCCGGGGATGTGGATCGGCTCGCGGTCGCAGCTGTCGAGCGTGACCGGCGTTGCCAGCGGGCGCTGCCAGGGGGTGTTCATACGCCCACCCCGCGCCGGCGGAATCCGTCGACCAGCAGGCCGAAGGCGGCGACGGCGCCTGCGCAGGCCGCCGCCGTGGCCGCTGGTGTGGCCACGGCCCGCCGCAGTTCGGCGGTGAAGGCCGGCCACGGACTGGCTCCGCCATCGCCGCGCAGGTAGCGCAGCGGGTGGGGCGCCAGGCGCTCGTGCAGGCGGCGGTAGAGCACCGTGCCGCCGAGTTGCGAGCCTTCCACCACGTAGGCGACACCCCAGCCGAAGCCGGGCCTGCCCGGAGGCAGGTTCGCCGCGGCGCCGGAGGTTTCGGCCGCTGGCAGGCCGCCGCAGTCCCGCAGGTCGAGCGCGATACGCTCGCGGCGGCCCTGCTGGCGCTGCGCCCATCCGGCGGGGGCGGCGGGTGCGCCGGGCCCGGCCACGGCGCCGTCCAGCGCGGCGAGCCAGTCGCTCAGGGCATGGAGGTGTTGGGTGTAGTCGGCCAGCGTGGCATCGCCGCGTGCCAGCGGCAGGGCGCTGTCCAGGTGGGCGTGGATGTCCCGGGTCGCGGCCCGCAGGGCGGCCAGCGCATCGGGCATGCCGGCGGAGCCTGGGGCATCGGCCGGGAGGACACGGCGATCCTCGGCGGGAGAGGCCTGGGACGGATGGCGGGCGAGGGCGGACATGAACGGTCCAGTTTACCAGTGCGTCCGGTGCGGCCCCATGTCATAAGACATGGACGGCGCAGGGGAAAATGGGCTATTGCCGCGCGGTGCGTTGGGCGGGCGGCAGGGCCTGCGGGTGGCTGGTGCGCAAGGGGTTGATGTCCAGGCCGCCACGCCGGGTGTAACGTGCATACACAAAGAGTTTCAATGGCTTGCAGCGGGTCCAGATGTCCATGAAGACCCGCTCCACGCACTGCTCGTGGAACTCGTTGTGGTTGCGAAAACTCACCAGGTAGCGCAACAGGCCGGACTGGTCGATCGGCGGGCCGTTGTAGCGCACCTGGATGCTGCCCCAGTCGGGCTGGCCGGTGACCAGGCAGTTGCTCTTGAGCAGGTCGCTGGTGAGCGATTCGGTCACTGCGATCTCGCCGAAGGCCGCCGTCAGCAACTCCGGCGCGGGGGTGTACTGGGTGCACTCCACGTCCAGCCGGTCCAGGCTCAGGCCCTCGAGTGGGCGGATCTTTTCCGTCTCGAACTGCTCGGGCGACAGCAGGCGCAGGCCCACGGTGGAAGCCTGGGGCGCGCCGCGCCACACCGCTTCGCTGATGTCGGCGCGGATCCGCGCGCGCACCTCGTCGACACTGTCGAAGCGGCTGTTGTTGAAGCTGTTCAGGTAGAGCTTGAAGGACTTGCTCTCGACGATGTTGGGTGTCTCGCAGGGCACGGTGACGTGGGCGATGGCCAGCTGCGGCTTGCCGCGCGGGTTGAGCCAGCTCAGTTCGAAGGCGGTCCACAGGTCGGCGCCGAAGAAGGGCGGCTCGCCGGTGATGCCCAGCTCGGCCCGCTTGGCCGCGCGTGGCAGCGGAAACAGCAGCGTGGGGTCGTACTGATCGGCGTAGGCCGAGGGTTTGCCGAGGCCGGACTGCTCCGGGGTGTGGGCATCGGTGGTGTTCAAACGAATTCCCGCTCGCGCAGCCACTTGGTGGCGATCCACTTTTCGCCCTCGAGCACTGGCGCGCCGCCGTGCAGCGTGCGGGTGGAGGGGTGGGGCCGCTCGTAGTTGAAGAAGACCGCGTTGCCGCGCTTGGGCGCCACTTCCAGGTGCACGTCGGGGAACACCGTGCCGCCGCCCTTGGCCGGCTCGCTCAGGTACATCACCAGCGTGGCGACCCGCTGGCCGCCGCGTTTCAGGATGCTTGGTGTGCCGGGCTCGGCAGGGTCGAAATAGTCGTAGTGCGGTTTGTACTCGGCGCCCGGGCGGTAGTGCAGGATCTGCAGCCCCTCGCCATTGATCTCGGGCCAGCCCAGCAGCTGGGCGATGCGCGCCTCCAGCCGGCGCACCACCTCGGTCTCGCCGCGAGCGAAGAACATGCCGTCGCTGGTGCGGTCGGCGTTGACCTCCTCGCCGCCGGTCTTGGTGGCGACGGTGAGCGAGCGTTTCATGCGCGGCTCGGCGTCGGCGATCAGGGCCGCGCATTCCTCGTCGGACAGCAGGTTGCCGAAAACCACGATTCGTGGGTTGGCCAGGGCTGTCACGACGGACACGCGGCGGTCGCCGGCGTCGAGGTACAGCGGGGAGTCGTGCAGCGCCGGTTCGGGCACCGGCACCGCGGCCTGCTGGCCCTTCTGCACCGCCTGGGCATCGAGGTGCTCACGCAGCGTGGAGGCCAGGGCCTGGGCGGCCACGTCCTCGTGCCAGCCCGAAGCCACCATGGACTGCACGATCACCGGCGCGGCAAAACCGGCCTCGGCCTGGGCGACGATCCACTGGCGCAGTTCGGGTGTGACCGCCTGCGCGGCCTGTGCGGTATCGGAAGTCATGGAAGGGTCCTCTGGGGGCAACCTGGAAAAGCAAGGATAACGGACGGCGACGGGCGGTATGTCAGACCTTGCGTCGGAATACGAGGCGGTCGGGGGCGGAGGCTGAACTGTCGAAACGGTAGCCTTCCAGGTCGAACCCTTCCAGCTGGTGCGGTGTCTCCACCCGGTGTGCCACCGCATAACGCGCCATCAGCCCGCGTGCACGCTTGGCAAAGAAGCTGATGATCTTGTAATGGCCGGCCTTCCAGTCCTCGAACACACAGTGCACCACCCGGGCCTTGAGGGCTTTGGTGTCCACCGCCTTGAAGTACTCCTGCGAGGCGAGGTTGACCACCACCGGCGTGCGGTCGGCGCGCAGGCAGGTGTTGAGGTGTTTGGCGATGTGCCCGCGCCAGAACTGGTAGAGGTCGGCGGCGGCCCCGGTGGGCAGCCTGGTGCCCATCTCCAGCCGGTAGGGCTGCATGCGGTCGAGGGGGCGCAGCAGGCCGTAGAGCCCGCTCAGGATGGCGAGATGGTCCTGCGCCCAGGCCAGGTCCTCGGCGCCCAGGCTGCGGGCATCCAGGCCACCGTACACGTCGCCGTCGAAGGCCAGCACCGCCTGCCGGGAATTGGCCTCGGTGAACTTCGGCGACCAGGCCTTGTAGCGCGCCACGTTGAGCGCGGCCAGCGGGTCCGACAGCGACATCAGCGCCGCGATCTGCTGCGGCGACTGGGGTTTGAGCGCGGCGATCAGCTTGCGCGATTGCGGCACGAACTGCGGCAGCGTGGCCGGCAGCTCCGGCGCCACCGGGGTGTCGTAGTCGAGGGATTTGGCGGGAGAGAGCAAAAACAGCATGGCCCTGATTGTCCATGCGCGGAGGCCAAAAAAAAGCCCCGCGGTGTGCCGCGGGGCTTTTGCTGAGGCGAAGGCGCGTCTGCGCCCGGCCTGAAAAGGCCTTAGCTCTTTTCGAACGGCAGTTTCATGTCTGCCAGGTCGCGCTTGGTTTCGACCAGGACCAGCGGGCCGTCATCCGGCAGCGCGACCGGGGGGCGCTCGCGCGGCACGCGGATCGGGGCCGGCTCAGCCGCCATGGCTGCCTGCGCGGCGTCGATCTTGCTGCGGTCGGAGTTGACCCACTGCAGGCCGCTGCCTTCGGCGACCTGGGCCAGTGCGGCCACCGGCAGCACAAAGGCCGGCGCAGGTGCCGCCACGGGGGCCGGTGCGGGCACCGGAGCAGCGATGGGTGCGGCCACGGGGGCGGCAACTGGCGCGGCAACTGGCGCGGCAACTGCGACGGGCGCCGGAGCGCTCACCGCCACCGGGGCCGCCGGGGTCACTGCTGCGACCGCTACGGGTACCGTTGCCGGCTCCGCCACGGTATCGGCCGCCGAGGCCACTGCGCTTTCGATGGGCAGGGCGTCGGCGCTCACGGCGGGGGCCGGGGCGCGTTCACGCCGGCCGCCACGCGGTGCGCGGGGTTCGTCGTAGCCGCGGTCGGCATCGGGCTGGCCGTCGAAGCGGCCATTGTCGGCCTGCTGGCCGCCGTCGGCGCGGGGCGCCGATGCGTCGGAGGCGGCCGGTGCCGGGGTACGGAACGCGTCGAAGATGCCGCCCTGCGGCGGGGCTTCGGGCTGGTCCTGCACCGGCAATTCACCACCTTCGCGCGGAGCACGGTCACCGCGCTCGTTGCGTTCACGGCGGCTGTCGCGGCCGTAACGGTCGCGCGAACGGCGCGGGCGCTCCTGGCCTTCCTCGCCAGCCGGGGCGGCCGTGTTGCCGTCCACATCGTCGGCATGCGGCTGTTGGCCGGCGTCGGCCACCGGGCCGGTGTCGTCGCCCTGCGGCGGCATGCGGTCACGCAGGCGGGGCTGTTCGGCACCCGCGGCGCCGGCTTCACCTGCAAAACCGTTGGTGGCGGCGCCTTCGGCGTTTGCACCTTCGCTGCGCGGGCCGCGGCCACGGCCGCCGCGTTCGCGGCGGGCGCCTTCGGGGCGGTCGCCCCGATCGCGGCCCCGCGGGGCTTCATCGCGGCGCACGTCTTCGCCATTGGCGGCCACGTCCTGGCCGGCCAGCGCCTGCGCGCCGGTGTCGGACACGGACTCGGTGGCGTTCAGCGGACGGTCGTTGCGCGGTTCGCGGCCACGGCCACCGCGTTCACCGCGTTCGCCACCCCGGTCACCACGCTCGCCGCCTTCGCGGGGCGGACGGTCACCGCGGTCCGGGCGGCCTTCGCCGCGCGGCGGGCGCGTGTCGCCGCGCTCGCTGCGTTCAGCGCCACGGCCTTCCGCCGGGCGGCCCTCGCCACCACGTTCGCTGCGCGGGCCACGGCCTTCACCGCGGCCGCCTTCGCCTCGGCCATCGCGGCCTTCCGGACGACCACCGCGGCCCTCGCCACGGCCACCACGGCCGCCACGGGCATCGCCGCGCGGTTCACCGCCGCGGCCGTTGCGGCGCTGCTGCTCTTCGGCAGCCGCCTTGGCGGAGGCTGTGGGCTGGGCCGCCGGCGCGGGGGTTGCCGCACCGAAACCGAACAGGCTCTTCAGCCAGGTGACAAAACCGACATCCGCTGGCGCGGCGGCCGGGGCGGCTGCCACGGGGGCGGCCACCGGGGCCGGTGCGGCCTCGGCGCGTGGCGCTGCTGCTGCCCGGGGGGCGGCCTGCGGCGCGGGTGCGTCGGGCAGCACACCCTTGATGATGGGCGTCTGCTTGTTGGTGGGTTCCTGCGAACGGCGGGTGACGGTGGTCGGGTCTTCGACTTCTTCGGCCAGCTTGTAGCTGGCTTCGATGTGGTCGAGGCGCGGGTCGTCGTGCTTCAGGCGTTCGAGGCGGTAGTGCGGGGTTTCCAGCGACTTGTTGGGCACCATCAGCACGGTCACGCGCTGCTTGAGTTCGATCTTGGCGATCTCGGGGCGCTTTTCGTTGAGCAGGAAGGAGGCGACTTCCACCGGCACCTGCACGTGCACGGCGGCGGTGTTGTCCTTCAGGCACTCTTCCTGGATGATGCGCAGGATCTGCAGCGCCGAGCTTTCGGTGTCGCGGATGTGTCCGCCACCGCCGCAGCGCGGGCAGGGGATGGAGGAGCCTTCGGACAGCGCCGGCTTCAGGCGCTGGCGGCTCATTTCCATGAGGCCGAACTTGCTGATGGTGCCGAACTGCACACGGGCGCGGTCCTGGCGCAGCGCGTCGCGCAGGCGGTTTTCGACCTCGCGGCGGTTCTTCGACTCTTCCATGTCGATGAAGTCGATGACGATCAGGCCGCCGAGGTCGCGCAGGCGCATCTGGCGCGCCACTTCGTCGGCGGCTTCCAGGTTGGTGCGGGTGGCGGTTTCCTCGATGTCGCCGCCCTTGATGGCGCGCGCCGAGTTGACGTCGATGGAGACCAGCGCTTCGGTGTGGTCGATGACGATGGCGCCGCCCGAGGGCAGCTGCACCGTGCGGGCGTAGGCCGACTCGATCTGGTGCTCGATCTGGAAGCGGCTGAACAGCGCTGCGTCGTCGCGGTAGCGCTTGACCCGGCCGGCATGCTCGGGCATGACGTGCGCCATGAACTGGTGCGCCTGCTCGTAGATGTCGTCGGTGTCGATCAGGATGTCGCCGATGTCGTGGTTGAAATAATCACGGATGGCGCGGATGACCAGCGAGGATTCCTGGTAGATCAGGAAGGCGCCCTTGCCGCCGGTGGATGCGCCGTCGATGGCGGTCCACAGCTTGAGCAGGTAGTTCAGGTCCCACTGGAGCTCGGGGGCGCTGCGGCCGATGCCGGCAGTGCGCGCGATGATGCTCATGCCCTGCGGGTACTCGAGCTGGTCCATCGCCTCCTTGAGCTCGGCGCGGTCCTCGCCCTCGATGCGCCGGCTGACGCCGCCGCCGCGCGGGTTGTTGGGCATCAGCACCACGTAGCGGCCGGCCAGGCTGACGAAGGTGGTCAGCGCGGCACCCTTGTTGCCGCGTTCTTCCTTCTCGACCTGGACCAGCAGTTCCTGGCCTTCGCGGATCACGTCGTTGATGCGCGCCTGGTTCACCGGCACGCCGGGGGCGAAGTACTGGCGGGAGATTTCCTTGAACGGCAGGAAGCCGTGGCGGTCTTCGCCGTAGTCGACGAAGC
>JAZJYT010000044.1:0-94316 GCA_040390235.1 Pseudomonadota bacterium | reverse complement strand
GTGGTCTGCGTCGGCCTGGTCGGTATGCGTCTCCTGGGCAGCCGGCTTGATGCCGACGCCGACGCCGACGACATCTTTGACTCCGATCTCGACCCCTAGGAAGTATGCTGCTGATTTTCTGGATTCTTTACTGCTCTCTGCGGAGTGAGGATTGAAATGGCCGTTCTTGTGCATGGCGCCTTGGAAATAAGAATCGAGAGAATAAGAAGGTACCCCAATATATGGAAAGTGACGGGAGAGGATTTTTATTTTCATGAGCAGACGGTGAGAAGATCGCCGGGACTCTCACTCAACCCCTTTACCCCGACGAAGTACCTCGTCCAGCCCAGACAGGACGACCTGATCCTTCACTACCGGGCC
The DNA here is from genome assembly GCA_040390235.1 of Pseudomonadota bacterium. GTDB lineage: Bacteria > Pseudomonadota > Gammaproteobacteria > Burkholderiales > Burkholderiaceae_C > Xylophilus. The sequence goes on along the minus strand of JAZJYT010000044.1, from coordinate 93,956 downwards.
TGGCTCGACAATACGCTGGTCATGTACAGGGGAATTGCCGCCTCTCATCATTGCTGGGAACACCTTCGGGCGAATTCGATACTGATTTCTGAAGGCCCGCACGACGAGCCGACCATGACAATGGGTGCGGGATGGGGGAACGGCACCTGTTGGCTGCCCGTGGGGCCGCTGGCACTGGCCCAGGGGGTTACGCTTTCGGACATGACCGATGCGGTGGAGGTGGCGTCGAATACCAGACCGGTTCTGGTGGGCATTACCTTGGGATTCCGGCTGGGGCATGACCGGGGCGTCCCGTTTTGTTATATAAATACTGGAGAAATGGTGGTCAAAGGCCCGCTCATGTTCGGCGCCTACCATGCGTACTCCATGAACTGGGTCAGCGAGCGTTTGTATACCGACCACGTATGGCCCGGCGCACTGGTGGGCACGAACATCCCGACGGCACGCCCGTTCAGGGCGCTCGCTCCCGCCCCGGTACTTGCCTGGATTACCGCCAACAACGCCTGGTTCACCGCTGTGGAGAACTGGTTGCCACCCCTGCTTGCCCAGCGCCTGGCGTCCGAAGCACGCGCCCTGCCCTTGGTGGCGCCGGTGGTCGTGGCACCGGTCGTCCCGGTGGCCCCGGTGTTGCCCGCGGTGGATTCGCCAGCAGGGAAGATGCCGGTGTAGCCAGGACCTGGCGCCTCCGGCCGTCTCAGTCGGCGCCGATCCGGCCCTCCTGGATAGTGATGCGCCGTTCGCAGCGCTCGGCGATGGCCCGGTCGTGTGTCACCAGCACCAGGGTCGTGCCGCGCTCGCGGTTGAGGTCAAACATGAGCTCCATCACCGTCTCGCCGGTGGCGAAGTCCAGGCTGCCCGTGGGTTCGTCGGCCAGCAGCACGGCGGGCTCGACGACAAAGGCGCGCGCCAGCGCCACCCGCTGCTGCTCGCCGCCGGACAGCACCTTGGGGTAGTGGCCCAGCCGCTGGCCCAGGCCGACACGGCCTAGCATGTCGGCGGCGGCGCGGCGCGCATCGCGGCGGCCGGCCAGCTCCAGCGGCAGCATGGCGTTTTCCAGCGCCGTCAGGTTGGCCATGAGCTGGAAGCTCTGGAACACGAAGCCGACCTTCTGCGCCCGCAGGGCCGCCCGGTCGTCCTCGTCGAGCGTGAAGATGTCCTGCCCCGCCAGCCGCACGGTGCCGCGGCTGGGCGTGTCGAGCCCGGCGATGATGGACAGCAAGGTGCTTTTGCCCGAACCCGAGGCGCCGACGATGGCGGCAGTTTCCCTTTGCGCCAGCTGGAAATCGATATCCCGCAGAATGTCCAGTGATCCGGTGGAGTCGGCGACCGACTTGTAGAGATGTTCGACGGCGATGATGGCTGTCGATCCGGTGTCCGGCTCCGTCATGAAAGGCCTTGTGAAGTGAAGCGTAGAGACTTTATCGTGTTTGGCCCTGCCGCCCTGTCAGCAGGGGTAGGCGGTCCCGCCGCGGCGGCCGGCGAACGCAGCATCCTAGTGGTGGGCGATTCGCTGAGCGCGGAATACGGCCTGGCCCGGGGCAGCGGCTGGGTGGCCCTGCTGGAGCGCCGCCTGGCCGAGCAGCACATCGCCGCGAAGGTCGTCAACGCCAGCATCAGCGGCGACACCACCTCGGGCGGCCGCTCGCGGCTCGCGCCGCTGCTGGCGCAGGTCAAGCCGGCCGTGGTGGTGATCGAACTGGGAGGAAACGACGCGCTGCGGGGCCTGCCGCTGCCGAATTCCGAGGACAACCTGACGGCAATGGTGAAGGCGGCGCAGGCCGCGGGGGCCAAGGTGCTGATCGTGGGTATCCAGGTGCCGCCGAACTACGGCAGCGACTACATGCGCAAGTTCGCAGCAGTATTCGAGAAGGTGGCAGGCGCGACCGGTGCGGCGGTGGTGCCGTTTTTCCTGAAGGGCGTGGCCGATACCGGCACCGACTCGGATGCCCGCTTCCAGCCCGACCGCATCCACCCGCTGGCGTCGCAGCATCCTCGGATGCTCGACAACGTCTGGCCGGACCTCCGCAAGCTGCTGCGCTGACCTCGGCCCAGCACAGCGGGCCGGCCTATTCGACCTTGGGCTCGGTGCCGGCCACCTCGTCGGTGGTGCCGGCATCGGACGGATCGGCCGATTCGTCCCCGCCGCCAACCTTGCGTTCGGCCTTGGCCTTGAGTTTGTCTTCCTTCTTGCGCTTCTTGGCGAGTTCCTTCTGGCGCTTTTCGTATCCGTAGTTGGGTGTTGCCACGCGGTTTTTCCGTTTCTATGCATCGCTGCGATGCATTCAATGTATGCGAAAAGCGCGGGCTTGCCGCCCGCACCGCCCAATCAGCGCACGTTGCCCAGTGTAGCCAGCGCACGCTCCAGGTCAACGCGCAGGTCTTCCACCCCCTCCAGACCGATGCACAGGCGCACCAGCATGCCCTGGTGGGGCCAGTGCGCCACGGCAGGATCGCGCATCTGCGCAATCTCGTAGGGCACCACCAGGCTGGTGGGCCCGCCCCAGGAATAACCGATACGGAACAGGCGCAGCGCATCGCAGAAGGCGAACACCTCGCCGCGGCCGAAACGTTCGTCGAAGACGATGGAAAAGATACCCGCCGCCCGCCCCTGCGGGCCGCACAGCGCCCGCCAGTGGGCGTGGCCCGGCGAGCCGCGCAGCGCCGGGTGCAGCACCTGGGCGATCTCGCCGCGGCCGGCCAGCCACGACGCCAGCGACCGCGCCGCGGCATCCTGCGCGGCGTAGCGCAGGTCCATGCTCGGCAGGGAGCGCAGCACCATCTCGGCATCGTTGGCGCCCACGCCCAGGCCCAGGCGCATGTGGGTCATCTTCAGGCGCATGTGCAGGTCGGCGTCGCGGGTGACGATGCTGCCCATCAGCACGTCGCCGCCGCCGCTGGGGTATTTGGTCAGGGCATGAACCGACAGATCGACCGCCGCGCCGCTGCCCAGATCGAAGGGGTCGAAGGCCAGCCCGGCCCCCCAGGTGTTGTCCAGCGCACACACCACGCCTCTGTCGCGGCACAGGGCCACCAGGGCCGGCAGGTCGGGGAATTCCAGGGTGACCGAGCCGGGCGCTTCCAGCCAGACCAGGCGGGTGCGCTCCGACAGGGCGGCTGCCAGCGACTGCGGGTCCATCGGGTCGTACAGGCGGTGGGTGATGCCGAAGGCCGCCAGTTCGCCTTCGGCCAGGGTCTTGCTCGGCCCGTAGACATTGTCAGGCAGCAGCACTTCGTCACCCGCCCGCAGCAGCGACAAGGACACGTTGGCGATGGCGGCCAGCCCGCTGGGCGCCAGCAGGCACTGCAGGCCGCCCTCCAGCGTGGCCAGCCGCTCTTCCAGCAGGAAGGTGGTGGGGGTGCCATGCAGGCCGTAGGTGTAGCCGTCCTTGTGTTTCCAGTCGCGTGCATGCAGTGCCGCAACGTCGGGAAAAAAAACGGTCGAGCCCTTGTGCACCGCGGGTTGCGGCGCCTCGAAGGCGGCTGGCGGCCGGTAGGGATGGTGGATCAGGCGGGTGGCGATGTCTTCGGGTGTCATCGCGCCATCCTACCCACGCCGGGCCGTTGGCGCCCAGGTGCCCCTCGAATGCCGCTCAATGGAACACGAGTTGCGCCAGCGCCGGCTGCTGCAGCATGCGGGCCGTCCACATCTCGTGGCGGTCCGTCGCGGGCCGGAAGCCGTCGACCGAAAAATTGTCCGACACCTCGGGCGCGGCGGCGATGCTGCCCTCCTCCGCCGACAGCCGCACCCATTCGACGCCGTGCAGTTCGCACAGATGGCGCAGGGTGCGTTCGAGCCAGCGCACACGGCCTGCGGCGGCCCGGTCAGGGACCCTGCCGGCGCGGGTGCCCGCATCGAAGGCGGTGACCAGGAAGGGCCGGCGCGCCACGGCGGCAATCGCCTGCAGCGCACCGTCGGCCTGCTCGGCGAAATTGTCGTGGTCATCAAGGCTGGCGATCTGGGCCGGACCGAGGAACACCAGCGCCGCGTCGAAACTGCGCCGGGCATAGGTGCCGGCCGCCACACCGGCGTCGAGCAGGCCCAGGCCGGGCCCGCACAGGCTTTCGACCCGCAACGCCGGGTTGAGCTTTTGCAGGCGCTCCACCACCTGGGCGCTCTTGCCGGGCTCGCGGCGACTGCCAAAGGAGTCCCCCAATGCCAGCACACGCGTACCGCGCCAGGCCTGCCAGCTGTTCACCAGGGCGGCGCCGCAGGCATAAGCGAGGTTTTGCCGCAGCGAAGCTGCCATGGTCAGCCCGCCTTCGCGACGAGTTGGTTGTCCACCGACACCACACCCGCCACGCCGCTGGCGATGGAGGCTGCACGCAGCCGGGCGGCTTCGGAGGGCGCCGGCCCCTTCAGGGTCACCACGCCGTTTTTGGTCCCGACATCGATCTTGAGGGCGCTCAGGTCGGCGTCCCGAGCCAGACCGGCCGACACCCGCGCCGTCACGGTCATGTCATCCACCGCCGTCTGCACCGAGGAGCCCGCCTCGCGGGCCTGCTCCTTCAGCTGCGGCGCTTTTTCATCGACCTTCTGCCCGATGTCATGCAACGCCTCGCGGGTCTGTTCGGCCGTCTTGACTGCCACCTGGTGCGACTTGTCGATGAGGGAATCGAGCTGTTCGCCCGCCGTCTTGGGCTCGACCTGTTTCTGGCAGCCGGCCAGCAGGCCGCCCAGCAGCAGAAATCCGGCGCACCACAGGGCGGGCCGGACCGGACCAGACACGAATGTCGCTTTGCGGGACTTTTCCATCACGAACTCCTCTTTTTCCGGCCTGCCGTCCAAGCGGACGCTTGGACAGGCGGCTACGCGCTTTTTTCTAAAAACCAACCCACCGCGGAGTCATCGTTCCTTGCAGGCAAGCGGGTGCTCCGCCCGCCGATGCTCGGACGAACCTCGCTTCTTCGCAAGAACAGAAGGCCCCCGCGAAGGGGGCTGGCGGAACGCGGTGTTGTCCGGGTCGGTGGGACGGCGGGACGGGAGTCCCTCGCTGCCGATGCACATGGGAACGCTCCGCTTACAGCTTGTCGGCCGCGCGCTTGATGCCGTCCTTCAGGTTTTGCTTGGCGTCGCCGTAGCTGGCCTGCGTCTTGCCGGCCGCCTGATCGGCTAGGCCTTCGCCCTGCAGGCGGTCGTTGCCGACGGCCTTGCCCGCGACTTCCTTGACCTTGCCCTTGGCTTGTTCGACACGGCCTTCGACTTGATGCTTGTTCATGGTTGAATCCTTGGGGGTGGGTTGCCAGGCAGAAAAACGCTGCCAGTACATCCAATGTAGAAACCGCCGCGTACTGCCCAAGTCGGATGGCGCCGAAGATGTTGTAGGACAAAAGGAAGGCCACTGCCCCGCTGCTCGGCCTTTTGCCGGTTGGCCTTGCTGCTACCATAGGCGTCAACTGACCTCCTGCCCTGTGCCGTTTTCGGAAACCTCCACCCTCGTCGACCTGCGCGATCTGCGCCTGGGTACCGCATTGGCGCTGGTCGAAATGAACGACCCGGCGGAAGCGGTCGTCGACGCCCAGGAGTCCCCCACGGACTACCTGCAGGAACTGATCGACGGTTTGTGCGAACTGTCGCTGCGCGATCCCCTGACGGGCCTGGCCAACCGGCGCCAGTTCCGCAACTCGCTGGACCGCGAGATCGACCGGGTAGCGCGCTCGGGCGAATCGGCGCTGTTGCTGATGCTCGACATCGACCATTTCAAGAAGGTGAACGACACCTACGGCCACCTGGCAGGCGACCAGGTGCTGCAGTCGATCGCCCGCATCCTGGCCACCTGCGTACGCCCGATGGACGTGCTGGCGCGTTATGGCGGCGAAGAGTTCGCCGTGGTGCTGCCGGGCTGCCATTCGGCGACCTTCGGCAACGTGGTGGCAGAACGTATACGCTCGTCGATCGAATCCGCCCCCCTGCGCATCTCGCCGGCGCTGGAACTGAATGTCACGGTCAGCATCGGCGGCGCCTTCGCGCTGCCCTGGATCCGGTCCACCGGCCTGCTCTGGACCGACCGGGCCGACCACCAGCTCTACCGGGCGAAATCCCTGGGACGCAACCGCATCTGCATCGAAGAGCGCCCCGACAGCACCGTCACGGCGGAAGAGAAAAGCCTTTTGTTCGGACTGGATTCCGCCGATATGGCATCACAGTCCCCGGATTCCCTCCCTGGTGCCCTCGGCAGCGCTGATTGAAAGCATGGAAATGAGCGAAGCGCCGACCCGTCCCACACCACCTTCCTCCGCGCCCGCGGGGAAGGTGCTGGCCGTCACAAGCGGCAAAGGGGGCGTGGGCAAGACTTTTGTGTCGGCCAACCTGGCGGCGGCGCTGGCCCGGCGCGGCCTGCGGGTGCTGGTGCTCGACGCCGACCTGGGCCTGGCCAACCTCGACGTAGTGCTGAACCTGCACCCCAAGGTCACGCTGCACGACGTCTTCACCGGCAAGGCGACATTGGAAAACGCCATCATCGCGGCCCCCGGCGGCTTCTCGGTGCTGCTGGCCGGCTCCGGCATGGTCGAGTATTCGCGCCTCACGCCCGAGGTGCGCAACGAATTCCTGCAGGTGCTGCACAGCATCATGCCGCGCTATGACATGGTGCTGCTCGATACCGGCGCCGGTATCTCCGACGTGGTGCTGTTCGCCGTGTCGCTGGCGTCCGAGGTGCTGCTGGTGGCCACGCCCGAGCCGACCTCGCTGACCGACGCCTACGCGGCCATCAAGGTACTGGCGATGCAGCAGAAGCGCCGGCAGATCCGCATGATCGTCAACCAGACGGCACGCGCCGGCGACGGCCGGGCCATCACCGGCCAGCTGCAGCAGGTGGTCGACCGCTTCGTGGTGCCGGGGGCAGGCCAGCCGGTCAAGCTGCTGCACCTGGGCGACATCCCGGCCGACCCCGCGGTGCGCGACGCGGTCATGCGCCGCCAACTGCTGCTGGCGCATATGCCCGGCTCCCCGGCGGCCCTGGCCATCGGCCAGCTGGCCAACAAGCTGGAAGAAGCGGTGCTGGGCAAGACGCCGGCCTGAGTCAGAAGAGCACCTTCCCCCCAAAAGAAACAGGCCCCTCGGGGCCTGTTTCTTTTGGGGTCCCGCCCTTCAGGGCCGCGGGATCAGATCTTCCATTTTTCCAGCAGCTTCTCCGGACCCATGCTGTCGTAGCCCTCGAACGGCTGGTGGATCCATGGGTCGGTGGGCAGGAACTCCACCGAATAGTCGGCGGTGAAGATCGATGTGCCCTTGGTCCAGATGACCGCGCTGCGCAACTCGGTGATCGGTTTGTAGTGGGTCTTGAGGTTGTCCATGACCGAACTGAGCGTGTGCCCGGAATCGGCCAGGTCGTCCACCAGCAGCACGCGGCCGGCGATCTCGCCGCGCGGGGTGGTGATGAAACGTGCGATGTCGAGGTGGCCCTGGATGGTGCCGCCGTCCGCCCGGTAGGAACTGGTCGACATGATGGCCAGCGGCTTGTCGAAAACCCGGGAGAGGATGTCGCCGGGCCGCAGGCCGCCCCGTGCCAGGCACAGGATGGTGTCGAATTCCCAGCCCGAGAGGTGGACCTTGATGGCGAGCTTCTCGATGAGGCTGTGGTACTCGTCGTAGCTCACATACAGGTGTTTGCCATCTTCGGTCAGCATGCGCAATGCTCCTGGTGTGTCGTCGGGAAAAGGTCGGTCATGGGCGGCGGTGGCACACCTCAGGCGAGGTAGGGGTGCCGCATCATGATGGTGTGGTCGCGGTCCGGGCTGGTCGAGATGAGGTCGATCGGCACACCCGTGACCTGCTCGATGCGCTGCAGGTACAGGCGCGCATTGACCGGCAGTGCGTCGTAGTCGGTCACGCCCACGGTGGAATCGGACCAGCCCTTGAGCGTTTCGTAGATGGGCGTGCAGCGCTCGATCTCGTCGGCGCCCATGGGCAGGATGTCGGTGTGCTCGCCATCGAGTTCGTAGCCGGTGCACAGCAGCAGCTCCTCGATGCCGTCGAGCACGTCGAGCTTGGTGATGCACAGGCCCGACAGGCCGTTGACTTGGGCCGAGCGCTTGAGCAGCGCGGCATCGAACCAGCCGCAGCGGCGGCTGCGGCCAGTGGTAACGCCCCGCTCCGCACCGACGGTGGACAGGTGGTAACCGACGGTGCCGGGCGTTTCCCAGTCCAGCTCGGTGGGGAACGGTCCGCCGCCGACGCGGGTGCAGTAGGCCTTGGTGATGCCCAGCACATAGTGCAGCATGCCCGGCCCGACACCCGAACCGGCCGAGGCGTTGCCCGCCACGCAGTTGCTGGAGGTGACGTAGGGGTAGGTGCCGTGGTCCACGTCGAGCAGCGTGCCCTGCGCGCCCTCGAACAGCAGGTTGGCGCCGGCCCGGTGTGCGTCGTTGAGTTCGCGCGACACGTCGGCGATCATGGGTTTGAGGAACACCGCGTGGCGCATGGCCTCTTCGTAGACCGTGTCGTAGTCGATGGCTTCGGCGCCCAGCACCTGGGTCAGCACATGGTTGTGCAGGTCAAGCAGCACCCGCAGCTTGGCGGCGAAACGCTCGGGGTGGCGCAGGTCCTGCACCCGCAGGGCGCGGCGGGCGATCTTGTCCTCGTAGGCCGGGCCGATGCCGCGGCCGGTAGTGCCGATCTTTTCGGAGCCGCCGCGTTCGCGGTAGTTCTCGCGTGCGATGTCCAGCGCCGAATGCACCGGCAGGATCAGCGGGCAGGCCTCGCTGACACGCAGGCGCGAACGCACCTCGACGCCGGCCTTCTCCAGGCCCTCGATTTCTTCCATGAGCTTGGCCACCGACAGCACCACACCGTTGCCGATGTAGCACCGCACGCCCGGGCGCATGATGCCGCTCGGGATCAGGTGCAGCGCCGTCTTCACGCCGTTGATGACCAGCGTGTGGCCGGCGTTGTGGCCGCCCTGGAAGCGCACCACACCCTGGGCGCTTTCGGTCAGCCAGTCGACCAGCTTGCCTTTGCCCTCGTCGCCCCACTGGGTGCCGACCACGACCACATTACGGCCGGCAACCGGCCCATTCGTCTTGCTCATCTTGCTGACTTCAGTTCAAAGGGGTAACACGTTCCACTGGCCGGTGCCTTGCACCAACTGGCGGTCGCAGCGGAACTCATCGATTTCGCTCTCATGGCCGGGCAGGACGCAGACCACCGTCTCGCCCTGGGCGCGCAGTGCGCCTATGGCCTGGCCCAGGCCGGCATCGTCCGACCAGGGCGCACGGATGGCCGCGCGCAGTTCGCGCGGGCGCACCACGCCCACCAGCTCGCGCAGGTCCAGGCTGAAGCCCACCGCCGGGCGGTTGCGGCCGAACACCGCCCCCACCTCGTCGTAGCGGCCACCACGCACGAGGGCGTCGCTGGCGCCGGCCACGTACATGGCGAAGCGTGCGCCGCTGTAATACGAATAGCCGCGCAAGTCGGCCAGGTCGAAGCTGGCACGTCCGGCGGGCAGCGCGCGTGCCAGCCGCCGCAGGCCGGCGATCACCGGCAACAGCGCCGGGAAGGCTTCGAGTGCATGTTCGGCCTCGTCCAGCACCGCGATGTCGCCGTAGAGGCCCACCAGGGCCCGCAGGGCGTCGCGCGCGGCCACGGGGAAATCGCAGGTGAGCTGGTGCAGGCCGCTGGCGTCCTTGGCCGCCAGCGCGGCCTGTACATCGGCCAGGTGTTTTTCAGGCATGTCGATGCCGGCCAGGAGGGTGCGCGGGATACGCGCATCGCCCAGGTCGACCTGCACGCCGTCGAGCCGCGCGGCCTTCAGGCAGTCGAGCGCCAGGCGCAGGGTTTCCAGGTCGGCCTCGATGCCGGCGTGGCCATAGATTTCGGCGCCGAACTGCAGCGGCTCGCGGGTGGCGTGCGGCCGGCCCGGCCGGGTGTGCAGCACCGGGCCGCAGTAGCACAGGCGGGTCACGCCCTGGCGGTTCAGCAGGTGGGCGTCGATGCGGGCGACCTGCGGCGTGGTGTCGGCGCGCAGGCCCATCATGCGGCCCGACAGCTGGTCGACCAGCTTGAAGGTCTGCAGGTCGAGCGCCTCGCCGGTGCCGGTCAGCAGCGACTCCAGGTGTTCCAGCAGCGGCGGCATGACGAGCTCGTAGCCGTAGCCCCGTGCGGTGTCGAGCAAAACGCGACGCAGTTCTTCGATGTGCCGGGCCTCGGAAGGCAGTACATCGGCGATGTGATCCGGCAGGACCCAGGCGGACATGAAAATCGGTAGGCTGTTAAAAACGTGATTCTACCGGGACCGCGGTGGCGGCCTCGCCGGGCGAGTCAGGCAGCGGTCAGGACTGCAACCAAAGCGCCAGCAGGCCGCAGGCCATGCAGGCCAGCCCGAAGAAGCGCAACTGGCCGTCGCGCAACTCCAGCAGCCGGGCGAAGGTACGCTTCCAGCCGCCGGGCGACAGGAAGGGCAGCAGCCCCTCGATCACCAGCACCAGCGCAAGCGCCGTCCAGAGGCTGCCGGACTCCACTGCGGGCTGGGCCCTAGCGCCGCGGCGCCGGCGCTGCCGACGACGCGCCGCCGGCCGGGCCGTTGCGGAAGTTGCGGAAGAACTCGGATGCCGCAGGGTCGATCACCATCACGTCGCCCTTCTTGCCGATGCTGGCCTTGTAGGCCTCCAGGCTGCGGTAGAACTGCGCGAACTGCGGGTCCTTGCCGAAGGCGTCGGCGTAGATACGCGCCGCCTCGGCATCGCCCTCGCCCTTGGTCTTCTGGGCATCGCGGTAGGCGTTGGCGATGGTGATTTCGCGCTGGCGGTCGGCGTCGGCGCGGATCTTCTCGCCCTCGGCGCCGCCGGTGGAACGCAGTTCGTTGGCCACACGCTTGCGTTCGGCCTCCATGCGGCGGTACACCGATTCGGTGATGGCCTCGACGTAGTCGACACGGGTGATACGCACGTCCACCACGTCCACACCCCAGGGCTTGGCGCCCTTGACCACCTCGAGCACACGGCGCTTGACGGCAGCCATGAGTTCGTCGCGCTTGAGCGAGATCAGGTCGCCCACGGTGCGGCGGTTGATTTCTTCCTGGAAGGTATTGCGCACCACCCGGCTCAGCTGGTTGGCACCGGCGGTCTCATCGAGGCCGACGTTGCGGATGTACTCCGACGGGTCGGTGATGCGCCAGCGCACGTACCAGTCGATCACCACCCGCTGCTTCTCGGCCGTCAGCATCGACTCGGTGTCGGTGCTGTCGAGGGTGAGCAGGCGGCGGTCGATGTACGACACGTTCTGGAACGGCGGCGGCAGCTTGAAGTGCAGGCCGGGCTCGGCCACGACGTCCTTGATCTGGCCGAGGGCGTAGACCACGCCGAACTGGCGCTGGTCCACCACGAACAGGGTGGAACTCACGATGGCGAGCGCCACCAGGATGGAAGAGGCGATAAAACCGATTCTGTTCACGGCGGGCTCCTAGCGCGATTCGCGGTCACGGCCGCGGGAATTGTCCCGGGTGCGTACATCGCTGGAGAAAATCGGTGGCGGCGAAGCGGCGGCGGCATTGCTGCCGGCTGCGGCGGCCGAGGGGTCGGGCACGACGCTGGCGCCGCTCTGCGCCGGGCTCTGCCCCTGCGACTGCAGGAGCTTGTCGAGCGGCAGGTACAGCAGGTTGGAACCCTGCTTGGAATCGATCATGACCTTGGTGGCATTGGCATACACCTGCTGCATGGTGTCGAGGTACATGCGGTCGCGCGTGACCTGCGGGGCGCGCTGGTACTCGGCCAGCACCGAGCTGAAGCGCTGGGCGTCGCCCTGGGCCTGGGCCACGATGCGGGCCTTGTAGGCCTCGGCCTCTTCCTTCAGGCGCGAGGCGGAACCGACGGCACGCGGGATCACGTCGTTGGCATAGGCCTGCGCATCGTTCTTGGCACGCTCGCGCTCCTGCCCGGCCTTGAGCACGTCGTCGAAGGCGGCCTGCACCTGCTCGGGCGGACGCACCCCGCCCTGCTGCAGGTTGATGCCCACGACCTCGATACCCACCTCGTAGCGGTCGAGGATGGACTGCATGAGCTTGCGCACCCGGGGCGCGATCTGGTCGCGCTCGTCGGCCAGCGCGGAATCCATCTTCATGGCGCCGACAACCTCGCGCACCGAACTCTCGGCGGCCTGCACCACCGCGGACTGCGGGTCGCGGCTCTCGAAGAGGTACTGGCGGGCGTCGTTCAGCCGGTACTGCACCGCGAACTTGATCTCGACGATGTTCTCGTCCTGCGTCAGCATGGCCGATTCGCGCAGGCCGGTGGACTTGATGATGCTGTCGCGGCCCACGTCGACCGAGCGGATCTGCGTCACGAAGACCAGTTCGTGCCGCTGGATCGGGTACGGCAGGCGCCAGTTGAAGCCGGCCCCCACGGTAGACTTGTACTTGCCGAACTGGGTGATGACGGCCTGCTGGCCTTCCTGCACGATAAAAAAGCCGGTGCCCAGCCAGATCAGCACGGCCGCGCCCAAGATCACACCGACCCCCACGCCGGCATTCTTCATATCGGGCTGGAAGCTGCGGCCACCCCCGTTGCCACCGCCGCCGCCATTGCCGGCCGGAGGACGGCCGCGGCCGCCGCCGAACAGGCCGCCGAGCTTGCGGTTGAAATCGCGCCACAGCTCATCGAGGTCGGGCGGACCCTGGTTCGGGCCCTGGCCCCGGTTGCGCGGCGGCGCGGGCGGCGGCGGCGCAGGAGGAGGTGGTGGCGGCGGGTTGTCCCCGGCCGGGCGCTGGCCATTCGGGTCGGAACCCTCGGAGTTTGCGTCGTCGGCGCGGCCCCAGCGGGGGTCGTTCAGATTGAACATCCCCCTGAAGCGATCCGACAGCCTGGCCCAGGGGCGGCCTTGTTGTAATTCGAGAGTCATGCGCAAAGTCTCACGGTGGCACGTAAATGTGGGCTGATTGTGCCCAATCAGTCCAGCGTTTCGGGCAATGGTGCATCGCCGGCCGGGGCCATCGCCACCGCGCCCTGCGCGGCAACGGTCGCCGCAAGCGCCGAGCGCAGGGCGGCGATGCCCTCGCCGCTTTTGGCGCTGGCGAAAAGCCGGGGTACCTGGATGCCGTCGATTTCGTAGCTGTCCTGCCCCGGTGCGGGCCGCAGTTCGGGGGCGATGGCGTCGATCTTGTTGAACACCAGGAGCTGCGGCACATCGGCCGCGCCGATCTCGGCCAGCACCCGCTGCACCTCGGCGATCTGCTCCGGGTAGTCGGGGTTGGCCGCGTCCACCACATGCAGCAGCAGGTCGGCATCGATGGCTTCCTGCAGCGTGGCCTGGAATGCATCGATCAGCCCGTGCGGCAGGTCGCGGATGAACCCTACGGTATCGGACAGGGACACCGAACGCCCCGCCTCGCCCAGGTAGAGCTGGCGTGTGGTGGTGTCGAGTGTGGCGAACAGCTGGTCGGCGGCATAGGCCCGCGCCTTCACCAGCGTGTTGAACAAGGTCGACTTGCCCGCGTTGGTGTAGCCCACCAGCGAGATGTTGAAGGTGTCGCGCCGCTCGCGCTGCCGCCGCTGCGTGCCGTGCTGGCGCTTGACCTTCTGCAACCGCTCCTTGGTGCGCTTGATGGATTCGCGGATCATGCGGCGGTCCAGCTCGATCTGCGTTTCGCCCGGGCCACCGCGCATGCCGATGCCGCCACTCTGGCGCTCCAGATGCGACCAGCGGCGCACCAGGCGGGTGCTGAGGTACTGCAGGCGGGCCAGCTCGACCTGCAGCTTGCCCTCGTGGCTGCGGGCACGCTGCGCGAAGATGGTCAGGATGAGCATGGTCCGGTCATTGACCGGCAGGCCCAGGTGGCGCTCGAGATTGCGCTGCTGCGCCGGGCTCAGCGACTGGTCGAACAGCACCTCGACCGCGCCATGGTGCTCGGCCAGCATGCGGATTTCATCTGCCTTGCCGCTGCCGACGAAAAGCGCCGCATCGGGTGCCTTGCGCCGGGCGACGATACGCGCCACCGGCTGCAAACCGGCGGTCTGGGCCAGCAGGCCCAGCTCTTCGAGTTCACCATCGAAATGGGGCAGGCCCAGATCGACCCCCACCAGCACGACGGGCGCGGGTGTGGTGTCGTTGATTTCGGTGAAACTCAAGTCGGCAGGCGGCGCGGCGAACCAAGCCCCGAAAAGGGAACTTTGTCCATCCGTGCTTACGCGGTGGCGGATTCGCCGTCGGCGCTGTCCGCAGTGGAGAAATTCACCGCGCGGCCGGGAACGATCGTGGAGATCGCATGTTTGTAGACCATCTGGGTGACCGTGTTACGCAGCAGAACCACGTACTGGTCGAAGGATTCGATCTGCCCCTGCAGCTTGATGCCGTTGACCAGGTAGATGGAGACCGGCACATGCTCGCGGCGCAGCGCGTTCAGGAACGGGTCTTGGAGGAGTTGGCCTTTGTTGCTCACGATATTCTCCGTGTTCAGGGGAAACGTTGTTGTAAAGCGTCACCTTACCACACGCTTTTTGCTCTTCATGGCCGGGACACTAATTTCCACAGAAAATAATGGCCCTTCGCACTGGAGGAATTGGCGAAAAAGAGCGCTTCTCAGCGCTCTTCCTTGTCGGCGTAGGGGTTGCTGGAGGTCTTCATTTCGATCCGCAGGGGCGTGCCCACCAGATCGAATTCCTTGCGGAAACGGCCTTCCAGGAAGCGTTTGTAGGCCTCGGTGACGTGCTCCAGCGAATTGCCGTGGATCACGATCACCGGCGGGTTCATGCCGCCCTGGTGGGCGTAGCGCAGCTTGGGGCGGAACATGCCGGCGCGCTGGGGCGACTGGAACTGCACAGCCTCCTGCAGCAGCCGTGTCAGCACCGGGGTGGACATCTTGCACATCGCCGCGCGGTGCGCCTGGGCGATGGAGGCCCACAGCGGGCCCAGCCCCTGGCGCTTCTTGGCCGAGATGAAATGCATCGCGGCGAACTTCAGGAAGGGCAGCCGGGTCTCGATGGCACGCTGCAGCATCTCGCGCTCGTAGCTGTCGACCGCATCCCACTTGTTGACCGCCAGCACCACGGCGCGGCCACTCTCGAGGATGTAGCCGGCGATGTGGGCGTCCTGGTCGGTCACGCCCTGGGTGGCGTCGAGCAGCAGCAGCACCACGTTGGCCGACTCGATGGCCTGCAGGGTCTTGACCACCGAGAACTTCTCGATGGCCTCGAACACCCGGCCCTTGCGGCGCAGTCCGGCCGTGTCGATGAGCTCGAACTTCTGCCCCTCGCGCTCGAACGGCACCATGATGGCGTCGCGGGTGGTGCCAGGCATGTCGAAGGCCACCAGGCGCTCCTCGCCCAGCCAGGTGTTGATCAGCGTCGACTTGCCGACGTTGGGACGGCCGGCCACCGCCAGCTTGGTGACGCCGGGGTCGGCGCCCTCGCCCTCCTCGTCCGGATCGGGCAGGTGCAGCGGCTCCAGCGCGATCTCGATCAGGTCGCGTATACCCTGGCCGTGTGCGGCCGAGATGCCATGCACCTCGCCCAGGCCCAGCTCGAAGAATTCGGAGAGCTGCATGCCCTCCTTCATGCCTTCGGCCTTGTTGGCGGCCAGCACCGTGGGTTTGCCCAGGCGGCGCAGGTAGTTGCCGATGTCGTGGTCCTGCGCCGACAGGCCGGCCCGCGCATCCACCACGAAGACGACCACGTCGGCCTCGGCCACGGCCTGGCGCGTCTGCTTGGCCATCTCCTTGAAGATGCCCGAGGCGGCGTCGGGCTCGAAGCCGCCGGTGTCGATGACGATGAACTCGTGCTTGCCCTGGCGGCCGTTGCCGTAGTGCCGGTCGCGCGTGAGGCCGGCAAAGTCGGCGACGATGGCGTCGCGCGACTTGGTCATGCGGTTGAAGAGCGTCGATTTACCGACGTTGGGACGCCCGACGAGCGCGATGACTGGTTTCATGGATTTCCGGAAAACGGCGGCCCTATTGCGTCACGAAGCCGAAGACGCCGCCATTCCTGGTCACGACGACCAGGGTGTCGCTCGCCAGCACCGGGTTGGCGACGATGGCCGAGCCATCGGTCGCAAGCCGGTTGACGGGTGTGCCGTCTTCGCGGGAGAACATGTGTACGTTGCCATTGCCGTCGCCGACCACCACCGAGCGCCCGAGCACCAGGGGGGCGCTGAGCTGGCGGTAGCGCAGGCTTTCGACACCCCAGGCGCGTTCGCCATCGGTACGGCGCCAGGCGGTGATGACGCCGTTGGCCGCGGTGCCGAAGATGCGGGTGTCGTCGCCGTCGATGCCGGTGTAGCCGTTGTCGGGTTTGGTCCAGACCAGCTGGCCGCGGGCCGCGTCGACGCAGCCCACGGCCGCCTGGAAGGCGCGGGTGCAGATGTTGTCGCCCTGGCGGCTGACGCGGCCGACCAGGTCGACCAGGCGCTCCACGTCGTTGGTGCCGCGCGGCGAAGCCACCGGGGCTTCCCAGCGCAGGGTGCCGTTGGCCGGGTTCAGGCCCGACAGCCGGCCCGACAGGCCCACCACCAGGGTGTCGCCCACCGCCAGCATGACACCGCCATGGCGCAGCACCAGCGGCTCTCCCGGGCGCTGCTGGCGCCACAGGCGCCGGCCGGTCTGCCCGTCGAAGGCCGACACGGCCCGGTCGCCCGACAGCACGAAGACACGTCCACCGGCCACGAAAGGCGCGGTGAAGGCCTCGGCCGGCAGCGTCTGGCGCCAGAGTTCGCGGGCGCCGGCAAAAGCCACCACCTCGTTGGTGCGGGTGACCACGGCCGTGGTGGTGCCGTCGCTGCCGACCCCGGCGGCCAGCGGCGCGCCGGCGCTGGCGCGCCACAACTCCGCACCGGTACGTGCATCGAGCGAGACGATGCGGCCGTCGTCGCTGGCCAGGGTGACGGCCGTGCCGTTGACCTGCGGTGTCAGCGGGAAGGAGTTGGGGCCGATCTTCACCGACCAGGCCTGCCGTACCGGCACCTTCACGACCACCGGGCCGAGTTCGGCCGGCTTGGCTTTGTTGGCGCCGAACCAGCCGCCAACGGTGGAGCTGACGCCCGACACCATCGAGCAGCCGCCCAGGGCGGCCAGGGACAGTGCGGCCAGCAGGCGGCAGGCATTCATCATCAACGGTTTCAAGACTTGACCTCCGCCGCAGGCGCGGCCGATGGGGAAGCGGATGCACGGGGATCAACACCCAGGGCGTTGAGCTTGACTTCGACCAGGCGGCGGTACGGGTCCGTCTCTTCCATGCCCTTCCAGGCCGTGGTGTAGGCAGCGGCGGCCTCGGTCTTCTTGCCCTGCAGTGCCAGGATGTCGCCCTTGCGGTCGGCACCCAGGGCAGCGAATTCGGGCGGCAGGGCCGTGTCGACCTGGCGCAGCGCCTCGTCGTAGGCCTTGGCGTCCATCAGGATGGCTGCCAGGCGCAGGCGGGCGATCGCCTGCAGGCCGGCATCACCGCCCTTGTCGGCCACCCAGCCGAGCGCCGCCTTGGCGCCGTCGGTATTGCCCTTGTCGTACAGGGCCTTGGCAGCGGCCAGGCCGGCCTGCTGGGCATAGACGGTACCGCCGAACTTGTCGCGGATGTCGGAGAACGCACGCTCGACCCGGGTCGTGTCGCCCGCCAGGGTGGCACGGTCGACCTCGTCGAACAGCACCGAGGCCTGCGCCGACTGCCGGTGCTGCCAGAACTGGTAGCCATTCCAGCCCGCGACACTCACGGCAGCCACCATCAGCACCGCGGTGATGGCGGTGCCCCATTGGTTCCAGAAGTGCTTGAGCTGGTCGAGCTGTTCTTGTTCTTCGAGGTCGAGATGGGTGGCCATGGATACGAGGGGTTTAACTGCGGGATTGTAGGCTGGCGGCCCAGGCGCCAACGGCGTCGAGGCGCTCCAGGCGCTGGGCACCGGCGCCGTCGCGCAGCGACTTGACGGTGACCTGGCCCTGCGCGAGTTCGTCTGGACCGAACACCAGCGCAAAGGCGGCGCCGCTGGCATCGGCCTTCTTGAACTGCGACTTCATGCTGCCCGGGCCTTCGCCGGTGCCGGCATGCATCTGCACCGCGACACCGGCGGCGCGCAGCGATTCGAGCGTGCGCAGCGCCACCGGCAGTGCCGCGGCCTCGGGCAGGATGGCATAGGCGTCGGCCACCGGGACGGCCACGCTGTCGCCCTGCTCCTTCAGCAGCTCCAGCACCCGCTCCATGCCCAGCGCCCAGCCGACGGCCGGCGCGGCCTTGCCGCCGACCTGCTCGATCAGGTAGTCGTAGCGGCCGCCGCCGCAGATGGTGCCCTGCGAACCGAGCCGGTCGGTGACGAACTCGAACACCGTCAGGTTGTAGTAGTCCATGCCGCGCACCAGGCGCGGGTTGATGCGGTAGCCGATGCCGTTGGCCTCGAGGATGGCGCGCACCGCGTTGAAGTGGGCCAGCGACGCTTCGCCGAGGAAATCCATCAGCTTGGGCGCAGATTCGGCCACCGCCTGCATGGCAGGATTCTTGGTGTCGAGAATCCGCAGCGGGTTGCTGTGCAAGCGGCGTTTGGCCTCCTCGTCCAGCACGTCGATGTGCTGCTCCAGGTGGGCGATGAGCGCGGTGCGGTGGGCACGGCGTTCGTCGGGCTGGCCCAGGCTGTTGAGCTCCAGCCGCACGTCCTGCAGGCCCAATTCGCGCCACAGCGCATGGGCCAGCAGGATGAGCTCGGCATCGACCTCGGCACCGGGAAAACCCAGCGCCTCGGCGCCGATCTGGTGGAACTGGCGGTAGCGGCCGCGCTGCGGGCGTTCATGGCGGAACATCGGGCCCATGTAGTAGAGCCGCTTGCCGCCTTCGTACAGCATGGAATGTTCGGCCACCGCCCGTACCACGCCGGCCGTGCTTTCCGGGCGCAGGGTGAGCTGCTCGCCATTGAGCCGGTCTTCGAAGGAGTACATCTCCTTCTCGACGATGTCGGTCACCTCGCCCAGGCCACGCACGAACAGGGCCGTGGGCTCGACGATGGGCGTGCGGATGTTGCGGTAGGCGTAACGCGCCATCAGGCGGCGCACCTTCTCCTCCAGCCACTCCCAGCGGGCGGACTCGGGCGGCAGGATGTCGTTCATGCCCTTGACGCCGGTCAGTTTGGCCGGCTTGGGCATGGAGGGGCGCGCCGCGGGGGCGGCCGAGGGGTTTTCGGACATGGGCGGGGTCAGGCAGCCGACACGGTGGACGGGTTGCCGAAGCGGTTTTCGATGTAGTGCTCGACGAGCTGGTGGAATTCGGCGGCGATGTTGTCACCGCGCAGCGTCAGGGCCTTTTCGCCGTCGATGAAGACCGGCGCGGCCGGGGCCTCGCCGGTGCCGGGCAGGCTGATGCCGATGTCGGCATGCTTGCTTTCGCCCGGGCCGTTGACGATGCAGCCCATGACGGCGACCTTGAGCCCCTCGACGCCGGGGTACTTCTTGCGCCAGACCGGCATCTGCAAACGCAGGTGGTCGTCGATGCTCTTGGCCAGCTCCTGGAAGGTGCTGCTGGTGGTGCGGCCGCAGCCGGGGCAGGCGGTGACACTGGGCACGAAGACCCGCAGTCCGAGCGACTGCAGGATCTCGTTGGCGATGAGCACCTCCTGCGTGCGCGACTCGCCCGGCTGGGGCGTGAGCGATACACGGATGGTGTCGCCGATGCCCTCCTGCAGCAGCAGGGCCAGCGCGGCGGTGGAAGCCACCGTGCCCTTGGTGCCCATGCCGGCCTCGGTCAGGCCCAGGTGCAGCGGGTAATCGCAACGGCGTGCCAGTTCGCGGTAGACCGAGACCAGGTCGCGCACGCCGCTGACCTTGCACGACAGCAGCACCTGGCTGCCGTCCATGCCGAGTTTTTCGGCCAGCCGGGCCGAGTCGATGGCCGAGGTGATGAGCGCCTCGTACATGACCTGGCGCGCGTCCCAGGGCTGCGCGCGGCGGCTGTTGGTGTCCATCAGGTCGGCGAGCAGTTCCTGGTCCAGGCTGCCCCAGTTGACACCGATGCGCACCGGCTTGTTCCAGCGCAGCGCGGCCTCGATCATCTGGCCGAACTGCTTGTCGTGTTTGTCGCCCTTGCCCACGTTGCCGGGGTTGATGCGGTACTTGGACAAGGCCTCGGCGCAGGCCGGGTACTCGGTCAGCAGGCGGTGGCCGTTGTAGTGGAAATCGCCGATCAGCGGCACGTCGATGCCCATCCGGTCGAGCTGCTCGCGGATGTAGGGCACCTGGGCTGCGGCCTCGGGTGTGTTGACGGTGATGCGCACCAGCTCCGAGCCGGCGATGGCAAGTTCCTTGACCTGGATCGCCGTGCCGATGGCATCGACCGTATCGGTATTGGTCATGGACTGCACCCGCACCGGCGCGTCGCCGCCCACGGTGACGGTGCGTGCACCCCAGACGATCTGCGCCTGGCGCGAGCGCCGCGGCAGCGGATGCGCCACCGCGATCGGCTGCGGTTCGGAAAGAAGTTTGTCAGGGACCACGGTGTTACTTGACCTCGAAACGGGCGACGTTGCTGCGCGCGAGGGCCGTCATGTCGAAGGGCTGGCCGCGCACCAGCACCTGGGTGGCGTCGGCACGGCCGACCACCACCGCCAGCGGCGGCGTGCCGGTGACACTTTCAGAACCGCCCGCCGGAATGGCCTTCTGCAGCACCACCGTGCCGCGTGCATCGGTCACCTTGACCCAGGACTCCGCCGACGCCTTGAGCACCAGCAGGCCGTCGCCTTCGGCCGGCACGACCGCGGCGGCCGGCGTATCCGCAGGCGCGCCCGCCATGGCAGGCGTTGGCGGGGTGCTTGCCCCGGACAGGGCGACCGCCACCGCTGGCGCAGGGGCTTCGGCCGTCCCTGCCACCGGGGGTTCGGCGGCCACTGGCGGTGCGGTTTCCGCCGACGTGCTGGCCGCCGGCGTGGCCAGGCGATCGTGCACCGCTTCCTTGGCGGCCGTCACCCAGGCACCGAGCCGCTCCGACGGCAACATGATCAGCGCACCGGCAGCCACCAGCAGCAGCAGCACCCACCAGACGACGGGGTGCGACAGCTGTTCGCCGACAACCGGCTTGCGGGCACCGGGGGAACGGAAACGGGGCGAGCCGCTGTGGGCCTCGCTGTTGAGCCGCGGGGGAACCTTCTGCGGCAGCCGGGCCAGCACCGGCGCCGGATCGAGCTTGAGCGCGCGGCACACACTGCCGGCCAGGGCGCGGACAAAAGGCGGATCGGGCAACAGGTCGAAGCGGTCGGCCTCCAGGGCCTCCAGCCGCGATACCGGCACCTTGAGCGCCACGGCGAGCGATGCGATGTGCACCCCCTGCGCCTCGCGCGCGGCACGCAACTGGGCACCGGCACCCGCCGTGTCGGGAAAAGCGGCGCCCTCGCCGCCCGCAGCCATCTGCAGCTCACTCATCGAAAGCTCCACGCTCATAGGAGGCCAGCTCGTGCGAGCCGGGAAAACGCTTGCGCAACTGCTCCCCCAACTGGGCCAGCGCCACGTTGTCGTTCAGCCGCCGCTCGACGCGCATGCCGAGCCACAGCGACTCGGCCGTGGCGTACTCGCCGTTGTTGACCCGGCGGATGTAGAAACGCGCGCGGGTCAGGTCACCGCGCTGGAACAGCAGGTTCGCCAGCGTGAAGCCGGTGATCGGATTGCCCGGATCGAGCTCGTACGAATGGCCCAGCGTGCGTTCGGCGTCGGCCGGCTTGCCGGCTCGCACCTGGCACACCCCCTGCGTCATCAGCGTACGTGCGGCGTTGGTGTAGCCCGGCTGCGCCGCGGCGCGGGTGAAAAGCTGGTCGGCCTCGGCATAACGCTTCTGCTGGCACATCAGCCAGGCCTGGTTGTGCATGGCATTGCCGTCACGCGGGTTGAGGGCGATGGCCCGGCGGAAACTTTCCTCGGCCAGCGCGTTGTCGCCCATCCGCATGTAGATCAACCCGCGCAGGCTGTAGGCCTCGGCGTATTCGGGGTCGGCCACCAGGGACTGCTTGATTTCGTCGAGCGCGACGTTGGTCTTGTCAGCCTCGAAATAGCTCGACGCCAACTCCAGCCGCAGGCGCGCACGCCGGCGCTGCGGGGGTTCGTCGGACTCGGTGACAAGGTCGGGCCGGTTCTCGATGACTTCGCCGGTGACGTTGTTGGTCCGCGTGTTCACGCAGCCTGCCAGCAGGGCCGAGGCCAGCGCGCACAGCAGCATGCCGGCGATCCAGCGGCTCACCGTCGTTCTCCGCGCGCTGCGCTGTTCGTCATGTCTCAGGTTTCCTTGGTCGCAACGGCCAGAGTGCTCACGGGCGTGAGCACAATCCGGCGCTGTTGCGCAATGCGTTCTCCGACACGGGTGCGGTCCTGCACGTCGCCGGCCAGCTGACCGCACGCGGCATCGATGTCGTCACCGCGGGTCTTGCGCACAGTCGTGACGATACCAGCATCGCTGAGCAGTTTCGCAAAGGCGGCCACCCGCGGCGCGGGCGAGCGCAGCAGGCCCGAGGCCGGGAACGGATTGAACGGGATCAGGTTGAACTTGCACGACACCCCGGTGCCACCGTGGCGGCGCACCAGGTCCACCAGTTGCTGCGCATGCTCGGGCTGGTCGTTCACCCCGTCGAGCATGCAGTACTCGAAGGTGATGAAGTCGCGCGGCGCATGCTCCAGGTAGCGCCGGCAGGCATCGAGCAGCTCGGCGATGGGGTATTTGCGGTTGAGCGGCACCAGGTTGTCGCGCAGCGGGTCATTGGGCGCATGCAGCGACACCGCCAGGGCCACCGGGCAGTCCTGCGCCAGGCGGTCGATCATCGGCACCACCCCGGAGGTGGACACCGTGACCCGCCGGCGCGACAGGCCGTAGGCATGGTCGTCGAGCATGGTACGCAGGGCCGGCACCAGCGCGGCATAGTTCTGCAGGGGCTCGCCCATGCCCATCATCACCACGTTGGAGATGACACGCTCGGAGCTGCCGGCCCGCTTGCGCAGGAAATGCTCGGCATACCAGAGCTGCGCAACGATCTCGGCGGTGCTGAGGTTGCGGCTGAAACCCTGGTGGCCGGTAGAGCAGAAACGGCAGTTGACCGCGCAGCCGGCCTGCGACGACACACACAGCGTGCCGCGGTCGTCCTCGGGGATGAAGACGGTTTCGATGGCGTTGCCGCCACCGACGTCGAACAACCACTTGATGGTGCCGTCCGTCGATACGTGTTCGGCGGCGACGGGCAGCGCGCGGACCTCGGCGCAGCCGGCCAGTTTTTCGCGCAGCGACTTCGCCAGATCGCTCATCTGGCCGAAGTCGGCGGCGCCGCGCTGGTGGATCCAGCGGAAGAGCTGGGTGGCGCGGAAGCGTTTTTCACCCAGCCGCTCGCAGAACGCGGCCAACCCGTCGAGGTCGAAATCGAGCAGGTTGACCGGGGTCGTCATGCGAACGGCAGCAGCCGGCTCAGCGGCTGTAGATGCCCATGGCGGGGAAGAAGAAGGCGATTTCGGCCGCTGCGGTTTCCGCGGCGTCGGAACCGTGCACCGCATTGGCGTCGATGCTGTCGGCGAAATCGGCGCGGATCGTGCCCTTGTCGGCCTTCTTGGGGTCGGTGGCGCCCATCAGGTCGCGGTTCTTGGCGATGGCGCCTTCACCTTCGAGTGCCTGCACGAACACTGGGCCCGAGATCATGAAGTCGACCAGGTCCTTGAAGAAGGGGCGGGCCTTGTGCACCGCGTAGAACTGCTCGGCCTCGGCGCGCGACAGCTGCGCCAGGCGTGCGGCGACGATCTTCAGGCCGGCGGCTTCGAAGCGCGAAACGATCTGGCCGATGACGTTCTTGGCGACAGCGTCGGGCTTGATGATGGAGAGGGTACGTTCGATTGCCATTTGGATTTTTCCTGGATACTGGATTTTTTTGGGGTTTTGCCCCGTGGGACAAAGCCATACATTTTAACCTGCCCCAGGGCAAACCCGGATGCAGCCCGGGGTCAATGACCGCAATGGCAGGCAATAAGCACCGGCCATGTGCCGGCAAAACGCCAGCACATGGCCGAATTCGGTCCGCGGAGGACTCAGCGCCCCCGGCGCCGCTGCCCGCCGCCGCCGGCCGGGCCCTTGCGCTGCTCCTGCCGCTGGCGGGTGAAACTGTCGGCGCCGATATACCCCACCGAGGTCTTCAGGGGATCGGGCTGGGCACCGCCGGTCTCTCCGGCCGGCCGGTCGCCACGGGGTTTGCCCGGCTTGCCGCCGAGGCCTGCCGGTCGGCCGGGACCGCCCGGACCACGCTTGTCCGCGGGGAAGGGTTTGGCGCCCCCCTTGCCGCCCCGGGTGGTCTTGTAGCCTTTGCCCGGGATCGGCATGTCGCGCGGTGCGCGTTTCGGGCGGTCTTCCGCGCCCTCTTCGCCCCGGCCGCCGCCGGCGGCCTGCACCAGGCCGGAGATGTCGCGTTCGTCGAGCTCCATCCAGGCGCCGCGCTTGAGCCCGCGCGGCAGCAGCATGGCACCGTAGCGGATACGGATCAGGCGGCTGACGGCGTGGCCGACGGCTTCGAGCATGCGGCGCACCTCGCGGTTGCGGCCTTCGGCGATGGTGACGCGGTACCAGGCGTTGGCGCCCTCGCCGCCACCGTTTTCGATGGAGCCGAACTGCGCCATGCCGTCCTCGAGGCGCACGCCGTCGAGCAGGCGCTGCTTTTCATCGTTGCTGAGCGCGCCCAGCACCCGCACCGCGTATTCACGCTCCAGGCCGAAACGCGGGTGCATCAGGCGATTGGCGAGTTCACCCGAGCTGGTGAACAGCAACAGGCCTTCGGTGTTCAGATCGAGCCGGCCGACCGACTGCCACTTGCCGTTCTGCAGCCGGGGCAGCTTGCGGAACACGGTCGGGCGGTTCTGCGGGTCGTCGTGCGTCACCACCTCGCCCGCGGGCTTGTGGTAGGCGATGACCCGCGCCGGCGGCGGGTCGATGCGGAAACGGATGGGCTTGCCATTGACCTTGATCTGGTCGCCGTACTGGATACGCTGGCCGATGTGCGCCGGCTCGTTGTTGACCGAGATGCGGCCTTCCAGGATGAGCTGCTCCATCTCCAGCCGCGAACCGAGGCCGGCCTGGGCCAGCACCTTGTGCAGCTTGGGGGTTTCCTGCTGCGGCAGCAGCACCCGCTTGGATGGCAGGACGACGGCCTCGTCCTCCTGGTCTTCGTCGAAGCGGCCGGACACCACATCGCCGAAGCCGATGACGGTTTCCGGAGCATCGGCGGCGGCCGGCACGGGCTGCGCCGCCGTTTCCGGAGCGTCCTGCGGCGGACTGGTTTCTTCTTCGGGTGTGGTGGAGTCGTCGTTCATGGGGCGGAGGGGGTCGTTCCGGAAGTGTCGGCGACACCCTCCGGCGGGGTGGATTCGGGCGGGGGAGCGGTGGGCTCCGCGTCGGTGGGAAGGGTGGCTTCGGCCTCTGCTTCGGCCTCTGCTGCAGGTTCTACGGGTTCAGTGGGTTCGGCGGCTTCGGCCGTTTCGACGGCCTCAGCCGGTGGCGGCGTTTCGGCGGGCGCTCCGCCCTCCTCCACGGCGGCATCGCCCTCCATCGGCAAGGAAGATTGCTGCAGGTTGTGCCCGGCGTTTTCCAGGGCGGCACGTACCGCCTGTTCGGCCGCGGGGCCGTCGGCCAGGGGCAACTGGTCGAGCGAGGCCAGGCCCAGGTCGTCGAGGAAGTGTTTGGTGGTGGCGAACAGCGCGGGCCGCCCGACCGTGTCGCGGTGGCCGATCACCTCGACCCAGCCGCGGTCTTCGAGCTGCTTGAGGATGAGGCTGTTGATGGCCACGCCGCGGATGTCTTCCATGTCGCCGCGCGTGACCGGCTGCCGGTAGGCGATGATGGCCAGCGTCTCCAGCACGGCGCGGGTGTAGCGCGGCGGCTTTTCGGGGTGCAGGCGGTCGAGGTGCTCGCGCATGGCCGGCCGGCTCTGGAAACGCCAGCCGGTGGCCACCTGCACCAGTTCCACCCCGCGCTGCGTCCAGTCGGACTGCAGGTCTTCGAGCAGCTGGCGCACGGTGTCGGCGCCGAGCGCATCGGCGAACAGGACACGCAGCTCGCGCAGCGACAGCGGCTGCTGCGAACAGATCAGTGCAGTTTCAAGGATGCGCTTGGCATCCGCCGTGTTCATGGTCGGGCGCTCTTTTCGGCAAAGAAGGTGGCATGGGCGGCGCGGCAGGTGGGCGGCGCGGCGGTCGGAAGGCGAGCTCCCGGCCTGCCGCGCCCCCGAGGCAGGCGGGCTGTGCGGCGCAGACGGCAACGGCGGCGGAGGCACCGGCCCCCGACGCCCGGTCAGGCGGGAGTAGGTGGATTGTAAACGACACCCCAGTCGCCGAGCGCCGCCAGCAGGTCGGCCGGCGGCGGCGCCTCGAAAGCCAGCGCCTCGCCGGTGAGTGGATGCTCGAAGGCCAGCCGGAAGGCATGCAGTGCCTGGCGTTCCATGCCGGCCGCCGGAGCGCCGCCGTACAGGGCATCGCCCACCAGTGCATGGCCGATCGAGGCCAGGTGCACCCGGATCTGGTGCGTGCGGCCGGTGTGCAGGGCGCAGCGCAGCCAGCAACCCTGCTCGGTATTGGCCAGCAGGGCAAAGCTGGTGCGCGCGGCCTTGCCGGAATGCACCTGCGTGTCCACCACCGCCATACGCAGGCGGTTGCGCGGGTCGCGCCCCACCGGGGCTTCCACGTCGCGCGTGGCCGGCCCGTTCCACGGCCGGTGGGCCAGCGCCAGGTACTGGCGGCTGACCTCGCGGGCGGCGATCAGCTGCACCAGCGCGTCCATGGCCGCCCGGCTGCGGGCGACCACCATCAGGCCGCTGGTGTCCTTGTCCAGCCGGTGCACGATGCCCGCACGCGGCAGCAGCGCAGCGCGGGCGTCGCGCGCCAGCAGGCCGTTGAGCAGGGTACCGCTCCAGTTGCCCGGCGCGGGGTGCACCACCAGCCCGGCGGGTTTGTCGATGACCAGCAGGTGTTCGTCCTCGTAGACCACGGCGATGGGCATGGCCTCGGGATGGAAGGCCTGGCTTTGCGGCGTAGGCCGCAGCTCGATTTCCAGGCGCTCGCCGGCCCGCACCTTGGTGGCCGGCTTGACCACCGGCACCCCATTGCACAGCACGTCGCCGGCGTGGATGACCTGCTGCAGGTAACTGCGCGAGAATTCGGGCACCACGGCGGCCAACGTGCGGTCGATACGCTCGCCGTGCTGCTCCACCCCCACCGTGACGCTGCGCCGCTCGCTCTCGGGCCCGGCATCGGCGGCTTCCTCCAGCGTTTCCTCCAAAAGGGCGGGTTCGGGGTGCGCCGATATAATCGAATTGCTTTTTTTCAAGAAGGTAGCCTGTGATGCGTCGAGTCAAATTATCGGTGGTCGCCGTCCTCGGCACCGCCCTGCTGGCGGGCGGGTTGGCCGGCTGTTCGTCCACGGTGGACGACCAGACCAAGAACTGGAGCCCCAACCGCATCTATTCCGAGGCCAAGGACCAGGCCGACGCCAAGGATTACGACAAGGCGATTCCCCTGTTCGAGAAGCTCGAAGGCCGGGCCGCCGGCACGCCGCTGGCACAGCAGGCCGAGCTCGACAAGGCCTACGCCCAGTACAAGGGCGGCTCGCAGGCGCAGGCCGTCGCCACGCTCGACCGTTTCATCAAGCTGCACCCGGCCAGTCCGGCGGTCGACTATGCGCTGTACCTGAAAGGCGTGGTCAACTTCAACGACGACCTGGGGCTGTTCTCCTTCATCTCGCGCCAGGACCTGTCCGAGCGCGACCAGAAGGCCGCCAAGGATTCCTTCGAGTCCTTCCGCGAGCTGACCACCCGGTTCCCGGATTCGCGTTATTCCTCGGACGCGCGCCAGCGCATGACGTACATCGTCAACTCCATCGCCCAGTACGAAGTGCACGTGGCGCGCTACTACTACAACCGCGGCGCCTACGTGGCCGCCATCAGCCGCGCGCAGACCGCCGTGTCGGACTACCGCGGCGTGCCGGCGGTGGAAGAGGCGCTCTACATCATGGTGAAGTCGTACGACGCGCTGGGCATGACCGACCTGCGCGACGACACGCAGCGGGTCATCGCGGCCAACTACCCCAACAGCGAATACGCAACCAACGGCTTCAAGGGCAAATCCGAACCCTGGTGGAAAGTCTGGTAGCCCCTCGGCTTACTGCGCCGCACCGAGTTCGCCCAGGGCCTGGTCGAATTCTTCTTCGGACGTGAGCCGGCGCATGGGCGGCAGGCCGGCGATCAGGCGCCTGCCGTAGCCCATCGCCGCCAGGCGGGTGTCGCCCACCACCAAAATGCCGCGGTCGGTTTCACGGCGGATCAGGCGGCCGGCACCCTGCTTCAGGGCCACGGCGGCCTCGGGCACGAAATACTCGTTGAAGGCGCTGCGGCCGGCTTTTTCCAGGCGCTGCGCACGCGCCTCCACCAGAGGGTCGTTGGGCGGCGGGAAAGGCAGCTTGTCGATGACGACCAGCTGCAGCGCATCGCCCGGCACGTCCACACCTTCCCAGAAGGAGGCCGAGGCCACCAGCACGCAGCCCACGCGGCCTTCGGACGCGCCTTCCCGGAAACGCTCCATCAGCACCCGCTTGGGGCGCTGCCCCTGCACCAGCACCTCGACTTCGCCACCGGGCTCGAAATGCGCCTGCAGCGCTTCGCCGATGGTGCGCAACGCGCGCAGGGTGGTGGTCAGCACCAGCGTGCGCCCTCCCAGGCGGGCAGCGGCCTTGGCGCACAGCTTCGCCAGGGCCGGCGTATGCCCCGGGTCCGCCGGCTTGGGCAACCAGGACGGCACGTACAGGCTGGCCTGCGCCGCATAGTCGAAGGGACTCTGCACCCGCAGGATGCGGGCGCTTTCCAGGCCGCAGGGCTCGGTGAACCAGCGCAGCGCCGGGTCGTCGCCCAGCGTGGCCGAGGTGAAGATCCAGGCGCGGGGCCGTGCCACGCCCTGCCCTTCAGCGGCTCCGCCGCCCTCGTGCGGATCGCCATAGGCATCCACGCCATCTTCGGCACCCTCCTGTTCGACCGCGCCGTCCGGCACCTCGTCGTTTTTCAGCAGCCGTGACCGCACCGCCTCGGCGATGTCGAGCGGCGACTCGACCAGCCGCAGCTGGTGGCTGCCGACGTCGACCCAGCGCACCGCGCCCGCGGCACAGCCGCCGCCGAACCGCGTGAGTTTGCGCAGCAGTTCGGTGGCGCGTTCGTGCAGGCGCACAAAATCCGGCCCGATTTCGCTGACGGTGTCGAGTGCCTCCTGCGCAGCGGTGCAGGCGCGCACCATGTCGGCCAGGCCGGCGGTCCACATGCCGGCATCGAGGCTCTCGGGCGCCTCGCCGATCCAGCGCAGCTTGGCACCGGTATAGGCCGATCCGGCGGTGAGCCGGAAATCGCGCGCGGCGCGCTCCACTCCGGCGCTGGCCGCGGCCCAGTCCACTAGCCCGCGTGCGAGCTGCAGGCCGGTGGCCAGCATGTCTCGCCCGAAATCCAGCAGTTGCCCGGTGGTGAACTGCATGCCGAGGAACTGCACGCCGGTCTCGTTGAGCTGGTGCGCCTCGTCGAAGATGGCCACCCGCACCGTCGGCAGCAGTTCGGCCATGCCGGATTCACGCACCGCCAGATCGGCGAAGAACAGGTGGTGGTTGATCACCACCACGTCGGCCGCCAGCGCGTCGCGCCGGGCGATGTTGACGTGGCAGGCGCGGAACTTGGGGCACTGGGCGCCCAGGCAGTTCTCGCGGGTGGAGGTTACCAGCGGGATGACTGGCGAACGTTCGTCCAGGCCCGGCAGCTCGGCCAGGTCGCCGGTGCGGGTGGCCTGCGCCCATTGTTCGATCTTGCCCAGCGTGCGGCCCAGGGCACGCTCCTGGCTGCCTTCGTCGGCCCGCGCCGTCTCCAGCCGCTGCAGGCACAGGTAGCTGCCGCGCCCCTTGAGCAGGGCCGTGCGCAACGGCAGCCCGAGGGTCTGCACCAGGCGCGGCAGGTCGCGGCCGAACAGCTGGTCCTGCAGGGTCTTGGTGGCGGTGGACAGCAGCACCCGCTCGCCGCTGAGCAGCGCGGGCACCAGGTAGGAGAAGGTCTTGCCGACGCCGGTGCCCGCCTCGGCCACCAGCACACCGCCGGTGGTGATGGTTTCGGCCACGGCCAGGGCCATCTGCGTCTGGCCTTCGCGGGCGCGGAACTGTTCGGCGGTGCGCGACAGCCAGCCTTCGGGCGCGAACGCCTCGGCTGTCGCGGCGCGCAGGCCGGCATCACCGCCCACGGACGGCCGTTCCCGGACGGACGCCGCCGGCCGGCGGCACCGCGGGGCAAACACAAACACGGCAAATCGTGGATTCGGACACTGGCATGGGCAAGGGAAGGAGGGCCGGAGGTCGGCTTCACCCGATAATAAGTCTTCAGCAGGAGGGAGGCGGTGAACACCGCATGGGCTTCAACTTCAGACTCGTGGGCGCCACCGGCACCCACAAAGGTGACCGTGCCTACCAGCAGGACCGCGTGGTGCTGCTGTCGCACCCCCACGCCAACGGCTGCCTGCTGGGGGTGGTGGCCGACGGCATGGGTGGCCGCAGCGGCGGACGCAAGGCGGCCGACCAGGTGATCCTGACCGCGCAGCAGGTCTTCGAGCGTTTCTCCCCCGCCACCGACGATCCGGTGAAGACCCTGCAGCGCATCGTCGACGAGGCCCACCTGGTGATCCGGCTCATCGCCGTATCGTCGGAGCAGGAACCGCACAGCACCATGGCGGCCTTCCTGGTCACGCCGCTGGGCGACTGTTTCTGGATCCACGTCGGCGACTCGCGTATCTACCACTTCCACCAGGGTGAAATGGTCTACCGCACCAGCGACCATTCCTATGTGCAGTCGCTGGTGGACCGGGGCGCGATCACCGCCGACGAGGCCGACTCGCATCCGCAGTCGAACATCCTGCTGAGCTGCCTGGGGACCGAGGCCGACCCACCGGCCGCCGCCCGCAGCGCCGGCCGGCTGCAGCCGGGCGACTGCATCATGGCCTGCAGCGACGGGCTCTGGCACTACGTGGTGCAGGAAGAACTGGCCCAGGCCCTGGCGGACGCACCGGTGCGCGACGGTGTACGGTCGCTGACCGCGACGGCCCGCCGGCGGGCCCGCGGCGGCGGCGACAACCTGTCGATCGTGGTCGTCAGGATGGAAGCTTCCGGCGCAGCCCCGGAAACGGCCGTCCCGCCCGGGCGCACCTAGCAGCCCCGCCTACCGGGCAGGTGGGTCGGGCAGCGGCTGTGACGCCGGCTTGGCCGCCTTGTCCTGGGCACGGCGCGCCTGCGCGGCGCGGCGCTCCTCGGCCGCCTTCTGTTTTGCCGCGTAGCGGCTGCGCTGCTCGGGTGCCTCGGCGGCCCGTCGCGCGACCGATGCAGCCTCCTTCGTATGCGCCTCCTGGGCCTGCGTCTGTTGCGACTGGGCACGCTGGGCCTGTGCCGGCTGCGCGGCCGTGCGTTCGGCCTGCCGCTGCTGCAACTCGGCCTGGCGCTGCGCCTGCGGCACTGTCGTGGCGGCGCGTTCGATGGCCCGGGCCTTGTTGGCCTCGTCGTTTTTCTGCTGCTCGGCCATCCGCACTTGGCGTTCGTCCTCCACGCGCCGCCGTTCGCCGGCACGCACCGCCAGTTCGCGGTGGCGCAGTTCGGCGAGTTTGGGCCGGTAGCGGGCGCGGGTGTCCAGCAGGCAGCCGTTGACGGCGAACTTCTGGTAGCAGGCGCGCTCTTCGACCAGCTGGGCCTTTTGCAGCACCGCGCGGTCGCGGTCGATGTCCTTGGAACGGGCAGCCGCCACGTCGGGTGCGATCGGATCGACCACGGGCGGCGGCGCCAGTTCCTGCGCCTGCGCGGCACCGCAGGCCACGGCACCGGCAGCAGCGAGAAGAAAAATGGCGGCGGCGTGTTTCATGTGAGGCCAGTATCGACCACGCGGCGTTCCAGCGCCAGGAATTCCGCCGACTGCATCTCGTTGAGCCGCGAGGCCGTGCGCGGAAACTCGTGGGCCAGCGGGCCTTCGGTGTAGAGCTGCTCGGGCGGCACCGCGGCCGACATGATGAGCTTGACCCGCCGGTCGTACAGCACGTCGACCAGCCAGGTGAAGCGCCGCGCTTCCGAGGCCATGCGCACCGGCATGTGCGGCACGTCGGACAGCAGCACGGTATGGAACTGGGTGGCGATTTCCAGGTAGTCGTTCTGCGAGCGCGGGCCGCCGCAGAGGGTGGAGAAGTCGAACCACACCACACCGCCGGCGCGGCGGCGCGCCTGGATCCGGCGCGCCTCGATGGTCATCACCGGGTTTTCGTCCTTCGACTCGGCCAGGCGGTTGAAAGTCTCTTCCATCTCGGCGTCGGCCTGGGGCCCCAGCGGCGTGTGGTAGAGCTTGACCTGCTCCATGGTGCGGCGCCGGTAGTCGGTGCCGTTGTCCACGTTGACCACCTCCAGCCGCTCGTTGAGCAGTGCGATGGCCGGCAGGATGCGGTCGCGGTGCAGCCCGCCGGGGTACAGGTCGTCGGGCTTGAAATTGGAGGTGGTGACAAAACCCACGCCGTTCTCGAACAGCGACACCAGCAGGCGGTGCAGGATCATCGCGTCGGTGATGTCGGCCACGTGGAATTCGTCGAAGCAGATCAGCCGGTAGCGCTCGGACATACGCTGGCCCAGCACGTCCAGCGGGTTGACCGTGCCCTGCAGCCCAGCCAGTTCGCGGTGCACCTCGCGCATGAACTCGTGGAAATGCAGGCGGGCCTTGCGCTGCAGCGGAACCGCGCTGAAGAAGCAGTCCATCAGGAAGCTCTTGCCCCGCCCCACCCCACCGTACATATACACGCCGCGCGGCACCACCGGCCGGTTGATCAGCCGGCGGAAGGTGCTGGAGCGTTTTTCCTTGAAAACCGCCCAGTCGTCCGCGCACCGCTGCAGCGCATCCACGGCGCGCAGCTGGGCGGGGTCGGCCTGGTAGCCGCGCTTGGCGAGCTCGGCCTCGTAGGCTTGCCTGACCTCCACGGTCAGAAGTTGAGCGTGCGCTTGTCCACCGCCAGCGCGGCTTCCTTCGTGGCTTCCGACAGCGAGGGGTGGGCATGGCAGATACGCGCGATGTCTTCGGCGCTGGCTTTGAATTCCATCGCCACCACGGCCTCGGAAATCAGTTCGCTGGCCTGCGGGCCGACGATGTGCACGCCGAGGATCTCGTCGGTCTTGGCATCGGCGAGGAACTTCACGAAACCCGTGGTGTCGCCCAGCGCACGTGCGCGGCCATTCGCCAGGAAGGGGAAGGAGCCCGCCTTGTAGGCGACGCCGTCGGCCTTGAGCTGCTGCTCGGTCCTGCCGACCCAGGCGATTTCCGGGCTGGTGTAGATGACCCAGGGAATGGTGTTGAAGTTGACGTGCCCGTGCTGGCCGGCGATACGCTCGGCCACCGCCACGCCCTCTTCTTCCGCCTTGTGCGCCAGCATCGGGCCGCGCACCACGTCGCCGATGGCCCAGACGTTGGGCAGGCTAGTCTTGCAGTCGCCGTCGACCACGATGGCGCCGCGCTCGTCGAGCGCGAGGCCCACGGCCTCGGCATTCAGGCCGATGGTATTGGGCACCCGGCCGATGGAGACGATGAGCTTGTCGACCTCCAGCGCCTGGGCTTCGCCCTTGGCGTTGGTGTAGGCCACACTCACGCCCTTCTTGCCGTTCTTGATCTCGCCGACCTTGACGCCGAGTTCGATCTTCAGGCCCTGCTTGGTGAAGGCCTTGAGAGCTTCCTTGGCCACCTGCTCGTCGACCGCGCCCAGGAAGGTGGGCAGGCCTTCGAGGATGGTCACCTCGGCACCCAGGCGGCGCCAGACCGAGCCCATTTCCAGGCCGATGACACCCGAACCGATGAGGCCGAGCTTTTTCGGCACCGTGCCGATACGCAGCGCGCCGTCGTTGGACAGCACGTTGACTTCGTCGAAGGGTGTGCCGGGCAGCGCACGGGCATTGGAGCCGGTGGCCACGATGACGTGTTTGGCGGTGAGGCTGTCTTCCTTGGCGCCGGCGACCTTGATCTCGTAGCCGCCGTCGGCGGCCTTGACGAAGGAACCGCGGCCATGGAAGGACGTGATCTTGTTCTTCTTGTAGAGGTACTGGATGCCGTCGTTGTTCTGCTTGACGACGGTGTCCTTGCGGCCCAGCATGGTCGCCATGTCGAGCTTCAGGCCTTCGACGGTGATGCCGTGCTCGCCGAAATGCTTGCCGGCCTGCTCATAGTGCTCCGAGGACTGCAGCAGCGCCTTGGATGGGATGCAGCCGACGTTGGTGCAGGTGCCGCCCAGGGCCGGGCCGCCGGTGGCGTTTTTCCACTCGTCGATGGCCGCGACCTTGAAACCGAGTTGCGCCGCGCGGATGGCCGCGATGTAGCCGCCGGGGCCGCCGCCGATGACGATGACGTCGAATTGCTGGGACATGAGAATTCCTTGGTAACCGATGTGAGAAGGCCCCGGGACCGGCCCGCGAACCCCGCTGTGGGGACGCAGGCCGGCGCGGGGCCGGGCGCAGTCTTTAGATGTCGAACAACAAGCGCGACGGATCTTCCAGCGCTTCCTTCATGGCCACCAGGCCCAGCACGGCTTCGCGGCCGTCGATGATGCGGTGGTCGTAGGACATGGCCAGGTAGTTCATCGGGCGGATCACGATCTGGCCGTTCTCCACCACCGCGCGGTCCTTGGTGGCGTGCACGCCCAGGATGGCCGACTGCGGCGGGTTGATGATGGGCGTCGACAGCATGGAGCCGAAGGTGCCGCCGTTGGAGATGGAGAAGGTGCCGCCGGTCATTTCCTCGATGCCCAGCTTGCCGTCCTGCGCCTTCTTGCCGTATTCGGCGATCTTCTTCTCGATGTCGGCGAAGCTCATCTGGTCGGCGTTGCGCAGGATCGGCACGACCAGGCCGCGCGGGCTTCCCACGGCGATGCCGATGTCGAAGTAGCCGTGGTAGACGATGTCGTTGCCGTCGACCGAGGCGTTGATGACCGGGTACTTCTTCAGCGCGTGCACCGCGGCCTTGACGAAGAAGCTCATGAAGCCCAGCTTGACGCCGTGCTCCTTGGTGAAGCTGTCCTGGAAGCGCTTGCGCAGATCCATCACCGGGGCCATGTTGACCTCGTTGAAGGTGGTCAGGATGGCGTTGGTGGACTGCGACTGCAGCAGGCGCTCGGCGATGCGGGCGCGCAGGCGGCTCATGGGCACCCGCTGTTCCGGGCGTTCGCCCAGGTCGGCCGGGCCCACCGGGGCGGCGACCTGCGGCAGCGCGGCCTTGGGTGCCGCGGCGGGGGCCGGAGCGGCGGCCTTGGGTGCGGCCACGGCGGCCAGTACGTCGCCCTTGGTGACGCGGCCATCCTTGCCGGTACCGGACACGTCGCCGGTCTTCAGGTTGTTGTCGGCCAGCAGCTTGGCGGCGGCAGGCATGGCGACGTCGGACTTGGACGTGCCCGAGGCGGCCGCGGCAGCGGGTGCCGGGGCGGCGGCCTGGGCCGGGGCGGCAGGTGCGGCTGCGGGAGCGGCAGCGCCGGCGGTCGCCGCCGTATCGATACGTGCGATGACCTGGTCGGAGCCGACCGTGCCGCCGTCGGCGACCACGATTTCCACCAGCACGCCAGCCGACGGGGCGGGCACTTCCAGCACCACCTTGTCGGTTTCGATCTCGATCAGGATTTCATCTTCGGCCACGGCTTCGCCGGCCTTCTTCTTCCACTGCAGCATGGTGGCTTCGGCCACCGATTCGGACAACTGCGGGACTTTTACTTCTACGATAGCCATTTGGTTCTTCTTCCGTTGTTCTGTGGGTTCGGGCGCCCTGGCGCCCGGTGTTTTTTACTTGGTGACGACGAAGCCCTTGAGCTTGGCGAACGCGCCGTCGACCAGGGCCTTCTGCTGCTCCTGGTGCAGGTGCGAGTAGCCCACGGCCGGCGAGGCGGATGCCGCGCGGCCGGAGTAGCCCAGCTTCTGGCCGTCCATCATGTTTTCGTGGATGTAGTGCTGCACGAAGAACCAGGCGCCCTGGTTCTGCGGCTCGTCCTGGCACCACACGATGTCGGCGGCATTGGGGTACTTCTTCAGTTCCGCGGCGAACACCTTGTGCGGGAACGGATAGAGCTGTTCCACGCGGATGATGGCCACGTCGTCGATGCCCTTTTCCTCGCGCTTCTTGGCCAGGTCGTAGTAGACCTTGCCGCTGCAGGCGATGACACGCTTGACCTTGTCGGCCTTGATGTCCTTGGTTTCGCCGATGACGGTACGGAAACCGCCGCCGGTGAACTCGGAGATCGGCGAGGTCGCGTCCTTGTTGCGGAGCAGCGACTTGGGCGTCATGATGATCAGCGGCTTGCGCAGGTTGCGCACCATCTGCCGGCGCAGCAGGTGGAAGATCTGGCTGGCCGTGGTGGGCTGCACCACCTGCATGTTCAGGTCGGCCGACAGCTGCATGAAGCGCTCCAGGCGTGCCGAGCTGTGCTCCGGGCCCTGGCCTTCGTAGCCGTGCGGCAGCATCAGCGTCAGGCCGTTGACACGGCCCCACTTCACTTCGCCCGATGCGATGAACTGGTCGATGACGACCTGGGCGCCGTTGGCGAAGTCGCCGAACTGCGCTTCCCAGATCACCAGGGTGTTGGGATCGTTCGAGGCGTAGCCGTATTCGAAGCCCAGCACCGCCTCTTCCGACAGGATGGAGTCGATGACCACGAACGGGGCCTGGTTGTCGGTCACGTTCTGCAGCGGCGTGTAGGTGCCGACGTCGAACTTCTCGCGGTTCTGGTCATGGATGACCGAATGGCGGTGCGTGAAGGTGCCGCGGCCGCTGTCCTCGCCCGACAGGCGGATCGGGTAGCCGCTGGCCACCAGCGTGGCGTAGGCCATGGTCTCGCCCATGCCCCAGTCGACGTTGACATCGCCGCGTCCCATGGCCGCGCGGTCGTCGTAGACCTTCTTGACCAGCTGGTGCGGCGTGACCGACGCGGGAATGGTGGTGACGCGCTCGGACAGGCGTTTCCACTCAGACAGCGGAATCGCGGTGTCGGCCGCGTCGGTCCACTTCTTGCCCAGGAACGGGCTCCAGTCCACCGCGTACTTGCCCATGAAATTGGTCAGCACCGGGTCGGCCGTATGGGTGCCGGCTTCCATGGCGGCGCGGTAGGCCTTGACCATGTCGTCGCCCAGCGTGTCGCCCAGGCCCTGCGCGGCCAGCTTGTCGGCGTAGAGCTTGCGGGTGCCGGGGTGGGCGGCGATCTTCTTGTACATCAGCGGCTGGGTCAGCGAAGGGGTGTCCTGCTCGTTGTGGCCCAGCTTGCGGAAACAGATGATGTCGACAACCACGTCCTTCTTGAATTCCATGCGGAATTCGAGCGCCAGCTCGGTGGCCAGCACCACGGCCTCCGGATCGTCGCTGTTCACGTGCAGCACCGGCGCCTCGATCATCTTCACGATGTCGGTGCAGTACAGCGTGGACCGGCTGTCGCGCGGATCGCTGGTGGTGAAGCCGATCTGGTTGTTGATGACGATGTGCACCGTGCCGCCGGTGTGGTAGCCGCGGGTTTCGGCCAGCGCCAGCGTTTCCATGATGACACCCTGGCCGGCGAAGGCGGCATCGCCGTGCACCAGCACTGGCAGCACCTGCTTGCCTTCGGGGTCGCCGCGGCGGTCCATGCGGGCGCGCACCGAACCCTCGACCACCGGGTTCACGATTTCCAGGTGCGAGGGGTTGAAGGCCAGGCTCAGGTGGACCGGGCCGCCGGGGGTGGACACGTCGGAGCTGAAGCCCTGGTGGTACTTCACGTCGCCGCTGGGCAGCTCTTCGGGGGCGGTGTGGTCGAACTCGGCGAACATGTCCGCCGGCAGCTTGCCGAGGGTGTTGACCAGTACGTTCAGGCGGCCGCGGTGGGCCATGCCGATGACGATTTCCTGCACGCCCTTGGCGCCGGCGTCCTGGATCAGCGCGTCCATCGAGGCGATGAAACTTTCGCCGCCTTCGAGCGAGAAGCGCTTCTGGCCGACGTACTTGGTGTGCAGGTAGCGCTCCAGGCCTTCGGAGGCCGTCAGGCGGTCGAGTATCTTCTTTTTCTTGTCGGCGTTGAAGCTCGGCTTCGCGCGGACGGCTTCGAGCTTCTGCTGCCACCACCGCTTCTGGTTCTGGTCGGTGGTGTACATGTACTCGGCGCCGATGGTGCCGCAGTAGGTTTCGCGCAGCGCGTTCAGCAGCTCGCGCAGCGGCATGGTGTCCTTGCCGAAGAAGGTGTTGCTGGTGTTGAACACGGTTTCCTGGTCGGCGTCGGAGAAGCCGTAGAAACCCAGTTCCAGCTCGGGCAGGTGGGCACGTTCGGTACGCTTCAGGGGGTCGAGGTCGGCCCAGCGCACCCCCACGTTGCGGTAGGCGGCGATCAGCTGCTGGACGGCGGTGCGCTTGCGGCCCAGCTCGGAATCGGCGCCGCTGGCGACGACCACGCGGGTCTGGCCCTGCTTGGCACGGTCGGCGAAGGCATTGATGACGGGCTGGTGGGGAACGTCGCGGGTGGAGCTGCCGTCGGCGGCAGGCACGTTCTGGAGAGCGTCGAAGTATTCACGCCAGTTGTCCGGCACGCTGCCGGGGTTGGCCAGGTAGTTCTCATACATCTCCTCGACATACGGCGCGTTGCCGCCGAAGAGGTAGGTATTGCCCTGGTAGGCGGTGTAGAGACTTGTCTCACTCATGGTGCGCTAACTTTCGTTTTCCTGAAGAAAACATGAGTTGGTGAAGAACCTTCCGCGACACGGCTGGACCGGTTGGCGGATGCGACTGTGGCTGGAAGGGGCCTAGGTACAGGCTTGGAATTGTGCCACCGAATGGCGCACAGCCGAGCATTCAGGTCGCCAACAGGGTGAAATGTGCCCGCCCCGCCACGTCACCCCCCGGACTTGTCCCGCTAGTTGGGCTTGGGCACGGCCGGCTCGTCGCCCGGTTTCGGACCGGCGGGCTTTTTCGGCTCCCGGGGGTATTCCGTCGGGTGTTCGGGGCTGGGAACGGTGGAAGGCATGGCAGGTAGGCGCGGCAGGCGGAGAAGCTATTGTCGGGCGCTCCTGCCGGTACACGGTGTAAGGCGCTGGCGTACGCCGTAACCCTTTGCTTCGGCGTCAGAGTTCGTCCGGTTCGCTGGATGCGTCCACGATCCTGATGCTCTCGACGGCCAGGCTGGCGATTTCCCAGCCGCCATCGGCCCCGGGTGCCATATGCCCGGAGACGTTGACCCGCAGGGCCGGGTGGCCGGCCTGGTCACCCGCGCTGCCGAGGTGGAAGTCGAACTCGCCATCGAAGGTGATGTCCAGGCCGCCATGGTCGAACGATGCCGCGTCGATCACATGGCCGCGCCGCCGGCCACCGCCGCCCTGCCGCAGGGCCTCGTGGACCGCGGCCTGCGCCTCCAGCAGCGGGTAGACCTGGGGGGCCAGGTTTTCGGCGATATCGGTGGCGGTCTTCATGCTGCATTCCCAGGAAAAGAACACCGCCATGGTAGCGGCGCAAGGCGGGCCGGGAACCTCGGGATAGAATACGGTGAGTCGGGGTGTAGCGCAGCCTGGTAGCGCATCTGGTTTGGGACCAGAGGGTCGAAGGTTCGAATCCTTTCGCCCCGACCAATGGGAACGGGGTTTGTTGTACGAAAGGTGCGGCAAGCCCTTTTTTTATGCCCTCTTCCTTCGCCTCTCGCCGATGCCCCTGAGAATTCTCTACGCCACCGTGTCCGGCACCGCCGCCCGGGTCGCCGAAGCCGTGGCACTGGATGCCGCGGATGCGGTCGCCGGCGCCGTCGAGGTGCTGGACATGCAGCAGGCCACCACCGCGGTGTTCGACGAAGCCGCGCCGCTCACCCTCTTCTGCCTTTCGACCTACGGCGCCGGCGACATGCCCGACAGCGCCCAGGCGCTGGCCCAGGCGCTGGCGGCCGCGCCGCGCTACCTGGGCCATCTGCGCTACGGCCTGGTGGCGCTGGGCGACAGCAGCCATGGCGACACCTTCTGCGGTGGCGGACTGCAATTCGACGCGCAACTGCAGGACCTGGGCGCGCACCGCATCGGCGAGGTGCTGCGGGTCGACGCCCTGGAGACACCCGACCCGGAGGTGGCCGTGGCCGAGTGGAGCCGCGGCTGGCTGGCCGAAGCCGGCGGCACCTGAAGACCTGAAGAGCCGCCCGCCGGCTACAGCAGGCCGCGCAACTCGTGCGCGGCTTCCATCAGCAGGGGCAGCAGTTCGTGTTGCAGCGCTTCGGCCGCGAATCGCTGCGGCGAAGCCACCACGTTGAGCGCCGCCACGGTGCGGCCCTGCAGGTCGCGCAGCGGCACCGCCAGCGCGTGCACACCCAATTCATGCTCTTCGGAGGCCAGGCACCAATCGTCGGTACGGACCCGCGCTATGCTGCGGCGCAGGTCGGCCAGACGGGTGGTGGTGTGCGGCGTCAGCCGCGGCAGCCGGCGCCCCAGGCACCACGCGGTGAAGGCCGGGCCGTCCTGCGCCGCCAGCAGCACCCGCCCGGTGGAAGTGGCGAACGCCGGCAGCCGCGCGCCCAGGTGCAGGCCATAGGCCAGCACACCCGAGGGCGCACCGGACACCCCGCTGCGCGCGACGATGACCACCTCGTCGCCGTCGAGCACCACCACCGAGAACGATTCACGGACCTGCGCCGCCAGCCGGTGCAGGGTGGGCTGCACCGCGCGCGGCAGGCGGGCCGATGCCAGGTAGCTGCCGGAAAACCGCAGCACCTTGGGTGCCAGCCAGAAATAACCCGTGCCGTCCGTCTCCAGGTAACCCAGGTGGGCCAGCGTCAGCAGGTGGCGCCGCGCGGCCGCACGGGTGAGTCCGGTACGCTGCGCCGCCAGCGTGGCGTTGAGGCGCTGGCGTTCGGTGTCGAAGCTCTCCAGCACCGCCATGCCCTTGGCCATGCCTTCGATGAAATCCGCACGCGCGATGACCATGGCGCCCCCTTTTTTCCAATCTTGCGCGATCACCGCGCAACGATGGCGATGATCGCACAGCATCGTCCGCGCTGGCCTGAAAGCCTCTCCCGACCGCCCTACCCTGCAGGTTCAGATTCAACGGGGAGACATCCATGCGCACCCAGGTCGCCATCATCGGCGCGGGCCCAGCCGGCCTGCTGCTCGGCCAGCTGCTGTTCACCGCCGGCATCGACAACGTGGTCATCGAACGGCAAAAAGCCGACTACGTGCTCGGCCGCATCCGCGCCGGCGTACTGGAGCAGACCACACTCGACCTGCTGGACCTGGCCGGCGTCGGTGCGCGGGCCCACGCCGAAGGCCTGCCGCACGGCGGCATCGAACTGCTGTTCCAGGGCCGGCGGCACCGCATCGACCTGCAGACCCTGACCGGCGGCAAACACGTGGCCGTCTACGGCCAGACCGAGGTGACCCGCGACCTGATGCGGGCCCGCGAAGCGGCCGGCCTGCTCACCGTCTACCAGGCCGAAGATGTGCGCCCCCAGGGTTTCGACGGTACGGCCCCCAGCGTGACCTGGCGGCAGGACGGCGTGGAACAAACGCTCGCCTGCGACTTCATCGCCGGCTGCGACGGCCAGCACGGCGTGTGCCGGCAGAGTGTGCCGCCGGCGGCGCTGCGTTGCTACGAAAAGGTCTACCCCTTCGGCTGGCTCGGCCTGCTGGCCGACGTGCCGCCGGTCTCATCCGAGCTGATCTATGCCAATACCCCGCGCGGTTTTGCACTCTGCAGCATGCGCAGCACCACCCGCAGCCGCTACTACCTGCAGGTGCCGGCCGACGACAAACCGGACCGCTGGAGCGATGCCGCCTTCTGGCAGGAACTGCGTGCCCGCCTCGACCCCGAGGCCGCGGAGCGGCTGGTAACGGGCCCGGCGCTGGAAAAAAGCATCGCGCCCCTGCGCAGTTCGGTGACCGAACCCATGCGTTTCGGCCGGCTGTTCCTGGCGGGCGATGCCGCGCACATCGTGCCGCCCACCGGCGCCAAGGGCCTGAACCTGGCGGCATCCGACGCGGGCTTTCTGTACGAAGCCCTGGCCCAGCACTACCGTGAACACACCACCGCCGGCATCGATGCCTACTCGGAACGCTGCCTGCGCCGGGTGTGG
Organism: Pseudomonadota bacterium; assembly: GCA_040390235.1. Taxonomy (GTDB): domain Bacteria; phylum Pseudomonadota; class Gammaproteobacteria; order Burkholderiales; family Burkholderiaceae_C; genus Xylophilus. The sequence continues at coordinate 51,969 of JAZJYT010000044.1, read as the reverse complement.
AAGGCCGAACGTTTCTCCTGGTGGTTCACCTCGCTGATGCACCGTTTCCCGGACACCGGCGATTTTGGCCAGAAGATGCAGGAGGCCGAACTCGACTACCTGGTGCACTCGACCGCGGCATCGGCGGCCCTGGCCGAAAACTACGTGGGCCTGCCCCGGTGAGCGCCGTTATCATCGGTGCTGCACCACACACTACTGCCCGTAGCTCAGTTGGATAGAGCATCGGCCTTCTAAGCCGAGGGTCACAGGTTCGATCCCTGTCGGGCAGACCAGTTCGCACACAGGGGGTCAGCCGCCTCCAAAACTCCACGACGCCGACGGCCAGGTGAACGAAGCCGCCTGCAGGAACCGCGGATGCGCCTTGAAACGAAAGGCGATGGCCTCGTGCAGCACCGCGCCGGCACGCCGTGCCAGTGCCCCGTCGGCGATGGTGCCGCTCGGCGAAATTTCTTCCAGCGCGCCCCTGCGCGCGGAACCCGACATATTGCCCGACATGGATGGCTGCATGGGAACACTCCGTTGCTGTTTCAGCGATGACCCATCCTGCGCGACACCTGGCAGGTCCGCCACTCAGCCAGGACGCATGGTGGGTGTGGGATGCATCCCACACCCATCCCATGAAAAAAGCCACCTCGCGGTGGCTCTATCGTGATGGCGGCCGAACGGCTCAGTTCAGCGGCACGCGGATGCCATCGGGTTGGTAGCGGTACAGCGTGATCGACGGGTTCTTCATGTCGCCGTTGGGCTCGAAGGCGATGTTGGCGGTCACGCCCTTGTAGTTCGACTTCAGCAGGAACGGGATGTAGACCTTGGGATTCCACGAATTGGCGCGCTTCATGGCGTCTGCCAGGATCATGGTCGCATCGTAGGTGTAGGGGCTGTAGATCTGGAAGTCGCCCGGGTACTTGGCGTCGTAGCGCTTGCGCCACTCCAGGCCGCCCGGCATCTTGGCCGGCGTGGCGCCGCCCTCGGCGCAGACGACACTCTCGACCCCCTTCACACCGCCGGCGAGCTTGGGCAGCTCCTTGCTGCAGATGCCGTCGCCGCCCATGAACTTCACGCTCGACAGGCCGAGCTGGTCCATCTGGCGCAGCATCGGGCCGCCCTGGGCATCCATGCCGCCGTAGAAGATGCCGTCCGGTGCCTTCGACTTGATGGAGGTCAGGATGGCCATGAAGTCGGTGGACTTGTCGGTGGTGAACTGCGTGTCTACGATCTGGATGCCCTTGGCCGCCGCGGTCTTCTTGAATACGTTGGCCACGCCCTGGCCGTAGGCGGTGCGGTCGTCGATGACCGCGACCTTCTTCAGCTTGAGGTTGTTGGCCGCGTATTCGGCCAGGCCCGAGCCCAGCGCGTTGTCGTTGGCGATGATGCGGAAGGTGGTCTTGTAGCCCGGTTTGGTGAGATCGGGGTTGGTGGCCGCACCGGTCACGTGCGGGATGCCGCAGTCGTTGTAGACCTTGGACGCGGGGATGGTGGTGCCGGAGTTGAGGTGGCCAACGACACCGGCGACCTTGGCGTCGCACAGCTTCTGCGCCACCGCGGTGCCCTGCTTGGGATCGGCCGCGTCGTCCTCGCCCATGAGCTCCCACTTGATCTTCTTGCCGGCGATGACGATGTTCTGCGCATTCAGGTCGTCGATGGCCATACGCGCGCCGTTCTCGTTGTCCTTGCCCATGTGGGCCTGCGGACCGGACAGGGGGGCGACGTGGCCGATGGTGACCACCTGCACGGCCTGGGCGGACGCGGCGCCCGACACAACGGCGATCACCGCCGCCACGGTCCATTTCAGTTTCATCTGCATGAGGATCTCCGGTTGCTGAGGATGAAGGAACCGCCCCGTTCGGGTACGGCCCCCGACGAAAAAAGATGCAATATCCGCGCCCGGAGACGATAGCACGCGCCGGCCGCGCCCGGCAGCGAAATCAGCCGAAGCGCGAGTCCGCCGGCAGTTGCCGCAACTCCTGCGCCACCGCCTCCGACACGGTGGCACGCACCGCCTCCACCACCTCGTCGCGCACCCGCGGCAGCAGCGAACGGGTCTGCTCGATCACGGCCGCGGCGAGGGCATCCGTCAGCCGGTCGGACAGGTCCAGTTCCACCCGCTGCAGGATGCGCTGGACCAGCCGTTCTTCCAGTTCCGCCACATCCTCGGGCGAGCGGGCCGGCGCGGCCTGCTCCGCCGGGGCTACCGGGGCCGCCGGGGTCGTCTGCACGGCCGGTGGCGCTCCGGGCACGGCCGGCGGCGCGGCGATCACCTCGGTCAGGGTGGGAATGAAGCGGGGGACGGGCGGTGTCGGCACGGTTCAGCCTTCCAGCACGAGGTCGTGTTTGACCAGGGCGTAACCCCGGTCGGCGTAGTGTTTCCAGCGCAGCCGGGCGCGCGCGCGGTCGTCCATGTCGTCGCGGCTCACCACCTCGATCAGGCGTGCGAAGCGGCCGAAGCCGGCGGGCACCCCGTCGCCCAGGTTGACCAGCACGTCCTGGTGCGGCACCGGCTCGCCGGGAGCCGCCAGCACGATGGGCGAAGCGGCCAGCAGCGCCGGCGCCGCCGAAGCCCGGCAGTGCGGCAGGAACTCGTGCGGCGCCAGGGTCCAGAGCGCCTTGTCGAGCAGGTCCATCAGCTCGGGCGCGCCGTTGACCCCCACCTGCGCATTGCGCCGCAGCACCTTGCGCAGCAGCCGGCAGGCATAGGCCACCTTGTCCGGCACGTTGAAATGGAAGGCGACTTCGGTCACGGGGACTTGCGTGCCGCCTTCTTCGGGGCGGCCACCCGCTTGGTGGCGGCAGCCGTACCGGAGCCCACCTGGGCCAGCACGTAGTGCAGCAGCAGCCCCACCGGCCGGCCGGTCGAACCCTTGGCGCCCCCGCCCTTCCAGGCGCTGCCGGCGATGTCCAGGTGCGCCCAGGGGAACTTGGCGGTGAAGCGCTGCAGGAACTTGGCCGCGGTCACCGCGCCGCCGGCCCGGCCCGCCACGTTGGCGACGTCGGCGAAATTGGTCTTCAGGCCCTCGGCGTATTCGTCGTCGAGCGGCAGGCGCCAGCAGGGGTCGAAGGCGGCGTCGCCGGCAGCCGACAGGGCCGCGGCCAGCTTGTCGTCGGCGGTGAACATGCCGCTGCGCACGCTGCCCAGGGCCACCACGCAGGCACCGGTCAGGGTGGCGATGTCGACCACTGCCTTCGGCGCAAAACGCTCGGCGTAGGTCAGCGCGTCGCACAGCACCAGGCGGCCTTCGGCGTCGGTGTTGAGCACCTCGATGGTCTGGCCGCTCATGCTGGTGACCACGTCGCCAGGCTTGAGCGCGCGGCCGTCGGGCATGTTCTCGCAGGAGGCGATCAGGCCGATGGCGTTGACCGCCGGCTGCAGTTCGGCCAGTGCGCGGAAGGTACCCAGCACGCTGGCGGCGCCGCACATGTCGAACTTCATCTCGTCCATCTCGCCCGCGGGCTTGATGGAGATGCCGCCGGTGTCGAAGGTGATGCCCTTGCCCACCAGCACCACCGGTGCCTGGCCCTTGGGCCCGCCGTCGTAGCGCAGCACGATGAAACGCAATTCCTCGGACGACCCCTGCGACACCGCCATGAAGGAACCCATGCCCAGCTTGGCAACTTCGCGCGGGCCCAGCACCTGTACTTTCAGCCGGGCGTATTTTCCCAGGGTCTTGGCCGCCTCGCCCAGCAGGGTGGGCGTGGCGTAATTGGCCGGGCGGTTGCCCCATTCCTTGGCGAATTCGATGCCCGCCACGGCGGCCCGAGCCTGCGCGAAGTCGGCCTGCACCGGGCCGGCGTCGGCCACGCCGATGACCATGCGGTCGATCTTGCGGGCCTCGGCCTTGGGTTTGGTGGTGGTGTAGACGTAGCTGGCATCCGCCGCCGCCAGTACCGCCGCGCGCACGGCATCGCCGGGTGCGGCCAGGCCGGCGGGCAGGACGATGGCGACACGCCGTACGTTGGGCATGGACTTCAGCGTACCGATGGCCGCCGACACGGCCTGGCGCACCGCCCCGGCGCTGCCATCGCCCGCGCCGGCCAGCAGCGTGCGGGTGGCCGCCACACCGGCATGGCGGTACAGGGACAGCAGCTTGCCGGCCTTGGGTTCGAAGTCGCCGGCCTTGCGGGCGTCGGCCACGGCCCGGGACAACAGGTCTCCGGCCGGCTTGAACGCCTCGGGAACCAGCACCACTACCGCGTCCACCTTCTCGGCGGCGGCCCGCGCCAGATCCAGGGTCTTGAGTTGAAAGTCCATAATCCGCGTTCGTTTTTGATTCGAACCGATGTTATTCCATTCCACTGTCCGCAAGGAGCTCGGGCGCAGCTTCGGGGCTACGCTGGTCGTGCTGGCCACCGTGGTCATGACCATCGTGCTGATCCGCGTGCTGGGCCAAGCCGCGCGCGGCAGCGTGAACCCATCCGACGTGATGATGGTGATGGGCTACACCCTGCTGTCTCAACTGCCCACCATCCTGTCGCTGAGCCTGTTCGTATCCATCGTCGGCACCCTGTCGCGCATGTACCGCGACAGCGAGATGGTGATCTGGTTCTCCGGCGGCCGCGGGCTGGGCGCCTTCCTGGCGCCGCTGCTGCGCTTTTCCTGGCCGGTGCTGGCCGTCGTCGCGGTACTGTCGCTGGCCGTATGGCCCTGGGCCAACACCCAGATCCAGGACATGAAGGACCGCTACGAGAGCCGCGGCGACATCGACCGCGTGGCGCCCGGCCAATTCCAGGAGTCGGCCAAGGGCAACCGCGTCTTCTTCATCGACAAGGACACACCCGACAGCCACAGCGCCAACAACGTGTTCATCACCGCCAGCGAACACGGGCAGGACGTCATCACCTCGGCACGCAGCGGCCGGCTCGAAACCATCAAGGGCGACCGCTTCGTGGTGCTCGGCGATGGCCAGCGGCTGGAAAGCGCCGCCGGCAGCCCGGGGCTGAAGATCAGCGAATTCAAGGAGTACGGCAGCCGCATCGGCGTGGCGGCGCTCGGCGAACAGGAAGAGACACCGATGAAATCGCGCTCCACGCTGGAACTGGTGCGCGAACGTACACCCCTGCACCTGGCCGAGCTCGCCTGGCGCCTGGGACTGGCCTTCGCCAGCGTCAACTTTGTCATCATGGCCCTGGCGCTGGCCAGCGTCAACCCGCGTGCCGGACGCAGCGGCAACCTGGTGTTCGCGCTGTTCTCCTTCGTTGTCTACTACAACATGATCAATCTCGGGCAGAGCTGGATCATGTCCGGCAAGATTTCATTCGCGGCCTTCCTGCTGCTGCTGCACGGCAGTGTGCTGCTGGCCAGCCTGGTGCTGCTGGGGCTGCGGCACAGCCAGTGGTCGTGGCGCAAGCTGCTGGCGCCCCGTGCGGTGGCGGCCGCATGAAAACCATCCGGCGTTTCCTCTACAGCGAGGTGCTGCTGGCCGTGGCCTTCGTCACGCTGGGCTTCCTGGCGCTGTTCTTCTTCTTCGATTTCGTCGACGAATTGCGCTGGGTGGGCCGCAGCGGCCCCAACGGCTACCAGATGTCGCAGGCGCTGGCCTTCGTCTCGCTGTCCATGCCCAGCCACCTCTACGAGCTGCTGCCCATCACCGTGCTGATCGGCACCATCTTTGTCATGGCGCGCCTGGCTCAGAGTTCGGAATACACCATCCTGCGTACCAGCGGCCTCGGGCCGGGGCGTGCACTGCAGACGCTGCTGTCGCTCGGCCTGGTCTTCGCGGTGCTGACCTTCGCGGTGGGCGACTATGCCGCGCCGGTCAGCGAACGCGCGGCACAGCTGGTCAAGGCCCGCTACCAGGGCACCTTCACCACCGGACAGACCGGCGCCTGGCTGCGCGAAAAGCAGGACGCCACCTCGTATGCGGCCAACGTCCAGGCGCTGTCCTCCGAGGGTGTCATGAAGGGCATCCGCATCTTCGAGTTCGACAGGCGCGGCCATCTCTCGGCGCTGACGCAGGCCGAAACCGCCCGCTTCGGCCCGGGCGATGCCTGGACCCTGTCCAACGTAAAACGCTCCGACTACCTGACCCAGAACGTCGACCGGGCCCGGGTGGAGCGCGCAACGTCCGACACCAGCACCTGGCAGACGCACATCAGCACCGAGATGGTGGCCGCCGCGCTACTCAAACCCGACAAGATGCGCACGCTCGACCTGTTCCAGTACATACGCCACCTGAACGCCAACGGCCAGTCCGCGCAGCGCTACGAGATCGAGTTCTGGCGCAAGGTGTTCTACCCCCTGTCCTGCCTGGTGATGGTGGTACTCGCCCTGCCCTTCGCCTACCTGCACTTCCGCACCGGCGGCATCGCCGCCTACGTCTTCGGCGGGGTCATGGCCGGCATCAGCTTCTTCCTGCTGAACAACGTGTTCGGCTACATCGGCAACCTGCAGAACTGGATGCCCTGGCTGACCGCCGCGGCGCCGGGCATGATCTACAGCGTGCTGTCGCTGGCCGCCTTCGGCTGGCTGGTGTTGAGGCGCTAGCTATGGCGCGACCGGCCATCGTGCTTTTCGGGCACGGCTCGCGCGACCCGGACTGGCGCAGGCCGATCGAGGCGGTGGCCGAGCGGCTGCGCCGGACCGATACGCAGGCTGCAGTGCGCTGCGCCTACCTGGAGCTGAGCACACCCGACCTGGCGACGGCGGTGGGCGACTTGGTGGCCGGCGGCGCCAGCGCCGTGCGGGTGGTGCCAATGTTCCTCGGTGTCGGGCGGCATGCGCGGGAAGACCTTCCCGCACTGGTCCGCGCGCTGGAGGCGGCGTATCCTGCGGTGGCTTTTGTGCTGGCCCCGGCGATCGGGGAAGACGAGCGCGTACTCGACCTGCTGGCGGAAATTGCACGGGAATAATGGCACAGCGGGAGCAGAAAAATCCGGCCGGAACAGCGTCCGGTAACGAATCCCCTCACCCAGGGACGGTAATATCCTCGCGCCACCGCCACAGAGGAATTTTCGCCATGCCCCAGCCCGCCACCCTGTCCCCCGCGCCCCGCGCCCCCACAGGGCGGCGCCTGCCGGGCCGGATGGTGCTGGCCGCCCTGCCGCTCGCCCTGCTGGCGGCATGCGCCTCCAAACCCCTGCCGCCCTGGACCGGTGCGACGCCGGCCACCGTGGCACCGGCGCCGGCAACGGCCGAGCGCCCCGTGCGGCGTCCGCCTGCGGTGGTCGACATGGTGCCAGCGCCCGTGGTGGTGACCCCCATTGCACCGCTTGGCGTGGAACCGGCCGCGCCCCCCGCGGGCGTGGCAGCGCCTGGGCCATCCTCCGAAATGGCGCCTGCACCGGGCAGCCCGCCCTACAGTACGGCCGTGGCCGCGCGTTTCCCCGATCCCGCGGTGCGCTACGCCACCCCGGGACTGGCCGAAGGCCGGGCGGAGTTCAGCAGCAATGCCGAGGTGCATGCCTGGCTGCAGGACCTGGCCGCCGCCGGCGCCGGTGCGGTGCGCGCGGGCCTGGTCCCCATCGGCCACTCGCAGGCCGGCGAGCAACTGGAAGCGCTGGTCATCACCCAGTCGGCCAACACCGAACCGACGACCCTGGTGGCCGACGGCCGGCCGACGGTGCTGCTGGTCGGCGGGCAGCACGGCGACGAACCCGCCAGCGCCGAAGCGCTGCTGGTGGTGGCGCGCGAGGCCACCAAGGGGCTGCTGGCACCGCTGCTGGCCCGCATCAACATCATCGTGGTGCCGCGCGCCAACCCGGACGGTGCCGCCGCCGCCACCCGCCTCACCGCGGCCGGCATCGACATGAACCGCGACCACCTGCTGCTGCGGACACCCGAGGCGCGCGCCCTGGCGCAGCTGGAGCGCAACTACCGGCCGATGGTGGTGGTCGATGCCCACGAATACGCGCCAGCCGGCCGTTTCCTCGAAAAATTCAACGCCATCGAACGCGCCGACGGACTGCTGCAGTACGCCACCACACCCAACGTTCCGCCCTTCGTGACCAAGGCCGCCGAGGAATGGTTCCGCCGGCCGCTGGCGGCGGCGCTCGACCGGCAGGCCCTCAGCAGCGACTGGTACCATACCACCACGGCCGACACCGGCGATCTGCGGGTGTCCATGGGCGGGGTGCTGCCCGACAACGGCCGCAATGTCGACGGGTTGAAGAATGCGGTGAGCCTGCTGGTGGCCTCACGGGGCGCCGGCCTGGGCCGCCTGCACATCCAGCGCCGGGTGCACACCCAGGTGACCGCCGCGACCAGCGTGCTGCAAAGCACCGCGGCCCGCGCCGACGACCTGAAGCAGCTGCGCTCCTTCGTCGACCGCGACGTCAGCGCCCTGGCCTGCCGCGAGGACGCGGTGATCGAGGCCGCGCCGACCGCCGGGCGGCATGCGCTGAGGGTGCTCGACCCGGTGACCGGCGCCGACCGCAGCATCGACGTGGACTGGAATTCCTCGCTGCAGCTGCGTACGCTGAAGACCCGGCGGCGCCCCTGCGGCTACTGGCTCGACGCCTCGGCCGGCACCGCGGTGGACCGGCTGCGGGCCGAAGGTGTGCAGGTGCTGCGCCTGGCGGAGTCCGGCTCCATCCTGATGGACAGCTACCGCGAGACTTCGCGCGCCGAAGGCGCCCGCAACGACGTGCGCGGCGCGATCGCCGACGGCAGCAGCGGCGACGCGGTGAAGGTCGAGGTTTCGCTCAACCGCAGCCTGGTCGACGTGCCGCAGGGCAGCTACTACGTGCCCCTGGGACAACCCCTGGGCAACCTGGTGACGGCGGCGCTGGAGCCCGACACCCAGAGCAGCTTCTTCGCCAACCACCTCATCGAGCGCCTCGATGCGATGGGCCGCGTGGCCAACGTGCCCTCGCTGCGCTTCGAGGAACTGGCGCCCTGAACCTGCTGGCGGCGGTCCGCACTCTCCGGATGTGTTGACCCCGTCCTACACATCCGTCCCGGTTCGCCTCCTAAGCTGTGCCTGTGCGGCAGCTGAAGCCGCAAAGGAGCACAGCCATGATGCGTGAATTCGTGCTGGACAAACGTATGGTGACGATGGGCGGGGTGTTCTACCCCAAGGGCCATGCGGTCGTCATGTTTCCCCACCAGGCCGACGCCGATGCCACCGCCGCGGCGCTGGTGGAAGAAGCCGGCTTTTCCGACGACGAGGTGCAGCGCCTGGCGCCGGCCACCGTGCTGCGCCAGATCGCCCAGACCGACGACGGCGCCGACATTCCACTGCCCTCCCTCGGCACCGAGGGTGCGACCGTGCGTGCCTTCCAGGAACTGGCGCACCGGGGGCACCACGGCCTCATCGTGGCCGCCGACTCCGCCGCGGACACCGAGCGCATGATGTGCATCGTGCGCCGGGTGCCGTTTTCGCTGGCGCAGAAGTACCGCGCCCTGGTGATCGAAGACCTGAAATAAGGGCTGCGGCGGCGTCTCCATCCAGGCGGGCTGCGGCCCGCCTTTGCCTTTCTGCGTCCCTTGCTGCTTCCTAGTGGACAGCAGGAGGCACAGGGACTCCCGTCTGTGCGGCAGCGCGCTCCAGCACGTGCCGCACCATCGCCTGCGCCAGCTCCCGCTCACCCAGGAAGATCGTGCCGGCGTGTTCCTTTTCCAGCCGCAGCGCCTCTTCCTCGTTGTGCATGCGTACCACCACCTCGATGCCGGGGTTGAGCGCGCGCGCCGTGGCGATCATCTGCCGCACGGCCAGTGCGTCCGGCGTGGCGATGACCAGCATGCGCGCCCGCGCCACGTGCGCCTGCACCAGCACCGCCGGATCGGCCGCGTCGCCCGATACCGCGGCCACGCCTTGCGCACGCAGGCGTTCGACCAGTTCCCTGTTCTCGTCGGCCACCACGTAGGGCATGCCCTTCTCCCCCAGCGCGGCGGCAATACGCCGGCCCACCCGCCCATAACCCACCAGCACCACCTGGTGCGACAGGTAGCGCGCATGGGTGTCGGCCGGCAGTTCGGCCAGCGGGTCCTCGCGCTGCTCCAGGCGGCGCGCGGTATCCGAACGGGACAGCAGCCAGGCCCGTACCGGTGCGATGGCCTTGAATACCAATGGATTGATGGAAATCGAGATCAGCGCGCCCGCCAGTACCAGGCTCTGCCCCTCCTTGGGCAGCAGCCCCAGGGACATGCCCAGGCCGACCAGGATGAAGGAGAACTCGCCGATCTGCGCCAGGCTGGCCGCCACCGTCAGCGCGGTGCGCAGCGGGTAGCGGAAGGCCAGCACCAGCCCCGCGGCCGCCAGCGACTTGCCGACGATGATGATGGCCACCACGGCCAGCACCTGCAGCGGGCGCTCGACCACCACCCAGGGGTCGAACAGCATGCCCACCGACACGAAGAACAGCACCGCAAAAGCGTCGCGCAAGGGCAGCGACTCCTCGGCCGCGCGGTGGCTGAATTCGGATTCGCGCAGCACCATGCCGGCAAAAAAAGCCCCCAGCGCGAACGACACGCCGAACAGCGCCGCCGACACGAAGGCGATGCTGACCGCCGCCGCCACCACACACAGGGTGAAGAGTTCTCGCGAACCGGTGCGGGTGACCTGCCACAGCATCCAGGGGAACACCCGCCGCCCCACCACCAGCATCAGGGCCACGAAGGCACCGACCTGCAGCAGGGTCAGGCCGATGGTCTTCAGCAGCGCGTTGGTCGAGCCGGCATCGCCTTGGCCGCCCAGCCAGCCGCCCAGCGGCGGCAGCAGCACCAGTACCAGCACCATGGCCAGGTCTTCCACCACCAGCCAGCCGATGGCCACCTTGCCGGTGAACGAGTCGAGGATGCCCAGGGTTTCCAGCGCCCGCAGCAGCACCACGGTGCTGGCCACCGACAGCGCCAGGCCGAATACCAGGGCGCCGCCAATGCTCCAGCCCCAGAAATGCGCCAGCCCCATGCCCATGAGGGTGGCCACCAGGATCTGCACCAGGGCGCCGGGCAGCGCGATCTTGCGCACCGCCAGCAGGTCGTCGATGGAGAAGTGCAGGCCGACGCCGAACATCAGCAGCATCACGCCGATCTCGGCCAGTTGCGAAGCGATTTCCGCGTCCGCCACGAAACCCGGCGTGAAAGGCCCGATCAACACCCCCGCCACCAGGTAGCCCACCAGCGCGGGCAGGCGCAGTTTCGTGGCGATGAACCCGAAGATGAGCGCCAGGCCGAGGCCCGCGGCAATGGTGTTGATCAGCGAAACGCTATGGGGCATCGGACGGCTTTTTCCCGGAAGGCGACGTGAAAAGAGGGTATCGCTTCCTTATAACCGCATAAAAAAAGCCGGCGCCGAATAACCGGCGCCGGCCCAGGACATCGGTCGATCGTCCTAGTGCATGTGCAGGCCGCCGTTGACGGCGAACTCGGCCCCGGTCGTATAACCGCCCTCGTCGGACGCCAGCCAGGCGATGATGGAGGCGATCTCGCCCGGCTCACCCAGGCGTTTGACCGGAATGGTGCCGACGATCTTGTCGAGCACGTCCTGGCGGATCGAGCGGACCATGTCGGTGCCGATGTAGCCGGGGCTGACGGTATTGACGGTGACGCCCTTGGTGGCCATCTCCTGCGCCAGCGCCATCGAGAAGCCGTGCATGCCGGCCTTGGCGGCCGAGTAGTTGGTCTGGCCGGCCTGGCCCTTCATGCCGTTGACCGAGCTGATGTTGATGATGCGGCCGAAACCCTTTTCCACCATGTCGGCCACCACCTGCTTGGTGACGTTGAACATGCTGTTGAGGTTGGTCTCGATCACCGCATCCCAATCCTCGCGGGTCATCTTGAGAAACATCCGGTCGCGTGTGATGCCGGCGTTGTTCACCAGCACGTCGATGCTGCCGTGGTCGCCCTTGGCCTTGGCAAAGGCGTCGACGGTGGAGTCCCAGTCGCCGACGTTGCCGACCGACGCGTAGAAGGTATAGCCCAGGGCTTTCTGGGACGCGAGCCACTTGTCGAAGTCGCGGGTGGGGCCGCAGCCGGCGATGACGGTGTAACCGTCCTTGTGCAGGCGCTGGCAGATGGCGGTACCGATACCACCCATGCCGCCGGTCACGTAGGCTACTCGTTGGCTCATGCTTGATCTCTCCTGAATCTTGTTGCCGTGCGCGCGCCAATGTGGCGCGGCGATTTCATTGTGGGTGCTAAATCAGCGCTCGATAGTGAGGGCAACCCCCATGCCGCCACCGATACACAGCGAAGCAATGCCTTTTTTGGCATCCCGGCGCTGCATTTCGTGCAGCAGGGTCACCAGGATGCGGCAGCCGGACGCACCGATGGGGTGGCCGATGGCGATGGCGCCGCCGTTCACGTTGACCTTGGAGGTGTCCCAGCCCATCTCGTTGTTGACGGCGCAGGCCTGCGCCGCGAAGGCTTCGTTGATTTCCAGCAGGTCCAGGTCGGCGGCCTTCCAGCCGGCGCGCTCCAGGGCCTTGGTGGAGGCGCCCACCGGGCCCATGCCCATGATGGCCGGGTCCAGGCCCACGGTGGCGAAGCTGGCGATGCGGCCGAGCGGCTTCAGGCCCAGGGCCGCGGCCTTCTTGGCAGTCATGACCATGACGGCGGCGGCGCCGTCGTTGAGGCCCGAGGCGTTGCCGGCGGTGACACCGCCGGCCTTGTCGAAGGCCGGGCGCAGGCCGGCCAGGGCTTCGGCGTTGGTCTTGCGGTTGATGAATTCGTCGGTGTCGAAGACGACGGGGTCGCCCTTGCGCTGCGGGATGCTGACGGGGGCGATTTCGTCCTTGAACCTGCCGGCGTCCTGCGCGGCGGCAGCCTTCTGCTGGCTGCCCAGAGCCAGGGCGTCCTGCTGCTCGCGGGTGATGCCGTACTGCTTGGCCACGTTCTCGGCCGTGATGCCCATGTGGTACTGGTTGTAGACGTCCCACAGGCCGTCGACGATCATGGTATCCACCAGCTTCCAGTCGCCCATACGCTGGCCGTCGCGCGAGTTGGGCAGCACGTGGGGCGAGGCGCTCATGTTCTCCTGGCCACCGGCGATGACGATTTCGCTGTCGCCATAGGCCACCGCCTGCGCCGCCAGCATGACGGCCTTCAGGCCCGAGCCGCAGACGGCGTTGATGGTGAGGCCCGGCACGCCCTTGGGCAGGCCGCCCTTGAGCAGCGCCTGGCGCGCGGGGTTCTGGCCGGCGCCGGCCGCCAGCACCTGGCCCATGATGACTTCGCCGACCTGTTCGGCCGACAGGCCGCTGCGTGCCAGCACTTCCCGGATGGCGATGGCACCGAGTTCGGTGGCGGGGATCTTGGCAAGCGAGCCGCCGAACTTGCCCACGGCGGTACGGGTGGCGGCGACGATGACGATGTCTTCCATGGAATGCTCCGGTTGATTTTTGTGAAAAAGGGTTCGGTCGCTCGGGTGATCAGGCCTTGGCGCGCACGTAGCGCCCCGGGGCAGGCTCGATGGCATCGTAGCCGGCCCCGCCATAGGCCTTGGGCGCGGCCACCTTGCGGCCGGCATGCACAGCGAGCCAGGCGGCCCAGTCGTCCCACCAGCTGCCAGGGCGCTCCTCGGCGCCTTGCAGCCATTCGGACAGGGTGGCGGGCAACTGCTCGTCCTCGCGCACCCAGTGGCTGCGTTTTTTCTTGGCCGGTGGGTTGATCACCCCCGCGATGTGGCCCGAGGCGCCCATGACGAAGCGGCTCGGGCCGCGCAGCATCTGGGTCGAGGCGTAGGCGCCGCCGCCCTGTGCGCCGACCGGCACGATGTGGTCTTCGCGCGAGCCGTAGATGTACACCGGGATATCGATCTCGCCCAGGTCCACCGGCACACCGCAGACCGTGGCGGCGCCGGGCTGGGCCAGGCGGTTTTCCAGGTAGGTGTTGCGCAGGTACCAGGCGTAGAAGGGTCCCGGCAGGTTGGTGGCGTCGCTGTTCCAGTACAGCAGGTCGAAGGGGGGCGGCGTCTCGCCCTTGAGGTAGTTGCCCACCACGTAGTTCCACACCAGCTCGTTGGGCCGCAGGAAACTGAAGGTCGACGCCAGCTCCTGCCCCTTGAGCAGGCCGCCCTGCCCCATCTGCTGCTCACGCAGGCGCACCGAGGCTTCGTCGATGAAGATGTCGAGCACGCCGGTATTGCTGAAGTCCAGGAAGGTGGTCAGCAGCGTGGCGGACGCGGCCGGCTCCTCGCCGCGCGCGGCCAGCACCGCCAGCGCCGTGCCCAGCATGGTGCCGCCCACGCAGAAACCCAGCGTGTTGATGGTCTTGGCCTTGCCGATTTCCTGCACCGCGTGGATGGCGCGGATCACCGCATGCTCGATGTAGTCGTCCCAGCTGGCGTTGCCCAGCGATTCGTCTGGGTTGCGCCAGCTCACCACAAAGGTGCGGTGGCCCTGCGCCACCGCGTAGCGGATGAGCGAGTTGTCGGGCTGCAGGTCGAGGATGTAGTACTTGTTGATGCAGGGCGGCACCATCAGCAGCGGCTTCGTATGCACGGTGGCCGTCAGCGGCTTGTATTCGAGGAGCTGGAACAGCGCGTTCTCGAACACCACCGCGCCCTCGGTGGTAGCCACGTTGCGGCCGACCTCGAAGACTTCTTCGTCGGTCTGGCTGACGTGGCCGCGCCGCAGGTCCTGCGCCAGGTTCTGCAGGCCCTGGGCAATGCTCTGGCCCTGGGTGTCGATGGCCTTCTGCTGCGCGTCGGCATTGAGCGCCAGGAAATTGCTGGGCGCGGCCGCGGCGGCCCACTGCTCGACCGCGAAGCGGATGCGGCCGCGGGTCTTTTCGTCGGCCTCGATGGCCTCGGCCAGGCCGGCCATGACCCGGGTGTTGAGCAGGTGGGCCCGGGCGGCGAAACCCGCCAGGGGATTGCGTGCCCAGGCCTCGCCGGCAAAACGGCGGTCGGGTTTGCCCCCCTCGCCGGCGTCGCCGGTGCCGCCGCCCCACAGCGCGGCCATGCCCTTGAGGTAGTCGCCCTGCACCTCCTGCAGGCGCGCCGGGTCGAACTTCAACGCCGGTGCGGCCGTGTTGCCCGTTGCGGCACCCGCCGCCGCGGTCTGCAGGAACTGCTGCCACTGTGCCGCGAGGTCTTGTGCGAAGCCGCTACCGGCTGCCTGGCCGGTTGATCCAGAATCCATGAGTCTTCCCGTATGCTGCTTCGAACGATAACGCCATTCTGACTGCTTGCCCTGTCTGGTCGAGGCGGCAAACCCGAACATTATTCTATGTACCTTGTTGTGATCGCCTGGCTGTACGTGACGCTGATGATGGCGGTCGCCGAAGCCACCAGCAGCACCGGCAGCCTGCTGGGCGCATTGGTGACCTTCGTGCTCTACGGGGTGCTGCCCCTCATGCTGGTGGTCTACCTGTTCGGCACGCCGCTGCGGCGCAAGGCCCTCCGGGCGCGCGAGGCCGCCGAGCGGCGGCAGGCCGCAGCGGCGCTTTCGGCGGCCGCAGCAACAGCAACAGCAACGTCAGGCGAGCCAGATGCAGGCGGCCATGCGCCCGGTGCTGCCGAGCCGCCCGGCATCGCGCCGGTGCGAGAAGAAAAGTGAGGGCTTGGCGACGGTGCACCAGCCGTCGCCGCCATCGTTGCCGTACACCGCCGCCACCCCCGCGGCCGCCAGGCGCCGGCGCGCCAGGGCCGGCAGGTCGGCCAGCCACTTGCCGGGCGTGTGCGGGTGCGCCACGAAGCAGGCGGCAGCGTCCGGATCGGACAGGGTGAATGCCGCAAGCACCTCGCCGCCGACCTCGAAGGCACGGGGTCCGATACAGGGGCCGAGCCAGGCGACCAGGTCCGCCTCCGCCGTCCCGGCGGCATGCGGCGGCCGGAATGGGTGCACCAGGCTTTCCAGCACCCCGCCGGCCAGCCCGCGCCAGCCCGCATGGGCCGCACCGACCCGGGTGCCGGCGCGGTCGGCCAGCAGCACCGGCAGGCAGTCCGCGACCATGATGGTGCAGGCGCGCCGCGCCACGGTGGTGAAGCAGGCATCGGCTTCATGCTCCACGGCATCGGACACCTCCCCGGCGGGGGGAAGCAGCGTATCGAGATCCAGTGCATGGGTACCGTGCACCTGCCGCAGGAACACCGGCTGCGCCCCGGTGGCCTCGCGCAGCCATGCCCGGTTGGCCGCGACCGATGCGGGGCTGTCGCCCACATGGCTGCCGAGGTTCAGCGTGTCCCACGGCGCGCCCGACACACCACCGGCGCGGGTGGTGCAGACGGCCCGTACCCGTGCCGGCACCGGCCAGTCCGGCACCAGCCAGGCCGGGTCGGTGGCAGCGCCGGTGGCGGCGGCAGGCAAGTCGCTGTAGAGTCTCACGCCGCCGAGCATAACGCTGGCGTTCGCCGGGCCGGGCCCGGCCCGGATTTCTCCCTTATCCTTAGCCCCATGATCCTCGAACACGCAGACATCCGCATCGCCCCCGGCCAGCAGGCCGCTTTCGAAGAAGCCATCCAGCGCGGCCTGAGCACCGTGGCCTCGCGCGCCAAGGGCTTCCGCAGCGCCAAGGTGCAGCGCGGCGTCGAGTCGCCCGAGCGCTACATCCTGACCATCGAATGGGAAACGCTGGAAGACCATACCGTCGGTTTCCGCGGCTCGCCGGCCTTTGCCGAATGGCGTGCCATCGTCGGCCCGTTCTTCGCCGTGCCGCCGGTGGTCGAGCACTTCGCCCTGACCTCGGCCGCGGCCTGAGACCGGCCGCCCACCGGGTGCCCCGCCCCTGCGTGATTGCCATCCGATGAGCCTGCGCCCCCCCATCCGCCACTGCAAGCACTGCGGTACCGCCGTGGCCTACCGGCTGCCGGACGACGGCGACCTGCGCGAGCGGGCCATCTGCACCGCCTGCGGCCTGGTCCACTACGAAAACCCGCTCAACGTGGTCGGCACCGTGCCCTACCTCGGCGGCCGGGTGCTGCTCTGCAAACGCAACATCGAACCGCGCCGCGGCAAGTGGACGCTGCCGGCCGGGTTCATGGAACTCGGCGAAAGCACCGCCCAGGGGGCCGAGCGCGAGACCGACGAGGAAGCCGGTGCCGAGATCGCCATGGAAGGCCTGTTCAGCATCGTCAACGTGGTGCGGGTCGGCCAGGTGCATTTTTTCTACCGCGCACGGTTGCTGTCGGACCGGTTCGACCCCGGCCACGAGACCATGGAAGCCCGCCTGTTCACCGAGGACGAGGTCCCGTGGGACGAGATCGCCTTCCTCACGACCCGCGAGACGCTGAAGCTTTTTTTCGACGACCTGCGCCGCGGCACCGGCTTCGGCCTGCACCATTTCGACGTGGCCTGAGGCGCCCGCCGCAGGACATGGCCGCGGAGAACCGCTAGCGTGACCCGCGAACTGCCCTGGCTGCGGCCGGCCGACCCCTTTCCCGATCCGGCCACGGCCTGGGGTGCGGGCGACCCCGCGCCCGGCCTGCTGGCCGCCGGCGGCGCACTCGACGTGCCGCACCTGCTCGGCGCCTACGGTGCCGGCATCTTTCCCTGGTTCAGCCAGGGCCAGCCCATCCTGTGGTGGAGCACCGATCCGCGTATGGTGCTGCGGCCGGACGATTTCCGGCTGCACCGCTCGCTGCGCAAGACCGTGGCCGCCTTTGCCGGGGATGCGGCCTGCGAAATCCGCATCGACCATGGTTTTCGCACGGTGATCGAGGCCTGCTCCGGCGCCGACCGCCCGGGGCAGGACGGCACCTGGATCCTGCCGCAGATGGTCGACGCCTACTGCGCCCTGCACAGCGCGGGCCATGCCCACAGCGTGGAGACCTGGATCGATGGCGAGCTGGCCGGCGGCCTCTACTGCGTGGCCATCGGCCGGGCGGTGTTCGGCGAATCGATGTTCGCCCGGCGTACCGATGCCTCGAAGATCGCGCTGGCCGCCCTGGTCGCCTTCTGCCGCCAGCACGGCATCGCGGCCATCGACTGCCAGCAGAACACCCGCCACCTGGCGTCGCTGGGCGCCGCGGAGTGGGACCGGCGCAGCTTCGTTGCCCATGTGCAGGGGGCAAAGGCGCTGCCGGCCCCCATCTGGCGTTTCGAGCCCGTATACTGGAATTTGCTCCTCTCCCGGCAGCACCCTGCGTGACGCACCTCAAGGAACTTCCCCTCCACGCCCTGCAGTTCTATGCAACGGCGCCCTATCCGTGCAGCTACCTGCCGGACCGGCTGGCGCGCTCGCAGGTGGCCACGCCCGGCCACCTGATCCACAACGACATCTACAGCGACCTGATCGCCAAGGGCTTCCGGCGCAGCGGCATGTTCACCTACCGGCCGTACTGCGACGGCTGCCAGGCCTGCCAGCCGCTGCGGGTGCGTGTGGCCGATTTCAAGCCCGACCGCAGCCAGCGCCGCGCCGCGGTGCGCCACGCCCCCTTGCAGGCCCGGGTGCTCAAGCTGTGTTTTGTGCCCGAGCACTACCAGCTCTACCTGCGCTACCAGACCGGGCGCCATGCCGGCGGCGGCATGGACCACGACAGCATCGACCAGTACACCCAGTTCCTGCTGCAGAGCCGGGTCAATTCGCGGCTGGTCGAGTTCCGCGAGCCGGCGGACGATGGTGAAACCGGCGCCTTGCGCATGGTCGCCATCGTGGACGTGGTCGACGACGGCCTGTCGGCGGTCTACACCTTCTACGACCCCGGTGCGGCCTCCAGCTACGGCACCTTCGGTGTGCTGTGGCAGATCGCCCAGGCGCGCGAACTCGGCCTGCCCTACGTCTACCTCGGCTACTGGATCGCCGAGAGCCCCAAGATGCGCTACAAGACCCGTTTCCAGCCCTTCGAGGTGCTGGTGGACGGCGAATGGCAGGCCGGCACCGGACAGGCCTGAATTTCACCTTGTAAAATGCCGGGAACCTTATCCAGGGTATCCAAGGCGGTTCCATGACGAGAAAGACTGACAGCGGTGTTCCCGCGACGCCCAGCGTCCAGGTCATCGAAAGAATGTTCGCGCTGATCGATGTGCTGGCCTCGCGCGAGGAGGCGATCTCCCTCAAGGAGATCAGCGAACGCACCGGGCTGCACCCCTCCACCACCCACCGCATCCTCAACGACCTGGCCACCGGCCGCTTCGTCGACCGGCCCGAGGCCGGCAGCTACCGCCTGGGCATGCGCCTGCTGGAGCTGGGCAACCTGGTGAAAGCGCGGCTGAGCGTACGCGACGCGGCGCTCACACCCATGCGCGAGCTGCACAAGCTGATCCAGCAGCCGGTGAACCTGAGCGTGCGCCAGGGCGACGAGATCGTCTACGTGGAACGCTCCTACAGCGAACGCTCGGGCATGCAGGTGGTGCGCGCCATCGGCGGCCGCGCCCCGCTGCACCTGACCTCGGTGGGCAAGCTGTTCCTGGCCGCCGACGACCCGCAGCGGGTGCGCGCCTATGCCACCCGCACCGGCCTGTCGGGCCACACCCGCAACAGCATCACCCAGTTGCCGGTGCTGGAGCGTGAGCTCTCGCGCGCCCGCCAGTACGGCACCGCGCGTGACAACGAAGAGCTGGAACTCGGCGTGCGCTGCATGGCCGCGGGCATCTACGACGACCAGGACCGGCTGGTGGCCGGCCTGTCGATCTCGGCACCGGCGGACCGCCTGGACGAAGGCTGGCTGACCAAACTCGAATCCACCGCACGCGCGATATCCGGGGCACTCGGCCACCGCGAGCCGTCCGCAGCGGCGGTGCCGGCCGCCGGACGCTGAGCGCTGACCGGCGCGCCCTGCACCAGGGTACGGTTACAGATGGTCGTCAGCCCCCCTGCCGCCCCGGCCTAGCATGGGGCAAAGCCGGCATTCGCCGGCAGCGGGAGCACCATGGCAGATTTGCAGCAGAAACCTCCAAAGAAACGGCAACGGCTCGGTCTATGGCAGGCCTCCCTGGCCACGCTGACCCTGGCCGCCGCGCTGGCGGGGCCCGCGGCCCTGGCCCAGCCGGCCCCTGCCCTGGTGTCGGGCTCCCCGGCCGATGCCTTGCGCCAGCGCCAGTCCGAACTGGCACCGCAGCTCCAGCACAATGCCTTCGGCCGGCCGCTGGTGCTGGAATCGTCCGAGAGCGACAAGCAACTGCGGGGCAACATCTATGCGCTGGTGGACCAGCCCTTCGCCACCGTAGGCAACGCGCTGAAGACGCCGGCGAGCTGGTGCGAGGTGCTGATGCTGCACCTCAACACCAAGCAGTGCCTGGTCCAGCCCTCGGGTGGCGCGGCCAGCCTGGCCGTCAGCGTCGGCCGCAAGTACGACCAGCCGCCGGAACAGGCGCAGCAGGTGCAGTTCAGCTATGCCGTCGAGGCGGCGACCGACACCTACCTCGCCGTGCGGCTGCGTGCCGACAAGGGGCCGCTGTCGACCCACGACTACCGCATTTCGCTGGACGCGGCGCCCGCGGCCGGCGGCAAGACCTTCATCCACCTGGCCTACTCCTATGCCTACGGCACTGCCGCGCGTTTTGCCATGCAGGGCTACCTCGCGACCCTGGGGCGGGACAAGGTGGGGTTCACCGCCACCGGCACGTCGGCCGACGGCAAACCCACCCTCATCGGCGGCGTGCGGGGGGTGGTCGAACGCAACACCATGCGTTACTACCTCGCCATCGATGCCTACCTGGCCTCGCTGGCCCAGCCCCCGGCGCAGCAGGCCGGCTACCGCCTGGCCGCCTGGTTCGATGCGACCGAGCAATACGCGCAACAGCTGCACGAAGTCGAGCGGGACGACTACCTGGCCATGAAACGCAAGGAACTGCAGCGTACACATCCCGGCTCCTGAGCGGCATGCTGAACGGCATACGGCCGGCAATTTGGGTGCATACGCCGCCGTGGCGGCACAAAAATCCGGCAAAAACTACGTAACTGTACGAACAGTACTGGAAATCCCCGAGTAGCCGCCGCTTCGGGAGGGCACCGCGGGCGCTATAGTCGTTCATTGCTTGCAACTCAATGCAACAGGAAGGCTTTTAACCGTGCTCTCGAATATGAAAATCAGTACCCGGCTTGCCTTGAGCTTCGGGCTTCTGCTGGTATTGATGGCCTGTGTCGTCGTCCTGGCACTGTCCCACATCGACCCGTCCGCGGCGGACTTCTCCTCCACACGCAATGAAATCATTGCTGCCGGCCTGGTGGCCGCCGTCATCGGCATCGTGGCGGCGGTCAGCCTGTCGCGCAGCATCACCAGCCCGCTCGACGACGCGATCTACATCGCCGAAACCGTGGCCGCCGGCGACCTGAGCAAGGACTTTCCCAGCGACGGCAGCGGCGAATTCGGCCGCCTGCTCAATGCCCTGGGCACCATGGAAGATACGCTGACCGACCTGGTCACCCGCATCAAGGACTCCACCGACTCCATCGCCATCGCCTCCAAGCAGATCGATGCCGGCAACACCGACCTGTCGCAGCGCACCGAACAACAGGCCGCATCGCTGGAGGAAACCGCTTCCAGCATGGAAGAGCTGACCGCCACCGTGCGCCAGAACGCCGAACGCGCCCGCTCGGCCAGCGGCCTGGCGACCAACGCCTCCGACATCGCCGAGCAGGGCGGGCAGGTGGTCGGCAAGGTGGTGCAGACGATGGAATCCATCAGCACCAGCTCCAAGAAGATCGTCGACATCATCCAGGTGATCGAGGGCATCGCCTTCCAGACCAACATCCTGGCGCTGAATGCCGCCGTGGAAGCCGCACGCGCCGGCGAACAGGGCCGGGGTTTCGCGGTGGTGGCGAGCGAAGTGCGCAGCCTGGCGCAGCGCAGCGCCGTGGCCGCCAAGGAAATCAAGGGCCTGATCGTCGACTCGGTCGAACACGTCGCCAGCGGCTCCAAGCTGGTGGGCCAGGCCGGTACCACCATGCAGGACATCATGCAGGCGGTGAAACAGGTCACCGGCATCCTGGGTGAGATTTCCGGCGCCCTGGCCGAACAAAGCACCGGTATCGAACACGTCAACCAGGCCATCGCCCACATGGACTCGGCCACGCAGCAGAACGCCGCACTGGTCGAACAGGCCGCTGCCGCGGCCACGTCCCTGTCGGACCAGGCCCGGCAGCTGCAGGCGGCCGTAGGCGAGTTCAAGCTCGACCCCGATGAAGACGAACAGCCGCCCTATGGCTCTCCGGCGATGCGGGCCCTGCCGGCCTGACAGGCCCCGGCCTCTCCTTGATCGCGGCGCCTCCGGGCGCCGTTTTTTCGTCCTGAAAGAAAACGCCCCGCCGGTGCACACGGCACCGGCGGGGCGTCGGGCGGGAACCGGGGCCGTCAGGCCAGCAGGCGCGCCTCCTTGCGTTTGGCCAGCTGCGCAAACACCCGCGGCAGCACCAGCACACCGACCACGATGACGATCAGCGCGATCGACATGGGCCGCTGCACGAAGACGATGGCACTGCCCTCCCCGATCGACATGGCATTGCGCAGCTGCGCCTCGGCCAGCGGCCCCAGGATCATGCCGACCACCACCGGTGCGGTGGGGAAGTCGAAACGCCGCATGACCACACCCAGCACGCCGATGGCATACAGCAGGAACAGGTCGAAGGCGCTCTGGCGCATGCCGTAGGCACCGACCGTGGCGAAGATCAGGATGCCGGCATAGAGCTGCGGCTTGGGGATCTTCAGCAGCTTGACCCACAGGCCGACCATCGGCAGGTTCAGCACCAGCAGCATCACGTTGCCGATGTAGAGCGAGGCGATCAGCGCCCACACCAGGGCCGCGGAGTTGGTGAACAGCTGCGGACCGGGCTGGATGCCGTAGTTCTGGAAGGCGCCCAGCAGCACGGCGGTGGTGTTCGAGGTCGGGATGCCCAGCGTCAGCAGCGGGATCAGCGCGGCCGTCACCGTGGCGTTGTTGGCCGCCTCGGGGCCGGCCACACCCTCGATGGCGCCCTTGCCGCCGAATTCGGCCCGGTTCTCGCCCTTGGCCAGCTTCTTTTCCATCGCATAGCTCAGGAAGGTCGGTATCTCGGTGCCGCCGGCCGGGATGCAGCCGAAAGGCGCGCCGATGGCGGTGCCGCGCAGCCAGGCCGGGATGGAGCGTTTCCAGTCCAACCGGGTCATGTGCACCCGGCTCAGCTTGTTCTGCGCCTCGACCACACGGCCCTCGTACATCACGGCATACAGCACCTCGGCCACCGCGAACAGGCCGACCGCGACCTCGACGATCTCGATGCCGTCGAGCAGTTCCGGCATGCCGCCGGTGTAGCGGCCCTGGCCGGAGATCTGGTCCAGGCCCACACAGCCGGCCGCGATGCCCAGGAACAACGCCGTCAGCCCGCGCAGCGTGCTTTTGCCGAGCACCGCACTCACGGTGGTGAAGGCCAGCAGCATCAGCAGGAAGTATTCCGGCGGCCCGAGCTTGACCGCGAATTCGGCCACGAAGGGCGCGAACAGCGTGACGATGACCGTGGCGATGGTGCCGGCGACGAAGGAGCCTATGGCCGCGGTGGCCAGCGCCGCGCCGGCCCTCCCGCTCTTGGCCATCTTGTTGCCCTCCATCGCGGTCACCATACTCGCCGTCTCCCCGGGCGTGTTGAGCAGGATCGAGGTAGTGGAGCCGCCGTACATGGCGCCGTAGTAGATGCCGGCAAAGAAGATCATCGAGGCCGTGACCTCGACCTTGGCGGTGATGGGCAGCAGCATGGCGACCGCCACCGCCGGGCCGATGCCGGGCAGCACGCCGACAGCGGTGCCGAGTGCGCAGCCGACCAGGGCCCAGAGCAGGTTGGCAGGGGTGATCGCGGTGGCGAAACCCTGCAGGAGTGCGTGAAGGATGTCCATGGTGTCAGAGCCAGCCGGTGGAGGTGATGCCCGGCAGGTTGATGGCCAGGAACTTGGTGAACATCCAGAACACCGGCGCCGAGATCAGCAGGCCGGTGACGGCATCGGTGATCCAGACCCGCGCCGTGTTGCAGGGCTGGCCGCTGGCGCGGCGCAGGCCCTGCACCGCCAGCAGGTAGCACAGCGAACAGCTCAGGATGAAGCCGATGGTGGTGATCAGCGCCGCATTGGCCAACAGGCCGATGGACACCCAGACGAAACCCGGCCAGTAGCCGCGCGGCGCGCCGGAGGGCTCGTCCATCTCGCGGAAACCGCCGGAGCGGGCTTCCCAGATGATCCAGCCGCCCGACAGCGTCAGCGCGATGGCCGACACCCAGGGGAAGAAATTGGGCCCGACGCCGCCATAGCCGGCTTCGGACGAGATGCCGATGGCGCCGCCCGCCAGCCCCAGGCCGAGCAGCAGCACGCCGATGCCCACGAAGGTCTGAGGCCAGAGGGAAAACGCGGAGGAAGTGACGGCTCCCGCGGACGGGCCGGAAGGTTCGACAGTTGTCATGGTGTGGCGCCTCGTGGCAGTGTTGTTATGCGACAAACGGCAGAACGCCGCGCGGTGCGCGGCGTACGGCGGAAAAACCCGGGTAGGGTCAGACCATGCCGGCCTTGGTCATGATGGAGCGCAGGCTTTCGAAGTCGTCGTGCACGAACTTCTCGAAGGCCGGGCCGGACATGACGGCCGGGGTCCACTCGTTCTTCTTGACCGACTCGGCCCAGCTCGGCGTCTTCAGGGCCGCCAGCACCATGTCGGTCAGCGCCTGGCGCTGCGCTGCGGTGATGCCGGGGGCACCATACACACCGCGCCAGTTGCCGATCTCGACCGGAATGCCCTGCTCCTTGAGCGTCGGCACGTTGACGCCGGCCAGGCGTTCGCCCGAGGTGACGGCAATGGCGCGCATCTTGCCTACGCTGATGTACTCGGCGAACTCGCTGTAGCCGCTGCCGCCCACGGTGACGTTGCCACCCAGGATGGCCGCGGTGGCTTCGCCGCCCCCGCGGAAGGCCACGTAGTTGATCTTGGCCGGGTCCACACCCGCGTGCTGCGCGATCATGGCCGCGGCGATGTGTTCGGTGGAGCCGCGCGAACCGCCGCCCCACTTGACGCTGCCCGGGTCCTTCTTGAGCTGGGCCACCACGTCGGCCATGGTCTTCAGCGGCGAATTGGCCGGCAGCACGAACACGTTGTATTCGCTCGACAGGCGGGCCAGGGGTGTGGCCTGCGACAGGTTCACCGGCGGCTTGCCGGTGATGATGCCGCCCAGCATGACCGCGCCCATGACCATCAGCGCGTTCGGATCGCCCTTGGAACCATTGACGAAGCTCGCCAGGCCCAGCACGCCGGCGGCGCCGCCGCGGTTGTCGTAGGTGACGGTGTCGGCCACCTTGCCGTCGACCAGGGCCTTGCCCAGCGCCCGGCCGGTGGTGTCCCAGCCGCCGCCCGGATTGGCCGGAATCATCATCTTCACGTTCGCCGCGGCATGGGCGGCCAGCGGCAGGCCGCCAGCGGCGGCCAGGGCGGCCATGGACTTGAGGAAGGTATCGCGACGCATGGGATGGGTCTCCTTGGAAGCTGTTGTAGAAGGGAAAAGCTAAAGCTGCTGGCAATCATGCTCCCGCCGGCTGTCAATCGGCTGTCCGGCATATTAGGGAAAATCCCGAGGCCGGCGGTGCTATGGTCGGCGCCCATGAAGCTCTTGCTGGTCGAGGACGATCCCACGCTGCGCAGTACCCTGGAACGCTCGCTCGGCCGCCGCGGCATCGAGGTGCATGCGCTGGCCGACGGGCGCGAGGCGCTCGCGCACTGGGCTGGCACACCGCCCGACGTGGTGGTGCTGGACCTGGGCCTGCCCGGCATGGACGGGCTCGACGTGCTGGCCGCCGCGCGGCGGCGCGGCCTGAAAACCCCGGTGCTGCTGCTGACGGCGCGCGGCACCATCGGCGACCGGGTGATGGGCCTGAATGCCGGCGCCGACGACTACCTGCCCAAACCCTTCGACCTGGACGAACTCGAGGCCCGGCTGCGTGCGCTGGGCCGGCGGGCGGCCGGCGCGGGGCCCGCACCGGACCATGGCGGCGACGCCATCAGCGCCGGCACACTGCGCTACGAGAAGCACAGCGGCGCCATCTACTGCCGCGGCGAGGCCATGGAACTCACACCGCGCGAACTCGCCCTGCTGCAGGCCCTGATGGCCCAGCCCGGCCACGCGGTGGCCAAGGAGCGGCTGTTCGAGCTGGTGTTTCCGGGCGAGGCCGAGGTGCACTACGAAGCCATCGAAGTCGTCGCCTACCGGCTGCGCAAGAAGCTGGCCGGCACCGGCGCCGCGCTGATGACACTGCGCGGCCTCGGCTACCTGCTGAAGGCGCAGGGGTGACCCGGCGGCCCCTGTCGCTGCGCCGGCAGCTGCTGCTGGGCATCCTGCTGCCGGTGGTGCTGCTGATCGCCTTCAACACCGCCAGCCTCTACCGCCAGGCGCTGGTGGCGGTCAGCACCGCCTACGACCGCACCCTGCTCGCCTCGGCCAAGTCCATCAGCGAACAGCTCGACGTGACCGGCTACGACGACACGGCCGTGCTGCGCGCCACCGTGCCCTATTCGGCACTGGAGATCTTCGAGGCCGACAACCAGAGCCGCCTGTACTACCGCGTATCCGACCAGCGCGGCCGGCTGGTGTCGGGATTCGATGAGCTGCCTTTCTGGCATGGCCACATCCCCGACAAGCCGCCCTATGCGGCGCTGGTGGACTTCTACGACGAAAAATTCCGCGGCCGCGACGTGCGGGTGGCCGTGCTGCTGCAGCCAGTGGCCAGCCCGCAGGGCCGCGCCATGGCGGTGATCCAGGTCGCCGAAACGCTGGAACTGCGGCGCACCCTGGCACGGCAGATCCTCACCGACACCCTGACCGGCCAGGCCGGCCTGATCCTGGTGATCGCCCTGGTCGTGGTCATCGTGGTACAGCGCGCCATCCGGCCGGTGCGCCGGCTCAGCAGCGACCTGCGCGCCCGGCCCGAAGGCGAGCTGCGGCCCATCGCCGCGCCGGATGCGCCGCGCGAACTGCTGCCCCTGGTGGACGCCACCAACCAGCTCATGCAGCGCCTGCGGCTGCTGCTGGAGCACCAGAAACGGTTTGTGCGCGATGCCGCCCACCAGCTGCGCACACCGCTGGCGGTGGCCAAGGTGCAGGTGCAGTCCGCCCTGCGCGGCGACGTGGCGCACGCCGAGGCGCTGCGCGACATCGGCATCACGGTGGACCGGGCCACCGCACTGGCCAACCAGATGCTGTCGCTCGCCAAGGTGGAACAGTTCCGCCAGGAAGACGGCAGTCCGCCGCTCGACCTGTCGGCCGTCGCACGGGAGGTGGCGCTGGACCTGTCACCGCTCATCGCCGACAAGGACCTGGAATTCTCCATCGCCGCCGGCCCCGCGCCGGTCCATGCGCACGACTGGATGCTGCGCGAACTGGTGCGCAACCTGCTGCACAACGCCATCCGGCACAGCCTGCCGGGCACCGCGCTGGCAGTCGGGGTGCATACCGAAGGCGGCCAGGCGGTGCTGACGGTGGCCGACGGGGGCCCCGGCATCGACGCGGAACTGCGCGACCGCCTGTTCCAGCCCTTCTCCGCCGGCACCGCCTCGGGTGGCTCTGGCCTGGGGCTGGCCATCTGCCATGAAATCGTCGGCGCCCTGGGCGGCAGCATCGCGCTGCACAACCGCGCAGGCGGCGGGCTGGACGCCGTGGTCCGCCTGCCGCGGGCGGACGCGGCGTCCGCCGACAGCCGGGGTGGGCGGCCGGGGGCACAATCCTCCCCATGAATCCGCTGGATACCCTGCGCCTCGACAAATGGTTGTGGAGCGCGCGTTTTTTCAAGACCCGCTCCCTGGCCGTAGAGGAAATCGGCAAGGGCCGCATCGAGGTCAACGGCCATGCGGCCAAGCCGTCGCGCGAGCTGCGCCCGGGCGACACCGTGGTGCTGCGGCACGGGCCGGTGGAACGCACCGTGGTGGTCCGCGGGCTGAGCGCCCAGCGCGGACCGGCCCCGGTGGCGCAGAAACTCTACGAAGAAACCGCCGACAGCATCGCCGCCCGCGAACGCGCGGCCGAACAACGCAGGCTGGCCCCCGAACCGGCCGAAGCCCGGCAGCAGGGCCGGCCCACCAAACGCGACCGCCGCGACATGCAGCACGCGCCCGGCTGGGACGACCGCTGGAGCGCGTCGGTCGAAAACTGAAGCGCCGGCCGGCAGTGGCCGACGCCACGTGGGCGCTGTGGCATGCTCACCCTGGAACACCTACGACCCATGCCCCTGAAAATCTACCTGATCGAAGACGACGAAGCGACGCGCGAGACGCTGACGGCGCTGCTGCAGCAGCGCCTCGGCGCGGTCGACATCGTCGGCTTCGGCGACAACGAACGCAGCGTGACCCACTGGCTGTCCACCCACGACCGCGGCTGGGACCTGGCCATCGTCGACCTGCAACTGCGCCAGGGCAGCGGCTACGGCGCCCTGCAGTGGTGCGCCACCCGGCTGCCGTGGCAGAAGGTGGTGGTGCTCAGCAGCATGGTCAGCGACGAGGTGCGCAGCCGCTGCCTGGCCGAACATGCCGACGCGGTTTTCGACAAATCCTCGGAGATGGACACACTGGTGGACTTCTGCCGCACCCTGCCGCCGACGGGCTCCACGCCTTCGGCTTCTCCTGCTTAACCCTAGGATGGCTTGCGCGGCCCCGCCGTCCAACGCATAGTGCGCCTGATGCCCATGGAAACTTCTTCTTCGACCGCCGCCCTCCCTGAAAAAACCGCGAGCAAGGCCCGCGACCGCATGCTCGACGTCGCGGAGGAACTGTTCGCCGAATCCGGCTTCGGTGCCACCTCGACCCGCGACATCGCCGCCGCCGCCAACGTCACGCTGGGATCGGTGCACTACCACTTTGCCAGCAAGCGGCAGTTGTTCATCGAAGCCTTCAGCCGCCGCGCCAGGCCCTTCGTCGAGGAGCGTATGCAACTGCTGCGCGAAGCGCACGAACGCTGGCCCGACGGGGTGATACCGCTGCAGGAGCTGATCCGGCGCTTCGCCTTCCCGCTGCTGCACGCGGCCTTGCGCCCCCGCGGCACGCACTTCGCGCGTATGCATGCGCGTATGCCGTCCGAGCAGCCGGACCTGGTGCGCGAACTGCGCAACGACCTCTACAACGAATCCACCGCGGCCTATGCAGCGGCCTTCCGCAAGGCCCTGCCCGAACTGTCGGAAGACACGCTGTACTGGCGCATCAACTTCATGCTGGGGCTCAATGCCTATACCCTGCTGAAAAGCGACCGGCTGGCCTTTCTCTCAGGCGGAAAATGCAATTCCGAGGACCTGGAGGCAGCGATGAAACACATCGTGCCCTTCCTCGAAGCAGGCCTGCGCGCGCCGGAACCCGCCTGAGATTCCCGGCGGCGGCGAAAACCTATACGGCGAAGTCCTGCAGCGATTTACCGGTGGCGAGTGCTTCGCGCAGCCACTGCGGGCGGGGGCCGCGGCCACCCCAGACCTTGCCGGCCTCGTTGCGGAACTTCACCACGCCGGCGGTCTTGGCCTTGCGCCCGGGCTTCGGGCCACGTTTGGCGACCGGCCCGCGGCTGCGGTTGCGGCTGGCGCTACCGTCCAGCCCCAGGTCGGCGGCGGTCAGGCCGTAGGCGGTGATGGCTTCCTTGATCCGGCCGATCACGCCTTCGACTTCCTTGCGTTTGAGCTTCTCGGCCTGCTCCTTGAGGGTTTCGATTTGCTGCTGAATCTGGGCGTAGGTCTTGCTCATTGCTGCTTTCTTCAAAGGGATTCGGTAATTGAATCGGGGGCTTGGTGCTGCCCATAATTTATCAGAAGCGGCAATAGGGGGCTTTACGGCGATCCGGCCCACCCATTAACAAGGGGTTTATCAATAAAATCCGACCGGTATTGCCGCAGGCTATCTTGGCTATCGCAGCTTATTGCGGGCAATGGCCGGATGCAGCCGGGCGGCGAATTCCAGGGCCGCGGCGCTGCGCGAAGCGCCCCGGCGCCACAGCACACCGGCACGGCGTACCGTGCGCGGTCCGGTCAGGACAATGGCACGCATGTCCGGTCCGGCCTGCGTGGCCGCATGTTCTGCGGCGATGGTGGCCAGGCTGCCACGGCAGGCATGCAGCAAGGCATCGACCGATTCCATTTCCACCCGCACCTGCGGCACGATGCCGGCGGTGGCGAATGCGGCGTCGATCATGCGGCGGGTGGCGAAGCTGGGCGGCAGCAAGGCCAGCGGCACGTCGCGCAGCGCCTGCATACGCAGGCTGCGGCGCTGGGCCAGCGGATGGCTGCGGTGCACCACCAGGTGCAGCGGCTCGTCGAACAGCGGCTCGACCTCGATCTCCTCGCGCGACGCGGGGTGGAAGGAAATACCCAGGTCCAGCTGGCCGGCGATCAGCAGTTCCTCGATCGGGCCGCCCCGCAGGTCGCGCACGAACACCCGGACCTTGGGATAGTCGGCACTGAAGGAGGCCACCGCGTCCGGCACGAACCGGGTGAGGAAGGTGGGGATCACCCCCACCGTCAGCGTGCCGGCCTGCAGGCCCGCCAGGTCGGCCAGTGCCATGCGGCCCGCCTCCACCTCCTGCAGCGCCCGGCTGGCATGCACCCGGAACGCCACGCCCGCCTGCGACAGGCGCAGGCCGCGGCCCAGCCGGTCGAACAGCGGCATGCCCAGTTCCGCCTCCAGCTGGCGCAGCCCGTGCGATAGCGTGGACTGGGTCACGTACAGAGCCTCGGCCGACTGGGTGAGGTGCTCGGTCTCGGCCACGTGGAGGAAATACCGAAGCTGCCGCAGTTCCATGGGTTCTTCTCCCAAATACCGGTTACCGTTCGATTTCATCGAACGTTCGATGCAATATATACCATTGGAACTGGATAGAAGAAGGGCCTAAGGTGCGGGCTTCACCATGCAATCCCTTCCGTCCGTGCCCCCATCCCTGCCTGCGTCGTCGACCCCGCTCACCGTGGCGCGGGTCAGCGCGCGTATTCTCGACATCCCGACCATCCGCGCCCACAAGCTGTCCTTCGGCGCCATCTTCCGGCAAAGCCCGGTGGTGGTGCAGGTGTGGCTGGACAACGGTGCCTGCGGTTTCGGCGAGGCCGCCACCATCGGCGGCCCCTCGTGGAACGAGGAATCGCCCGAAAGCATCCAGCACGCCATCGACGCCTACCTGGCGCCCGCCGTCACCGGCCAGGACGGCCGCCGCACCGCACAGCTGCTGCAACGTATGGATGCCGCCTGCAAAGGCAACCATTTCGCCAAGAGCGCGGTGGAGATGGCCCTCATCGACGCGGTGGCGCGCACCCACGGCCTGCCGGCCTGGCAACTGCTGGGCGGCAAGCAGCGCGACAGCCTGCCCCTGGCCTGGACGCTGGCCAGCGGCGATATCGACCGCGACATCGAAGAGGCCGAACGCATGCTGGAGGCGCGCCGCCACCGCATCTTCAAGATCAAGATCGGTGCCCGCACCCCGGCCGACGACGTGGCCCACGTGGCGCAGATCGCCCGCGCCCTGGCCGGCCGCGCCGACATGACGGTGGACGTGAACCAGGCCTGGGACGGCAACACCGCCCGCCGCTACCTGCCGGCGCTGATCGACAGCGGTGTGTCGCTGGTCGAGCAGCCGGTCGCCAAATGGAACGTGGAAGCCCTGCGCCAGCTCACCGCATCGCTGCAAGGCGCCCTGGTGATGGCCGACGAAACCGTGTGCTCCCCCCAGGACGCCATGATGCTGGCGCGGCAGAACGCCTGCCACGTGTTCTCACTCAAGGTCGCCAAACACGGCGGCCTGCTGCGCACCCGCGCCGTGGCCGCGGTGGCCGAGGCCGCCGACATCGGCTGGTACGGCGGCACCATGCTGGAAACCTCGCTGGGCAGCGCCGCATCGGCGCACGTGTTCGCCACCCTGGGCGGCTCGCACCATGGCTGCGAACTGTTCGGGCCGCAACTGCTGGTCGACGACATCGTCGACACCCCCATGGCCGTGTCCGACTTCGCGCTGCAGCTGCCCGACGGCCCCGGCTTCGGGGTCGAGGTCAGCGAAGAACGCCTGCGCCGCTTCGACCGTGCGCGCCAGGGCCTGGAACCGGTGCACGTGGACTTCGGCCGCACCCCACAACACAAGGAATAGACAAATGCTGTACCTGGTCCGCATGGACGTACGAATCCCCCATGGCCTGCCGGCTGAACAAACCGATGCCCTCAAGCAGCGCGAAAAGGACTATTCGCAGGCCCTGCAGCGTGATGGCCGCTGGCCGCACATCTGGCGGGTAGCCGGTGAATATGCCAACTACAGCGTGTTCGACGTCGGTTCGCACGACGAACTGCATGGCCTGCTGTCGGAGCTGCCGCTGTTCCCCTACATGGACATCGCCGTGACACCGCTGGCACGCCACCCCTCGGCCATCTGAGGCCTTCCGCTCCCTGCACCACCTTCACCGACAACCCATGAACACCTCCAAGAGATTCCTGCTCGGCGCCCTCGCCACCGCCAGCCTGCTGGCCGCCCTGCCCGCCGCGGCCCAAGCCCAGGCCGGTGCCGCCTGGCCCAACCGTCCCATCAAGTGGGTCGTGCCCTTCCCGCCCGGCGGCGCCATGGACGTGATCGCCCGCACGCTGGGCGAAAAAGCCTCGCATACCCTGGGCCAGCCCTTCGTGATCGAGAACCGGCCCGGCGCGGGCGGCAACATCGGCGCCGACGCGGTGGCCAAGTCGCCGGCCGACGGCTACACCATCATGATCACCTCCATCGGCATGGCGACCAACAAGGCGCTGTACGCCAAACTCAGCTACGACCCGGTGAAGGACTTCTCCCCCATCAGCCTGCTGGCGGTGGTACCCAACGTGCTGGTGGTCAATGCGGCCAACTCCAACGCGAAGTCGGTCAAGGACGTGATCGCCCACGCCAAGGCCGCGCCCGGCAAGCTGACCTACGCATCGGCCGGCAACGGCACCTCCATCCACCTGGCCGGCGAGATGTTCGCCTCCCTGGCGGGCGTGAACATGCTGCACGTTCCCTACAAGGGCAGCGGCCCCGCCATCACCGACATGCTGGGCGGCCAGGTCGACATGATGTTCGACAGCATCACCTCCGCCGGCCCGCACATCAAGGCCGGCAAGCTGCGCGCCCTGGGCGTGACCACCGCCAAGCGCTCCAGCACCCTGCCCGACGTGCCGACCATCGCCGAGGCGGGTGTGCCTGGCTACGAGGTGTCGCCCTGGTTCGCGGTGTTCGCACCGGCAAAAACCCCCGCGGCGGTGGTGAACCGCCTCAACGCAGCCCTGAACGACGCCATGAAGCAGCCCGACACGCAAGCCAAATTCGCCGCCATCGGCGCCGAGGCCATCGGATCGACCCCTGCACAGCTCGCCACGCACCTGGACAAGGAACTGGCACGCTGGGGCAAACTCATCACCGAACGGAACATCAAGCTCGACTGAACGAGTGGTCTGGGGCCGGTGCGTTCCTCAGGCCATGGTGGCCGGCCGGGGCGCCGCGGCGGTTTCGCGCAGGACCTCCGCCGCCAGGCCGGTGTGCACCCGGCCTGCGCGAAAAGCCTCGCTGGCCAGCACCGAACGCACGAACGGGATGTTGTTCTTGACCCCGCGCACCACACAGGCAGCCAACGCCGCGTCCAGGCGCGCGATCGCATCGGCACGGTCGCGGCCGTGGGCGATCACCTTGGCGATCATCGGGTCGTAATAGGGGGTGATGCGGTTGCCGGTGGCGTAGCCGGTTTCCACCCGGATACCCTCGCCGCCGGGCAGCTCCAGCACCTCGAGCAGGCCCGGCGACGGCAGGAAACGCACCGGGTCTTCCGCATAGATGCGGGCCTGCACCGCGTGCCCCGTCACCACCACCGGGTCCGGCAGCACATCGTCCAGCCGGTCGCCCCAGGCCAGCCGCAGCTGCGATGCCACCAGGTCGATGCCGGTGACCTCTTCGGTCACCGCATGTTCGACCTGCAGCCGCGTATTCATCTCGAGGAAATGGAAGTTGCCGGCTCCGTCGTACAGCGTCTCCACGGTTCCGATCACGTCGTAGCGCAGGGTACGCAGCACCTCGGTGATCCGTTCGGCGGCCGCATCGACCACGCTGCGCTCAATGCCCGGCGCAACAGCCTCCTCCACCACCTTCTGGTGGCGCCGCTGCACCGAGCAATCGCGCTCGAACAGGTGGCGCACATTGCCGTGGCGGTCGGCCAGGATCTGGAACTCGACATGGCGCGGCCGCTCGACCAGCCGCTCGAGGTACAGCTCGGCATTGCCGAAGCTGCGCGACGCGGCCGACCGCGCCTGCTCCAGCGCCTTGCTCAACTGCGTGGCATCGTGCGCCGCCACCATGCCGATGCCGCCGCCGCCGCCGGCCGGCTTGACGAGTACCGGGTAACCGATACGCGCGGCCGCCGCTGCGTTGGCCGCCGCGTCGTCGCCCAGCAGGTCCGAACTGGCGCCCATCGGCATGCCATGCCGGGCCATCAGCTCGCGGGCCCGGGTCTTGTGGCCCATCGCGGCAATCCACTGGGGGCTGGGGCCGATGAAACCCACGCCCGCGGCCTCGACCTTTTGTGCGAAGGCCGCGTTCTCCGACAGGAAACCGTAACCCGGGTGCACCCCGTCGGCACCACTGTCGCGCAGCACCGCCAGCAGCCGGTCCTGGTCGAGGTAACTCGCGGCGGCGGGCGGCGGGCCGATCTCGTAGGTTTCATCGGCCAGGGCCAGGTACGGCAGTTCACGGTCCGCCTCCGAATAGACCGCGACACTGCGGATACCGAGTTTTTTCAAGGCACGCAAGACACGGGCGGCGACGGCACCGCGGTTGGCAACGAGTACTTTGTGGAACATGGCTGTGTTCGTCCGTTTCAGGGTGTGGCAGCGGCAGGCGCCTTGGTGGTGAAGACCACTTCACGCGCAACCAGGTCATCGATCTCCGCCGTCGACAGGCCCAGTTCCTCGGCCAGCACCGCCCGGGTGTCCTGGCCCAGGTCGGGGCCGCTGTGCCGGATGCTGCCCGGCGTGTCGGACAGCCGCGGCACCACGCCCGGATGCACCAGTTCGCCCAGTTGCGGGTGCGGTACACGCGCCAGCATGCCGCGCGCGGCGAAGTGCGGATCGGAAAAGATGTCGGGCATGGTGTAGACCCGTGAGACCGGCACCCCCGCGTCCAGCAGCATGCGCTCGATCGCATCGCCATCATGCAACTGCGTCCAGGCCGCCACCACGCTGTTGCAGTACGGAATGTTCTGGCCGCGCAGGCGGATGTTGCACATCAGCGGGTCGTCGATGAGTTCGGGCTGACCCATCACCGCGATCAGGCGCTTGAAGGTGGCGTCGCTGTTGGCGGCGATCAGCACATAAGCACCGTCCCGCGTGGGGTACAGGCTGTTGGGCGCCATGTTGGGCAGGTTGGGCCCGACCCGGTTGGGCACAAAACCGGTGGTCTCGAACGCTGGCACATACACCTCCATCTGGGCGAACGCGGCCTCGTACAGCGCCGCGTCCACCACCTGGCCGCGGCCGGTCTTGCTGCGCGCCAGCAGCGCCGTGACAGCGCCGAAGGCGGCATAGACCGAGGTCAGGTAATCGGTGGTGGCCAGGGCCACACGCGCCGGCGGCCGGTCGGGGTCGCCGGTGAGGTGGCGCACCCCGGCCATGGCCTCGCAGATGGCACCATACCCCGGCCGTTCGCGGTACGGCCCCGACTGGCCGTAGCCGGAGATACGCACCATCACCAGCCCCGGGTTCTCACGCGACAATTCTTCGTAGCCCAGCCCCAGCCGCTCCATGACACCGGGGCGGTAGTTCTCCACCAGCAGGTCCGACTGGAGCGCCAGCGCGCGCACCAGCCGCAGGCCGTCGGGCTTTTTCAGGTCGATAGTGATGGCGCGTTTGTTGCGCAGGATGGTGGCGGCGTAGAGCGATACCTCGCCCGCGTGTTTGCCCATGCTGCGCAGCGGGTCGCCGGCCGGTGGCTCGACCTTGATGACGTCGGCGCCGAAGTCCGCCAGCAGCCGGGCGCAGGCCGGGCCCGCCACGGTGGAGCACAGCTCCAGCGCCTTGTAGCCGGCCAGCGGCCCCGGTGCCTGCGCGCGCGGGGTGGGTGTTGCCGTTTCCGTATGCTCCGCCATCAGGACTTCACCTTCAGCAGGCCCAGCTCGGCCATGATGCCGCGCATCGACTGGTACTCTTCCTCGTAGTAGGCGGTCGCCTGGTCGTGCGGCATGAAGTGGGAGCGGCTCTGGTTGCGCTCCACCAGGTTCTTCCACTCCTGGCTCTGGACCATCTGGCGGCAGACGTTCTCCCAGAACAGCACCTGCTCGGCCGTGATGCCCTTGGGTGCCAGCACCCCCAGCGCGGAACTGAAGACCGAGTCCACCCCGCTTTCGCGCCAGGTGGGCACGCCGGCGAAGGCGCCGCCCAGGCGCTTGTCGGAGCCCACCGCCAGCACGCGGATCTTGCCGGCCTGCATCATGCCGATGACGTTGGGGGTGGTGGCGGCCACCATCTCCAGGTGGCCGCCCACCAGCGCCACCATGGAGTCCGACGAGGACTTGAAGGGCGCCACCACGAGCTTGGAGATGTCCACCCCGCCTGCCTTCAGCGCCTTGGCGGCACCGACGTGGATGTGGTTGCCGATGCTGGTCGCCACCCCCATACGCTGGCTGGTGGGGTCGCGCTTGAGCGCATCGAGCAGGCCGCGTGCGTCCTTGATGGGCGAATCGGCCCGCACCGCCAGCACCACGAACTCGTCCTGCAGCACCGCAATGGTGGTGAAGTCGCGGTGCGGCAGCACGTCGAGCGCGCCGGCCAGGTAGCTGGTGATGTAGCCGTGGGTGTTGAGCGACAGGTAATGCGCGTCCCCCGGGTGCTGCAGCAGCACCTCGAAGGCGATCTTGCCGTTGCCGCCCGACTTGTTGCTGATGATGAAGGTCTTGCCCGGGGGCGCCACGCCGCTCTCGTCGTAGTACTGCTTCATGGTCCGGGCGGACTGGTCGAGCGCCCCGCCGGCCCCGGCCGGCACCACCATCTCCACGTTCTGCTCGGGCCGCCAGGGCGCAGCGAACGCCGGCCCCGGCAGGCCGCCCGCCAATGCCATGCCGCCCCATACGGCGAGCATGCCGCCGATGCGGCGCCGCTGCGGGTCGCCGGGTTCGCTGTCCACCTGGGTATCGTGCTGTGCCATGTCCGTCTCCTGGGGGGTGTGGATGGAACGCGTCAGGGGCGCACGCCGGTGCGCGCCTTGGGGCCGACCTGCGTGCGCAGCCGGCTCTGCGCGGCGTCGATGAACTGGCACAGGTAGGGCCGGGTTTCACGCGGGTCGATCAGGTCTTCCACCGCGAAGGCCTCGGCGGTGCGGAAGGGGGACGACAGTGCGCGCAGTTCGGCCTCGATCTCGGCCTCGCGGGCCTGGGGGTCGGCGGCCTCGGCGATCTCCTTGCGGTAGGCGGCCTTGACCCCGCCCTCGATCGGCAGCGAACCCCAGCTGGCCGAGGGCCAGGCGATCTTGAAGTTGAGCCCGCCCCGGTCGATCACGCTGCCGCCGGCCACACCGAAACACTTGCGCACGATCACGGTATAGATCGGCACGGTGGCCTGGGCCAGCGCATAACGCTGCTGGATGCCGAAACGCATGATCGCGTCGGATTCCGAATCCACGCCGATCAGCAGGCCCGGCACGTCCACGAAAAACACTAGCGGTATATTGAACGAATCGCACAGCTCGATGAAGTGCGTCTGCTTGCGTGCCGCCTTCACGTCCACGATGCCGCCGAACATCGGATTGTTGGCCACGATGCCGACCACGTGCCCGTTCATGCGCGCCAGCGCGGTGATGACCGCGCGGCCGAAGCCGGGCTGGATCTCGAACACCGACTCCTGGTCGGCCACCATGGCGATCAGCTTCTTCATGTTGTAGGCCTGCCGATCGGAGCGCGGCACGATGTCGACCAGCGCGTCCTCGCAGCGGTCGGCCCGGTCGGTGGGGGCCACCGAAGGCGGCAGCTCCCACGCGTTCTGCGGCATGTACGACAGGAAACGGCGGATCTGCCGCAGGCAGTCGTCCTCGTCTGCCGCCACGTTGTCGATGGTGCCGGCGGTGTCGGCCGCGATCTTCGCGCCGCCCAGCTCGTTCTTGTGCAGCTTGGCGCCGAAGGCCCGCTCCACCACCGGCGGGCCGGCGGCGAAGATCTGGCTGGTGTCGCGCACCATGATGGTCCAGTGCGCCATCAGCGCCCGGCCCGCCGGGCCGCCGGCCACCGTGCCCATCACCGCACTCACCACCGGCACGATGCCCAGCAGCGAAGCCGAACGTTCGAAACCGTCCATGCCGTAGCCGGGCGTGACCGAATAACCCTTGCGTTTGACCGTGTTGACCGAACCGCCCGTGCCGTCGATCAGGTTCACCAGCGGTATGCGGTACTCGTAGGCCAGGTCTTCCACAAAACCGCCCTGCCCGCCCTTGCGGCGGTCGCTGCCGAAACCGGTGCCCGCGCGGATGGTGTAGTCCTCCCCGCCCACGGCGACGGCGCGGCCCTCGATCGCACCCAGGCCCATGACGTAGGGCGCGGGTTCGAAGCCGGTCAGCTTGCCGTCGGTATAGACGGCCTTGCCGGCCAGCTTGCCGACTTCGCGGAACGAACGCTGGTCGAGCAGGCGGCCGATACGTTCACGCACCGTCAGCTTGCCCGCGGCATGGTGCCTGTCGACCGCGGCGGGGCCACCGCAGGCTTCCGCCAGCACGCGGCGGCGGTGGATTTCGTCGGCTTCTTCTCTCCAGCTCATCGGATGGGTTCCTCGGTTGTCAGTTGCGCTTGAGTTGCAGGTCGTCGATCAGGGCCTTGGTGGAGGTGTATTCGGCCTGCATGTAGCGGGCCATTTCCTCCGAACCCATGAACATCGGCCGCCAGTTCTGGCTGGCGAGAAATGCCTTCCATTCGGGCGTTTCGGTGGCCGCACGCAACGCGTTCTCCCAGAACCTCACCTGCTCGGGCGGCAGGTCCCGCGGGCCGAGCACACCCTGCACCGACGAATAGACCGCGGGCACACCCTGTTCGGTCCAGGTGGGAACGGACGCCAGGGCGCCCGGCAGCCGCTCGGCGGTGGCCACGGCCAGCACCCGGATGCGGCCGGCCTGCATCTGCGCGATCACGTTCGGCGTGGAGGCGGCCACCGCGTCGAGGTGCCCGCCGAGCAGCGCCGTCATTGATTCCGCCGACGACTTGAAGGGAATGACCGAGAGCTTCGCGATGTCCACGCCCGCCACCTTGAGCGGCTTGGCGACGCCGGCATGGATGTGGTTGCCGACGGCGGTGGCCACGCCGATCGACAGCGAGGTAGGGTCGGCCTTGAGCCGGGCCACCAGGTCGCGCGCGTTGTGCAGCGGCGAGTCGGCCCGCACGGCCACCACGATCGACTCCTCGAACAGCACCGCCAGCGGTGTCATGTCCACATAGGTGGTGGCGACACCGCCGATGGCCCGGGCGTTGATCATGCCGCTGGTGAAGGTGGACAGCCAGTGTCCGTCGCCCGGGTGCTGCTGCAGCGCCTGGAGCGCGATGGCCCCCGCGCCGCCGCTGCGGTTGGACACCACCATCGGCTGGCTGACCAGCTTGTTGCGTTCGAGTGTGTTGGTCAGTTGCCGCGCCGCGGCATCGAGCGCCGCGCCCGGACCGGAAGGCACCACGAACTCCACGGCATGGCTGGGCTGCCAGGCCTGCGCGGCCGCCGTGCCCAGGTAGGCGAAACAGCAGGCGGCCACGCCGATGGCGGCGGCCAGGCGCAGGGGTCTGCGGGGGAAGAAGGTCATCTTGTCTCCTTATCTCTCGGCGCCACGGTCTGTGCCGCGGCGGGTGGTACCGGCAGAGGGCCGGCACGGGCCTGCGGCCGGCGGCGCTCAGCCGGTGCCGGCACCTCCTGGGCGGCGCCGGGCCAGCATGGCCTCCCAGGCGTCCCCGATCCAGTCGCAGAGCACACCGCGGGTCTCGCGCGGGTCGATGATGTCGAGGATGCCGAACTTCTCCGCGGTACGGAACGGCGAGCCGATGCGGTTGTAGTAGGCCTCCAGCTCGGCCTGGTGCGCCTGCGGGTCGGCAGCCTCGGCGATCTCCTTTCGGTAGGCCGCGCTCACGCCGCCCTCCACCGGAATGGAGCCCCAGCGTGCCGACGGCCAGGCGAAGCGGTGGTTGAGCTGCGGGAAGTGCTTGGGCGCATGCAGCCCGCCGGCCATGCCGAAGGCGCGCCGCAGGATGACGGACATCCAGGGCACCTGCAGGCCTTCGAGTGTGGTGAGCACCCGCACGGCGCCCAGCAGGGTGCCGGAAAGCTCCGCCTCGGGACCGGTGGCGTTGCCGGGCTGGTCCACCAGGTTGACGATGGGCAGGCCGAAGGTGTCGCAGAGCTTGGCGTGGCGTTCGATCTTCCAGGCCGAGGTGGTGGTCATCGCCCCGCCGGATATCCGCGGGTCGCTGCACATCACCCCCACCGGATAACCGTCGAGCCGCGCCAGCGCGGTGATGACCGAGCCGCCCTGGTAGCGGCCGATCTCGAACACCGAGCCCGCGTCGAACAGCGAGGCGACGATCTTGCGCGGGTCGTAGACCTTGCGGCGGTCGCGCGGTATGGCGTTCTTCAGCCAGTCGTCGGCGCGGTTGGCATCGTCGGTGCTGGGGCCGCGCGCGGCGTACTGCGCCGCGTTGCGCGGCAGGTAGGACAGGAAACGCCGCACCTGCGCGAAGGCGTCCGCCTCGCTCTCGGCCTCGTTGTGCACCAGCGCGCTGCGGCGGTGCACCTTCCAGCCGCCCAGGTCGTTCTTGTCGATGTCGATGCCGTAGGCCTGCTTGACCACCGGCGGGCCGGCGGCGAAGACCTGCGCCTGGTCGCGCACCATGACCGAGAAGTGCGACATCAGCACCTTGATGGCCCCCAGCCCGGCGCACGCCCCCAGGGCCACGCCGACCACCGGCACGGCCGCCAGCAGGTCGACCACCGGCCAGTGGGGGTAGCCCGGAATCTTGCTGTGGCCGCTCTGCTCCAGCAGCTTGACGCTGCCGCCGGCGGTGTCGACCAGCCGCACCAGCGGCATACGCATCTCCAGCGCCATGCGCTCGGCATAGATCCACTTGTCGGAGATGGTGGCCTCGGACGAACCGGCGCGCAGGGTGTAGTCGTCGGCCGATACGGCCACCTTGCGGCCCTCGATGTGGCCGCTGCCGATGACCGCATTGACCGGCGAGAGTTCGATGAAATGCCCCTCGGGGTCGTAGCGGCCCTTGCCGGTGATGCGGCCGAGTTCGCGGAAGCTGCCGGCATCGAACAGCGCTGCCAGCCGTTCACGCACGTTCAGGCGGCCACGCGCCTTGAATTTGGCCAGCGCCTCCGGCCCACCCATGGCACTGGCCTGTTCGCGCCGCAGGGCGAGTTCGGCCAGCTCGGCGGCCCATTCACCATCGTTGGCGGCCGGGGCGGCGGGGGCAGCGACGGGGCTGCCGTTGTCGGTGGTCTGCATGCGCTCTTTCAACAAGGGCGGCCTAGGCCGCCAACACCGTCTTGCGGGCCAGCAGCCCGGCGATTTCCGCCTCGTCCAGGCCCAGCTTCCGCAGCACCTCGATGGTGTCGGCCCCCGTCTCGGGACCGGTGTGGCGGATGCCGCCCGGCGTGGCCGACAGCTTGGGCACCACACCGGCCTGGGTGGTGTGGCCGAGCACCGGGTGCGGCACCCGCACCAGCATGTCGCGCGCGGCGTAGTGCGGGTCGCGGTAGATGTCGGCAATGGTGTAGATGCGCGACGACGGCACCTCGGCCTGCTGCAGCAGCAGCTCCAGCGCGGCGGTATCGAGGGTGCGGGTCCAGTCGGCCACCAGCGCGTCGATGGCCCGCATGCTGTCGGGCGTGCCGCGGATGCGGATGTCCGAAAAACGCGGGTCGGTAAGCAGCCCGGGCTGGCCCATGGCGCCGACCAGCCGCTCGAAGGTCGGGTTGCTGTTGGCCGCGATCAGCATCCAGCTGCCGTCGCGTGTCGGGTACAGGCTGTTGGGGGCCATGGACGGCAGGTTGGGCCCGACACGTGCCGGCACGTAGCCGAGCTTCTCGTAGGCCGGCACATAGGGCTCCATCTGCGAGAAGGCGGTTTCGTACAGGGCCACGTCCACCACCTGGCCGAGGCCGGTGCGGAAACGCTCGACGATGGCCATCATGGCGCCGAAGGCGGCGTAGGTGGCGGTGAGGTAGTCGGTGGTGGCCAGGGCCACGCGGGCCGGCGGCCGGTCGGGGTCGCCGGTCATGTGGCGCACGCCGCCGACCGCCTCGCAGATGGCGCCGTAGCCGGGGCGTTCGGCATAGGGGCCGTCCTGGCCGTAGCCCGAGATGCGCACCATCACCAGGCCCGGGTTGGCGGCCGACAGCGCGTCGTAGCCCAGGCCCAGGCGTTCCATGACCCCCGGGCGGTTGTTCTCGACCAGGATGTCGGCGCCACGGATGATCTCGAACGCGAGCCTGCGGCCCTCCTCCTGCTTGAGGTCGATCGCCACCGACTTCTTGCCGCGCAGGATGGCCGCGGCATACAGCGACACGTCGCCGTCGTGCCGGCCCATCTGGCGCACCGCATCGCCCTGCGGCGGTTCGATCTTGACCACCTCGGCACCGAAGTCGGCCATCATGCGGGCGCAGGCGGGGCCGGCGATGGTCGAGCAGAGCTCCACCACGGTCAGCCCCTTCAGCGGCCCCTGGGCGCCGCCCGCGGACACGGTGGCATGGGGCATGGAAGACGCGGCGCTCATGCCAGTTCCTTGCGTGGCCGGGAATGCTCCGCGGCCTTGGCCGGCGTGGCGGGGTCCAGCAGGCGCACGGCCTCGACGCCGGACTCCTGCACCCGGCGCCGGGCCAGGCGCACGTAGCCCTCCGCATCGCCCTGCTCCAGTGCCGCCAGGGCTTCGGCCCAGATGCGCGCCGATTGCCGGCGCCGGCTGCTGCTGGCCAGGCTCAGCTTGGCGTAGCGCAGGGTCTGCAGGCTGAGCGCCTCCAGCATCCGGGCCAGACGCTGGTTGCCGCAGGCGCGCACCGACAGGATGGACAGGCGGTAGGAGGTTTCCGCATAGGCACCCTGGTCGTCGGGCATGGCGGCCAGGCGGTCGAGGCGTGCGGCACCGGCCTGCAGCAGCGCCATCAGCTGGGGGTCGCGCGCGGCGGCCACCTTGCGGGCCACGATTTCCAGCAGGCCGGCGCGGATCTCGAAAATCTCCCGCACCTCGTCGGCCGACAGGTCGGTGACCAAGGC
Source organism: Pseudomonadota bacterium (assembly GCA_040390235.1). Classification (GTDB taxonomy): domain Bacteria; phylum Pseudomonadota; class Gammaproteobacteria; order Burkholderiales; family Burkholderiaceae_C; genus Xylophilus. The sequence goes on along the minus strand of JAZJYT010000044.1, from coordinate 8,984 downwards.
TCCCCGGCGCGGCAGTACCGTGACCAGCCCTTCACGCTCCAGCAGCCGGATGGCATCGCGCACCGGGCCGCGGCTGACACTGAATTCGACGGCGAGCTCCTGCTCAAGAATACGTTCGCGTGGCGCCAGGGCGCCGGAGATGATGCGCTCGCCAATGGCCGCGGCGATCTGCTCGGACACGGTCAGCGTCGGCTGGCTGCCGTCGGCGAACAGGCGGAACGTCACCGCGCCTTCCCAGCGCTGGTACAGCGCCTCGCCCTCGGACCTGGCGCCGCGCCGCGGGCCCCGGGTGGGTGCGGGCACGCCCATCAATCGGCCTCGATGACCGCGACAACCTCGCCCTCGGCCACCGGCTGCCCTTCGGCGCAGGACAGCTGGCGCACCGTGCCCGCGCAGGGTGCTTCCACCGGGATCTCCATCTTCATGGACTCGACGATGACGAGTGCGTCCCCCTCCGCCACGCGCTGGCCGTCCACCGCCAGCACCTTCCACACGTTGCCGGTCACTTCCGACATGACTTCCACACGCTTGCCCATGGGCGACTGGCCTTCCTGTTGTTCAAATTCAGATTGTTAACAATCCAGGCTTCGAGACTAATCCAGGGACGCGGGTCACGTCAACCGGAGCTTCCCGCGGCATGCACGGGAAAGCGGGCCCAAAGATAAATAAGCTGCCGGGATACCCGAGTGACCCTGTCTCGTGCAGCTTTATCACAGAGCGATGGCCCGGGTAAGATGTCCGCAAGACAACACGACAAACGTGAAACCGTGACAGGAGTAGATGCCCTTGGAACGGATCGCAAGCATTGAAAGAATGGCACCGGCCCGCTGGGGAGTGCTGCTCCTTGCCGGCAACTGCGTAGTGGCACTCTCCCTCTGCCTTGCCACCTATTTCACGCTGAGGGCCGCGCGCGGCGCGGATGTGTTGCAGGCACAGGAGACGGCCGACAACATCGCTCACAGCCTGAGCGTGGAGATCGCGTCGGACCTGCGCCTGGTGGACCATGCGCTGAAGAGCATTGCCAGCAGCGCCTATGCGGAGGGAGCGCCTGACTCCGAGCCCGATCCGGCCCGGATCATGGCGGCGACGAAGGTACAGCGTGCGCTGGTGCCGTCCGTGGCGGCGATAAGTTACGCAGACGCCCATGGCATCGTCTCATCCGAATACATGCACGGCAATTCACCGATGATCGCCGGTGAGGACTTTTTCCGAGAAGCCATGCAGACCGACGGATCCGTATTGTCGGAGCCTATGCTGAGCAAGGCGCTCGGTGAATGGTACGTCGTGCTGGCGCGCAGACTCGACGCGCCCGATAGCTCGGCAAGGGGTGTCCTTTTTGCCGTCATCACTTCCCGCCGCCTGACGGAAAACTTCAGACCGCTCGCACTCGGAGATGCCGGGGCTATCTCCCTGCGCTCAGACGCGCTGAATCTGGTGGCGCGTTATTCCGCCAGCGATCCGCAGTCGACCAATGGCCTGGGCACCAACACCATTTCGGCCGACCTGCGCGCCGCGCTGAAAACGTCGCCCGACGAGGGGCACTACACGACCCGGACGGCGCTTGACGGCATCGAGCGCGTCAATGCCTACCGACGCGTACCTGGATATCCATTGATCCTTTTGGCAGGCCTGGATACCGCGCAATTCCTCGCGCCCCTGAGGGTCGAGGCCATCCGCCAATGGAGCTTCACGGCGGTCGTCATACTGCTCATCACCATGGGCTCGCTGTACGGCCACCGATTGCACCGGAGCGCATTCGACTCGCTCCGCTATGCCGCCCAATTGGCCCGCCAGCAGAACATCATCATCGAGAGCGAATGGGTCGGCATGCTCAGGGCCCGCAACCGCGAGATCACGTGGGTGAACAAGGCCGCCACCCGCATCCTCGGCCACGCGCGAGAAAAACTCATAGGCGCCTCAACCCGCATCCTGTACGCCGATGAGGAGACCTACGACCGGATCGGGCGCGAAGGCTATCCCCAACTGCGCAAGGGCGCCGGATACCACACCGAGGTAAGGGTGCGTACTGCGTCGGGGGACCTTGCCTGGATCGACTTTAGCGGAGCGAATCTCACCGATGACGAAACCGTGTGGATGTTCGTCAATATCGACGCCCTCAAACATAGCGAGCAACACGCACAGGAAATCGCCCTGCACGATGCACTCACGGGGCTGGCCAACCGCAGGCTGCTCGATGAGCAACTCCGCCTGTCGCTGGCGCAAGCGAGCCGCAAGGGGCACGAGGTGGCGGTCTGCTTCATGGACCTTGACGGATTCAAGCCCGTCAATGACCAGTACGGCCACGATGCGGGCGACGAAGTGCTGCGGCAGGTCGCAGATCGCATGCAGCGCGAAGTACGCGATCATGACCTGGTAGCCCGCATTGGGGGTGACGAGTTCGTGATCGTGCTTGTCGCAATGGATGCCAAGACCGACGTGGACCCCATCATCCAGCGCTGTATGGCGGCGGTCAAGGAGCCAGTGAAGTTGGCCGACGGACAGTCCGTAAGCGTCGGTTGTTGCATCGGCGTCGCCTTCGGTAGCGATAGCGGCTGGAGCGCTGAGCGTGCGCTCGAAGCGTCGGATGCCGCGATGTACCGGGGTAAACATGCGGGCAAGGGCCGCATCGTGTATGCCACCGAGACTATAGCGGCAGCAAGGTGATCGTCACCAGGCGCGCGCGCGGGATCGTGCCGTGATGGATGCCTGGCGCCGCTAGAAGTCCATCACCCAAGCCCCGGCGGGGTCGCTCCGTCCGGAGCCCTTTGTCAGACGGGACTTGGCCGGCGCAGTTCGGCACGCACCTGGACCGCGACCCGGTGCAGGCGCAAGCGGAAAGCCTCCAGGACCGGGTCTTCGCGCAAGGCCTCCAGGTAGGCCAGCGTGACGGGGCTCGAAGGCAGGGCATGGCGGGTTTTCAACACACGCAGGGCCCCGAGCGCGGCCTGGCGGCGGGCGATGAACTCCGGCGCCACCGAGACGAAGCGGGTGTGCGAAACCAGTGCCAGGCTGGTCTCGAAAGACCGGGTCTCGGTCACCGGCCGGATGGCGCCCAGCCGGTGCTGGTCGCAGAAGGTGTCGAACGCGGCGCGGGATGCGGTGTTGGGCTCGGGCAGCACCCAGTCCTGGCGGGCGAGCAGGGAGAGCGCCACCGGGCCGGACGGAATCGACGTGTTGTCCGGGGAGCAGACGATGACGGTGCGCTCGTCGTACAACGGCTCCATGCGCAGCGTGGCCGCGGCGGCGCCCGTCGGCAGTTCGGCCGGCGGCTTGAGCACCGCAAAGTCCAATTCGCCGCGGACGGCGGCCTCCAGCAGGCCGGTGGAACTGGACTCGACCAGCCGCACCTGGTAGGCAGGCCGGGCGGCCGGGTCGAAGGCGCCGTCCAGCAGCCGGGGCACCAGCGTGTGCATGACTCTCGCGATGCACCCCAGCCGCACCTGCGCGGGTTGGTCGAGGGCGTCGCCCAGCCGCTGCAGGCCGCGCTGCACCACACGTGCGCGGGCCAGCACCAGCTCGCCCTGCGGCGTGGGCCGGCTGCCCTGGCTGGAACGCTCGAAAAGCCGGGCGCCAATCAGGGTCTCGGCCTCGGAGAGCAGCCGGGAGAGCGCGGGCTGGGCGATACCGAGGCTGCGGGCCGCGCTGTGGACCGAACGGTTTTCACCGATGGCGACCAGGGCGTCGATGTGGCGGCGTTGAAGAAGCTTGGCGGACATGGAATGCGATGCGGTTTAAGTTATCACCCAATGCAGGAACTATATCGTTTACAGCATTACAGACGCTGGGTAAGCTGCAACGCGTCTTTTCTTGTTGTCCCACCGAAGGATTCCCGCGATGACCCCGTTCACCCTTACCCCGATTGCGTCGGCGCTCGGCGCCGACGTGACCGGCATCGACCTGCACGCCCCGCTGGATGCCCCTACCGCGGCCGCGCTCAAGGAGGCCTGGAGCCAGCACCTGGTGCTGCGCTTTCGTGGCCAGGCCTTGAGCGATCCACAGCTGCTGGCCTTCTCCCGCCATTTCGGCAAGCTGGACCCGCCGGGCCCCAACCCCTACGGCAAGCCCTTCCTGCCCGAGTTCCTGGAGATCAACGTCATCTCCAACGTCAAGGTGGGCGGCGCGCCCATCGGCAACCTGGGCGACGGCGAAGCGGTGTGGCACTGCGACATGACCTATGTCGAGAGCCCGCCGCGCGGAGCGATGCTGCATGCGCTGGAGATTCCGCCCAGCGGCGGCGACACCTTCTGGTCCAACCAGTACCTGGCCTATGAAACCCTGAGCCCGGAACTCAAGGCCCGCATCAAGGGCCGCAGCGCGGTGCACGATGCCACCTACAACAGCGCCGGGATGATGCGCAAGGGCATGAAGGAGGTGACCGACCCGCGTGAAGCACCGGGCGCCCGCCACCCGCTGGTCATCGAGCACCCGGACACGGGCCGCCCGGCGCTCTTCCTGGGCCGGCGCCGCAACAGCGCCATCGTGGGCATGGAACTGGCCGAAAGCGACGCGCTGCTGGACGAACTCTGGGCCCACGCCACCCAGCCCGAGCTGACGATGCGCCAGGTCTGGCAGCCGCACGACCTGATCATGTGGGACAACCGCTGCACCCTGCACCGCCGGGACTCTTTCGACCCCGATGCCCGCCGCGTGATGCACCGCACGCAGATCGAGGGCACGCCGGTGACGGCGGCGCAGGGGGCATGATGCCGATGCAAGGCCCTTCACTGCCTATTCGCCGCGTAGAGGTCTTCGGGGTTGCGGTGCCGCTGGTCGGCCCGGGCTTTCGTAACGCCTACATCAACAAGACGGTGCAGAAGAGCGCCATCGTGCGCATCACCGCCGAAGACGGCTCGGTGGGCCTGGGCAACATCGACCCCTCGCCCGGCTACTCGGTGGAGACCATCGACCAATCGCTGGCAGCGATGCGCACCCACCTGGCTCCCCTGCTGCAAGGCCTGGACGCCGGCAACCTGCACCGCCTCTCGGCGGCGATGGACGCCCGGCTGCCGGGTTACCTGGACGCCAAGGCCGCCATGGAAATGGCCTGCGTGGACCTGCTCTCACGCCGGCTGGATATGCCGGTCCACCAGTACCTGGGCGGCGCGGTGGTGGACACCGTGCGCTTCAACGCGTGGATCGGTATCCTGCCGCCCGACGAGGCCGCGGCCGAGGCCCGCAAGTGGTTCGACCTGGGCTTTCGCTCGGCCAAGGTCAAGGTGGGCGGTGGCATCGCGGCAGACCGCGACCGGCTGATGGCCGTGCGCGAGGCCGTGGGCCCGACCATGGCGCTGCGGGCCGACGCCAATGCCGGCTACAGCGTGGAAGACGCCATCGCCCTGGGCCGCCTGCTGGAGCCGTTCGACATGCAGCTGCTGGAGCAGCCGGTGGCGGATGACGACCTGGCCGGCATGGCGCGCGTGCGGCAGGCCATCGGCATTCCGGTGATGGCGGACGAGTCCATCACCGACCATGCCAGCCTGGTGGCCGTGATCCGCGCGGGCTGCGCGGACATCGTCAAGCTCAAGGTGATGAAGCAGGGAGGCTTCCTCACCTGCCGGCGCATGCTGGAAACGGCCGCCGCCGCCGGCATGAAGGTGGTGATCGGCCACGGCTTCGGCCTGGGGGTGAACACCGTGGCCGAGATCATGCTCGCCAGCACCAGCAGCGCCGTGTTGCCCGGGCTGGAATGCGTGGGCCCGCTGAAGACCGCCGACGACATCGTGACCCACAAGCTGGACCTCACCCATGGCGAACTGGCCTTGCCCGGCGGACCCGGGCTGGGTGTGACCCTCGACGAAGAAAAAATGGCCCGCTACGCCGTGGCGGCCCCCACAGGAGACGCACCGTGATCACCCGACGCCATGCGCTTGCAGCGCTGGGCCTGACCGCCGCATGCGGCGTGCAGGCAGCCGAATACCCCAGCCGGCCGGTTACCGTGATCGCCCCGTTCGCGGCCGGCGGTACGGTCGACATCGTGGCCCGCATCGTCGGCCAGAAGCTCACCCAGGAACTGGGCCAGAGCTTCATCGTCGACAACCGGGGCGGGGCCGGCGGCAGCATCGCCACCGGCATGCTGGCGCGCGCCGCGCCGGACGGCTATACGCTGATGGTGCACCACGTGGGCCTGGCCTTCAATGCCTCGCTCTACGACAACCTGCCCTTCAACACCGCGCGCGACGTGATGCCGCTGGCCTATGTGGGTGCCACACCCAACGTGCTGGTGGTGACCAACTCGCTGCCGGTGTCCACGGTGGCCGAGTTCCTGGCGCTGGCGCGCAAGAACCCCGGCACCATCAACTACGGCTCCGGCGGCCTGGGCAGTGCGGGCCACCTTCCGATGGAGGTGCTGCAGAGCAGCACCGGCGTGAAGCTGCAGCACGTGCCCTACAAGGGCTCCGGCCCGGCGATCACCGACCTGATGTCCGGCCAGATCCAGGCCATGCTGCTCACCATCCCGGCGGTCATGCCCTTCATCCAGGCCGGCAAGCTCAAGGCCATCGCCACGTCGGGTGCCAGGCGCACGCCCGCGCTGCCCCAACTGCCCACGCTGGAAGAGGGCGGGGTGAAGGGCTTCGAGTACGCACCCTGGTACGGCTTCTTCGCGCCGGCCGGCGTGCCGCCCGCGGTGGTCGACCGGCTGCACACGGCCATCAACAAGGTGCTGTCCGATCCCGAGGTCGTCAAGACACTGGGCCAGCAGGGGCTGGAAGTGCAGGCCATGTCGCAGAAGCAATTTGCGGCCATCGTCACCAGGGACATTGCGCATTGGAGCAAGACCATCCGCGCACTGGGCATCAAGGGCGAGTGACGCCTGGAACGCCAGCGCGGGCGCCTGCCGGCTCAAAGCGGCGCCTGCGCACCGATCTGCGGCCTGTCGCCGAGCGCCGGGAGGTCTACCGGGGCGAAGACATGATTGCCTGATGCAGCCCACTGTGCAACGAATGCACGGGGGCTAACCATGGGGAAACGGGCCATGCGCCCACGCGCCAGTCCGACCGCTTACATTGGGGCTCTCCCCGCCCCGATCCTTCGGAACGATCCATGGCCCTCGCCGACGATATCTAGAAGCTTTACATCGCGTACTTCAACCGCCCGGCGGGACCCAGCAGGACTGGCCAACTGGGCGGACCAGGCCAGCCGCAGCGGTGGCAGCACCGCAGCCATCGCCAACGCCTTCAGCGGCTCGGCCGAGTATCAGGCGACCTTTGCCGGCCTCAGCCCTACTGCTGTGGGCAACCTGGGTCCCCACGGCCTGGCCTATGCCGCGTTCAACGGCAACACCTACCTGGCCGAATCCATCGCCGGCAGCAACGGCTTGATCGGAGGGTCCGACACCACCATCGTGAAGATCATGGGCGTGCACACCTTCACCGTGGGACCAGGCGATGCCGGCGGGGGGTATGTGCAGATAGCGAGCTGAGCTGCCGCTCGCCGCGCAGGCCCAGCGCCCCGCACCTGGGTGGGCGGCCTTGCACCGATCTCGGGAGCAGTCCGTAAACGTGAGCAGTTCCTTATCCATGCGCCCCACCGAGCTCACGTTTCTGGTGCCGCGCCCGGACGCGGTCGGTTCTAGCCGGCTATCGGCGTCCCGTCCAGCAGCAACGTACCCACCAGCTTGACCTGCGCCTCGGGCGACTGCGAGACACCCAGCAGCACCAGTTCGCGGCCCTCCAGCCCCGGATGGTCGGCCAGCATGGCCAGCTGGTAGGCCAGGCCGCCGGTGTCGGGCACCCGCCCGAAGGCGTTGGCGTAGAGCTGGGTGACGAAGGCGGCATCGCCGGTGCTGCCGTACAACCCCAGGTACTCGCTGCCGCCCAGGAAACCGCCCGCCACCAGCGGGGCCGGAACGCCCTGTGCTAGCAGGCCGACGTAGTAGTCCAGGCCGGCGCGCTCGGGCGCGCGGTGCAGCGCGGTTTCATACAGCCGGTACACCTCGCCGGTATTGCCCAGGAGGGGCGGCGCGGACGGCGGCGGAGGGGGTGGCGAGGGGGCCGGGGGCGACGGCGGCACCGCGGACACCCCCAGCACCACGTCGTTGCCATCGCCACCGTGGTAGCTGATGGTGAAGGTCGTGCCCGCCAGGATCAAGGTGGCCCCCTCGGCCAGGCCGGCGAAGGTGCCGGTGACGGCGTCGGCAGCATCGTTGTCGATGAGGGTGAAGCTGGCGCCGAGCGCCGGCGCGAAACCGCCGAGCAGCAGGGTGTTGAGGGTGGCGCCGCCCAGGTCCACCGTGCCGGTGACCGCGATCTGGTCGTAGCCGGTGCCGGCGGTGGTGCCGGCCAGTTGTTCCTCGAAAGTGGCGCCGGCCACCAAGGCTAGGTCGCCGGTGTGCAGCAGGCCGGGGCTGTTGCCTGCGGCCAGCGTGCCGCCGCTGTCCACGTGCACCGCGCCGGTGGTGCCACTGCCGCCCAGGGTGGCGCCGGTCTGCACCGTCACCAGGGACGAACTGGCAATGCTGCCGTTGACCAGCAGCTTGCCGGCGGCGACGGTGGTGGCGCCCGAATAGGTGTCGCTGCCCGTCAGGGTGAGCGCGCCCGCGCCCTGCTTTACCAGGCTGCCGTTGGTGCCGGAGATGACGCCCGCAAAACTGCTGCTGATCACGGTACCGGCGGTGAGTGCCTTGTTACCCAGCACCACGCTGCCGGCACCCGTGCCCGACAGGTCGCCGATGGTGGCATTGGCCGCGGTGATACCGGATATGTCGAAGGTGCCGCCCACGTTGACTGCCAGAGCGCCGGTAGCGGTAAGCACGCCCGTGCCGGTCAGCGCCAAGGTGCCGCCGTTCACCGTGGTACCGCCTTGGTAGGTACTGACGCCGGTGAAGGTCAGCACGCCCGCACCTTGCTTGACCAGGCTGCCGGTGCCGCTGACGACGCCCGCGAAGCTGCTGCTGCCCGCGGTACCGGCGGTGAGTGCCTTGGTGCCCAGTACCACGCTGCCGGCACCCGTGCCCGACAGGTCACCGATGGTGGTGCCAGCGCCGG
>JAZJYT010000043.1:0-11260 GCA_040390235.1 Pseudomonadota bacterium | reverse complement strand
CCTCGGCCAGCTTGTAGCCCTGGCCCTTCTTGGTGACCACGTGCAGGAACTGCGGGCCATCGAGCTTCTTGATGTTCTCGAGCGTGGGAATCAGCGAATCGAGGTCGTGCCCGTCGATCGGGCCGACGTAGTTGAAGCCGAACTGCTCGAACAGCGTGGCCGGCACCACCATGCCCTTGGCATGCTGCTCGAAGCGCCGCGCCAGCTCGAACAGCGGCGGCGCCGCGCGCAGCACCGACTTGCCGACGTTCTTGGCGGCGGCGTAGAAACGCCCGCTCATCAGCTGCGCCAGGTAGCGGTTGAGGGCGCCGACCGGGGGGCTGATCGACATGTCGTTGTCGTTGAGCACCACCAGCAGGCGGCCGTCCGCCACGCCGGCGTTGTTGAGGGCCTCGAAGGCCATGCCGGCGCTCATGGCGCCGTCGCCGATGACGGCCACCGCATGGCGGCCCTCGCCCTTGATCTTCGCGGCCATCGCCATGCCCAGGGCCGCGGAGATGCTGGTCGACGAGTGCGCGGTGCCGAAGGTGTCGTATTCGCTTTCGGTGCGCTGCGGAAAGCCCGACAGGCCGCCCAGCTGGCGCAGGCTGCCCATACGCTCGCGCCGGCCGGTCAGGATCTTGTGCGGGTAGGTCTGGTGGCCCACGTCCCACACCAGGCGGTCGCGCGGGGTGTCGAACACGTAGTGCAGCGCGATGGTGAGCTCCACCGTGCCCAGGTTGGAGCTGAGGTGGCCGCCGGTCTTAGAGACACTGTCGAGCACATAGGCCCGCAGTTCGGCCGCCAGCGTGCGCAGTTGCTCACGCGACAGCCGCCGCAGGTCGGCGGGGTCGTTGACGGTGGCCAGTAGCGGGTACAGCGCCGCGGTGGGTGGCTCGCCGGGAAGGGAGGAATCGAGAGGCATGTTGCGAGGGTACTACTCAGTTCGACCGGTCGGTGACCATGGCCGCCAGCGCGGCCAGCGCTTCGGTGCGGGGCAGGCCGCTGCCGGCCAGCGCGGCCAGCGCCTCGTCGCGCAGCGAACGGGCATAGGCGCGCGAAGGCTCCAGGCCGAGCAGCGACACATAGGTCGGCTTGTCGTGCGCGGCGTCCTTGCCCACGGTCTTGCCCAGGGTGGCTGCGTCGGACACCACGTCGAGGATGTCGTCCACCACCTGGAAGGCCAGGCCGATGGCCGCGCCGAAACGCTGCAGGCCGCCGAGCGCGGCGGCCGGTGCCGTGCCGCAGTCGGCGCCCATCATGACGCTGGCCTGCAGCAGCGCGCCGGTCTTCAGGCGGTGCATGTGCCGCAGTGCGTCTTCGCTCAGGCTTATGCCCACGCTCGCCAGGTCGATGGCCTGGCCGCCGGCCATGCCGGCATGGCCGGCGGCGCGCGCCAGGCGGCGGCACAGGGCGGCCTGCACGGCGGGGGGAATACCGGCATCGTCGGGCGTCAGCAGGTCGAAGGCCAGGGCCTGCAGCGCATCGCCCGCCAGCAGGGCGCCGGCCTCGCCGAAGCGCACGTGCACCGTCGGCTTGCCGCGCCGCAGCACGTCGTTGTCCATGCACGGCATGTCGTCATGCACCAGGGAATAGGCGTGGATGAGTTCCACGGCGCAGGCCGCACGCAGCGCCGCGGCGTCGAAGCCGGCCGCCGCGGCGCGGTCCTCGCCGACCTGGGCCACCGCCTCACGCGCCGCCAGCACCAGCAGCGGCCGCAGGCGCTTGCCGCCGTCGAGCACCGCGTAGCGCATGGCATCGCCCAGCGCCGCCGGCGCCTCGGGCCCGACCCAGGCGGACAGGGCCGCCTCCACCCGGGCGAGCTGCCCGTCGCCCCAGCTGCGCAGGTCGAAGCTCATGTGGGGGTCCAGGGCTTGAGTGCGCCGCCGTCGAGCACCTGGATCTGTTCTTCCACCGCCTGCAGCCGGTCGCGGCAGAACTGCAGCAGAGCGGCGCCGCGGCGGTAGCCGGCCAGCAACTGATCGAGCGGCAACTGGCCGGCGTCCAGGCGCGCGACGAGCTGCTCCAGCTCCTCGAGCGCCGTTTCGTAGGTGTCGGGCAAAGCCGCTTCCGGGGGGGTGGGGGCAGGCGCCTTGGGCATGAAAGGGTAACGGTTTCGGCGTGGAAAAGCCGGCCATTCTAGGCCGCCACCCCTGCAGCCACCTTAACGGGGACCGCAGCGGCGGGCAACGCCCCGGTGCCGCTGCGGCCCCCGGGTACAATCGCCCCTCCCCTGCCGGCCCCGTCGCCGGCTTTTTTCTCTGTGCGCCGACTGCGCATTCCCTTGTTCTTCTCCCTGTGGGGAGTCTTTAGGTCAGGTCGCCCATGTCTGATTTAAGTCTTCAACTGCAGCAGGCCGCGAGCCAGTTATCCGTCCGCAGCTACTTCGACGACGTGCTTTTCCGTCGCGAGCAGGAGACTATCTTTAGCCAGGGCCCGCGCTACGTGGGCCACTCGCTTGCCATTCCCGAGAAGGGCGACTACTTCGCCCTGCCGCAGGAGGGCGAAGGCCGCGCCCTGGTGCGCAGCGCCGCGGGCCAGCCCGAGCTGGTCTCCAACGTCTGCCGCCACCGCCAGGCGGTGATGCTCAAGGGCCACGGCTCGCTCGACGGCACCGCGCCGGGCCATGCCGGCGGCAACATCGTGTGCCCGCTGCACCGCTGGACCTACGACAGCCATGGCCAGTTGCTGGGGGCGCCGCATTTCACCGAAGACCCCTGCCTGAACCTGCGCAACTACCCGCTGCAGGAATGGAACGGGCTGCTGTTCGAGGGCGCCGGCCGGCAGGTGGCGGCCGACCTGGCAAAACTCGGCCCGCGGGCCGACCTGGACTTCAGCGGCTTCGTGCGCGACAGCGTGGTGCTGCACGAGTGCAACTACAACTGGAAAACCTTCATCGAGGTCTACCTCGAGGACTACCACGTCGGCCCCTTCCACCCGGGGCTGGGCCAGTTCGTCACCTGCGAGGACCTGCGCTGGGAGTTCGGCCAGCAGTACTCGGTGCAGACCGTGGGCGTGGCCAACCGCCTGGGCAAGGCCGGCAGCCCGGTGTACCAGCGCTGGCAGGAACAGCTGCTGGCCTACCGCAAGGGCGAACCACCGAAGTACGGTGCCATCTGGCTGACCTACTACCCGCACACCATGGTCGAGTGGTACCCGCATGTGCTGACGGTGTCCACCCTGCACCCGGTGAGCCCGACCAAGACACTGAACATGGTCGAATTCTTCTACCCCGAGGAAATCGCGGCCTTCGAGCGCGAGTTCGTCGAGGCACAGCGGGCCGCCTACATGGAAACCTGCGTGGAGGACGACGAGATCGCCGAGCGCATGGATGCCGGCCGCCTGGCCCTGATGCGCCGCGGTGACGACGAGCGCGGCCCCTACCAGAGCCCGATGGAAGACGGCATGCAGCACTTCCACGAGTGGTACACCGGCACCATGGGGCGCGAGGCATTGTCCTTCCGCTGATCCCATGCGCTGGTGGCCGCCGCGGCCTGCGGGCCGCTTCTTTTTTATTCTCCGCAGATAAGGTGTAGCGCACATGCAGGCCGGATGGATGGTGCTCGCCGCCTTTTTCTTCGCCACCATGGGGGTCTGCGTCAAGCTGGGGTCCGCCTGGTTCAATGCGGCGGAGCTGGTCTTCTACCGCGGCATCATCAGCATGGCGGTGCTGTGGGTACTGGCCCGCTCGCAGCGCGTGGGGCTGGGAACGGCCTACCCGGGCATGCATGCCTGGCGCACCCTGCTCGGCGTGGTGTCCATGGGTGCCTGGTTCTACGCCATCGGCCGGCTGCCGCTGGCCACGGCCATGACCCTCAACTACATGAGCAGCGTGTGGATCGCGGCCTTCATCGTCGGCGGCGCGCTGCTGGCCTGGCGGCCGGCGGCCCCGGGTGCCCCCGGCGGCACAGGCGCCGAATCGCCCATGCTGCAGGCGCCGCTGGTACTGACGGTGCTGGCCGGCTTTGCCGGCGTGGTGCTGCTTCTGCAACCCTCGCTCGACCCGCAGCAGATGTTCGCCGGCATGGTCGGTTTGCTATCGGGCATCTGCTCGGCCTTTGCCTACATGCAGGTCATGGCCCTGTCGCGCCTGGGTGAACCCGAAACCCGCACCGTCTTCTACTTCGCGGTGGGCTCCGCGGTGGCCGGCGCGCTGGCCCTGCCCCTCACCGGCCTGTCACCCTGGTCCTGGCAGGGTGCGGTATGGTTGCCGCCGATCGGCCTGTTCGCCGCCCTGGGGCAGCTGTGCATGACCCGCGCCTATTCCTCGGCGCGCTCGCACAAGGGCACCCTGACCGTGGCCAGCCTGCAGTACACCGGCATCGTGTTCGGCGCCTTCTACGGCCTCGTGGTGTTCGGCGACAGCATCCCGGCCATCGGCTGGGCCGGCATGGGCCTGATCATCGCCAGCGGCCTGGCCGCCACCGTGCTGCGCAGCCGCGCCGCGCCCGATACCCCCGCAGAGGAGCACTGACATGACCGCATCCACCGCATCCACACCCGCCCCCGCCACCACCCTGGTCTCCGTCGCCGAACTGCAGGCCCTCGCGGCCTCCGGCCGGCCGCTGATGGTGTTCGACTGCACGTTCGACCTGGCCCAGCCGGGCCGGGGCGAGCAGCAGTACCACGAGCTGCACATTGCCGGCGCCACCTACGCCCACCAGGACCGGGACCTGAGCGCCAAACACGGCGCGCCGGACGCGCAGGGCCGCGTGGCGGTGGCCGGCGAGTCCGACCGGCCGGCCTCGGGTGGCCGGCACCCCCTGCCCAACCGGGTGAAGTTCGCCGACTGGCTGTGTTCCGTGGGCTTCCGCAATGACATGCAGGCCGTGGTCTACGACCGCAACGGCGCCAACTACTGCGGCCGGCTGTGGTGGATGCTGAAGTGGGCCGGCCACGACGCGGTGGCGGTGCTCGATGGCGGCTTGCAGGCCTGGCAGCAGGCCGGCGGCGCCACCCGCGGCAGCGCACCCGGGGCGACGGACCATGGGGAGGAGCCGAGCCACTTCCAGTCGGAATTCACGCTGCATCCGCCCCTGCGCACGCTGGTGGACGCGGCCGCCGTGCTGGCCCGCCTGGACGACCCGGGCCAGACCGTCATCGACGCACGTGCCGGCGCCCGCTACCGCGGCGAGGTCGAGCCGCTGGACCCGGTGGCCGGCCATATCCCGGGGGCGCTGAACCGCCCCTTCACCGACAACATCGGCCCGGACGGCCGCTTCAAGCCGGCGGCGCAGCTGCGGGCGGAATTCGAGGCCCTGCTGGGCCCGCGCCCGCCCGCCGGTGCGGTGCACCAGTGTGGCAGCGGCGTCAGTGCCCTGCCGAACCTGCTGGCGATGGAAATTGCGGGTTTTGGCGCCACGGCCCTGTATGCGGGCAGCTGGAGCGACTGGTGCAGTGACCCTGCCCGCCCTGTGGCCAAGGGCTGAAGCGGACTGAAGGGGGCTGCTTACACAGCAGGCACTTCCCTTGACGGAACCGGTACCGGCGCTTTATGCCTTGTAAGGCAAATTCCTACAAGGACGACGCAAAACGAGACAAGACGGATGACGCTTCCCCGACTTAATTTCTGATTGGAGGGTCTTCACAATCCATTTCAACGGATCGGCAAACAGACAACCCGTCTAGCCGCCGACCCCCCACCGAAAGGGATGGACCATGACCCACGACCAAATGCTCTCCGAGATCCGGGAAGCCAACCTGACCTACCTCATGCTGGCCCAGAACCTGATCCGCCAGGACAAGGCCGAAGCCGTGTTCCGGCTGGGCATCAACGAAGACAGCGCCGAGCTGCTGGCCTCGCTGTCCTCCGCGCAGATCCTGAAGCTGGCCTCGGGCAACACCCTGCTCTGCCGCTTCCGTGTGGATGACGAGATGGTATGGAGTCTGCTGACCAACCATTCCCCGAAAAAGGTGGGCAACGATGCCACTAATCGCCTGCATGCCAATATTTTGATGGCCGGCCGCGTTTCCGAAGTGCTCTGACCCGAGCCTGGACCTTCACCTTTTTCTTCGAGTTCAGGAAACACCATGACCGCCGTCGCCTCCGCACCCAAGAGCGTCCTCAACGAATCCCGCCAGATCGAGCGCGCCGCGATGCTGATCGGCATGGGGGCCCGCATGCAGGTGCTGGAATCGGAAACGACGCTGTCGTACGAACGGCTGATCCGCCTGTACAAGGAAATCGCCGGCAAGTCGCCGTCGAAGGGCCAGTTGCCCTTCTCGACCGACTGGTTCCTGACCTGGCAGGAAAACATCCATTCCTCGCTGTTCCTCAACATCCACGAATACCTGTCCAAGGGCGCCTCGCTCGACGCAGTGGATGCGCTGACCAAGGCCTACCGCCTGTACGCCGAACAGGTCGCGGCCGCCGAGATCGAACCGCTGCTGTCCTTCACCCGCGCCTGGCGCCTGGTGAAGTTCATCGACAACCAGATGCTGGCCATGACCAAGTGCTCGCAGTGCACCGGCCATTTCGTCACCGAGCCCTACGAAAACGCCCGCCACTACACCTGCGGCCTGTGCAACCCGCCGGCCCGCGCCGGCAAGAGCAAGGCCGCCGGCGCCCTGATGCTGCACTGACCAGTACCAGGCGGGGCCCGCCCCTGCCCCGGCACGCCGCTCAACAGGAGGCGGCGTCCGCCTACAGGGCCGCCTGCGCCGGCGGCCCAGAATCCCGGGCATGCCTGACGCCACCGCCGTTCCCCCTGCCGACGATATGCCGGCTGTCGCGGCATTACCGCCCGGCACCGTTCCCATCCCCGGTTCGGGCAACATGGCCGTGCGGATCATCGGACCCGACGACGGCGACCCCGACCGGCCGCGTATCCTGCTGCAAATGCCGGTGGACGTGCGCAGCATTTCCCTGGTGGTCATCGCCGTCCTGGCCAGCCTGTATGTGCTGCACTGGGCGGCCGCGGTGCTCATCCCCCTTTTGTTGGCCCTGCTGTTGACCTACGCGCTGGCGCCGGTGGTCAATGCGCTGGAACGGCTGCGCATACCGCGGGTCATCAGTTCGGCGGTGCTGCTGTTGAGCATCCTCGGCGCCCTGGCCTTCAGCGCATGGCGGCTCAGCGACGATGCTGCCGACCTGCTGAACTCGCTGCCCGTGGCGGCACGCAAGGTGCGCGACAACGCCCTCGCCTCCCAAACCTCCGGCCCGAGCCCGATCGATACCGTGCAACTGGCCGCCGCCCAGCTCGAACAGGCCACCAAGCCGGGTACCCCCCAGCTCTCGCCGCGCGGCGTGACGCGGGTGATCATCGAACGCGCTCCCTTCAACGTGCGCGACTACGTGTGGAGCGGCACCGTGGGCCTGATGGGTTTCGCCGGCCAGATGACGGTGGTGATGTTCCTCTCCTTCTTCGCCCTGTGCGCCGGCGACACCTTCCGCCGCAAACTGGTGAAGATCACCGGCCCCAGCCTGACCAAGAAAAAGATCACCGTGCAGGTGCTCGACGAAATCACCGCGCAGATCCAGCGCTACCTGATCGTGCAGGTGCTGATGAGTGTGCTGGTCGGCATCGCCACCTGGCTGGCGTTCTGGGCACTGGGCCTGGAGTATTCCGCGGTATGGGGCATCGCTGCGGGTGTGCTCAACCTGATCCCCTACATCGGTTCGCTGTCGATCATGGCCGGTGCCGCGCTGGTGGCCTTCATGCAGTTCGGCACGGTGGGCATGGCCCTGGCGATGGGTGGTGCCTCGCTGCTGATCCACGCCCTCATCGGCCAGATGCTGACGCCCTGGCTCACCAGCCGCGCCAGCAGCATGAACCCGGTGGTGGTCTTCGCCAGCGTGCTGGTGTGGGGCTGGCTGTGGGGGATCTGGGGGCTGCTGCTGGGGATTCCGGTGATGATGGTGGTCAAGTCCATCTGCGACCGGGTGGAAGACCTGAAGCCGGTCGGGGAACTGATGAGCGCCTGAAGGGCACCGCAGCCGCCCGGCAGCGACAATGGCGGCAGATGAACGAATCCGGCCAGCTCCCGCATTTCACCGACGCCCTGCACGCGGCGGGCGCGGGCCCCCTGCATGGGCAGCGTGTGCTGCGGCTCTGGGCCCAGGGCCTGCCGCTGGACGCCGGCAAACGCCGGATGGAGAGCTACTTCCCCCAATCCCTGCGCGCCGCCCTGCCCTCCCTCGGGGACCAGTTCGACGCGCTGGCCACCCTGCACTCCGCACACCCTGCCGCGGACGGATCGGAACGGCTCCTGGTCCGGCTGGCCGATGGCCAGATGGTGGAGAGTGTGCTGCTGCCCCGGGGCGGCCTGTGCATCTCGTCGCAGATCGGCTGCGCAGTGGGCTGCGTGTTCTGCATGACCGGCCGCGACGGCCTGCTGCGCCAGCTGGGCAGCGCCGAAATGGTCGCCCAGGTGGCCCTGGCGCGCCGGCGCCGCGCGGTGAAGAAGGTAGTTTTCATGGGCATGGGCGAGCCCTCCCACAACCTGGACAACGTGCTCGACGCCATCGAATTCCTGGGCAGCACCGGCGGCATCGGGCACAAGAACCTGGTGTTCTCCACCGTGGGCGACCCCCGCGCCTTCGAGCGCCTGCCCCTGGGCAAGGTCAAACCCGCGCTGGCGCTGTCGCTGCACACCACCGACCCGGCGCTGCGGCGCAAGCTGCTGCCCCGGGCGCCCCGGATGGATCCGGAGGCGCTGGTGGAGGCGGCCGATGCGTACGCGCGTGGCTGCGGCTACCCCGTGCAGTACCAGTGGGCGCTGCTGGAAGGCATCAACGATACCGACGAAGAGGTCGAGGCCCTGTCCCGGCTCCTGGCGGGAAGGTATGGGGTGCTGAACCTCATTCCCTTCAATGCCGCGGAAGGACTGGATTTCCAGCGCCCCTCCCACGCGCGGGCCGAAGCCATGGCGCGGCAGCTGCACGCACGCGGCATTCTTACCAAGCTGCGGCAGTCCGCCGGCCAGGACGTGGACGGCGGCTGCGGCCAGTTGCGAGCACGCGCGTTGCAGCCCGATACGCCCGCCGCCGGGCGCCCCGCCATCCCCATCGCGGTGCAGGCCTGACAGGGTAATCCTGGAGCACCAGAGCGCGGCGCGGCCATAAAAATACGTCTTGCACCTTCCCCACCCACCCTACTACCCCACGGACAGACCCATGCCCTACACCCTGGAAGAACTCTCGGCCGAGTGCCATGCCGCCCTGAAGCAGGACCCCGGCCCCCGCGGGCGCAAGGCCGTCAGCCTGCTGGTGCAGAAGGCGGCGCTGGACGCCGACTTCCTGGCGCGGCACGTGCCGGCCGACCAGGCGGAAGAACGCCATGTCCTCTACGAGGATCCGGAGCTGAAGTTCTGCATCCTCGCGCACGTCTACCGCGATGCCAAGGGCAGCGCGCCCCACGACCATGGCCCAACCTGGGCGATCTACGGCCAGGCCGAGGGCACGACCGAGATGACCGACTTCCGCGTGCTGGAAAAGCCGCACGATGACCAGCCGGGCAAGGTCCAGCCGGTGCACAGCTACAGCCTCACGCCGGGTACGGCGCATGTCTACAACGAAGGGGTGGTGCATGCGCCTCGGCGCGATGGGCCGACGCGGTTGATCCGCATCGAGGGGTTCAATTTGTACGGCATGGTGCGGGACAAGTTCGAGACCGTGGCCTGAGCTTCCGGGTGCCTGCCCTGGCAAATGGCCGGGGCCTTGGCACAGGGCGGGAGTTTGTCTTCGGACTCCAGCCCCCGGCTCCTGCTTAGCGGGGAAGGCCCTTCGGGCTTCCTTGCGCTGCTCACGCCAGGCGGGGTCTCGCAGAACTCCCTGCGCTACGCTCCGGTCAAACAGCTGCGAGCCCTGATCCGCCTGCCGCTCCGCTGCTCAGCTTCCCCGATGCGCGGGAGCCGGGGGCTGGAGTCCGAAGACAAACGGGGTCACCGGAAACAGTGAGGACATTGTTTACCAACTATTCCCTACGCTTGCCACACTTCATGCTGCAAATCTCGACTGCTGAGCTAGCATCGAGGCATGCAATTGATGGCGGATCTCCATACCGCACTGGCCAAGCCAGAAAACCTCATAGCCGCGGTCTCGGCTGCCGGCGCCGTGATGGCCGCAGTTTGTGCGATCATTGCCATTCTCCAGGCATACACGGCGCGTCGGCTCGCTCTTAAAGATGCAAAGGCCCAAGATGCCAACGTTGAGGGTTATCTCAACGAAGTGTACTTACAAGCGCAAGATGATCAGTTGCAGGCTGTTTTCGATTGCACATATGTGAATAAGGCGACGCATCCAAACTCCATTGTGCGCGTGGAGCTTGCACTACACCTTATGTCGCAGGAAACTTCGCAAGTTCTGCTAAAGCCCTTTAAGGGGGCCGAGGCGGAACTCCTTGCGCTCGCGTGCCCCGCGCACATAGGGGCCAAAGCCACGGCGACCGGCATCATGCGCTTCGCGCTGCCAAACGGGCTGCTACCGGCCGACGTCAAGCGCTACGATCTGCATGCACATCTTACAGACGAGAGAGTGTGCACCTTGTCCGCTCACCTGGTGCGAAAGATGGATGTATGAGAGTAGCAACCTTGGTGAACATCCGGCCTGTGATTGCCGACGGAATGTTGTCGCACCCGGACTGGAACGGCGGTCGCATGCTTCCATGCCTGATCATTCCAGCTGAAGAACACGACCCTTTCGCGCAACTATGCAAACTGCAGTCGCAAGTACCACCGGGTGACGTAGGCAGCGTCTGGGCATGGCGATTTCTGGATGCCGGCCACGTATACCTAAGTCTGGATTTTCAGCGGCCTGTACCAAATAAGATGACGATTCGGTTCGAGGTGAGCAGACAGGGCGGATTAGTGAGCGGCATTCTAGAAAACCGCGCAGTCTACCTGCAACCTTCATGCTTCGGCACTAGGATATCCACCGGGTACTCCAACCCCGCTTTGCTAATTGAAGTCCCAGCAGGAGCACCGCCTGGGTGGAATCGAAAACTTCACGAGCGACTTAGTAAGCGGTTTCGGCGGGAAGGCAAAAACCGCGATGCGGCGCGAGCCGCCGCTGACGACTACATCAAGAGAGCCCAAGAGACGTGGAAGCTCCATCCCCGCACCGCCACGGGCCAGTCCGACCAATTTTGAGTACAAATCGTCGACATCGAAATCTTGCTTAAGCACCGGGATCGTTCCTGTGCACGTCGGGGTGTGAACTCCTTTGCTGCAGTGTGCTCATCTTGCCGAGGGGCAACGCCAAGCAAAAACCCAGAGCCTTGACACCGCCCCCGTTTGTCTTCGGGCTCCGGCCCCCGAATCCCGGCTCCCGCGCATCGGGGAA
>JAZJYT010000042.1:0-3992 GCA_040390235.1 Pseudomonadota bacterium | reverse complement strand
CTCCGGCCTACCGCAGCGCCGGCATGAACCGCAAAGCGTGCACCGCGCCCTCGCCCATGGCAGCGCCGAACTTCTTGGCCAGCCGCTCGGCCACGTTGTCGTGGCGGGTGTAGTCGACCACTTCCTCGGCTTTGACCACCTCGCGGGCCACGTAGTCGACGTTGCCGTAGTGGTCGGCCAGGCCCATCTCGATGGCCTGCTGGCCGGTCCAGAACAGGCCGCTGAACATCTCCGGGGTTTCCTTCAGCCGGTCGCCGCGGCCGGCCTTGACCACACCGATGAACTGCTGGTGGATCTGGTCGAGCATGGCCTGCGCGTAGGCGCGCTGCTTGTCGGACTGCGGGCTGAACGGGTCCATGAAACCCTTGTTCTCGCCGGCGGTGATGAGGCGGCGCTCGACGCCGAGCTTGTCCATCAGGCCGCTAAAACCGAAACCGTCCATCAGCACACCGATGCTGCCGACGACACTGGCCTTGTCGACAAAGATCTGGTCAGTGGCGGCGGCGATGTAGTAGGCCGCCGAGGCGCAGGTTTCCTCCACCACGGCGTAGATCGGCTTCTTGTACTTGGCCTTCATGCGGCGGATTTCATCGTTGATGATGCCGGCCTGCACCGGGCTGCCGCCGGGCGAGTTGATCAGCAGCACCACCGCCTGGGTACCCTCGTCCTCGAAAGCGGTCTTCATGGCCGACACCACGAACTCGGCACTGGCGTCGCCGCCGGCGGCGATTTCGCCCTTGATGTCGATCACCGCGGTGTGCTGGCTGGTGCTCTTCGACGTGGCCGGTTGCGCCCGGTGGAACAGCAGCCAGGCCGCCACCACCAGGAAAACCAGCCACGACAGGCGGTAAAACGTCTTCCAGCGCCGGCTGGCGCGCTGCTCGGCCAGGGCGGCAAAGGCCAGCTTCTCGATGGCCGCCCGCTCCCAGTTGATGTTGTCGGCCGGGATCTTCCGATCCGCTGCGGCCGCCACGGTTTCGGACGGCACGGCGGGGCTGGGTTCCTGCGGATCCAGGGGATCGCGGAAGACGGGTTCGGACATATCAGAATTCGGCGGGTTGGAGGTTGTAGGCAGTATGCCAGTGCACCACGCCGTCTGCCTCCGATAGTTGTATCTTCACCAATCCGCCCCGGCAAGGGCCGCCGGCGCAGTGGCCGGTGGCCGGGCTGTAGGCGGCGCCGTGGGCCAGGCAGACCAGCCAGTGGCCGGTGTGGTCGAAAAACCGGCCCGGTTCCCAGTCGAGTTCCGTCGCCACATGGGTGCAGCGGTTGAGGTAGGCATGCACCCGGCCCTCGTAGCGCACCGCGAAGGCGCGGCAGGTCTGGCCGGCGTAACGCACGTCGAAAGGCACGCCCGGGCCGCCCTGCACCAGCTCGCGGCTGTTGCACAGGGCAATTCGGGAGCCGGGGCTGCCGGGGTTTTCTTCCTGCTGCACCGGGGCCCCCTTTTTACCTTCAGGCCTGTTCCTGGAGCCAGGCGTCCAGGTCGGCCACGCTGTGGGCGATGTGCAGCGGCCCCAGCGCCGCGAACGCTTCCGGCGTGTGCGCCCCGTAGCTGACACCGACGCTGGCACAGCCGGCGTTGCGCGCCATCAGCAGGTCGTGGGTGGTGTCGCCGACCATCAGCACCCGCTCGGGCGGCAGGTCGAAATCGGCCATCAGTTCGCGCAGCATCAGCGGATCGGGCTTGCCGGCGGTCTCGTCGGCGGTGCGCGAGGCGTCGAACATGCCGCGCAGCTCGACCGTCTGCAGCACCTCGTCCAGCCCGCGCCGGCTTTTGCCGGTGGCCACCGCCAGCCGGTGGCCGCGCGCCCGCAGGCGGTCCAGCAGGGCCAGCACGCCGTCGAACAGGCTCAGGTCCTCGTGGTGCAGCCGGTAGTGGTGGCGGTAGCGCTCGTTGAGCTGCGGGTAGCGTTCGGGCGGCACGTCGGGCGCGGCATGGGCCAGCGCCTGGTTCAGGCTCATGCCGATCACGTAGGCGGCGCGCCGGTCGTCCGGCACGGTGCCACCCACATCGCGCACCGCCGCCTGGATGCAGCGCACGATGATGCCGGTGGAGTCGTAGAGGGTGCCGTCCCAGTCGAAGGCGATCAGGTCGAAACGCAGCGGGCGGGCAGGAACGGCGGCGGCAGCAGCAGAAGAAGAATCAGAGGTCATGTACCGCCAATATACAAAGAGGACATGCAAGGCTCATGCAGCCTGGGCCCAGAGCCGCAGCTCGGCCGGCAGTTCGGCCAGCAGGGTCAGCCGCTCGCCGCTGGCCGGGTGGTTGAACTGCAGGCGCCAGGCGTGCAGGAACATACGCCCCAGCCCGTGCTTCTGCAAACGCCGGTTCAGCTCGAAATCGCCGTACTTGTCGTCCCCGGCGATGGCGTGGCCGGCGCCGGCTAGGTGCACCCGGATCTGGTGGGTGCGGCCGGTCTTGATGGTCACCTCCAGCAGCGAAAAGGCGGGCAGCCCCTGCACGGTGCGCGGCGGTATGGCGTGGCGCACCGCCACCAGGGTGACCGAGCGCATGCCTTCGGGGTCGTCCTTGTCGGTGATACGTACGCGCCGCTCCCCATCGGGCAGCAGGTACTTGCGCAGCGGCTGGTCCAGCACCTTGCGCTTGGCCGGCCAGACACCCGTGGCCAGGGCCAGGTAGGTCTTGCCGGTTTCGCGTTCGCGGAACTGGTCCTGCAAGTGGGTCAGCGCCGAACGTTTCTTGGCCACCAGCAGGATGCCGGAGGTCTCGCGGTCGAGCCGGTGCACCAGTTCCAGGAACTTGGCCTGCGGCCGCGCCTGGCGCAGCTGCTCGATGACCCCGAAACTCACCCCGCTGCCGCCGTGCACCGCGGTGCCGGCGGGTTTGTCGAGGGCGATCAGGTGTTCGTCCTCGAACAGGATGGGGAATTCGCGCGGTGGCGCCGGACGGGCGGCCTTTTCTTCCACCGCCTCGGAAATGCGCACCGGCGGCAGGCGCACGGTGTCGCCGATTTCCACCCGCGTGTCGGCCGCGGCACGGCCCTTGTTCACCCGCACCTCGCCGCTGCGGATGATGCGGTAGACATGGGTCTTGGGCACGCCCTTCAGGTGGCGCATGAGGAAATTGTCGAGCCGCTGCCCGGCCCCGCCTTCGTCGACCACCAGCATTTTGGCCGCGGGTGCCGCGGCGGGGTTTTTGCCCCCTATAATGTCTTTCACTGGCGTAGTGCTGTAAGTGGTTGATTTTTCTGGAGTTTAGTCCAGTCACCCGTGCGCCGCGCCGGCAGGTCGATGCCACCGGAGGTCTACCGGACAAGCCGCAAGCCAGTTGTTTGCGGCGGTCCCCCAGCCTTTCGGTCGAGCCGGCACCTTTGAAACACCGAACCGGAATACCAGCCGGCCCGCCTTGCACCCTTACCGGGGCCCTGGCAGGCCGGCGGATCGAAGCGAGACATCCCGTGTTGTTGGCACTGTTATCCACCCTCTGGCGTTGGCTGTTGCCACCGCTCGCCGGGGTGCGCGCGGCTGCCATGACCGTCGTGTGGGCCGATACGGCCCACCACCCTGCGGCGCCGCCACGGCGCCCGCCCCTCGCTCCCCTCCACGCGCCCCCGTTGCGTTCGCCCTGCTGACACCCAGCACGGCACACGCGGCACTCCCGGCAATTCCTTTCGTTTCTAGGCGCCAGTTCGGCATCGTTGGCCCCACCCAGGGGCAGCACACAGGGTCGCAAGACCCGGCGGCACCAGCCGCGGCGCAGAGCGCCGCCTGCCGGACCGCCGTTGGTACGAACTGAAGGAATGCGTCATGAAACGGATGCTGATCAACGCCACGCAGGCTGAAGAACGCCGCCTGGCCATCGTCGACGGGCAAAAGCTCCTCGACTACGAAATCGAGATCGAAGGGCGCGAACAGCGCAAGGGCAACATCTACAAGGCCGTCGTCACCCGCGTCGAGCCCAGCCTGGAAGCCTGCTTCGTCGACTACGGCGAAGACCGCCACGGCTTCCTGCCGTTCAAGGAAATCTC
>JAZJYT010000041.1:0-12538 GCA_040390235.1 Pseudomonadota bacterium | reverse complement strand
GGAATGACATTCCCTTGCCCCGAGTACCCCGCCGGCCTTCGCCGAAACGCCACCAGCTACCAGCCGTCAGCCGCCAGCCGCCAGCCGCCAGCGCTGGCGGCGGCTGCGCTCAGGCGTCCTTGGCCAGTTCGGTGTACGCCTGTTCATCGAGCAGGCCCGCGACCTCAGCCGGGTCGGCGATGCGGATGCGGAAGAACCAGCCGGCGCCCAGCGGGTCCTGGTTGGCCAGCGAGGGGTCGGCGCGCAGGGCCTCGTTGACCTCGACGACCTCGCCGCCGACCGGCATGAACACGTCCGCCGCGGCTTTCACCGACTCGACGACGGCGGCGACTTCGCCCTGCTTGAAACTGGCGCCGACGGCCGGCAGGTCCACGAACACGATGTCGCCCAGCGTGTCCTGCGCATGCGGGGTGATGCCCACGGGGGCGGTCTGGCCTGCGCTGGCGTCGATCCACTGGTGATCGCGGGAGTATCGGAGGGACATGGGGAAAGGGGTGTTCGTCTTAAAAACGCATTCTCGCGCAGTTTACGGACAAAAAAAGACCCGCCGAGGCGGGCCCAAGAGGAGGAAACCATTGCGCCCCCGGGGCCAGGGCCTGCGTGCAGGACAAGCGCTCGCCCCGGGCCCGCCGGGGGACTACAGGGCTTGCCCAATCGCACCTGGTCATGCGCGGTCACGCCTGGTGACAGCCGCGCGCCATCCGCGGCGTACCGTGCCATGACAAGACGACGCCCGCGGTGTCGCCGTAAAGGAAACCACCATGCATATCAAGAACCGCCTCCAGGACAACCTGAAGGAGTGGGCGGCGTTCGACGCGGCCCGGCCGAGCCTGCCGGGCGAACACCTGCTGGTGGCCGGCGCGGGCCTGCTGCTGCTGGCCTCGGCCCTGCGCGGCGGCTGCCGCACCACGTCGACGCTGCAGGCGCTGGCCGGCGGCGCACTGCTGCTGCGCGCGGCCAGCGGGCGTGACGGGGTGTGCCAGTTCCTGTCGCGTACCAAGTCGGATGCGTATACCGGGCAGACCGGTATTCCGGGTGTGCCGGACGTGCCGGTGGAAAGAACCCTCTAGTACAGTACCGGCGCGGTGCCTTAGATGGGCGCCGCGGGCCGGGCGTGCTGCGCGTCGGCGCTGGCGACGTCTTCGGCCTGCTCGGGCGGCACGTCGCCTTGCGGCATCTCGGGTTCTATCGGCAGGTCGGCGTGCTGTTCGGCCGGCTTTTCTTCATGCTTGGGGTGGGGCATGGGGGTCTCCTTCCGGGCGGGTTCAGGTGGCAGGGGCGGCCAAGGCGGCTAACGGCACAGGAAGGTGCTGAGCTGCGGGCCGGTGGCCGGTTTGGCAGCCGTGTCCTGGTTGACTTGCGACTGGAACACGGCCTGCTCCTTGCCCTGGCGGTTGCACACCCGCAGGGCGCTGTCGTACACCGCCTCGCGGCTGCGCAGGCTGGTGTGCTCGATGACCACGGTGGACTCGTCCCGGGCCTTGACGGTGTTGCAGGCCGACAGGGCGGCGCCCAGTACGCAGGCAACCGCCGGCAGCGCCAGGGCGGAGAGCCGCCGGCGGGTGGGGTGGCGGAAGGGGCGTGTGCGCCATGTCATGGGTTTATCCTGGGGCATAGGTCTTGCGGAATGGTGTCTA
This sequence comes from Pseudomonadota bacterium, assembly GCA_040390235.1. GTDB lineage: Bacteria > Pseudomonadota > Gammaproteobacteria > Burkholderiales > Burkholderiaceae_C > Xylophilus. Next base: position 10,901 of record JAZJYT010000041.1, on the reverse strand, counting down.
AAAGCGTCGGGGTGGCCGCGGGCGGGCCGCCTGTGCACGCATCCTAGCCGACAGGGGCCGGGTCTCCGTGCGGGAAGGACTCGCGTGTAAGACAAAGCCGCGACGTATCCGATTTGTACGGTCCGGGTCAACAGGGCTGCGCGGCGCCGCGTTGTCCGTGCACAGGATTCCCATTCGGGCATCACGTGAAAGAACCGAGACCATGACGTTCCACCAAATCCCTTCCCGGCTGCTGTTGGCCGCATGCGTGATGGCGCCGCTGGCGCTGGCCCCGGTGGCCGCCACCGCGCAACCCGGCCCGCAGATGGAGCAGCGCCAGGGACCGCCGCAGCGCTACGCCGCGCCGGCCATCAGCGGTTTCGACGTGCAGCAGGCGCGCCAGTTGCGCCCCGGCACCGAGATGGTGTTCACCCTCTACGGCACCCCGGGAGGCGATGCACGCATCAGCATCGACGGCATCCGCGGGCAGTTTGCGCTGCCGGAGGTGGAGCCGGGCATGTATGTGGGTTCGTACACGGTGCGCACGGCCGACCGGCTGTCGCCGCAGAGCATGGTTACGGCCAACCTGCGCCTGGGCAACCAGGTGGCCTCGGCGGTGCTGGACGAATCGCTGCAGGCCGGCGCGCCATGGCGCTCGCAGGCCGGCAGCGTGCCTTCGGGCCTGGCACCGCGCATCGAGCGTTTCAGCGTGGCGCCGAACAGCCGCATCGAGTCCGGCTCGGAACTGCTGTTCAGCCTGCAGGGCACACCCGGCGGCAAGGCCAGCGTGCGGGTCAACGGGCTGCAGGGCAAGATCTTCCTCGACGAAACCGCCCCCGGCCGCTACCAGGGCGACTACACCATCCGCTCGCGCGACCGCATCGCACCCGGTGCCCGGGTAACGGCCAGCCTGCGCGCGGGCGACCGCGAGACCACTTCGGTGCTGCGCGAACCGCTGGTGGCGGCCAATGCGGTGCGCCCGCCCAACCTGCCGCCGCACGCCTGCGGCAACTGCGGCGTGGTGGAGGCCATCAATGCCATCGAGGTCAAGGGCGAGGGCGGCTACCTGGGTCTGGTCGGCGGCGGCGTGGCCGGCGCGGTGCTGGGCAGCCAGGTCGGCAACGGCAATGGCCGTACCGCTGCCCAACTGCTCGGTGCGGTGGGCGGCGCGCTGGCCGGCCGCGAGGTGGAAAAGAACGTGCGCCGCAACACCCACTACGAGGTGGTGACGCGGCTGGAGAGCGGCGGTGTGCAGACCACCAGCTACGCCGCCCCGCCGCCGCTGCGGGTGGGCGACCGGGTGCGGGTCGAAGGCAATGCGCTGGTGGCGAACTGAAGCGTAGCGCGTGAGGGGGGACCCCTGGTCCCCTCGGCGGGAATCGAACCCACATCTAGCGCTTAGGAGGCACTCGTTCTATCCATTGAACTACGAGGAGCACGGCGCCGACGATTGTAGTGGGTGGGGATGGCCCGGCCCGAGCCGCCCTCAGTTGTACGACAGGGTGTAGATCAGGTCCACCGCGTTCTTGGCACCGGTCTGGCCGCGCAGGGTCAGGCGGCGTGTCAGGTCGTAGAAGATGTAGATGGTGCCCAGAGCGCCCGACAGGCTGGCCTCGTAGGTCAGGTAGAACTTCTGCGAGATGCGTTTGCCGAAGGTCAGCGCCGCGCTGCTGGCATCGGCGCCGGTGCCCGGGCCCTTGAAGCCGATCTCGTCGAGCCCCAGGCGCTTGGCCACGTTGCCCGACCCGCCCTTGCTGCCCGACAGCAGGGCCAGTGCCGCCTGCTGCAGCAGCGCGGCCTCGGCGCCGCCGTTGGCGGTGCTGCGGCCCAGCACCACCCAGGACAGGGTTTCGGCATCGGTCAGCACCGGGTCGGAGTACAGCCGCACCTGCGGGTTCTGCGCGGTGCCGGTGACCTGCACCCCGGCGCGCACGGTGATGTTGGGCCGTATCGCCAGGATGTCGAGCGCCGGGTTGTCGTAGGCGCCGCTGAAGCGGGCCAGCCCCGATTCGATGTCGAGCTGCTGCCCGTAGGCGCGGTACTGGCCGCGTACCGTGCGGATCTCGCCGGTGACACGCGGCGGCAGGTTCAGCCCGGCGCTGCTGCGGATGTCCAATTGCCCGGCCAGCCGGGTGGTGATGCCGCGGCCCTGCACCGCGAAGTCGTCGCCCAGGTCGAAGGTGACGGCGATGTCCGGCGGCTGCGCCGTGCCCATGCGGGTTGGCGCGGTGGCCGCCTGCGCCGCGTTCTTCGCGGCCTCGGCGTCCTTGGCGGCCGAACGCACCACCACATCGCTGCCCAGCGTGGGGGCGGTGTCGTCGGGCAGGATGATGACGGCCCGGTCGGTCTTGAGCGCGCCGCGCAGCACCAGCTTGCCGGCCTCGCCCAGTTGCGCCTGTACCGTGCCCGAGACGGTCACCTGCCGGTCGGTGCGCACCGACACCCGCAGCGCCTGGGCCTCGGCCTTCAGATCCAGGCGGATGCCGCCGCCCCAGGCCAGGTTGCCGCTGGCCGTCAGCGTGCCGCCGTCGGCCGGCGCGGCCACGCTGCGCGCGGTGGTGGTGCTGCCGGCAAAACCGGCGATGCGGGTGCTGCCGGCGGTGCCGCCGCGCAGGCTGAATTCGCTGATGTCCAGGCGGTCGCCGTGCAGGACGGCGCGCAGCCTGCCATCGCGCAGCTCGATGCCGTCGACCGCCGAGCGCAGCGACAGGCCCTCGGCGGCCAGCGTTCCGTTCCACTGCGGCGCGGCCCGGGTGCCGGCCAGCGTGGCGTCGGCCTCCAGCGTGCCCAACACACGCCAGCCCGGCGGCGCCAGCACCGACCACACGCCCACATTGGGCAGGCGCGCACGCAGCGTGCCCGTCAGCGGCGCGTCGGCGGCCCAGTCCCAGCCGTCGCCGACATGCTGCAGCCGCGTGCCGACACTGGCACGCACCTGGCCGGCGCGTTCGCTGTCCCACACCACCTCGGCGCGCAGCGCATCGCCCTCGGCCTGCACGGTGATGGCCGCCTCGCGCACGCCGGCGCTGGTGGTCGGTGCGGTGGGGGCCGAGGCGGCCGCGCTCTCGGCGCCGGTGCCGGTGCCGCTGCTGGTCAGCCGCGTGGTGGCCGGCGTGGCCTCGGTGCCGGTCTGCACCCGGATATCACCGCTGCGCCGCGCCAGCCCGGCGCGGGCCTTCAGGGTGTCGCCGGCATCGATGTCCCAGTCGCCGTCGAACACCAGGTCGCCGGCCAGGCCGAGCTTGGCCATGCGGGTGCTGCCGCCGTCCACCAGCGCCTGCGCCCAGGCCATCGGCAGGCCCAGCAGCCGGCCCTGCGAGCGCAGGCGGTGGCGCAGCGTGGTGCCGCTGCCGGATTGTTCGTACCTCACCGGCTGCCAGGCCAGCCGCACTGTGCCCGGCGCCGGGCCCTGCAGCGTGGCGGCGCCGGCCGAGGCTTCCACGGCCATGGTTCCAGTGGCCTTGCCGGCCTCCTTGCCCATGCCCTGGCGCAACCGCAGCTCCACCGGCGCTTCCAGCGCCAGCTGCCAGGGGCCGGGCAGGGTGGTGTCGCGGGCTTCGAGTTGCAGGCTGCCCAGGTTCAGCCGCCAGGCGCCGGCGCCTTCCAGCCCCCCGGTCGCCTTGCCGCGCAGCGTGGCCGACTGCGTGCCGGTGCTGGCCGTACCCTGCACCGACACGCTGGCCTGGGCCAGCGAGCCGGCCAGTTCCAGCCGCAGGCCGCGCAAGGCGATGCTGGTGCCGCGGCGGTTGCTGGCGGTGGGGTCGGGTGCGGGGGCTACCGGCACCGCGGTCGTGACGGGCGCCCTGGTCCTGGCCTTTGCCGTGGCTGCGACCGGTGCGGCGGCGGCCGCCACCGCCCGGTCCGTGGCGCGGTCGGGCAGCAGGGTGATGTCGAGCCGCGGCGCACTCAGCGTGGCCTGCAGCGACAGGTCGCGGCCGGCCGCGCGGGCAGCCGCACCAGTACCCGCACCCGCTGCCGTGCCGCCGCCCTGCTGCCAGCGGCGCAGGGCCGGTTCCCAGCCGCCGTTCCACGAGGCGTCGAGCTGCGTGGCGCCGTCCAGCCGGGTGCCGCCGAAGACGTTGGCCAGGCCCGGCAGCTGCTCGACCCAGCGCTGCAGGCCGGCGGCGTCGTCGATGCGGGCGTGCAGGCTGCCGGCGCCCTGGGCCGGGGCCATGTCGCCCTCGGCGTCAGCGCGGCCGCCGGGCAGCACCAGCGCCAGCTTGCCGCGGCCGGCGCGTGCGGCCGGGCGGAACTGCAGTACCCCCTCGGCCGAGGCGTCGGCGCTGCGGATACGCAGAGTGCGCAGGTCCAGCGTGCCGTCGGCCCAGCTGCCGGCCAGGACGGCGCTGCGCAGCGCCAGGCCGGGTGGCAGGAGGCTGGAGCCAGCGGCGGCATGGGCGCTGCCTGTCGGGTGGGCGTTCGGGCCGCGGGCCGGTGCGCGGCGCGGCGCGGTGTTGGTGTTAGCCCCGGCCGCGGCCGATAGGTCCACGTCGAAGCTGATGGCCCCGGTGCCGCCCGCCGCGCCGCTGCCCTGCGCGGTGCCGCCGATGGCCGGCCCCTCCAGCCGGGTGTGCAACTGGCCGGGGTGCACGCCGTGCAGCGTGGCGCGGGCCTGCCAGGGAGCGGCCGGGGTGGTCGTGGGTGCTGCCACTGCCGGAGGCCCCCAGCGGCCTTCCAGTTGCAGTTCGCCGCCGCCGGCCCGCAGCACGGCCTGCGGCACGGTCCAGGCGCCGGTCGGGTCCAGGGCGGCATCGGCATCGAGGCGCTCCACCGGCAGGCGGCCGGTGTCCCAGGGGCCGGGCAGCTCGTTGCGCAGGGCGGTGCGCAGGCGCCAGCCAGTGGTGGCCTGCGGGTCCACGTCCACCGTGCCGGCCAGCAGCGTGGTGGGCAGGCTGGGCCACAGCCGTGCCAGGTCCAGCCCGGTCAGGGCGGCGTGCGCCGCCAGCACCGGCTGGGGCGCCCAGGGCGCGATGCGGGCGGTGGCGTCGGCCTGCATCGGAACGGCGTCCTCACCCGCCGCCTGCCGCACCGCCGCGGCCAGCTCCAGCCGCGCGGCGGTGGTCGCCAGCGTGCCATGGACCACCAGGCCGGCGCCCACGGTCACCTGCCGGTCGCTGCCGGGCACGGGGGTGGCGACGCGCGCCTGCAGGGTGGTGTCGAGGGCCATGGGGGCGGCGCCTTCCAGCGTGGCGCGGGCCTGGTAGTGGCCGCCGGCCACGTCTACTCCATCCACCACCAGCCGGTGCCGGCCGTCGGTATAGCGGTAGTGCCCGGCCAGCGCGGTGGCGGCCAGCACGGGCGGGCCGGCCCAGCGCAGCGCGTCCACCCGGAACGGTAGGTCGATTTCCACCGGCAGCACCAGCTGTTCCAGCGCTTCGGTGGGGGTGGTGTCGGGCGGCCCGCGGCGGGTGATGTCGATGCGCGCCACGTGCACTTCGCCCAGGTGCACCTGGCGGCGCAGCAGCGGCGCCAGGGCCCAGCCCAGGGTGGCGTCGTGCACCTCCACCGCCAGGGTCGGGCCCTGCCAGCGCAGCCAGCCGATGTGGCCGCCGGTGCGCAGCGCGCCGCTGACCTCGCGGACCTCCAGCGTCTGCCCGGCCGGCAGGTAACGCGCGGCGCGGGCCAGCGTGGTGGCCAGCGACTGCGCCGAGCCGGCCCACCACCAGGCGCCGCCTGCCAGGGCCAGCAGCAGCAGGCACAGCGCGGCCAGTGTTCCGGCGGCCCAGCGCAGCGCCCGGCGGCGCCGGCGCGGGGAGGGGGGAAGGAGCGGTGGCGGCGCCATGCCCGGTCCGGCGGTGCCGCTCAAAAGGTGAATCCCAGCCGCAGGTGCAGGCGCAGCTGCTTCAGGTCCACGCCGTAGGCCAGGTCGACCTGCAGCGGGCCGACCGGGCTGCGCCAGCGCACACCGGCGCCCACGCCGACCTTGGCCTTGAGTTCACCCACCTTGTCGGCCACCGCGCCGGCGTCGAGGAACACGGCGCTTTCGAAATCGGTCATCTCGCCGTTCCACACCACCGGCCGCTGCCACTCCACGCTGCCCACGCCCAGGTAGCGCCCGGCATAGAGCTGGCCGTTGACGGTGCGCGCGCCGATCTGCCGGTAGCTGTAGCCACGCACCGTGGTGTCGCCCCCGGTGAGGAACAGCAGGGTGGCCGGCACGTCGGCCGCGGGTCGGGTGTTGACCGCGCCGGCCTCGGCGCGCAGCTGCAGCCGGCTGCGCCGCGCCTCGCCGCCGCCGCTGGGCTGCACCATGCCCAGGGGCAGGTAGTACAGGCCGCGGGCGTAGGTGCGGAAGAAGGGCGAGCGGTCGTTGGTCAGCGTATAGCCCGGCCCGGCCTCCAGCGCCACGCCATAGCCCCGGGTGGGCGCCGTGTTGCTGTCGAAGTAGCGGCCGGTCCAGCCGTAGTTCAGGCTCACCGCGGCGCCCGAGGGCGGCGGGTTCAGGCCCTGGGCATCGGCGTAGTCGTATTGCAGGTAGTAGCTGCGGTCGATGTGGTCGGTGCTGCGGGCGCGGCCGCCGCGCAGCCGGCCGCTGTTGACCTTGTAGTCGCCGGTGTCCTCGCGCTGCAGGCGCTCGGAGGTGAACCAGCCCCACTGGTCGGCGCCGGGCAGCGCCGTCTGCTCGGAGCTGAGTGTCTGGGTCTTGCGGTCCAGCGACAGCTTGGTGACGGCGCGCCAGCCGAGCAGCGGCAGCTGGTTGTCGGTATGGTCCACCGACAGGCGCGGCCCGCTGTCGGTGCTGATGCCCACGCCGAACACGATCTTCTGCAGCTTGGCATCGCGCACCTGGGCGATGACCGGGGCGGCCAGCGGGTCAGGCGCGTCGGGGTCGACGGTGAGGAACACCGAATCGAAATAGCCGCTGGCGGCCAGCCGCTGCTGCGCCTCCAGCAGCTTGCCCTGGTCGTAGTCGGCGCCCACCGGCAGGCGCGACAGGCGCTGCGCCACTTCGGGCGGGTAACGTTCGTTGCCGCGCACCTGCACCGGTCCGAAACGGAAGGCCGGGCCGGACTCGTAGGTGATGGCGAGTTTTGCGCGCTGCGTGTCGGCATCCACCTCGGCGCGGCTGGCCATGACGCTGGCCGTGGGGAAACGCTGGGCCGCGATGCGGCGCAGGCCACCGGCCTTGGCCGCGTCCCAGCCCTCCTGCGTGAAACCTTGGCCGCTGCGCAGGCCGAAGCCGGACAACACCCCCTGGCGCTGGGCTGCGGCGCCCGGGTCGTCGGCGATGGGGCCGGTAAACCCGATCTGCACCTCGGCCACGCGGGTCTGCTCGCCCGGGTCCACCGCGATGAGGACCTCACGCGGCGCCTTGTCGCTGGCCGGCGTCTCGTGCATCTCCAGCGTGAGGCGGGGCGCGAAGTAGCCCAGGGTGCCGAGCAGTTCGCGGGCGTTGGCCTCGGCCGCGCCGAGCAGGCGCGAGAGTTCGCGGGCGTCCAGGTCGTCGAGGCTGCGGTAGCGCTGCAGCTCCAGGTGGCGCAGCAGGTAGTCGCGCACCGGGCCGGGGGCACGCACGTCGAGAGTGAAAGCGTCGCGGTGGGGGGCTGCCTTTTCGTCCTTCCCCGCGGCCTGCGCCTCGCCCTTCTTCTCGGCCTCGGCGCTGCTCAGCACGCGGCTGCCGTCGGCTGCCGGCTCGGCGGGCTTGTCCGCGTGGAAGACGCTGCAGCCCGGCAGTAGCAGCAGCGCGGCCGCGCATAAAAACGCCGGCAGCAGGGCCGGCGCGGCGGGGGTCTGGGCAGGTGTTACGCAGGGGCGGGGACGTCCGGGCATCCGGTGCATTTTGACAGCAGGCGCCGGGGCGGCTGTAACCCATTGAATGCGGGTGGAGGCAGGCGCGGACGAGCTGTCATCGGCGTCGCTCAGCCGCTAAGACTACCGCCGGTGCTGTGCCACGTATTCGCGCAGGGCACCATCCACACGCGACTGCCACCCTTCCCCTGTCGCTTGAAAGTATTCCACCACCTCGGGTGACAACCGGATGGTCGTCGGCACCTTCGTGGGGGCCTTCTGCGGCCCCCGCCTGCGCACGCCCAACGCCTCCTGCAGCGCAACGGGCAGAACCTCGCTGGCGGGCCGGAACCTGGACAAGTCGTCGGCCGCAAGTTCGCGGACTTCGCCGTCCGCGTCAGTCAGTGGTGCGCGTTTGCCCATAAGCCTTGATCTCCCGGTTGTTCGCCTTGCGAAAGCTGATGACCCGAATTCCACCATCCATGGGAGTGAAGCAAAGCACATGCAAACGCGGGCCAAGGTAGCCCACGGCAACGTACCGTACTTCAGCATAGACCTTGCGGTCATCCTCTTCGACAATGGCGCCGCTGAAATCGAACTCTGCCGCCATTTCGAACGATAGCCCGCGCTCGGCGATGTTTCTTGCGTTCTTGGCAGGATCAAACCCGATCAGCATAGGTAGATTGTACATACAATCTGTCTATCAACCGTGTCGAGGGTTCGAGTCCCTCCGTTTGAGCCAAAGGGGCTCTGGTAGCCTTGGACCATGAGCACGCCCAAGAGACCCAGTCGCTCCCGCGCACCGAAAAACGTCTACCAGCTGCACGTCCAGCTCGAATACCTGGAGCCTGCGATCTGGCGCCGGCTGTGGGTGCCGGACACACTGATGCTGGACAGGCTTGACCGTGTCATCCAGACAGCTATGGGCTGGAAGAATGCTCACCTGCACGCCTTCGATGTCGGCAGCATGCGCTACGCCATTCCCGATCCCGAATGGACGTCCACGGTCGAGACGCGCGATGAGCGTTTGTGGGACTTGGCAGCGGTGCTGGCCGAGGGCACGAGCGACTTCGTCTACACCTACGACTTCGGCGATGACTGGCGCCACCGCATCAAGGTCGAAGCTGTGCTCCAGCCCAATGAAAAAAACCGCCTGTCGCTGTGCGTGGCTGGCGCCAATGCCTGCCCGCCCGAGGATGTGGGAGGCCTGCCCGGTTACTCGGACTTTCTGCTGGCGATCGTTGACCCCCTACATCCGGAGCACGTGGACATGTGGCAATGGAATGGTGGTCCCTTCGATCCCAATGGCTTCGACCTCAACGCCGTGAACGCCGCGATGCGTAAGCTGCGCAGGTAGCTCAACGCTACCGAAGCCGCCCCTACTTCGACAACAGCCGCATGGCCTCCTGCAGCCCGTTGAGGGTCAGCGGGTACATGCGCTGCGACATCAGCTCGCGCACCACACCGATGCTCTGGCGGTAGCCCCACACGCCGGGCGGCTCGGGGTTGATCCAGGCGTAGTGCGGGAAGGCGTGCGTCAGGCGCTGCAGCCACTCGGCGCCGGCTTCCTCGTTGTTGTACTCCACGCTGCCGCCGGGCTGCAGCACCTCGTAGGGGCTCATGGTCGCATCGCCCACGAACACCAGCTTGTAGTCGCGGTTGTACCTGCGGATGACGTCCCAGGTGTCGAACTTCTCGGCGAAGCGGCGCTTGTTGTTCTTCCACACGTAGTCGTACACGCAGTTGTGGAAGTAGTAGAACTCCAGGTGCTTGAATTCGCTCTTGACGGCCGAGAAGAGTTCTTCCACCCGCGCCACGTGGTCGTCCATGGAGCCGCCCACGTCCATCAGCAGCAGCAGCTTCACGTTGTTGCGGCGCTCGGGCACCATGCGGATGTCCAGGTAGCCGGCGTTGGCCGCGGTGGAATGGATGGTGCCGTCCAGGTCCAGCTCCTCGGCCGCGCCCTGGCGCGCGAAGCGGCGCAGCCGGCGCAGCGCCACCTTGATGTTGCGCGTGCCCAGCTCCTGCTGGTCGTCGTAGTCTTTATACGTGCGCTGGTCCCACACCTTCACCGCGCTGCGGCCACCGCCCCCGCCGCCGATACGCACGCCGCGCGGGTTGTAGCCGCCGTTGCCGAAGGGCGAGGTGCCGCCGGTGCCTATCCACTTGCTGCCGCCCTCGTGCCGGCCCTTCTGTTCTTCCAGGCGTTTTTTCAGCGTCTCCATCAGCTCGTCCCAGCCCAGGCCGGCGATGGCCGCCTTCTGCTCGGGCGTGAGTTCCTTCTCCAGCATCTGGCGCAGCCAGTCGGCCGGGATCTCCTGCGAAAAATCGGTGCGCAGCTCCACGCCGCGGAAGTAGGCGCCGAAGGCCTTGTCGAACTTGTCGAAGTGTTTTTCGTCCTTCACCAGCACGGTGCGCGACAGGTGGTAGAAATCGTCGAGCGTCCAGGCGCCGTCCGAGCCGGGGCCCACCACCCCGGCCTGCAGGGCTTCGAGCAGGGTGAGGTATTCCTTCACCGAGACCGGCAGCTTCGCGTTGCGCAGGGTGTAGAAAAAATCGATCAGCATGGCGGGCGGCGGATGGATCGCCAGGCATCTTGCGGGCAGGCCCGGCGGGAGAAGGCCATGTTACCGCCAACGGCCGCCGGGCGCTGGAGGCCCGGGGGGCGCATGCGCCAGTGCGGCAGGGCCGCATCAGGGCCTGCGGAACGCGGTCGGCTGGCTCGCCCAGTAGGCCGATGCCAGCCGGTCCAGGCGCACCACCCCGCCGGTGGACGGCGCATGCACAAAACGGCCGTCGCCCACGTAGATGCCGGCATGCGTGGGCCGCCCGCTGCCGAAGATCACCAGGTCGCCGGTGCGCAGTTCACGCGCCTGCACCGGAACGCCAAAACCGCTGAGTGCCGCCACCGTGCGCGGCGGCACCAGGCCGGCGCGGCTCTGGTAGACATAGCCGATCAGTCCGCTGCAGTCGAAACCGCCGGCCGGTGTATTGCCGCCATAGCGGTAGGGCGTGCCGACCAGGCCGAGCGCGTGGAAGGCGATATCGGAGGCCTGCTCGGACGACAGTTCCGGGTAGACCACCAGGGCCGGCCCGGGCCGGGGCGCGCGCGGCGTGGTGCAGGCCGCCAGCGCACCGAGCAGCACGGCCAGGAACACGGAGGGGAGGGCACGCATGGGGGGCCAGTCTACGCG
>JAZJYT010000040.1:0-66951 GCA_040390235.1 Pseudomonadota bacterium | reverse complement strand
TCGCCTACCCGATCCTGGATTCCGCGGGGGTGCTGGCGCCCAATCGCTTGCGGGAGCCGGTGATCCCGCTGTGCGGGTACTAGCCGCGGGTACTAGCGCCCGGTGTCCGGGGGCAGTGCCAGCCGGTCGACCACCTGGCCCTTGTGCAGGTGGCAGGCGACGAGTTCGTCGATGTCGGCCGCGTCGACAAAGGTGTACCAGGTCCCTTCGGGGTAGACCACTGCCACCGGTCCCCCTGCGCAGCGGTTCAGGCAGCCTGAGCGGTTGACACGCACCTGGCCCGGGCCCGCAATGCCGGCCGCTTTTGCCTGCTGCTTGCAGCGGTCGAAGCCGGCCTGCGCGCCTTGTGCCGCGCAGCTTTGCTGGTTATCGGCTCGCTGGTGCAGGCAGAAGAAGACGTGGCGTTGGTAGTAGGACATGCGGGTGTCAGAAGCGGAACAAGGCCTGGGCCGAAGCCCCCAGGATCCGGCGCCGCGCCTGGGGGTCCGGCAGCAGCGTGTCCAGCAGGCGGCGGGCGGAGGGGAAGTCCATCCGGTCGGTGAACTGGGTGTGGGGCCAGTCCGATCCCCACACCAGCCGATCGAGGCCCAGCGCCTCCACCAGGCGGGCTGTGACCTGGGGGCCGGCGAACGGAAGGCCCCCGGCCGAACCCAGGCGGTAGGCCGACGACAGTTTGACCCACACCTGGCCGCTGGCGCCTGCGGCGAGCAGGAAACGAAAACCGGCATCGTCCATGCCCAGCGGCCCTTCGGGCCGGCCGAAATGGTCGACCACCACCTGGTTGCCCGCATGCAGGAAGCTGGGCAGTATTGCGTGGAGATGGGATGCCAGGCAATGCACTTCCACGTGCAGCCCCAGCTGTTGCAGGTGCCGCTGGAAGCCGCGCCAGGGCGCCTGGCGGAAGTCCGGCAGCGGGCGTTCGAACAGGTTGAGCCGGACCCCCACGACGCCCTGCGCGGCCAGCGCCGCGAGGGGGGCCTGCTCCATCGCCGGATCCACGACCACCACACCGCACAGCCGGTCCGGACAGGCCTGGAGTGCGGCCAGCAGGTAGCCGTTGTCGGTGCCCAGGAAGCTGGGCTGCACCAGCACCCCGTGGCTGAATCCGTTGTGGTCGAGCTGGGCCAGGTAGTCCGGCAGCCGGGCGTCGCGATCCGGGGTGTAGCGTTTGTCGTGCGCCATGTGCAGCGCACGTTCGAAGATATGGGCGTGGGAGTCGATGGCAAACGTGTCCATGGTGCTCATTGCGCCTTGATCCCGCGTTCGTGGATGACGCGGCCCATGGCGCTGATCTCCCCGTCGACGAAGCGCATGGCGTCGGCGCGGCTGCCATCGAATACCTCGCCCGACAGCGCTGCCACACGCCGCTTGACATCCTCGTCGTCGAGCGCGTGGCGCAGCGCTGCGGAAAGGCGTTCCAGCACGGCCGCCGGCGTGGCGGCGGGCACGAACATGCCATTCCATTCCCGCAGCTGCACGTCCCCCGCGGGCGTCTCGGCCAAAGTGGGCACCTCGGGCAATTCGGCCAGGCGGTGGCTGCCGGTCACGGCCAGGGCGCGCAGCTTGCCGGCACGGATGGCGGGCAGCGCCGCGGCCGGATTGGCGAAGAACAGGGGCACCTGTCCGCCCATGACGTCGTTGAGGGCGGGGCCTGCGCCTTTGTAGGGCACATGGGTCAGCTCGATCCCGGCTGCCTGCATCAGCAGGGCGCCCATGATCTGCTGCACGGAGCCATTGCCGGCGGAGGCGAAAAAGACCTCGCCCGGCCGGGCCTTGGCCAGGGCAATGACATCCGCCATGCTTCTTGCACTGAAGCCGGGGTGGGCCACGACCACCAGGGGAAAGAAGGCCAGCAGGCCCACGGTGGCGAAGGACTGCGCCGAGTAGGCGAGCCGCAGGCCGAGCCCCAGGTTGATGGCGAAGGAGGACGCGTCGATCAGCAGGGTGTAGCCGTCTGCCGCGCTGCGGGCCACGTAGGCCGCGGCGATCTGGCCCGCGCCGCCGGGCCGGTTGTCGACCACGATGCTTTGGCCGAGCAGGGGCGCCATCCTGGATGCGACGATACGCGCCATGGTGTCGGAGCCGCCACCGGGCGGATAACCCACCACCCAGGTCAGGGGGCAGGCAGGCCAGGCCGCTTGGGCATGGGCGCAGCCCGCGCTGCCCAGCGCGAGCGCGCCTATCGCGTGAAGGCTTTCTCGCCGGGTCCAGTGCTGCATGTGTCTCGCCTTCGGTGTGGGGGAACCGGGCGGATTCTGCGGCGGCGCTGGCATAACGCCTACTGACCAATATTCATTGCCCTATCACCTCTGGTTATGCCTGCCGCCGGCACCGGGGCCTGCCGCACAGGCCTCGTCACGCGAGATGCAGGGCCTGGCGCAACAGCGCGACACGCGGGTGGTCGGCCGCCGCCGTGCGGTAGACCAGCCCCAGCGTCGCGCTGGGCTGGGGGTTGCGCAGCCGGACCAGGGCGACGGTCTTGCTGCGCAGCGCATCCTGCGCGGTCGACTCGGGCACGCTGCCCAGGCCGACGCCGGCGGCCACCATGCGGGCGGCGGTCAGCGGGCCATCGGTTTCACACAGCGGTGCAGGTGGCGCCACACCGTGGCGCCGGAAACTGTCGTCCACGAAGACACGGGCGAGCGAGGGCTTGACCGTGAGCACCCAGGGCGCCTCGCCCAGCGCCTGCCAGCTGACATTGCGGGCCCGCGCCAGCGGGTGACCGGCCGGCGCGATGACCACGTAGCGCTCCTCGGAAATCTTTTCGAAGCGCACCTCGCGCCCGGCCGTCGCCGCCATCACGTCCGAGTTGTACAGGGTGACCAGCGCATCGAGTTCACCGGCCAGCAGCGATTCGAAAAGACGCGGCACATTGTCCTCACGCAGCCGTACCACCAGCGGCGGCACCCGGCTGGCCAGCCGCGCGATCACCGGGGGGAGCAGCCCTACGGCGATGAAGGCCGAGGTCCCCAGGCGCAACAGCGCGGCCACGTCGCCACTGGCGCCGGCGGCCTCGGCTTCGGCGTGCACATGCAGCAGTTCCCGCAGCATCAGCACGGCTCCCTGCACCACGACCGCTCCCTGCGGGGTCTTCTGCAGGCCGCGGGCGCCGCGGTGGAAGACCTCGAAGCCGAGCATGTCCTCGATCTCCTTCAGGGCCTTGCTCAGGGCCGGCTGCGTCAGGCTCAGCGCCTCGGCGGCGCGGCTCAGGCTGCCGGTGCGCTCGACCTCGGCGATCAGCTGCAGGTGGCGGAAGCGCAGGCGCGCCAGCAAATGGTCCATCACGTCTCTCATGGGGCTGCTGGAGGTATATCCAAAGGTAATGGGGGAATGAAATCTTATCACTAGACGGCATGTGTGTGCCCTCGCAGAATCCAGCCCGTTCCTTCCACAACGCCCACAGCGATAGAGAGAGATAGCATGCAAGCCAAACGACAATCCACGCGGCTGCGCGAACTGCTGCGCAGCAAGACCTTCCTGCACATGCCGGCGGTCTACGACGCCCTCACGGGCCGCCTGGTGCAGTCCCTCGGCTACGAGGCCGCGTACGTCGGCGGTTATGTGACCGGCGGCGCCTCCACCGTCACCGAGCCGCAACTGACCATGACCGAGCAGGTCCGCCTGGCCGAGGACGTGGCGAGCAAGATCAATATCCCGCTGGTGGTCGATGCCGGTGCGGGCTTCGGTGAGCCGCTGCACACCATGCGCACCGTGCGCGAGTTCATCCGCGCCGGTGTGGCCGGCGTGCATATCGAGGATGCGCTGTTCCCCAAGCGGGCGCACTACCATACCTATGTGGTGCACGGCATCCCGACCGACGAGTTCGTGGAGAAGATCCAGTACGCGGTTAAGCAGCGCGACGAGTCCGATCCGGACTTCGTCATCATCGCCCGCTCCGACACCTGCCGCGCGATGGGCCTGGAAGAAGCCGTGTCCCGCGTCAATGCCGCCGCCGACGTGGGCGCCGACCTGGGCCTGCTGTTTCCCCGCAACCAGAAGGATGCCGAGGAAGCGCCGCGCAAGTGCAAGCTGCCGCTGGTCTACGTGCAGAGCCGCGGCAACCGCGATGGCCGCCCGCTCTACAGCCGCCAGCAGCTGCAGGACATGGGCTACGTCGCCTGCATCGAAGCCCAGGTGGTCATCTGCAGTAATTTCCACTACCAGAAGAAGTTGCTGAAGGAGCTGCGCGAGACCGGCGAGTTCAACGGCATCAGCCAGGCCGACTGGGTGGCTTCGCGGCAGGAGATCGAGGACCTGATCGACCTCAACGAGCACTACGAGATCGAACGCGCCACGGTCGAGGCACGCCAGGCGCAGGCCTGAGCGTGCGCCAGCCCGACATCCCCGCGCCGGTGGCACCGCTGCACCGGCCGGCCCTGCGGCTGCCACCGGGGGCCACGGACTGCCATGCGCATGTCTTCGGCCCCCAGGCGCGCTACCCGCTGCTGCCGGACACGCACTTCGTGCCGCACGAAACGCCCTGGCCGGCCTACGCCGCCATGCTGCGCAGCATCGGCTGCGAGCGGGCCGTGCTGGTGCAGCCCAGTGTCTATGGCCACGACAACGCGGCCATCGAGCATGCGTTGGCCGATGCCGGCGACCTGGCGCTGCGTGCGGTCGCCGTGGTCGCGCCGGGGGTGGCCGATGCGGAGCTGGAAAGGCTGCACGCACTGGGGTTCCGGGGCATCCGCATCAACCTCGCCGCCGCCACGCCCGGCCTGGGCATGGCGCATGCCCGGCAATTGGCCGAGCGTATCCGTCCGCTGGGCTGGCACCTGCAGTTCTACGCGGACTTCCACCGCGACCCGGATATCGGCGAGCTGCTGGCCACCCTGCCGGTGCCGGTCGTCATCGACCACTTCGGCCGTATCCGCGCGGCCGATGGGCTGCTCTCGCCCGGCTTCCGGGCGCTGCTGCGCCTGCTGGCGCACGGGCACTGCTGGGCCAAGCTCAGTGCGCCTTATTTCGCCTCGGAGAACTTTCCGGGCTATGCGGACCTGGCCCCCTTCGCCCGGGCGATGGCCGCGGTAGCGCCCGGACGGGTGGTGTGGGGCACCGACTGGCCGCATGCCAGCGCCCGCGACAAGATGCCGGCCGACGCCGACCTGGCCGACCTGCTGGCGCAGTGGCTGCCGCAGGAGGCCGACCGCCGGCGTGTGCTGGTGGACAACCCCGCGCGGCTCTACGGCTTTACCGATGCATAAGACAACAAGGAGAAGACACGTGATGTTTCGACAACTGATGCGCAGCCTGGCCCTCGTGACCATGGCCGCGGCCCTGCCGGCAGCCTGGGCGCAGGCCTTCCCTGCGAAGCCGGTGCGCTTCGTGGTGGGTTTCGCGCCGGGTGGCGGTACCGACATCGTGGCGCGCCTGCTGGCGCAGAAGCTGTCCGAAGACCTGGGCCAGCCCTTCGTCGTCGACAACCGGGCCGGTGCCACCGGCATGATCGCCGCCAAGCTGGTGGCCACCGCACCCGCCGACGGCTACACCCTGCTGATGGGACACGTCAATTCCCAGGCCATCGCCCCGGCATTGATGGAGCGGCCGCAGTACGACCCGGTGAAAGACTTTGCGCCGGTGGCCTATATCGGTTACGTGCCCAACGTGCTGGTGGTACCCGCGGCGTTGCAGGTGAGGACGGTGGCCGAACTGGTGGCGCTGGCCAAGGCCAAACCCGAGGGGCTGTCTTTCGGGTCGCCGGGTGTGGGAAGCACCAACCACCTGGCAGGCGAGCTGCTGCGTATAGACACCGGCGCCAAGCTGGTGCATGTGCCCTACCGGGGAAGCGGGCCCGCGATGGTCGACCTGCTGGCGGGCCAGATCGACATGAACTTCGACACCATGCCCTCGGTCATGCCCAGCATCAGGTCGGGCAGCCTCCGCGCACTGGCCATCACCACGCCCAGGCGCGACCCGGAGCTGCCCGGTGTGCCGACCATGGCCGAGCTGGGCTTCAAGACCTTCGACATCACCAACTGGTACGGCGTGGTGGCGCCGGCCGGCACGCCCCCCGCGGCCGTCGGCGCCTTGCATGCCGCCATCCAGCGGGTGCTGCGCCTGCCGGAAGTAGCCCGCAAGCTGGCCGAGCTGGGCGTGCGCAGCGAGGCCATGGGCAGCGAGCAATTCGGTGCCTTCGAGCGCGCCGAATCGGCCAAGTACCGGGACATCGCCAGGCGCACGGGCGTGCGCCTGGAACCGTAAAACCTTCCATCCCCCCGCAGTGGACAGGACTCCCCGCAAGCGGGGAGGGGATAGACGCGGGCGCAACGAGGCCGCAAGCGGCCGATAAAAAGGAGAAGAGAATGGGTATCTACAGGAACATGCTGGTCACGGCCTCCGCCGCGATGCTTGGCGCGGGCGCTGCGGCGCAGAGCCAGGTGTCCATCTACGGAATCGTCGGCACCACCCTGCGCCACGCATCGAACGCCGCCACACCGCCGCAGAACGCGCTGGAGGACGGCTCGTTCTACGCCAGCCGCATAGGCTTCCAGGGGACGGAGGATCTCGGTGGCGGCAACAAGGCATTTTTTACCCTGGAAATGGGCATAGACCCCACCACCGGTACCTTGCAGCCCGGCCCGAACGCCACGGGAAGTTATGGCCAGGCCGCGGCCCCCAATGGCCGCGGATTCGGCCGGCAGTCCTACGTGGGGATTTCGACCGACTACGGCACCGTGACGCTGGGCCGGCAGTACACCCTCGCACACACGCTGAGCGGCCGGTTCCAGCCGCAGACCAACCCCAATGCGCCGGCGCTGTCCGTACTGCCGCAGTGGCAGATCGCACGCTGGGACAACATGCTCAAGTACGACTACACCCTGGGCCCGCTCGGCCTGAGTGCGGCCTATGCCTTCAGCGAAGGCAACGGCAAGGCGGCATCGGTCGGCGGCCTCTACAAGTCGGGAGCCCTCGAGGTCGATGCGTACTACGAGCAGATGGACAGCAACGGCGCGGCTGCCGACACACGCCGGGTCGGGGCGGTGGGGGGCAGCTACCAGATCCTGCCGACGCTGAAGGGCTTCGCGGGTTTCATGAAACGCACCCAGCGCGCCTCCACGGTCGAGAACAACATCTTCACCACCGGCCTGCTGTACGACCTCACGGGTGCGCTGCAACTGACGCTGGCGCTGACGGCCGACCGCCAGTCGGCGGTGGGCGGCACCGCCCAGGGCAAACGCAGCGTGGGCTTCGGCGCACTGGAGTATCGCTTTTCCAAACGCACCAGTGT
The DNA here is from genome assembly GCA_040390235.1 of Pseudomonadota bacterium. Lineage (GTDB taxonomy): Bacteria > Pseudomonadota > Gammaproteobacteria > Burkholderiales > Burkholderiaceae_C > Xylophilus. The sequence goes on along the minus strand of JAZJYT010000040.1, from coordinate 59,723 downwards.
GTACGTGGAAGTCGACCGCAACAACGTGACGGGCGGTTATGCGCTTCCCGCCTTCATGATCGCGAAGGGCCAGCAAACCGGTATCAGCCTGGGTATACAACACCGCTTTTGACGCGGCCCGGCCCGCAAGGCCCGCGGCCGGTTGCCGGCGGTGGGCCGGCGCCTACAATTTGTCGATCCACCGATAAGAACGGAGACGACACCATGGCGACGGCTTCGGGCCCCCTGGCCGGCAAACGCGCCCTGGTCACCGGCGCGTCCAGCGGCCTGGGCGCGCACTTCGCGGCCCTGCTGGCGGCCCACGGCGCCGACGTGGTGCTGGCCGCCCGGCGCCTGGACACGCTGGAGGCCGTGGCGGCCACGGTGCGCACCCATGGCACGGCCGTGGCCACCGTCGCGCTGGACGTGACCGATGCGGCCTCGCGCGCCGCGCTGGCAGAAGCCGCCGGCCCCATCGACATCCTGGTCAACAACGCCGGCATCGTGCGCGAAGGCGCGGCCCTGGCCCAGACCGAGGACGACTGGGACGCGGTACTCGACACCAACCTGAAGGGCATGTTCTTCGTGGCCCAGGCGCTGGCGCCGGGCATGCGGGCGCGCGGCGGTGCTTGCATCGTCAACATCGCCTCCATCCTCGGCCTGCGGCAGGCCGGCGGGGTACTGCCCTATGCGGTGTCCAAGGCCGGTGTGGTGCAGCTCACCCAGTCGCTGGCGCTGGAATGGGCGCGCCACGGCATCCGCGTCAACGCGCTGGCGCCGGGTTACATCGATACCGACATCAACCGCGGCTTCTGGGCCACCGAGGCCGGGCAGGCCCTGGTCGCACGTATTCCGCAGCGCCGCCTGGGCCAGTTGCAGGACCTGGACGGCCCGCTGCTGCTGCTGGTGTCCGACGCCTCGCGCTACATGACCGGCTCGGTCATCGCGGTGGACGGCGGGCACCTGGTCAGCGGCCTCTAGCAAGCCGTCCCGCAACCCTTTCCCCCACTCCCCCTCTCCCATGCACACCCCTTGCCCTACCGAACGCAGCCGCGCCATCGCCGACCGGGTCGAGGCTTTTGTGCGCGAGGTCGTCGTGCCGTATGAGCGGGATGCCCGCAACACCGCCCATGGCCCCAGCGAGGACCTGGTGGCCGAGCTGCGGGCCCAGGCCCGAGCCGCGGGTGTCATGACCCCGCACATCCTGCCCGATGGCTCCCACCTCGGCCAGTTGGAAACGGCGGCGGTGCTCAAGCGCTCGGGCCTGTCCATCCTGGGGCCGGTGGCGGTCAACACCGCGGCGCCGGACGAGGGAAACATGTTCCTCATCGGCAGGATCGGCACACCGGAGCAGAAGGCCCGTTTCCTGGCGCCGCTGGTGGCGGGCGAGGCACGCTCGGCCTTCTTCATGACCGAGCCGGCGGCCGAGGGCGGCGCCGGGTCCGACCCGTCGATGCTGCAGACCACGGCGGTGCGCGACGGTGGCGACTGGCTCATCCACGGCCGCAAGATGTTCATCACCGGCGCGCAGGGCGCCCGGGTCGGCATCCTCATGGCGCGCACCGGCAGCGGTGAACAGGCGCAGGCCACCCTGTTCCTGGTGGATCTTCCGCACCCGGCCATCCGCATCGAAAGGGTGCTCGACACCCTCGACAGCGGCATGCCGGGCGGCCATGCCCTCATCGCCATCGACGGGCTGCGCGTGCCGCAGGGGCAGGTGCTGGGCGCGGCCGACGAGGGTTTCAAGTACGCGCAGATACGGCTGGCGCCCGCGCGCCTGTCGCACTGCATGCGCTGGCTGGGCGCGGCCACCCGCGCCCAGGAAATCGCCACCCGCTACGCCACCACCCGCAAGGCTTTCGGCAAGCTGCTGGTGGACCACGAGGGCGTGGGTTTTATGCTGGCCGACAACGCCATCGACCTGCAGCAGGCCGCGTTGATGGTGGACTGGTGCGCGGGGGTGCTGGATGCCGGCGCGCCGGGCACCACCGAAAGCTCCATGGCCAAGGTGGCGGTGTCGGAGGCGCTGTTCCGCGTGGCCGACCGCTGTGTGCAGGTCATGGGCGGCAGCGGTGTGTCGCGCGATTCCATGGTGGAACACTTCTTCCGCGAGATCCGCGCCTTCCGTATCTACGACGGCCCGACCGAGGTGCACAAGTGGTCGCTGGCCAAGAAGATCAAGCGCGATGCGCTGGCGGGGCACAAGGCATGAGTGCCGGTGGCGATTTCGGCGGGACGGTGCCGGTGCGGGAGCAGCACCGCATCGACGAGACCGCGCTGGTCCGCTGGATGGCGGCCAACGTGCCGGGCTTCCAGGGCCCGCTGCAAATCGACCAGTTCAAGGGCGGCCAGTCCAACCCCACCTACCGCCTGCGTACGCCCGCCCACACCTATGTGCTGCGACGCAAGCCGCCGGGTGAACTGCTCAAGGGCGCGCACGCGGTGGAGCGCGAGGCGCGGGTCATGGCCGCGCTGCACGGCACCGGTTTCCCGGTACCGAGGGTGCACGGCCTGTGCACCGATGACAGCGTCATCGGCAGCTGGTTCTTCGTCATGGACATGGTCGAGGGCCGCATCTTCTGGGACGCCGGTTTCGGTGCGGTGCCGCGCGAACAGCGTGCCGCCTACCTGGACGCGATGAACGCCACCCTGGCGGCACTGCACGGCATCGCCCCCGCCGCAGTGGGCCTGGCCGACTACGGCCGCGCCACCGGCTACGTCAGCCGGCAACTGGCGCGCTGGTCGCAGCAGTACCAGGCCGACGGGCAGGCGGGCCGCCACCCGGCCATGGACCGGCTGGTCGACTGGCTGCCGCAGGCGCTGCCGCCGGGCGACGAGACGGCCCTCTGCCACGGCGACTTCCGTGCCGACAACCTGGTGTTCCACCCGACCGAGCCGCGGGTGCTGGCGGTGCTGGACTGGGAGCTCTCCACCCTGGGCCACCCGCTGGCCGACTTCGCCTACCACGCCATGATGTACCGCATGCCGCCCGACATCCTGGGCGGCATCGCCGGGCTGGACCTGGCCGCGCAGGGCCTGCCGGACGAGGCGGCCTACGTGGCCGCCTACTGCCGCCGCACCGGCCGGGCCGGCATACCGGACCTGGACTACTACATCACCTTCAACATGTTCCGTTTCGCCGCCATCCTGCACGGCATCAAGGGCCGGGCCGCGCGCGGCACCGCCGCCAGCGCCGAGGCGCAGGCCATGGGCGACCGGTTCGCCCGGGTGGCTGAGCTGGCATGGGTCCAGGCCGAGCGCTGCATGCGCCATGCCGCACCGCCGCCGGCGCCACCCTTCCTGTCGCCATCGTCTTCTTCGTTCACCTACTGACTTAAAGAGAAAACTCCCATGACCGCCTCCCGCGAAGTCGTCATCACCAGCGCCGTGCGCACCGCCATCGGCACCTTCGGCGGCGCCCTCAAAGACGTGCCGCCCTGCACCCTGGCCGCCGAGGTGCTGCGCGCCGCGCTGGCCCGTGCGGAAGTACAGGGCGACGAGGTCGGCCACGTCGTCTTCGGCCACGTCATCGATACCGAGCCGCGCGACATGTACCTGTCGCGGGTGGCAGCCCTGGAAGGCGGCTGCGGCCACGCGGTGCCGGCCTTCAACGTCAACCGCCTGTGCGGCTCGGGCCTGCAGGCCATCGTCTCGGCCAGCCAGGCGCTATTGCTGGGCGAGGCCGACATCGCCGTGGCGGGTGGCGCCGAGAGCATGAGCCGCGCCCCCTACAGCGTGCCCGCCGCCCGCTGGGGCGCGCGTATGGGCGATGCGGCGCTGGTGGACATGATGACCGGCGCGCTGCACGACCCCTTCGACCGCATGCACATGGGTGTGACCGCCGAGAACGTGGCCCGCCAGTTCCACATCGGCCGCGACGACCAGGACGCGCTGGCCGTGGAAAGCCACCGCCGTGCCGGCGCGGCCATCGCCGCCGGGTTCTTCAAGGGGCAGATCGTGCCCATCACCCAGAAGGGCCGCAAGGGCGACGTGGTGTTCGACACCGACGAACACGTACGTGCCGACGCCACCCTGGCCGACATGGCCAAACTCCGGCCGGTGTTCCAGAAGGAGAACGGCACGGTGACCGCCGGCAACGCCTCCGGCCTCAACGACGCGGCCGCCGCCCTGGTGCTGATGGACCGGGCCACGGCAGAAGCACGGGGTGCGAAGCCGCTGGCGCGGCTGGTGTCGTATGCCCATGCGGGGGTGGACCCGAAGATCATGGGCATAGGCCCGGTGCCCGCCAGCCGCCTGGCCCTGCAGCGCGCCGGCCTTGGTGTGGCCGACATGGACGTCATCGAGGCCAACGAAGCCTTCGCCGCGCAGGCCTGCGCGGTCACCCGCGAACTGGGACTGGACCCGGCCAAGGTCAACCCCAATGGTTCGGGCATCTCGCTGGGCCACCCCATCGGCGCCACCGGCGCCATCATCACGGTCAAGGCGCTGCACGAGCTGCAGCGTACCGGCGGGCGTTATGCGCTGGTGACCATGTGCATCGGGGGCGGGCAGGGTATTGCCGCGGTGTTCGAGCGGCTGTAGGCGCCTGGGCGCCTGGGCGGCAGGGCGAACGCGAGGCGCGGTCTGCTGGAAGATGCATGCAATCGTTTGCATTCCAGGCGGCGCGCCCCTACACTGCGGCAAAACTACAGGAGACAGACATGCCGTTCCCCCTTGTGTTGCGGGTGGCCGCGCCCTTGGCCGCCGCCGCACTGGTGCTGGCCCAGGCCGCCGCCCATGCCCAGGTGCAGATCGCCCCGGCCCGCACCCTGGCCGAACTCAAGGCCGAGGTGCAGGAACGCGCCGACCGCAAGGCCTACCCGGTGACGGGCCTGGACCCGGCCTCGGTGCGTGAGGCGCTGGCCCACATCAACAGCCTCGACCGCGACGAATGGGCCGCCGCCTGGAGCACCATCGGCGCGCAGCGGGTGGCCGCCGCCCAGGCCGCCGAAGCGGCCGGGCGCGGCAAGGAGGCCAGCGAGGCGTATTTGAGCGCCTGGCGCTACTACTCGTTCGCCCGCTGGCCCACCCCCAACTCGCCGGGCAAGGTCAAGGCTTATGCCTTAGCCCTGGAAGCCTTCCGCAAGCACACGCGTTTCATGGACCCGGCGCCGCAGGTGGTGCGTATTCCTTTCGAGGGCAAGGAAATCGTCGGCTACCTGCGCCTGCCGAAGGCGACCGGGCCGGTGCCGCTGGTGCTGACCATCAGTGCCCTCGACAGCCGCAAGGAGGAGGGGGTGGAGCAGAGCGACGCCTATATCCAGCGCGGCATAGCCACCTTCGCGCTCGACATGCCCGGCACCGGCGAGGCACCGGTCAAGGGCGACGTGGGCGCCGAACGTATGTTCTCGCGTGCCCTCGACTACCTGGCCGCGCTGCCGCAGGTGGATGCCAAACGTATCGCCGTGCAGGGCAACAGCTGGAGCGGCTACTGGGCCACCAAGCTCGCCATCGTGGAGCGTGCGCGCCTCAAGGCGGTGGTGGCCCAGGCCGGCCCGGTGCACGGCTACTTCACCCCCGAATGGCAGACCAAGGCGCTGGGCACCCGCGAATACCTGTTCGACCTGCTGCCCGCCCGTGCATCGGTCTACGGCGTGGAGACGGTGGACGACTTCCTGGCCTACGGCCCGCGCCTGTCGCTGGTCAACGAAGGCCTGATCGACAAACCCACCCCGCCCATGCTGGTGCTCAACGGCGTGAAGGACACCCAGGTACCCATCGCCGACCTCGAACTGCTGCTGCGCAGCGGCTCGGCCAAGGACGCCTGGGTCAATCCCGCCGGCACCCACATGGGCCGCTCGGCCGAGTGGCCCGACGGCAGGATCTTCCGCGAAGTGGTGGTGCCGTGGATGGCGCGGCAGCTGGCGGCGGGCGGTGGCGCCGCAGCCGGTGGCGCCGGCGCGGAATAAGGCGGGTTAGAAGCAGGTCTGCCCGGTATGCCCGCCCACCAGGCAGGCCAGCCCCGGCGCGTAGAAAAAGAACAGCAGGCCCAGGGCCGCCACGACCAGTCCCATGAACACGGCGACCCAGCCGGGGAAGTAGAACGCCGGTGTTTCGTTGCCCGGCTTGGGGGGGAAGGAAATCTCGACGATCCAGATGGCGCCTGCCAGCACGCAGGCCACGCCCCCGGCCTTGATGGCGGCCGTTGTGCCGAAAATGAAATACGCCGCAACGGTGGCGGCAAGGAAACAGGTGCCGACGATGGCGTTTTTGGTCTCACGGATCATGGGGCGATCATGCCACCACGCCGTGCAGCAGCCGGTTCAGGTGCCCGCTGTGGGCGCTTCGGCTTGCGCAAAAACCCTACTCCAGCGTGATGTGCGCGGCCTTGACGACCTTGCCCCACTTGTCCGTCTCGGTGCGGATCTGGCGTGCGAAGGCTTCCGGCGGGCCGCCGACCGGTTCCACGCCCAGGGCGGCGAAACGCTGCTTGACCTCGTCGCTTTTGAGGATGCGGTCGATCGCCTTGTTGAGCTTCTGCACCACCGCGTCGGGTGTGCCGGTGCGGGCCATGATGCCGCTCCACGACAGCGACTCGTAGCCCGGCACGCCGGCCTCGTCGAGCGTCGGCACGTTGGGCAGGGTCGGCAGGCGCACCTTGCCGGTGACGGCCAGGGCGCGCAGCTTGCCGTCCTGCACGAAGGGCATGGAGGAGGGCGCGTTGTCGAACAGCATGGTCACCTGGCCGGCGATGATGTCGGTGATGGCCTGCGGGCTACCGCGGTAGGGGACATGCAGGATGTCGGTGCCCGACATGGCCTTGAACAGCTCGCCCGACAGGTGGGTGGAGCTGCCCGCGCCCGAGGAGGCGAAGCTGAGTGCGCCGGGCTTGCTCTTGGCCAGGGCGATCAGCTCCTGCACGTTGCGCGCCGGCACCGCGGGCGACACCACCAGGATGTTGGAGATGAGCGAGGTGTAGCTCACCGGCATCAGGTCGCGCGGCACGCTGTAGCTCATGTTCTTGTAGAGGAACTCGTTGATGGCCAGGATGCCGGTGGTGCCCATCAGCAGCGTGTAGCCGTCGGGCGCCGACTTGGCCACCATGTCGGCGCCGATGTTGCCGCCCGCGCCGGCACGGTTGTCGACCACGAAGGGCTGCTGGAACTCCTGGCCGAGCTTGTCGGCCAGGATACGCGCCACCACGTCGGTGGAACCACCGGCCGCGAAGGGCACGACGATACGCACCGAACGTGTGGGGTAGTCGGTGGCCTGGGCGTGGGCCGCCAGTGCGGACAGCAGGCCCAGTGTGCCGGCCGCCAGCAAGGCGGCGGTGCGGGCAAGGGAACTCAGTTTCATGCTCTTCTCCTGGGTCGGGGTCGGTGGGATTGTCGTTACGCGGGAAATCGTCGTGGGAGAGGTGGGCGCCAGCCGCTCAGCCGGCCAGGGCGGCGCAGGCGCGCGCCAGCCGGCGGCAGCCTTCCTCGATGGTGTCCATGGACGTGGCGATGGAGATGCGGAAATGCCCCGGCACGCCGTAGGCTTCGCCCTGCAGCACCGCCAGGCCCTCGCTGTCGAGCAGGTACAGTACGAAGTCGTTGCTGCTCTCCAGCACCTTGCCCTCGGGTGTCTTGCGGCCCAGCAACTGCTGGCACGAGGGGAAGACGTAGAAGGCGCCCTCGGGCATGTGGCAGCTGACGCCGGGAATGGCGTTGAGCTGCTGGACCACCGCATCGCGGCGCTGCTGGAAGATGGCGGTGCGTTCGCGGATGTAGCCCTGCGGCCCGCGCAGCGCTTCCACCGCCGCGGCCTGGGCGATGGACGAAGGGTTGGAGGTGCTCTGCGACTGCAGCTTGACCATGGGCTTGATCAGCTCGGCCGGGCCCGCACCGTAGCCGATGCGCCAGCCGGTCATGGCATAGGCCTTGGAGACGCCGTTGATGGTCAGTGTGCGCTCCTTCAGCGCCGGCTCCACCTGGGCCGGGGTGACGAACGCGCGGCCGTCGTAGAGGATGTGTTCGTAGATGTCATCGGTCATCACCCACACGTGGGGGTAGCGCATCAGCACCTCGGTCAGTGCCTGCATCTCGGTGCGGCTGTAGGCGGCGCCACTGGGGTTGTTGGGGGCGTTGAGCATGAGCCAGCGGGTGCGCGGGGTGATGGCGCGCTCCAGGTCGGCCGGCTGCAGCTTGAAGCCGTTGGCGGCGGTGCACTCCACGTAGACCGGCGTGCCGTCGGCCAGCAGGGCGATGTCGGGGTAGGACACCCAGTAGGGCGTGGGCACGATGACCTCGTCGCCGGGCTCCAGCGTGCACACCAGGGCGTTGAAGATGACCTGCTTGCCGCCGGCGCCGACGATGACTTCGGTCGGGGCGTATTCCAGGCCGTTCTCGCGGCGGAACTTCTCGGTGACGGCCTGGCGCAGTTCGGGTGTGCCGCCCACGTCGGTGTACTTGGTCTTGCCTTCGCGCATGGCGCGGATGGCGGCTTCCACCACGTTGTCGGGGGTGGAAAAGTCGGGCTCGCCCGAGGTCAGGCCGACGATGTCGCGGCCGGTGGCGCGCAGCTCGCGGGCGCGCTGGCCGGCCATGGAACTGGGCGAGGGCTTGATGCGGTGGAGGCGTTCGGCGATTCGCAGCATGGTGGTCTCTTCTGGATGGTTGGATGGATACGTTCGGCGCTTCGGTAGTGGCAGCGGCGGGCAAGGCTCCGCCCTGCGCCACTCCAGGCGCCTTTGGTTTTTTCAGGCTGTCGGAAAAAAAGGGGAGAAGAAAGACGTACTAGGGACTGAAGCCCCCGCGCTCGCGCAGGTAGGGCACCAGGCCGCCGGCGTTCAGCATGTCGAGCATGAAAGGGGCGATGGGTTCGCAGGCGATGCTGCGGCCGCTACTGGCGATGTCGAGGCGTAATGCGCCGTCGTCGCCCTGCCGCAGTTGCAGCGCTTCGCCCTCGGCGATGCCACCGGTATTGGCCACCACCGCGAGCAGGCCGTTGTTCATGGCATTGCGCAGGTAGGTGCGGGAAAAACCCTGGGCCACCACCGCGCGTATGCCCGCGCCCAGCACCGCCGTGACCGCCACCTCCATGGCCGAGCCGCAGCCGAAGTTGTGGCCGGCCACCAGCAGGTCGCCCGGCCGCACCGAGGCGGCGAAGGCCGGGTCCACGTCTTCGAGCAGATAGTGGCGCAGCTGCTGCGGGTCGATGGTGTTCTTCTTGCGCCGCGACGAGATGATGTAGTCGGTGTTGACGTCGTCGCCCAGCACCCGCGCCCGGCCCGCGATGGGCAGCACGGCGCTCATGCCAGGGCCTCCGCGGGCACCGCGCCGGCCGTTCCGAAAAAGCCGGTGGCGGCCGCCGCGCCGCAGGAGCGCGGCGAGGCCAGGAAGATCGCGGCGGCGTTGTTGCCCATGCGGCCGCGGAAATTGCGGTTGGCGGTCGACAGCACGTTCTGCCCGTCGCTGGGAATGGTGCCGCAGGTGCCGCAGCACGAACCGCAGCCGGGGGGCTGCACCTCGGCGCCCAGAGCGGTGAAGGCGGCCAGCATGCCGCTGTCCTCCAGCTCGCGGCGCACGGCTTCGGAGGCCGGGGTGACGACCAGGCGCACGCCCGGGGCCACGCCGCCCCCGCGCTGCAGCTCGTCCAATGCCTCGCGGTAGTCCTTGGTGCGCCCGCCGGTGCAGGTGCCCAGGTACACCATGCCGACCGGGGTGGCCGGCACCTCGGTCAGGTCCACTACCTTGTCGACCCGGTGCGGCAGCGCCACCTGGGGGGTGACGCCGCCCAGGTCCAGCACGATGCTGGCCGCGTAGCGGGCATCGGCATCGGCCCAGGCCGGCTCCAGCGGAGCACCGGGCTTGTCTTCCAGCCAGCGCCGGGTGGTCGCGTCGCAGGGGAATATGCCGGCCTTGGCGCCGAGTTCTACCGCCATGTTGGCCAGCACGGTGCGGTCGTCCATGTCCAGTGCCGCCACGCCCGGGCCCTGGAACTCCAGCACTCGGTAGTTGGCGCCATCGGCCCCGTGCTGCCGCGCCAGGGCCAGTGCGGCGTCCTTGGCCGAGATACCCGGCGCCAGCCGGCCGACCAGGGTCACGCGGATGCTGTCGGGCACCTTGAGCCAGACCTGCCCGCACAGCAGCACACCGGCCAGGTCCGACGAGCCGATGCCGGTGGCGAAGGCGTTGGCCGCGCCGTAGGAGGTGCTGTGCGAATCGGCACCCACCACCAGCAGGCCGGGCCGTGCGGCACCGGACTCGAGGATGCACTGGTGGCCGATGCCCTGGCCGGTCTCAATCAGGCTGATGCCATGGGCCTGCGCATAGGTGCGGGCCCGTTGCTGCAACTGCTGGGCCCTGGCGCCGGAGGCCGGGCCGTAGTGGTCCAGCGCGAACACCAGCCGCTCCGGGGCGAAGGGGGCGGCGCCCGGCCGCATCTGTTCCAGGTAGTCCAGCGCCATCGGAATGGAGCCGTCGGTGCCCATGGCCAGGTCGGGCCGGCAGATCGCGATGTCGCCGGCCCGCACCGGCTTGCCGGCGGCCCGCGACAGGATTTTTTCAGCGATCGTTTGTCCGTGCATGGGGCCAGTATCGAAGCGCCCGCCGCAAATGAAAAGCGATTTAATATCGGGACGAATCCTGAAGAAAGTTCACGCTTTCCTGCCCGTGTACCTGCGAACGGGCTTGCGCTCCACGGGCAAGGGGGTCTCCGCCGGCTTGGAGAAGTCGCACATCTGCACGCAGAGCTGCGCAAAACGCGCGCTGAAGCCGGCGATCTCGTCGCTCTCGCGGTAGATGGCGTGGTACAGGATGGCCGGGCTCGGCGGCGTGAGCCTGATCTGCTGCAGCAGCCCGCGCGCCACGTGGTCCTGGAAGTACAGCGCCGGCAGGTAGCTGATGCCGAAACCCGAGGCGGTGAGCGCGGCCAGCGCCACCAGGCTGTTGCCGGCGTAGGTCTTTTTCACCGGCACCCGCTGCGCCTGGAACCACTGGTCGTACACCGTGTCGACCCCCGACTTGCCGGTCTGCGCCAGGATCGGAAAGGCGGCCAGCCGGGCCAGCGACAAGGGCTTGCCGCGCGGCACCATGCCGGGCCGGCACATCCAGGCCAGCTCCATCTTCTGCAGCGGCACGGCGGCGGTGCCGGCGCTGCCGAACACCGGCGGCACGATGGCGAAGTCGATGGTGCCGGCCGCCAGCTTCTCGCACAGCACGGTGCTCAGGTCCACCTCGGGCTCGAAGGAGATGTCGGGGTATTCGCTGCGGAAGGCCTCGACCAGCCGCGGCAGCCAGGTCAGCGCCACCAGTTCGGTCACGCCCACGCGGAAGCGCCGTACCGCCAGCTCGGCCCGGCCCATGCGGTCGAGCAGCTGGTTGCGCTGGTCCAGGATGGTGTGGGCATATTCCACCACCTCGGTGCCGCGCCGTGTCAGCCGCGCGCTGCGCAGCGACCGGTCGAACAGCGACACGCCGAACACCGCTTCCAGTTCGGTGATGCGTTTGGAAATAGCCGATTCGCTGGTGTGCAGCCTTTCCGCCGCCGAAGCGAAGGTGCCCAGCTGCGCCACCCAGTAGATGGCCTCGAGCTGCTTGAAACTGACCATGGATTGCACTCCCTGCCGGCCAATGGCTTGCATGCCATGCATGAACTTATTTCATGCAAAAAGACCAGCTTAACTCGCTTTTTATTTGGCGCACGGAGGCAGAGAATCTCCCTCCCACTCCACGGATTTTTCCTCCCATGACCGATTCCTCTGCCGCCAGACAATGGCCCCCCGGCTGGCGCATCAACCCCTGTGCCGACGGCCCTGCGGCCGACACCGTGGCGGCCTTCCGCGCCATGCCCACGGCGGCCATCGGCGACGCCATGAGCCGCAACATCGGCACCTACGGCCTGCGCCAGTACCACACCCGCCTCGATGAAATCCTGTGCGGCCCCGCCGTCACCGTGCGGGTGCGCCCGGGCGACAACCTGATGATCCACAAGGCGCTGATGATGGTGCGCCCGGGCGACGTGCTGGTGATCGACGGCGGCGCCGACGTCACCCAGGCCCTGGTGGGCGGGCTGATGCGCACCACCTGCGTGGCCAGGAAGATCGCCGGGCTGGTACTCGACGCCGCCGTGCGCGACCTGGCCGAGTGGGCCGAGGACGGCATGCCCATCTTCGCCCGCGGCCATACCCACCGCGGCCCGAGCAAGGACGGCCCGGGCGAGATCAACATCCCCATTTCCTGCGCGGGCATGGTGGTGCTGCCCGGCGACCTGATCGTGGGTGATGCCGATGGTGTGATAGCCATCCCCGCGGCCGAGGCTGCCGAGGTACTGGCCAAGACCCGTGCCCACCTGGCCAAGGAAGCGGTCATCCGCGAGGCCAACCGCACCGGCAGCTCCGACCCTGAGCGCTTCGATGCTGCGCTGCGGGCCAAGGGCCTGCCGGTCTGACGGCCGGCGGGACCGGCGAGGCGGGGAAGGGCGGACGGGACGCGTGAAGCGCCCTCAGTAGTCGGCCCACTGCTGCACCGCCGCGGCGTGGTGCAGCAGCGCCACGTCGTGCCCGAAGCGGCCCACCACCTGCAGGCCCAGCGGCAGGCCCAGCGGTCCGCGCGCCACCGGGAAGGCCACGGTGGGCAGGTGCAGCAGGGTCCACAGCGCGCCGAAACGCGGCGAGCCCGAGTGGTCGAGGCCGGTCTCGGGTTCACCCTCGGTGGCCGGGTAGACCAGCACATCCACCTCGTCGAACAGCGCCAGCGCCGCCTGGCGGGCGGCCACCACCTGCTGCTGCAGGGCCAGGTATTCGTGCACGTCCATGCCGCGGGCGGAGGCCAGGCGTTCGGTGAGCCGCGGGCTCAGCTGCTGCGGGTGCACGCGGCTCTCGTGCGCCAGTGCGTGCCGTGCCTCGTAGGCGACGATGCGGGGCTGTTCGGGCAGCAGCGCCTCCAGCGGGGCGGGCAGGCGCAGCTGGCGCACCTGGGCGCCGGCGCGCGCGGCGCGGGCCATGCAGTCCTCGATGGCGGTGCGTGTTTCGGGCCGGGCCTCGTCCCACTGCGATGACAGGCACACCCCCAGGCGCAGGGCCCGTGCGCCGGCCTGCGGTTGCACCTGCGCCGCCACCTCCGCCATGGCCTTCGCCCCGTGCACCCCGAAGGTGAAAAGCGCCGCGTCCTGCACGCTGCGCGCCAGCACACCCACCGTATCGTGCACCGGGCTCAGCACGCCCACGCCGGAGGTCGACACCAGCCCGAATGAGGGTTTGTAGCCGACGATGCCACAGTACACCGCCGGCCGGATGATGGAGCCCGTGGTCTGCGTGCCCCAGGCGGCCAGCGCCATGCCGTCGGCCACCGCGGCGGCCGAGCCGCTGGAGGAGCCGCCGGGCGTGTGCCCCAGGTTCAGCGGGTTGCGCGCCCGGCCCGGCGTCTGCGTGGCGAATTCGCTGGTGGCCACCTTGCCGAGCAGCACCGCGCCTTGTTCGCGCGCGCGGGCGATGCAGCCTGCATCGCGGCCGGCCCGGTGCCCGGCGTAGATGGGTGAGCCGAAGGTGGTGGGATAGTCGGCCGACTCGATGGTGTCCTTGGCCGCGAAGGGAATGCCCTTGAGTGCGCCGCCGCGCCGCCCGGCATCGACCTCGGCGGCCTCGTGCAGCGCCAGCGCCGGGTCGTGCGCCACGAAGGCCTGCACGGCGCCGTTGCGCTCCTCGATACGTTCCAGGCAGGCGCGGGTGAGCTGGGTTGCGGTCAGCGCGCCGGTTTCCAGGCGGCGGGCGGCCTCGGCCATGCCCAGGCGGTACAGCGGTGTCTGCATGGCGGGCTTATTCGATGCGGATGTGGGCGTCGTGGATCACCTTGGCCCATTTCGCGTTTTCATCCTGCACGAACTTCGCGAACGCCGGCTGGGTGCCGGGGCTGGGCTCGGCACCCAGGCCGCGGATCTGCGCGGCCACCGCCGGGGTGTTCAGGATGGCCTGCGTCTCGGCATGCAGCCGGGCCACCACGGCCGCGGGCAGCCTGGCCGGGCCGAACAGGGCGAACCAGCCGTCCACCGCATAAGCCGGCAGGCCGGATTCGGCGATGGTCGGCACCTCCGGCAGCAGGCTGGAGCGTTTGGCCGACGTGACGCCCAGCGCCACCAGCCTGCCCGACTTGATGTGCGGCAGGCACACCGGCAGGTTGCAGAACATCAGCTGCACGCGGTTGCCCATGAGGTCGGGCAGCGGCTCGCTGCCGCCCTTGTAGGGCACGTGCACCATGTCGGTCTTGGACATGGCCTTGAAGAGTTCCGCCGACAGATGCTGGCTGCCGCCGGCGCCGCCGGAGGCATAGCTGAAGGAGTGGGCCTTGAGCTCGGCCACCAGCGCCGGCACGCTGCGCGCCTTGACCTCGGGGTTGACCACCAGCACGTTGGCCACCGAGCCGACGTTGGCGATGGGCACCAGGTCCTTCAGCGGGCTGAACGTGAGGTTGGTGTACAGGCTGGCGTTGATGACCGTGCTGGCCGCGCCCATCAGCAGGGTGTAGCCGTCGGCCGGGCCGGTGGCCACGAAGCCGGCGCCGATGTTGCCGCCGGCCCCGGGCTTGTTCTCCACCACAAAAGGCTGGCCGAGGCGTTCCGACAGGTGGTTGGCGAGGATGCGCGCCAGCTGGTCGGTCACGCTGCCGGGGCCGAAAGGCACGATGACCCGCACCGGCTTGTCGGGGTATTCGGCATGGGCGGCGGTGACCAGGCCCAGCAGGGGCAGGGCCAGGAGCAGGGCGCTGGCGGCGCGGCGCAAAAGAAGGGTCATCGTGGTTTCCCCGGAAAGGTGGCTGGAAGGAAAAGAACAGTCCAGCCCGCATGGTAGGAAGAGACCTTTATTCCATCCAATATAAAATTCAGCGGAGATTCAGACGTTTTTTGTCCTGATCAATCGAACTCCCCATGTCTTTCCACTCCAGGCAACTGCTGGCCTTCATGGCCGTCGCGGAGGAACTGCACTTCGGCCGCGCCGCGCAGCGCCTGCACGTGAGCCAGCCGCCCCTGAGCCAGCAGGTGCGGCAGTTCGAGGAGGAGGCAGGTGTGCTGCTGTTCGAGCGCACCACCCGTTCGGTGCGTCTCACCGCGGCGGGCCAGACCTTGTACGAGGGCCTGCAGCGGGTGGTGGCCGACAGCCGCGCCGCGCTCGACGCCGCGCGCCGCGTGGCGGCGGGCGAGGCCGGCACGCTGCGCCTGGGCTTCACCAGCACCGCCGCCTACCGGCTGGTGCCGGCCTCCGCCGCACCCTACCGCGCACGTTACCCCGAGGTGCACCTGGCCATGGAGGAACACACCTCCAACGCGCTGCTCGACGGCCTGCTGGCCGGCCGGCTGGACCTGGCCCTGATGCGCAAGGACGAAGGGGCGCAGCACGGCAAGGAACTGCACTTCGAGGAGGTGGACCGCGAGGCCTTGGTGCTGGCCCTGCCGCCCGGCCACCCGCTGGCGCGCCGCCGCCAGGTGCCCATCGCCCTGCTGGAAGGCGTCGATTTCATCGGCTTCGCGCCGGCCACTTCCTTGTACTTCCACACGCTGCTGGCCGACCTGTTCCTGCGCAACGGCGTGCGCCCGCGGGTGGTGATGGAGAGTGTGCTGCCCACCCTCCTGGCGCTGGTGGAGTCGGGCATCGGCGCGGCCATCGTGCCGGCGTCGGTGCGGCGGCTGCGGCCCGACGGCGTGGCCTACCGGCCGCTGGCCGCGCCGCACGGCATGCCGTCGGTGCTGTACGCCGTGTACCGCGCGCCGCCGGCCAACCCCGCGGTGCAACCCTTCCTCGCCATGGTGCGGGCGGCGGGAAAGATGAAGACCGCCGGGCGATGACCCGGGTGTTCCCCGACGGTACTCACACCGCGCTCACTCCGCACTCACACCGCACTCTTGTGGCGCTGGATACAGGTGGCCAGCGTCTGCTCGCCCGGCTGCTGCCACCAGTTCCCGGTCGAGAAGATCTCGACCTCGCTGAATCCGGCGAAGCCCTGGCCCTCGACCCAGGAGCGGATCAGCGGAATGTCGATGGCGCCGTCCCCCATCATGCCGCGGTCGTTCAGCAGGTCGGTGGTGGGGGTGAGCGGCGGCGGGGTGGCTGGGGTAGCCAAGCCCTGGGCGCCAGCCTGCCGATGCCGGCCGGGCGACCTAAAAGTCCAATTATTGGATATTTTATTGCGCGCGGTATGCAATCGTTTTCTCGCGGCACTCAGGGTTTGCCTATTGCGGGATGCGTCCGAATTAATACACTGCAATTGCAAATTGTGGCGAATTGCACCCTGCTGGTGCGATCCGGCGGGCGCCGCGATTGGCATTGTTTATGCGTGAAACCTGATTTTCAGGAGTATCCAGATAATGGACATTTTCCGGAAATTGCTCACCCTGGCCGTTTCATGCCTGGCCTCGTGCCTGGTGTGCACCGCAACGCAGGCGCAAACACCGCCGCTGAAAAAGGTCAAGGTGACCATTCCGGTACCCGGCCTGTCGTTGCATTCGGCGCGAAGCTGGAGATCGAATACGTGGCCCTGGTGGGCACGTGATGTGGTTGTGTTTTTGAAGTGAGAAAACGATGAAAGTGACTACCGGCATGAACACCCGACTGGCATTCCAGCCGCGCCGCGCGGCCTCCTGGCTGGCCTTGGGCGCGGCCATCGCCACCCTGGCCGGCTGTGCCGCCACCGGCACCGCGGTGCCGGCGCCCGACGCCTACGTGCGCTCCACCCCCGAGAACGTGTTCCAGGGCAGCTTCCCCATCGACCGCAAGCCGGTGGTGACGGTGAAGTCCGGCGCGGTGGTGAAGATGGACACCATCAGCCACCAGGGCGCGACCACGCCGGGGGTGAACCCGGTCACCTTCTTCGGCCAGCTGGGCGTGAAGCCGCAAGAAGTGCTGCCCGACGCCGTTGCGTACTGGAAGAGCATGGCCGCGAGCGGCAAGACACCGAGCGCCGCGCACATCCTCACCGGGCCGGTGTACGTGGAAGGCGCGGAGCCGGGCGACACGCTGGAGGTGGACATCCTCGACTACCAGACGCGGGTGCCCTACGGCATCAACGTGACTACACCGGTGAGCGGCGTCTTCCTGCCGGCCTACCCGGGCCACCGGCCGGGCGACAAGCCACCGGCCATTCCCGTGGCGCCCGCCGGTTCGCCGGGCGGCCTGTACCCAAACGTGCACCAGCACCTGATCCGCACCGGCACCAACGCCGCCGGCAAGGAGGTGGCCTTCATCGCCGACGGCATCGAGGTGCCGCTGCAGATGTTCGCCGGCACCATGGGGCTGGCGCCGCAGACGGGGGTGTTCGTCGGCGAGACGCCGACCTCGCCGCCGCCGCCCACGGGCATGCAGGTCACCACCTTCCCGGGCCGCTTCGGCGGCAACATGGACAACCGGGACCTGACCATCGGCGCCAGGTTGTACCTGCCTGTGTTCCAGAAGGGCGGGCAGTTCTACGTGGGCGACACGCACGGTGTGCAGGGCGATGGCGAGGTGAGCGGCACGGCGCTGGAACAGTCGCTGACGGCCACCTACCGCTTCGTGCTGCACAAGGGCAAAAAGATCGAGTGGCCGCGCGCGGAGGACGACAGGTACTGGATCCTGATGGGTATCGACCACGACCTGAACCGCGCGATGAAGATCGCGGTGGAGCAGGTGATCGACTTCCTCGTGAAGGAAAAGGGCATGACCCCCGCCAATGCCTATTCGCTGGCCAGCGTGGGCGTCAACTTCGTGAACAGCGAGGTGGTGGACCGCACCCAGGTGGTGTCGGGCAAGATCCCCAAGTCGCTGTTCCTCAAGAAGTAGCGGGCGGGGACAGGGGGCTCCGAGCGCGGCTCAAGGGCGGCCCCGGCCCGCACGCGGCCCCACGCATGCGAACTTCCTCGCGGCCAGGCGGGCGCCGCCGGGCGCCTCGACCGTCACCACGAAGTGTTCCGGTTCTCCCCCGCACAGGAAGTCGCAGTCCGACAGCCTGCCCGGGCGGATGGTGGTCTCGAAGCGGCCATTCTTCACCACCGCGAAGCGCTGGAACTCGGCGTTGCAGGCGACCGAGGCATGGGGCTCGTCCAGGTCGGCATGGACACGCAGCCGGCCCTCGGGAAAGCCCTGGCCGCGGACCACCACCGTGTGGGCGTCCCGCACGTGCAGCCGCAGCGTGGCGTGCCCCGGCGCCGGGGCGGCGATGCCTGCCAGCGGCGCTGCCAGCGCCAAAAGAACACCGGTTTTCCAGATCCACGCCATTGCTCTTGTCCTCGTTTGCGGCCCGCCATGCCGGGCGGGGCCGGTACCCGGGCTGACACCCGTTATCGTACCCAGGCGGTGCCCCTGCACGCCTACTCGGTGCTCTGGTAGACCGCCTCCACCGTGGCGAAGTCGCGGCCCTGCTGCTCGATGCGCGCCTCGAAGGGCACACTTTCGCCGGGGCCGATGGCGGGCAGGTTCTCCACCCGCTTGAAGCCGGTCAGCCGGCCGTCGCGGTCGCGCAGGCTGACCCATATCCGCGCCTTGCGCACGATGCCGGTGCCGGGGTTCAGCACGCTGCCCTTCACCAGCACGGCCTTGTAGGCAAAACGCTGGGTGAAGTTGAGCAGCACGCTGCCCATTTCGGCGCGGCTGCTGTCCACCTTCACCTGCAGCGCTTGGCGCGGGCCGGGCAGGGCGGCGCGGCGTGCCGGTTTCCATTCGATGCGGGTCTGGCTGATGTTGTCGGCCTGGTCGGGGTCGATTTGCACCGGGAACCGTTCGCCCGGGTACAGGTAGGCCGGCCCTTCCACGGCGGTGGTGCCGTCCAGCGTATGGCCGTCGAAGCGCGCCACCGCCGCGGCCGGCGCCACCGCGATCTGGTCCTTGCTGTGGTTGACCAGTTCGCTCATGTAGGTGCGCTGCCGGATGGTGTTCATGCCCGGAATCAGCGGCAGCAGTTCGAGCTGCTGCATGTCGAAACGCTCGCTGTCGTCGGCCAGCAGGTCTTCGGTGCTGAACGCCAGCGCGGGGTTCAGCGTTTCGGGTGGGCCGGCGGTGCGGATGTCGCGGTCGGGGCCGACCACCGAGGTGCGGCCGCCGCCCTCGCTCGCCACGTCGTAGCCGATGCGGTAGCTCCAGGCGGCGATGGGGGTCTTGCCGCCGAAGCGGTCGATGTTCACCTCCAGGGTGGTGCGCTCGCCGGGCTTCAATGCATCGGCATGCGCATAAGCGCGGCCGAAGCCGATGAGTGCGCCGTTGCCGTCGTACAGCGTCACCAGCACCTGGGCGGCGGCCAGGGTGGCATCCTGCCGGGTGTTGACCAGCCGGCCGACCAGGCGCACGTCGCTGCCTTTCTGCTGCACCAGCCGCACCCGGGCGAAGGCCAGGCGCGGGCCGGCCACCGAGCGGGAGGGGCGCGACAGCCTTTCCACGCCCAGTTCCTGGCGGCTGATGCTGCGGTCGCCGTCGGGCAGGTCGAGCAACACCGGTGCGGCCTCGTTCGGGCCGAGCAGGTCCACCGGCAGGCTTTCGCTGCGGCTGCCGAGCTTGTCGGCGCCGTCGTAGTAGGTGGCGACGACGGTGGGCCGGTCCAGCACCTCGCCGGTGGTGTTGTGCGCCACCACCAGCAGCTTGGGCCGCGCCGAGGCGCCGCTGCCCACCAGCACCTGGCGCGCCTCGTCCAGCCGGAGCCCGGCCGCGGGAATCGGCCTGTCGGCCAGCGAGGCCACGCCGGCGCCACCGCGGCTGCCCACGAAGGTGCTGACCACCAGCGTGAGCACCACGAAGGCCACCAGGGCACCGGCACCCAGGGCCACGTAGCGCATGGCCTGCTGCTGGCGCACCCGCTGCTCGGCGGCCAGCCGCTCGCCGGCGGCATTCTTCACCTGCTCCAGCACCTGGTCGAGCCGCTGCGACACGTCGTCCTCGACGATGGACACCGAGCCGCAGTGTTCGCACTGGTACTGGTTGGGGGCGATGCGGCGCAGGGCGCTGCTGCCGCATTCTTCGCATTTGAGCGTGTGGAGGTCGATGGTCATGCGGCAGGGGACTTGGAGGCTGGACGCGGGCGGGCGGGAGAGGTGCCGCTAGCGTGCCTGCAAAACCCGGCCTTGCGGTAACAGTCGTTTGCGGCCCTGGCGGGCAGGATGCCGGGCACGGTAATTGCAATTTTTAATCGCCTCGTCACTCTTTTAAGGAATAACCCGGTAACGGGACAAGTACCTATCCGTGCAAGCGCGGCCGTGCCAGGTCCGCAACCGTTGTGCCGGCCGTGTCCGCCGGAAAGAAGGAGAAGGCTTCCATGGTGACTTTTTTTGCCGCCCTGCGGGTGCGCACCAAACTCGCGCTGAGTTTCGGTTTCCTGCTGCTGCTGCTGTGCGCCATCGTGGGGACCGCCGTCTGGCGCATCGGGACCATCAACGCGACCATCACCCACATCCTCGACAACCGCTATGCCAAGGTGCGCATGGTGTCCGAGGTCACCAGGGGCGTGAACGCCGAGGCGCGCTACGTGCGCAACGCCATCATCGCCATCCAGGATGCGGCCGAGGTGCGCAGCCTGCAGGCCCGCACCGCGGTGGCGCTGCAGAAGGCCGACCAGGCGGTCGCCACGCTCAAGACCCTGGTCGACCGCCCGCAGGAAGCCGATTTGTACCAGGCCCTGGCCGAACGCGGCGCGGCCTATGCCCGCGGCACGCAGGCCATCTGGCGCCTGATCGGTGAAGGCCAGGCGCCGGAGGCCGGCGACTACCTGCTGCAGCGCCTGCGCAACGAGCAGAACCTGTACTTCGCCGCGCTGGAGGCGATGGACCGCTTCCAGTCCGAGCGCATGGGGCGCGAGGGCGCCGTGGCGCAGGCCGAGGGCAGCGCCGCGGTGCGGCTGGTGCTGGGCCTGGCGGCGCTGGCGGTGCTGGCGTCGCTGCTGCTGTCGGCCCTCATCATCCGCGGGCTGGTGCGGCAGCTGGGTGCCGAGCCGGCCGAGCTGGTGTCGGCCACGCAGGCCATCGCCGGCGGCGACCTCACCGTGCCTATCCTGGTGCGCCCGGGCGACCGGCACAGCGTGCTGTCGTCCATGCTGGGCATGCGCAACCGGCTGGCCGACATCGTGGGCCAGGTGCGCACCGGCAGCGAGACCATCGCCAGCGGCTCGGAGCAGATCGCCTCCGGCAACGCCGACCTGCGCCAGCGCACCGAACGCCAGGCCGGCAACCTGGAGGAAACGGCCGCTTCCATGGAGCAGATCGGCGCGGCCGTGCGGCAGAACGCCGACACCGCCACCCAGGCCAGCGGCCTGGCCGCGGCGGCGGCGACGACCGCCGGCCGGGGCCACGGCATGGTGGGCCAGGTGGCGGTCACCATGGAGGCCATCGCCGCCTCGTCGCGCCGCATCGGTGACATCATCGGCGTGATCGACTCCATCGCCTTCCAGACCAACATCCTGGCGCTCAATGCCGCGGTCGAGGCCGCGCGGGCCGGCGCCGAGGGCCGCGGCTTCGCGGTGGTGGCCACCGAAGTGCGCAACCTGGCGCAGCGCTCGGCCACCGCGGCGCGCGAGATCAAGTCGCTGATCGTGGCCAGCACTGAAAAGGTCGAGGCCGGCGCGCGCGAGGTGAAGGACGCCCGCGCCTCCATGGACGAGATCGTGGCCCAGGTGAATTCGGTCAGCGCCCTGATCGGCGAGATTTCGGCCTCCACCGCCGAGCAGGCCGGCGGCATCGGCCAGGTGGGCGAAGCCATGACCGCGCTCGACCAGGTCACCCAGCAGAATGCCGCGCTGGTGGAGCAGAGCGCTAATGCCGCCGAGAGCCTGCGTATCCAGTCCGCGGCGATGGCCGGGCTGGTGCGCATGTTCCATGTGGGTAGGACTGCCGCGCCGTCGCACGATGCGGGCCCGGCAGCGGGCGAACCGAAGAAATCCAAGGTCACCACCGCCTTGCTGCAACACCGCCGCGCACTGCTGCAGCAACAGCGTGCGGCCCAGGCGCTGCCGGAGCGGCCGCTGCAGCAGGCGCTGGCGGCTTGAGACTGGCTCAGGGCTGGCGGGCGGCGGCCGGCTCCAGCGCCGCCCGGTCGCGCTCCGCGAGGCCGGGCACCATGCCGATGAAGGCCCGCATGTAGCTGCGCAGGTACTTGTCGGCGCGCAGGCTGATCTGCGCCTTGGACTGGGGGAAGAGGGCGCCGGTGGCTATCACCTCCAGGTCGGTATCGCGCCCGGGCTCGATGGCCATCTGCTGCAGGATGGCCACGCCCAGGCCGGCGGCGACGTAGGCCTTGATGACGTTGGCGTCGGTGGCGCGCATCACCACCCGGGGCGCCAGCCCCTTGTCCTGGAAGGTGCGCTGCACCACCCAGCCCGAGTTGTACGACTCGTCGTAGGCCACCAGAGGGTAGCGGGCGATGTCTTCCAGGGTGAGGGTCTTGCGCAGCCGCAACAGTGGGTGCTTGCGGGGCACCACCAGGCAGCGCGGGATCGGGTAGGCCTCCAGCACCACGATGCCTTCGGGGATCTGCTGCGGCAGGGTCGAGATGCCGAAGTCCACCGCGCCCTCGCTGACCCACTGCAGGATCTCGCCGGGCGCGCCCTGCACCAGTTCCAGGTCGATGGCCGGGTAGGCCGCGCTGAAGCGCCGCACCACGTCCAGCAGTGCGTAGCGGGCGTGGATCAGGGTGGTTCCCACCCGCAGCGTGCCGGTGTCCTCCGCCACCGTGGTGGTGGCCAGCCGGGCGATGGTCTGGGTGTCGTTGAGCACCCGCCGGGCCAGCGTGGCGGCCTCCTGGCCGGCGTCGGTCAGCGCCACCAGCCGGTTGCCGCGGCGCACGAACAGGTCGATGCCGATCTCGTTTTCCAGCGACCGTATGAGTTTGCTCACCGCCGGCTGGGTGGTGTGCAGCGCATCCGCCGTGCGGGACACGCTCAGGTGGTTGGCGATCACCGCATGCATGCAGCGCAGTTGCTGGAGCGTCACATCATGCCTTCCTGGTAATGAATGTCTACGAACATGTCATTTTACAGAATGGTCCTGGCGGCCAAGAATCGGCCCGTTCCATCGAAATAGCAGGAGACAAGCCCCGTGTTCAGACTCGTTCAGAAGGCCACCGGCATCGCCCTGTCGGCCGTGCTGGCCGCCGCCACCTTCGCGGCCGCCGGCGCCCATGCCGACACCTATCCCAGCCGGCCCATCCGCATCGTCGTGCCCTACCCGGTAGGCGGGGGCGGCGACACCGCCGCGCGCCCGCTGACCATCTTCCTGCCGCCCAAACTCGGCCAGCAGGTCATCGTGGACAACCGGGGCGGGGCCAACGGCAACATCGGCATGGACCTGGTGGCCAAGGCGCCGCCGGACGGCTACACCCTGGTGCTGGCCCTGACCTCGCAGCTGGCCGTCAACCCCAGCCTGTACAAGCAGCTGTCCTACGATCCGGTGAAGGACTTCGAGCCCATCACCCTGATGGCCTCGGCACCGTACTTCCTGCTGGTCAACCCGGCGGTGCCGGCGCGCAACCTGGCCGAGTTCATCGCCCTGGCCAAGGCGCATCCGGGCAAGTACACCTTCGGCTCCTCGGGCAACGGCAGCGGTCCGCACCTGTCGATGGAACTGCTCAAGTCCATGGCCGGCATTGACCTGGTGCACGTGCCCTTCCGCGGCACCGGCCCGGCCATGCCGGCGCTGCTGGCCGGCGACATCAATGCCATGTTCGTCAGCTACGGCGTGGCCTCGCAGCAGATCAAGGCCGGCAAGCTGCGCGCCCTGGCGGTGTCGTCGGCCCGGCGCGCCAGCACCATGCCCGAGGTGCCGACCATCGCCGAGGCCGGCGTGCCCGGCTACGACTCGGGCGTCTGGTATGCGCTGCTGGCGCCCCGCGGCACGCCCGCGCCCATCGTGTCCCGCCTCACCACCGAGATGAATGCGCTGCTGAAGGGACCCGACATGCGCCGCGTGCTGCAGCAGGACGGCATCGTGCCCATCGGTTCCACGCCGCAGGAGCTGGCCACCTACATCAAGTCCGAAACCACCAAGTGGCGCGACATCGTGGAGCGCTCCGGCGCCACCATCGATTGATGCCCTTTTCTTTCACGCACCTACCCCTCCCATGAAGATAGAACGCATCGAAGCCATCGCCGTCCGCATCCCGCTGAACAAGACCTTCAGCGGCAGCTCCTACCAGGTCGACAGCCGCGCTACGGTCATCACCCGCATCCATACCGACACCGGCCTGGTCAGCGAGGTCTACAACGGCGACGAGCGCGAGCACGGCCTGGAGATCGCCCGCATGATCGAGCAGGACATGGCGCCGCTGCTCATCGGCGAATCCATCCATGCGCAGGAGCGCATCTGGGAAAAGCTGTTCCGCCTGACCATCGCTGCGGCCAACCGGCCGCTGGTGATGAACGCCATCGCCTGCGTCGACACCGCCGTGTGGGACCTGGTGGGCAAGGCGCTGGGCATCAACGTGTGCCGCCTGCTGGGTGGCTACCGGGAGGAGATTCCCATCATCGCCATCGCCGGCTACTACCTGCCGGGCAAGAAGCCGGCTGACCTGGCGCCGGAGATGCAGTGGCTCAAGTCGGTCGGCATGGCCGGCTGCAAGGTCAAGGTCGGCCGCGTGTCGCCCGAGGAAGACGCCGAGCGGGTGAAGTACGCACGCCAGGGTGGCGGTGATGATTTCCTGATCGCGGTGGACGCCAACCGCGGCTGGAACGTGCAGGACGCCAGCCGCTTCGCCCGCCTGGTCGAGCCCTACGACGTGGCCTGGTTCGAGGAACCCTGCCACTGGCACGACGACGCGCGCGGCATGGCCGAGGTGCGCCGCGCCACGTCGATCCCCATCAATGCCGGCCAGAGCGAGGTCAGCGCCGCGGGCGTGCGCCGCCTGCTCGACGCCGGCGCGGTGGACATCGTCAACTTCGACGCATCCGAAGGCGGCGGCATCACCGAATGGCGGCGCGCCGCCGCGGCCTGCGCATTGGTGGGTGTGCGGATGGCGCACCACGAGGAGCCGCAGATCGCCTCCCACATGCTGGGCGCGCTGCCGCACGGCATCTGCGTGGAGTGTTTCCCCGACCCGGACCGCGATCCGATCTTCCCCGGCATGTGGGTCAACCCGCCGCCCATCAAGGACGGCATCATGGCCATTCCGCAGGGCCCGGGTTTCGACATCCAGCTCGACTGGGACATGGTGAAGAAGTACCGGATCAACTAGGAAGAGGCGGTGGCGGCGAGAGGCCCGAACGCCGGAGGGGGCACGCGGCGCCTCGACGCGGCCTCGTAGGCCGAGGCGATCTCCAGCTGCACGTCCTCGCGGCCCGGTTCGGCGCGGAACACCAGCGAGAACGGCAGGCCGGGGGCGGGCAGGGTGGTGGGCTGTTCGGCCGGGGCCGACACGTAGCGCCTGCCGTCGGCCGACAGCTTGAACACCGGGTCGTAGGCCGTGGTCACGTAGCCGGCCGGCACCAGCACTTCACTCAACCCGGCATTGGGCCCACTCAGCGACTCGGGCCGCAGGTTGCCGTTGATGTTGTGCTGGGAGGGCCCGCCGATCAGGCCCGGCACCCAGGGGGTATGCAGGCGCACCAGCACGTCGAGTTTGTTCTCCAGGATCACCATCATGTCCATGCGGCGCAGCAGTTCGCGCAGCATGATGCGTTCGTTCACGCCCTGGCGCCGGCCGTGCGGGTTGCGCGGGTCCACCACCGCGGCCCAGTTCTTGAAGGATGCGCGCTGGTCGTCGCCCCAGAACTTGGAGCGGGTGTTCAACGCCTGGAAGTCCACCAGGCTTTCGTGGAAACCACGGGCCTTCCAGTCCGCCGCGCGGCGGGTGAGGTACTGCGGGATGTGGAAGCGGAAGGCCATCGCCATGTCCTGCTGCTGGATGGTGCCGATGTCCAGGTTGGCGGGCGGCGGCACCCAGCCGTCGGCCAGGCCGATGCAGTAGTCGATGGGCGCCATGCTGCCGCTGCCGAATACCTGGCCGGGCTGGAATTCGGTGGGCACGATGGCCGCGGCAAAGTCGGGGAATATCGGCTGGCCATCGGCCTTCAGGCGAAACAGCAGGTCGGGCATGAACACCGGCACCAGCCGTGCCAGCGCGCGGCGGAAGTCCACCGTCATCTGCTCCATGCCGGGCTCGGGCGTCCACAGCGGGTCGGTCGACTCGACCAGTGTGGTGCCCAGGTGCTGGCCCAGCACCTCGCGGATCTCGCGCGCCGCGGCGCTTGCGATCGGCCCTTCGGCCAGGGAGCCCTTGGGCGCCGTCATCGATTCGCGGATGACACCGATGCGCAGGCCGGCCAGCGAGCCCGGGGCGCCGGTAGAGCGCACGTGCTGCGTATAGGCCGTCTTCAGCACCGACGAACGCGGTACCGTGGTGAAGGGGTCGCGCGGGTCGTAGTAGCCGTGCTCGGGGTCCTTCAACGCGTCGAGTACCCTGGCGCAGTCCACCAGGGTGCGGCAGTGGATGCCGGTACGGTCGCAGTAGATGTCGGCGCCGATGGCACCGCCGTCGAAACCCAGCAGGGCCTTGTGCGGCAGGATCAGCGCCACCGCATTGTGGTTGGACGGGCCGCGGCACGAGGCGCGGGTTTCCTCGCCCAGGCTGGCCATGACCAGGTTGGTGCTGACCGACAGGGCCGAGCCGGAGCTGGAACCCAGCGATGCGGCGCGCCGCGTGTCGTAGGGGTTCGACGGGTTGCCGGCCCAGGTCGAGCGCTGGTAGCCCAGGGTGGAGGGCAGCACCGCGGCAGGCTGGTGGCGTTCCGGGCTGCCGTCGCCCGGGTCGCCGGCGCGGCCGTTGTACTCGGTATTGACCGCCTTGGCGAAGATGATGGCGCCCTTGGCCCGCAGTTGCTGCACCAGCAGGTGGTCGCGCGCGGGAAAGTCGATGTCGTAAGCCGCGTCGCCGCCACCGGTCGAGCGCATGTCCTGCGTGTCGAACGGGTCCTTGAAGGAGAACACCACGCCGTACATCGGCATCTTCTCCAGGTCGGGCTGGGTGCCGTACTGTGCATCGAGTTCGGCCGCGCGCTCCAGCGCGTCGGGCAGGTGGCGGAACATCTCGCAGACCGGCGGCGCCCCGGGCGGCAGCGGCCCCAGCGACGGATGCCGGTCGAAGTCGCCCTTGCAGGTCACGGAGCGTTCGCCGCGGATGTTGAGGGTGCCCAGCGCGTTGACCTGGCCGGCATCCGGTTTGCCCACCAGCATGCCGAACTGCTGCTGCACCGCGGGATCGGAGGCCGTGGCCTCCATGCGGCCGAACTCCAACGGCGGGCCCTGGTAGCGGCCGAGGTCGGGGAACAGGGTGGCGGCCTGTACCGTGGCGGTGGGAAAGGCCAGGGCCTGCCCGCCGCGCACCGCGCCGGTGGCTGGCGGCACCGGCGCGCCGTCGGCCGTGACCAGCAGGCTGGCCACGCCGTTGAAGGCGCGCACCCGCGCCAGGTAGTGCCGCACGACGGCCACGCAACTGGTCTCGCCGGCCTGGATGGCGGCGTGCAGCTGGGCGATGGTCGCCTCTTCGAGCTGGAAGGCTGTCTTGTCTCCGGCATGTGCCATGGGGCTTGCTCCTTTGGCCGGCATTGTGCATGCCCGGCGCATTTGGCGCTGGCCGGCGCGCCGGGCCCATCCGTGCCAGTATCCGTGCCGGTATCCGCACGGTATTTTTCCAGCGACAAGACCCCGAGGACCCCCGACGATGAAAGCAGCCTGGTACACGCAGTTCGGCCCCGCCGAAGAGGTTTTGTCGATGGGCGAGCTGCCCGACCCGGTGCCCGGCCCGGGCGAGGTGCGGGTGAAGCTCGCTGCCTCGGGCATCAACCCCTCGGACGTGAAAAGCCGCGCCGGCTCCTCGCGCCCGCTGGCCGGGCCGCTGGTGGTGCCGCACAGCGACGGCGCCGGCACCATCGACCAGGTCGGGCCGGGGGTGGACGCGGCCCTGGTCGGCACCCGGGTGTGGACCTACAACGCCGCCTACCGCCGGGCGTTCGGCACCGCGGCAGAGTACGTGGTGCTGCCGCGGGCGCTGGCCGCGCCGCTGCCCGACGCGCTGGACTTCGCCCAAGGCGCCTGCCTGGGCGTGCCGGCCATGACGGCGCACCGCTGCCTGTTTGGCCAGGGCGCGCAGGGCTCCATTGCCGGCAAGACGGTGCTGGTGTCCGGCGGCGGCGGGGCGGTGGGCAACATCGCCATCCAGCTGGCCGCCTGGGCCGGCGCGCGGGTGTTCGCCACCGCCGGCAGTGCCGAATCGATGGCCCATGCCCAGGCGGCAGGGGCCGAGGCGGTGGTCCACTACAAGGAACGCGGCGCGGCCGAGAAAATCGGGGCGCTGACCGGCGGCGTCGACCTGGTGGTGGAGGTCGACCTGGCCGCCAACGCCCTGGCATCGCCCCCCTACCTGCGGCCCGGCGCCACCGTCGCCAGTTATGCCTCGGTGACCGACCGCGAGCCGCGCATTCCTTTCTCCCAGTGGACGGCCAAGAACATCCGGCTGCACTGCGTGCTGGTGTACGAGTCCACGCCGGCCGAGTTCGCCCAGGCCATCACCGATATTTACGCCTGGGGTGGCAGCCCGTTCGCCCGCGTAGCCATCGCCGCCGCATTGCCGCTGGACAAGATCGTGCAGGCGCACCGCCTGGTGGAGAAGGGCGGCAAGCAGGGGCAGGTGGTGCTGACCCTGTAGCGGCCCGTATTTGTTTTTGGCGATGGGGGCCGCCGCCAATCGGCAAGGCGGCAGCAGGGCGCGGCGCCCCGGCGCGCGGGACAATGGGCTGTCCGCCCGCATGGACTGCCAATGACCGCTCCCGTTTCCCCGCCGCCCGCGGACTTGCCCCCTTCCGCCGCCCAGCGCTACTGGCGCCGCAACCTCTTGGTGTGTATGGCCGGGTGCTTCACCACCATCGTGGCGATGACACTGCTGCTGCCCTTTTTGCCGCTGTACGTGGAGCAGCTGGGGGTACACGAGCATGCGGCCATCGTGCAGTGGTCGGGGGTGGCCTTCGGTGCCACCTTCTTCTCGGCCGCGCTGGTGGCGCCGCTGTGGGGCCGGCTGGCCGACCGCTGGGGCCGCAAGCCCATGCTGGTGCGCGCCAGCCTGGGCATGGCGGTGGCCATGGCGCTGATCGGCATGGCCGGCGACGTGTACCAGCTGGTGGGCCTGCGCCTGCTGGCCGGGCTGCTGGGCGGTTATGCCTCGGGCTCGATGGTGCTGGTGGCCACGCAGACCCCCAAGGAGCGCACCGGCTGGGCGCTGGGCACGCTGTCGTCGGCCATCATGGCCGGCAACCTGGCCGGGCCGCTGCTGGGCGGGCTGCTGCCGCCGCTGATCGGCATCCGCCAGACCTTCTTTGCGGCCGGGGGGCTGATCTTCCTGGCTTTCCTCGGCACCACCTTCCTCATCCGCGAGAACCACCAGCGCCCGGCGCCCCGGGCGGCCGGCGAGGTGGCGCCCGCCGGCGGCTGGGCCGCCGTGCCCGACCGGCGGCCGGTGGTGGCCATGTACCTCACCGGCTGCCTGCTGATGCTGGCCAATATGTCGATCGAGCCCATCATCACCGTCTACGTGGCGCAGCTGGTGGCCGACCCGGCGCACGTCACCCAGGTGGCCGGGCTGGTGATGGCGGCTGCGGCGCTGGGCAGCATCCTGTCGTCCGCGCGGCTGGGCAGGCTGGCGGACCGGGTGGGGCACTGGAGGGTCATCATCGGCTGCCTGGCGGTGTCGGCGGTGCTGCTGGTGCCGCAGGCCTTCGTCACCTCGGCCTGGCAACTGGTGCTGCTGCGTTTTCTCATGGGCCTGTCGCTGGGCGGGCTGCTGCCCTGCATCGCCAGTGTCATCCGCCACAGCGTGCCGGCGCGGGTGGCGGGCAACATGCTGGGCTACTCGGTATCGGCGCAGTACGCCGGCCAGGTCATCGGGCCGCTGGCGGGGGGCTTCGTGGGCGGGCACTTCGGCATGCGTGCGGTGTTCCTCGGCACCTGCGTGCTGATGGCGCTGGGCGCGTTGTGGAACTGGTGGGCGGTGGCCCAGGCCCACCGGCCCCGCCAGGTCCCTGCCGGCGGGGGATAGCCGGCGCCGCCGAGGGCCGGCATCGCCGGAAAAGCCCGGTTTCCCCCGCTTTATTCGGCGTTTCCCGGCGCTGCCGGGGCGCTATGGTCCTGCAGGAAAAACCTCCTTCACGCGCCCGCCCCGCGCGGTGCCGCCATGACCACCATTTCCGCCCTGTCGCCGCTGCTCACGCCCACCGCCACCAGCACGGCCAGCAGCAACGCCACGGCCACCCAGGCCACCGCGGCGACCGATCCGGTCTCGCTGGCGCTGCAGAAGGCCCAGCAGAAGCTGCAGGCGCAGCTCGACGCCACCACGGCCAGCCTGTCGGCCTCCGGGCAACTGCAGTCCGCGGTGTCCGACACGCAGCTGGCGGCGCACGCGCTGGGCAACCTGCCGGCCGGTACCAGCGCGGCCGACGTGGCGGCCGCGGCCGGCAAGTTCATCGACGCCTTCAACACCTCGGTCGCCGCGGCGGCGGAGGTGGCGGCGCCGGACGCCTCGGGCGCTTCGTCCACCGCGTCGCGCAACGCGGCGCGGGTGGGGCGCAACCTCGACCTGTCCATCAACGGCGACACCGCCACGGCGCAGGCGCTGAATGCGGTCGGCATCACCCGCCAGCCCGACGGCACGCTGGTGGTGGACGCTACCAAGTTCGCCGCGGCGCAGGCCGCCGACCCGGCCAAGGTGCAGGCCGCCCTGGCCACCATCGGCCAGGCGGTGGATCAGTCCACCAGCGCCGAACTCGCCACCGGCGCCGCCAGCGACGATTCCATGGCCGCGCTGGCGCAGCGTTCGGTCACGCTCACCGCGCAGCAGAACGCGCTGCAGGCCGCCGAAAAGCAGTTCGCGGCCGACCTTGCCACCCAGCAGGCGACCGACAGCGCCAATGCCGCCGCCGGCATCGGCGGTTTTGGCGACACCAGCAGCACCGGCACCAGCTCCACCGCGGGTTCCGGCTATTCCGCCAGCTACGGGCTGGCCGCGTACCTCTCCAATTCCTGAAAAAGCCCGGAATTCCCCGCCTTTTCGCGACTTAGTACGTATACGGGCCGTATCGAAACTGTAAAGCACTTGGTACACTGCCGTTACGGTCCGCCACCCGGCAGGCCACGTGGGGAGCGGCAAGTCCATGGCGGCGATTTCTTCGGTGGGTCTGGGTAGCGGGCTGGACGTCAAGTCCATCGTCAGCCAGCTGGTCGCGCTCGAGAAAAAGCCGCTGGTCTCCCTGCAGAAGGCCGACGCGCTCAACGACACCAAGATCTCCACCTACGGCCAGATCAAGTCGCTGGTGTCCACCTTTGCCGATGCGGCCTCCAAGCTCACGCTCGACAGCGGCTGGAACAACCTCACGGTGGCCTCCAGCAACAGCAGCGCGGTCAGCGCCGCCGTCAGCGGTTTTGCCGGCACCGGCAGCTACAGCTTCTCGGTGTCCAAGCTGGCGCAGGCGCAGACCACCGCCTCGGACGCCCAACCCAAGGGCACACTGCTGGGCACCGGCAGCCTCACCCTCACCGTGGGCAGCGGCACGCCGGTGGTGGTCAACATCAGCGACGGCGACGACACCAGCCTGTCGGGCATCGCCTCCAAGATCAACGGAGCGGGCGCGGGTATCACCGCCTCGGTCATCACCGACAGCACCGGCCAGCGGCTGATGCTGCGGTCCTCGTCCACCGGCGCCGACAAGGCCTTCACCGTCAGCGCGGAGAGTTCGGGTGTTTCCACCGGCCTGAGCGGCTTGAGCTTCACCACCACGCAGCCGGCACAGAACACCGAGGCCAAGATCAACGGGGTGGACGTGGTGTCGGCCAACCGCACGTTTGCCGACACCATTCCGGGCCTGACCTTCACCGCCTCGGCGGTCACCACCACACCGGCCGAGATCACCGTCACCGCCGACACGGCGACCACCAAGAAGAACATCCAGGCTTTTGTCGACGCCTACAACGCCGTCAACGACCTGCTGGCGACCTCGGTCAAGTACGACACCACCAGCAAGGCGGCCGGCATCCTGCAGGGCGACGCCACCACCGTGGGCCTGCAGAACCTGCTGCGTTCGACCATGGGCCAGGTGTCGAAGAACGGCGGTGCGTATTCGCAGCTGTCGGACATCGGCATCAGCATCCAGCGCGGCGGCAACCTGGCGATCGACAACACCAAGCTCGACAAGGTGCTGTCCACCACCGGCGGCACGGCCGACGCCAAGAGGCTGTTCTCCTTCGCCGGCAGCGGCGACAACGTCGGGGTGGCCCAGCGCTTCAAGGCGCTCACCACCAGCCTGCTGGGTTTTACCGGCACCTTCGCCACCAAGACCACCGCGCTGAACAGCTTCCACAAGCTCAACAACACGCAGCAGGACAAGGTCAGCAGCCGCGCCGACCAGGTGGAAGTGCGCCTGAACGCCCAGTACTCCGCGCTCGACAGCAAGATGGCGACCTTGAATTCGCTGAACAACTACATCGCGCAGCAGATCACGACCTGGAACAAAAGCACTGGATGAGTTGAGTCCCCCGGCTTCTCACGCGCTACCGCGCGTGTAGTTCGCCACCCCCCGGGGGGGGAGGCAGCCCCGGTCCTCGGGAGACCCTCGGACGGGGCGGGCTGGGGTGCAGCCTCGTCGACCTGGGGCACCCACTCGCTTTGCTCGTTCAGGCACGCTTGCGCGCGGGGGCGGTCGGGCCTTCTGCTTCCACGGCCATTCCCTCCCCATTGCCCCCATTGCCCCTGTTGCCCATGTACTGGCGCACCTCGTCTACCAGCAGGGTGGCGAGGCGTTCGGCGGGGGGCTCCAGTACCGTGCGGGCGCGGCCCAGGACCAGGTCCATGGGGGAGAGGGCGGGCAGGGGGGTGGTGGCGGGGTCGAGGGCGCGTACGTGGGGGGGCAGGCCGAAGGGGGTGCGCACCGACAGGCCGAGGCCGGCGGAGGTGGCGGCCCACAGGGCGGCGAGGCTGGCGCTGTTGAAGGCGTAGCGCCAGGGAATGCCGGCGCGCTCCAGCGTGGCGGTGACGATTTCGCGCAGCGGGCAGGGAGCGTCGAGCAGCACCAGGGGCAGCGGCTCCGCCGGGCGGCGGCCGGCGCGTTTTTCTCCTTGCGTTGGTGTTTGCGCTGGTGGCTGCCGCTGCTGCCACCAGGGTGCTGCGTCGAGTGTGTCCAGCGCGGCCGGGCCGATCCATTGCAGGGGCAGGCGCATCACCGGTTCGGCGCGCACGCACGACAGGTCGATGCCCGCGTCCCACAGCAGTGCCAGGTCGAGCTGGCCCAGCGCAAAACGTTCGCGCAGCTCGCCGCTGCGGGCCACGCAGGCTTCGATGCGCACCTGCGGGTGCGCCCGTGCGAAGCGGCCGAGCACGGCGGGCAGCAGCGTCTCGCCCAGGTCTTCCTGCAGGCCCAGGCGCACCAGGCCGCGCAGGTCGGAGCCGCGCACCGCGGCGGCCGCCTCGTCGTTGAGTTCCAGCAGGCGGTGGGCGTAGGCCAGCAGGGTTTCGCCGGCGCCGGTCAGTTCCAGCCCGCGGCCGGCCTTGCGCAGCAGGGGGGTACCGCACTGGGTTTCGAGTTTTTTCAGCTGCGCGCTGATGGCCGAGGTGGAGCGGCCCAGCTTGTCGGCGGCGCGGGCGAAGCTGCCCAGTGCAATGCCGGTGGAAAAGCTGCGCAGCACGTCGAGGTCGTAGAGCAGGCGGGCCATGGCGCTTCCTTGGATGGTCCCAAAAGACGGGACGGTTCTGCCATTATTTTCTGATTTTCAAAACCATGCACGGCGCCGACACTGCGCCGCATGACTTCTTCCGCCTGCCTTTCGTTTCCTGTTGCCGGCCCCGCCCCCCTGGCTACGCCGCCCCGCCACCGCTGGAAGGTACTGGCCGCCGGGGTGGTGGCCAACGCGGCCTTTTCCGTGGCTTTCAGCGGCATCCCCATGACCGCCGTGCTGATGCGCACCGGCTACCGGCTGGACAACACCACGCTGGGCCTGGTGCTGGGGCTGATGGGCCTGGGCATCGCACTGAGCGAACTGCCCTGGGGCCTGCTGACCGACCGCTGGGGCGACCGCCCGGTGCTGCTCACCGGCCTGGCCGGTACCGCCCTGGCGCTGGCCGCCATGGCGCGGTGGGCCGCGCCCGCGGGCGGGCACATACCGGGGCTCGGCTGGCTGGGCGGTGGGCTGGTGCTGGTGGGCCTGCTGGGCGGCAGTGTCAACGGCGCCAGCGGGCGTGCGGTCATGACCTGGTTCGCCGACGGCGAACGCGGCCTGGCCATGAGCATCCGCCAGACGGCGGTGCCGCTGGGCGGCGCCATCGGTGCGCTGCTGCTGCCGGCGCTGGCGCTGCATGGCGGTTTCGCCGCCGTCTACGGCACGCTGGCGGCGCTGTGCCTGGTGGCGGCGCTGCTGGCCGGGGCCTGGGTGCACGAGCCGCCGCCCGCCGCCGCCCGGCCGGCCGGCGCAGCCATGGCAACGGCAACGGCAACCGCCCCTGCGGACGCCCTGGGCGACCCGCTGCGCGACCTGCGTATCTGGCGCATCGTGGCGGGCATCGGCATCCTCTGCGCGCCGCAGTTCGCGGTGCTGTCCTTCGGCACGGTGTTCCTGCACGACTTCGTGCATGCCGGGCTGGCCACCACCACGGCCACTCTGGCGGTGGTGCAGGGCGGTGCCATGGCGATGCGGGTGTGGAGCGGCCGCTGGACCGACCGCCGCCGCAACCGGCCGGCCTACCTGCGCGCCTGCTGCGGGCTCAGTGTGCTGCTGTTCGCGGGCCTGGCGGCAGCGGCCCTGGCCGGTGGCGCAGGCCCCGGCGCGTCCATGCCGCCCGCGCTGCGCGTGCTGCTGGTCGTTCTGGTGGCAGCCGGCGGTGTGTGTGTGTCGGCCTGGCATGGCGTGGCCTATACCGAGCTGGCGGTGCTGGCCGGCGCGGCGCGCGCGGGCACCGCGCTGGGCATGGCCAACACGAGTGTGTTCGCGGTGTGTTTCGTGGCGCCGCTGGCCATTCCCCACCTGCTGCTGGTGCAGGGCTGGCCGCTGGTCTGGGTGGCGGCCGCGGCCTGCGCCCTGGCCGCCCTGCGGCTGCTGGTGCCCGCCGGCCATAGGCAGAGCCCGCGCTAACCAGGCGGCGCGTCGGATGCCTCCGGCAGCTGGATCAGGCCGGTGTGGTAGTCGTACTCGAAGATTTCGCCGTGCCGGCCCCACTCGATGGCGGTCTGCATGACACGCTCGGCCTCGGCGGCGTCGAGTGTCTCCTGCAGCAGGCGCAGGAAGGGTTCTTCCGGCAACTCGCCGGAGGCTTCCTGGTCCAGGCTATGGCGGATGTGGGCCACCAGCGGCACATGGGCCATGAGCTGCCGGCCGAAGACACGCTGCCGGCCGTGGTTGTCGCCCTCCACGTACTCGCGGCCCGCCGGGGTGATGTGCAGGTCGCCGTTGCGCAGGTCGGAAAAATCCAGCAGCGACAGCGCCTGCACCAGCGGCAGCAGCTCGCCGTCGGTCAGCTCGCTGGCCTCGGCCAGCTGCGGCAGGTCGGCCCGGCCATTGAACTCGTCGTCCAGCAGCATTTCCAGCAGGCCCTCCATGCGGGCGATGTCGGCCTCGGGCAGCCGGTCGGCCAGGTGGCTCTGCGCCGGTTCGGTGGCGGCGGGCCGGCCGGAGCGGGCGGCGCCGGCCGTCATCAGGGTGTACACCTCGTCGATCAGCGTACGCACCTCTTCGCTGTCGGGGTTGCGTGGCCGCGGCAGCTGTACCGCCAGCTGGAAACGCACGCGGCCCGGGTCGCTGGCGAATACCAGCACCCGGTCGGCCATCATCACCGCCTCCTCGATGTTGTGCGACACCACCAGGATCGCCTTGGTCGGCATGGTGCCGCCGTCCCACAGGTCCAGGATGTCTTCGCGCAGGCGTTCGCCGGTCAGCACGTCGAGTGCGGAAAACGCCTCGTCCATCAGCAGCACCTCGGGCTCCATCACCAGGGCGCGGGCGATGCCCACCCGCTGGCGCATGCCGCCCGAGAGTTCGCGCGGCAGCGCGCCCTCGAAGCCGGCCAGCCCGATGAGCCCGATGGCCTCCTCGGCGCGGCGCGAGCGCTCGGGCCGCTGCATGCCGCGGGCTTCCAGGCCGAGTTCGACGTTTTCCTGCACGGTCAGCCAGGGGAACAGCGCGAAGGACTGGAACACCATACTCACGCCGTGGGTCGGCCCGTACAGGGGCTGGCCGCGGTAGCTCACCTCGCCGCTGTCCGCGCTGATCAGGCCGGCCATGATGCGCAGCAGGGTCGACTTGCCCGAGCCCGACTGGCCGAGCAGGGCCACGATCTCCCCCTCGGCGAGCCGGAAATCGACATTCTTGAGCACCGCGCGCGCGCTCCCGTCGGCCGAGCGGAACGACTTGCCCACACCCGCGAGTTCGATGATTGCCTTGGCCATGTGGTGGAGCTGCGGTGGGTTCAGAAGCGCATGCCGTTTTCGGCGATGGCATACAGCCGGCGCCAGACAAAACGGTTCATGCCCATGACAAAAATACACATGACACCGATGCCCAGCGCGATACGCGGGAAGTCGCCGATGGCCGTCATGTGGGCGATGTAGCTGCCGAGCCCGTCGGCCTGCAGCGTCGTGTCGCCCCAGGTCACGTACTCGGCCACGATGCTGGCATTCCACGAACCGCCGCTGGCGGTGATGGCGCCGGTCACGAAGCTCGGGAAGATGGCCGGCAGCAGGTAGCGCCGCCACTTGAGCCAGCCGCGCAGGCCCAGGTTCTGTGCCGCGTAGCGCAGCTCGGTGGGAATGTTGGAGGCCCCGGCGATGACGTTGAACAGCAGGTACCACTGCGTGCCCAGCACCATCAGCGGCGACAGCCACACATTGGGGTTGAGGTGCCAGCGCACGATCAGCAGCACCGCCACCGGAAACATCAGGTTGGCCGGAAACGCGGCCAGGAACTGCGCCACTGCCTGCAGGCGCCCGGCCCAGCGCGGGTTGGTGCCGATCCACACCCCCACCGGCACCCACACGACGGCCGCCAGCGCGATCAGCACCAGCACACGCAGCAGCGTCCAGAAGCCCAGCACGAACACATGGCCCACCTCGCTCCAGTGCACCTCGGTATGGATGAACCGGAGCAGCCACAGCACGGCCAGGAGCACCAGGGCGGCCAGCGCCGCGTCGCCGACCCGCGTCACCGCCAGGTTCGGCGGGCGCGCCCGTGCCCGGATGGAGGTGCCGTCGTGGTGGCGCTTGAACCACATCAGCGATTTTTCCAGGTGGCGCATGGCGCCGCGGCCCAGCCTTTGCACCTGGTCGGTGCGGCGCAGCCAGGTCAGCAGCCATGAGCTGGGCGCGGTTTCGCCGCTGCCTTCCTCGAAACGGAACTTGTCGGCCCAGGCGATCAGGGGCCGGAAGAACAGCTGGTCGTACAGCACAATGCCGACCAGCATGCCGCCGATGGCCCAGCCGATGGCGCCCAGGTCGCGTGCCTCGATGGCCAGCGCGATGTAGGAGCCGACGCCCGGCAGCTTGATGTTCTGGTTGGAGACCGAAATGGCCTCCGAGGCGACCACGAAGAACCAGCCGCCCGACATCGACATCATCATGTTCCACAGCAGGCCGGGCATGGCGAAGGGCAGTTCCAGCCGCCAGAAACGCTGCCAGCCCGACAGGTGGAACACCCGCGCGGCCTCCTGCAGCTCGGCCGGCACGGTGCGCATCGACTGGTACAGGCTGAAGGCCATGTTCCAGGCCTGGGAGGTGAAGATGGCGAAGATGGCCGCGCATTCCACCCCCAGCAGGTTGCCCGGGAACAGGGCGATGAAGCCGGTGACGGTGATGGAGAGGAAACCGAGGATGGGAATCGACTGCAGGATGTCCAGCAGCGGCACCATGATGCGTTCGGCGGTCCGGTACTTGGCCGCCACCGCGGCAAAGATGCAGCTGAATACCAGGGAGGCGCCCAGCGCCAGGAACATGCGCAGGGTGGTGCGCAGCAGGTAGTAGGGCAGCATCCACGGGTCGAGCGAGAGGGCGATCGGGTCGCCCACCGCATAGGGCCGGGCCATCTGCGAGCCGGCGAAAGCCAGCGCGAACAGCACCGCCAGCACCAGCGGCAGCAGGGCCCAGTCCCAGCGGTTGCCCGAGGATTCGACGACCTGCTTCGGAAAAAACGGTTTGTGGAACAAGATTTCGCCGGCGGAGGGGGTGTAACGGCCGAGCCTGGCGGCCATCTTGCCCTAACAGGAGCCGGTTTGCGCACTTTACGGAGTGGTTACTTTACAGGCGTGTCCCGGCCGTAAGATCGCGCCCCCCGCCGCGTGACGCGGCTTTTTCCGGGCTCCTGCGATGAAAAAACCAATTTATAAAATCCTATACGCACAGGTCATATTCGCCATCATCGTCGGCATATTGCTCGGCCAGTTCTACCCCAAGCTGGGCGTGGAGATGAAACCCCTGGGTGACGGGTTCATCGCGCTGATCCGCATGATCATCGGGCCCATCATCTTCTGCACCGTGGTGGTCGGGGTGGCCGGCATGCGCGACATGAAGAAGGTCGGCCGCGTCGGCGGCAAGGCGCTGCTGTACTTCGAGGTCATCTCGACCATTGCGTTGATCATCGGCTTCCTGTCGGCGCACCTGTTCAAGCCCGGCGCGGGTTTCAACGTCGACCCCAAGACGCTCGACGGCGCCTCGGTCGCCAGCTACGCCACGCAGGCGCATTCGCAGAGCACGGTCGACTTCCTGCTGCACATCATTCCCAACACCGTGGTCGATGCCTTCGCCAAGGGCGACATCCTGCAGATCCTGCTGGTGGCCCTGCTGTTCGGCAGCGCGCTGTCGCATGTGGGCGAGGCCGGCAAGGTGGTGTACGACTGGATCGACCAGGTGTCGAAGGTGTTCTTCCGCATCGTGCACATCGTCACCAAGCTGGCACCCATCGGTGCCTTCGGTGCCATGGCCTTCACCATCGGCAAGTACGGCCTGGGCTCGCTGCTGCCGCTGTTGAAGCTGGTCGGCCTGTTCTACCTGACCAGCATCTTCTTCGTGCTGGTGGTGCTGGGCGCGGTGGCGCGGGCGATGGGCTTTTCCATTCTCCGTTTCATCGCCTACATCCGGGAAGAACTGCTGATCGTGCTGGGCACCAGCTCGTCCGAGGCCGCACTGCCCCAGCTGATCGAGAAGATGGAGCGCCTGGGCTGCTCGCGCTCGGTGGTCGGGCTGGTGGTGCCCACGGGCTACTCCTTCAACCTCGACGGCACCAACATCTACATGACGCTGGCGGTGATCTTCATCGCCCA
This sequence comes from Pseudomonadota bacterium, assembly GCA_040390235.1. Classification (GTDB taxonomy): domain Bacteria; phylum Pseudomonadota; class Gammaproteobacteria; order Burkholderiales; family Burkholderiaceae_C; genus Xylophilus. The sequence continues at coordinate 20,560 of JAZJYT010000040.1, read as the reverse complement.
GGCGCTCAACGTGGACCTGAGCTTCACCCAGCAGCTCACCATCCTGGCGGTGGCCATGCTGACCTCCAAGGGCGCCAGCGGCGTCACCGGCGCGGGTTTCATCACCCTGGCGGCCACGCTGTCGGTCATCCCCACGCTGCCGGTGGCCGGCATGGTGCTGATCCTGGGCATCGACCGCTTCATGAGCGAATGCCGCGCGCTGACCAACATCGTCGGCAACGGCGTGGCCTGCGTGGTGGTGTCGGCCTGGGAGCGTGAACTCGACCGCGACAAGCTCAAGAGCGAGATGCACGCCCAGCCGGCCGAGATCTGAGGAAGGCCTGCGTAATGCGGGTGCCGGTGCCGGTGCCGGTGCCGCTGGCGGCTGCCGGCCCGCCCGCCCGCCCGCCCACCCACTGACTTTGCACGAGGCCGGTCAGGCTGTCAGAACTTGGGAATGCGCAGAGTCTTGCTGACCATCAGGCTACCCGAGAGGCCGAACAGCAGCACCAGCGGGTGCAGCGTCCAGGGGCCGAGCACCCAGGCGCCGCCCCAGACCGCATCGCCGATGCAGCCTGCCCAGGTGGCACCCGCCAGGACGCCCACCAGGATTACGCTGGTCGGAATCGGCGTGCCCTCGAAATAGGGCACCTTGTCCGCGCCTTCGGAGAGTGTTTCGGCGGTCACGTTGTAGCGCGCGAGCCGGCTCACGCCACAGCAGACAAAGTACGACAGCACGATGCAGTCCCAGCCGCCGTCGAGGCCGGCCGCGAAGGCGAGGGCGGCGGGCATCATGCCAAAAGAGATCACGTCGGCCAGCGAATCGAGCTCGCGGCCCAGCGATGAATGCGTCTGCCGCCAGCGCGCGATGCGGCCATCGAACACGTCGAACACCAGTGCCGCCAGGGCCAGCACTGCCGCTCCATACAACAGCGCGGGCATCTGCCGGACCATGAACGCCATGGAGAGGAATACCCCGCCGACACCGCAGGCCGCGTTGCCCAAAGTGAAGAAGTCCGCGAGGTGGAATTCCCGGACCATGGAGAAATGCCGGCGTGTGCGCGCGGGCGTGGGTGTAGGGGGCGCAGGCTGCGGCATCGAAGGCTCCAGACTATGGACGGTGGGCGGCAAAGCCGCCTGGCCACCGCTACAGCGGGTTGTAACCCGCCGTCAAGCTGTGCCGTGTAGTCGCAAGCCGACGAGGCTGGTGGGCGCACGACGTCAACCCTGCGCCAAGACGGCTTATGCAGAAAGAATAATTCTCGTTATTCATCCCGCGTCATGGCGGGCATTCCCGGTGCCGGCCTAGACTATCGCAGCACGCCGTGCTCCCACGGCGTAGACGAGGAAGCGGCAGCGGAGCCGATCCAGGCCGCCTGGCAAAGAGATAGAAATGAAATCCACCACGCCCTTTTCACGCCGCACAGTGCTGCAATCCGGTGGCGCTGCGGCCGCGTTGGCCATGTCGCAGGTGCGCATGGCCTTCGCCGCGCCCGACTCCGACCTCACGGGCCAGTTGGCTCGTTACATGGTGGCGGCGCGCGACACCCCGCTGGCGCCGGAAATCGCTGTCGCCTGCAAGCAGCGCATCCTCGATGCCTTCGCGGCGATGGTGTCGGGCTCGCGGCTGAGGCCGGGCGTACTCGCCGTCGCCTATGCGCGCAAGCTGGGCGGCTCGGCAGAGGCCACGGTCATCGGCACGAACTTCCGCACCACCGACATCAACGCGACGCTGGCCAACGCCATGTGTGCCCATGCCGACGAAACGGATGATTTCCATCTGATCTCCAACGCCCATCCGGGCTCCACCGCCGTACCGGCGGCCCTGGCGGTCGGCGAGCGGGAGGGCCGCAGCGGCCAGGATTTCATCCGCGCCGTGGCGCTGGGCTATGACCTCGGCTGCCGCTTGACGCTGGCGATGGGGCCGGTCATGGTCAAGGACGCCCATCACACGGGTCCCAGCCTGTCTGCCGCCTATGCCGCGCTGGGCGCCGCATCCTCGCTGGCGCAACTCGACGAGACGAAGATGCGTTATGCCCTGTCCTACACCTCGCAGCAACTGGCCGGGCTTGGCAGTTGGACGCGCGACAAGGACCACATCGAAAAGGCGTTCGACTTTGCCGCCATGGGCTCGATGGATGCCGTCATGGCCGTGCGTATGGTGCAGTCCGGCATGACCGGCATCCTCGATATCCTGGACGGCAAGGACAACCCTTTTGTGGCCTTCTCCCCCAAGCCCCAGCCAGAGGAAATGGTGAAAGACCTCGGCCGCGTTTTCTACTGCACCGAAACCGCCATCAAGAAGCTGCCGGTCGGCTATCCGCTGCAATCGCCGCTCGATGCCTTCCTGGCCCTGCGCCGGGACGAACACCTCACGCCGGACAATGTGCGCAGCATCGTGGTCAAGCTGCCGCCGGACGGCTACGACATCGCCAACAACAGCCCCATGTCGGACATCAACTGCCAGCACCTCATCGGCATGGCGCTGCTGAAAGGTGTCATCACCTTTGCCGACACCCACAATGCCGCGCTGATGCGGGATCCGGCGATCATGGCGCAGCGTGCCAAGGTGTCCGTGGTGTCGGACCCGTCCATCGCCGATCCGATCGCGACGCGCAGCGCCATGGTCGAGGTCACGATGACCGACGGGCGCACCGCGTCCAAGTTCACCAAGTTCGCGCCGGGCGCCACGCAGAACCCGCTCAGCACCGAGGATGTCAATCAAAAAGCCAGGGATCTGATGGGGCCGGTGCTGGGCAGCCACAAGACCGCGCAACTGATCGGCCTGATCAACAACATGGAAACCGTGAAGAACATCCGGCAGATCCGACCGTTCCTCTCGGCGTGATTTTCGGCGCGGTGCAGTGCGATGCGCCGTTCACGAGGCATATTTCACGGAGACTTCACGTCGACTTCATGGCTTGACGCATGAACCTGCGATGATTTGCGCAAGGCACCGCCAGCGGCGGCGCCGCCACGCAGGAGAGGTCCATGGTCGGAAAAAAGAAGGTTGCCGCGGGAGTCGCCGCGCTGGCCGTGCTGGTCGGGGTGGGGTTGGGGGTCTATAAGGGCATGCGCCCGCGTTTCGACGGCGCCATCAGCGCGCTGGCGGTCGACCTGGCCGCGCCCTATGCCTATGTGTCCACCCCGGCGCTGTCGCGCCTGCCGCGCGACATCATCAAGGCGCCGGTGGTACGCGACCTGCTCACCGAGGACTTCGCTTTCTACTACGAGGAGCAGGAAGACCGGCTGAGCCTGCGCGGCGCCCTGAAGCGCATCGCCTACGAACACGAGACCACACTCTCCGACCAGCTGGTGGCCACCGCGCTCGACGAACCGGCCGAGATGGCCTGGTGGCCCGACGCCAAGGGCGCGCCGCGCTACTGGATGCTGGCCATGACCCGCGGTGTACTCGCCACCGCCCTGCAGGGCATGGCCGGTGTGGCCGCGCAGGATTCGCAGCTGAGCATCATCGCCCCGGTGCGGGTCAATGGCAGCGACGTCAACGCCTATGCGCTGGTGCTGTCGCCGCGCCGCACCCTGGTGCTGCTGTCCCAGGGCAACCGGGTGGTGGTGCTGAGCGACCCCGGCCTGCTGTTCGGCGACGAGAAGCAGCCCGACGGCCATGCGCTGGAGGTGGTGGCCGGCCTGCTGTCGGGCGACCGCGGCAAGCAGTCGGCCTGGCGCCGCGGCTTCGGCCTGGGCGAGGCCAACGCCGAAGCCGTGGCGGGGCAGGGCGGCTCCACCATCGTGGCCGATGCACGGCTGCTGTCCTTTGGTTACCAGCATTTTTTCCCCGGCATCCAGGCGCTGCGTTTCGACGTGGCGGCCAACGGCGCCAGCCTGCGCACCGCCCTGCGGGTCAAGGGTGGTGGCACCCTGCCGGCGGCTCCTGGCGACCGCGCGCTGTGGTCGGCCCTGCCGGCCGACCCGGCGGCCTGCACCCTGCTGCCGGCTGAATGGGCGCAGATGGAAGGGGTGATGGCAGGGGCCACCTCCGCCGAAGCCAAGGACGGCAAAGACAGCAAGGACGGCAAGGACGCCCCCAGGCCGCCCGATGCCGCCGCCTGGAAGGCCTTCACCGCCCAGCTCGAAGGCCCGGCCGCCGTCTGCTGGTATGCCCGCTCGCAGCTGCACACCCCCCTGTTCGTGGCGCAGACCAAGGCCGATGCCGGCAGCGGCAACGACGCCGTGCTGGCGGCCCTGGCGCGCTGGATCGTGCCGGCCAAGGCCAGCGCCCTGGATGCCGCCGCCCCGCAGGGCGCCGCCCTGTGGCGCAGCGAGGTCGAGGCGCCCTGGGGCCCGGCCAACGACGGCTACCAGCCCACGCTGGCGCGGCAGGGCCGCTGGATCATGTTCTCGCCCGACGACAAACTGGTGGACCTGGCGCTGAACACCCAGGCCAAGCGTTACCCGAGTGTGCTCGACGCCCTGCCGCAGGCGGCCGGCACCACCCTGGCGGTGGGCGCGCCGGCACAGATCGCCAAGCTGCTGCAGCGCGAGGCCTTCGCCGTGCTGCCGGCCGACCAGGAGGTGCTGCTGCAGGCGGCGCGCCAGCACCTGGTGCCGCGTTTCGATGCGCTGCGCAAGCTGCCGCCGGCGCGTGCCGTGGCCAGCGGCGCGGCCGACGGCAATGGCTGGGTGCCGGTGGACTGGCAGACGGTGGCGGCGGCCCAGGTACCGCAAGGCAAATGAGCGCTGCGCCCGCCATGGACGGCACCCGGGCCGGCGCCACCGCCGGCAACACCCCTGCCGGTGTGCACCGCCGCGCGCTGCTGCGCCTGGGCGCCGGGCTGGCCGCGCTGCCGGTGGTGCTGCCCGCCATGCTGCCCGTGTTGTCCGCATTGCCCGCGCTGTGGCCCGCCACGGCAGCGGCTGCGCCCCTGGCGCCCTTGGCGCCACTGCCCTCGCTACCCGCGCTCGACCGCGAACAGTCCGGCCGCTTCCGCGACTGGGTCACGCTGCTGATCCACGAACAGATCGAACGCGGCCCCACACCGCGCTGGACGCACCGCGACTGCGCCGGGCTGGTGCGCTTCTCGGTGGCCGAATCGCTGCGTGAACACGACGTGGCCTGGCGCCGCGCCAACGGCCTGCTGGGCCGGCGCCTGCCGCCCGACATCGACGCGGCCCAGGCCGCACCGCTGCGCAACACCTGGCGCCGCGCCGACGGCAGCCGCGACGCTTTCGTCGGCGCGCTGGAGCTGGTGCAGGAGAACACCCGCTTCGTCTCGCGCAAGCTGCAGCAGGCGGCGCTGGGCGACATGCTGTTTTTCGACCAGGGCGACGAGCAGCACCTGATGGTGTGGATGGGCAGCTACATCGCCTACCACACCGGCCATGTGGAGCGCGGCGACAACGGCCTGCGCGCGGTGCGTGCCACCCAGTTGCTGGGCTGGAGCGACACCCGCTGGCGCCCCTCCGACGAGAACCCGAATTTTGCCGGCATCTACCGGCTGGCCTTCCTGGCGTCATGACCATGCACGCACCCGCTCCCACCCCCTGGCGCCGGCGCACCCTGCCGCTGGCCCTCTGTGCCGCCTCGGCCGTCGCCGCATTGGCGCTGCTGCTGCCGGTATCACCCGCGCAGGCCGCCGACAAGGCCGAACCGCCGCCGCAGCCGCTGATGAACAGCCGCAGCCCCTATGCCGGCGAGCCCTTCTTCCTGCTGTCCGACGCCACCTTCGGCAGCGGCGAGGCGGCCCGGGTACGGCTGGAAGTGAACAACCCGCAGGCGCTGGAGCAGGTCGGCGGGGTGGACGTGCTGGTCTACCGCATCCCCGACGCGCTGGCCTTTTTGCAGCGGCAGAAGAACCTGCACCGGGTGCAGACCGCGCCGCGTGCCGCCGACGAGGGCCTGGCCAACACCCTCACGCACCTGTGGGACAGCTGGGTGGTCAAGTCGCGGCTGGCGTGGCAGGCCATGTTCTCGGCCGACGCGCGGCGCGCGGTCGTCGCCAGGGCGCCGGAGCTGAAGACCCCGAAGAAGCTGACCCAGCCCTCGGTGTTCGAGGAGCCGACCCAGTTCCGCCCCATCCCCGGCCTGCCGGTGGTGGACCGTTTCCGCTATCCGGTGCAGCAGGCCAAGCCCATTGGCCTGCCGAAGGAGGTCAAGCTCGAAGGCTCCAGCAGCGAGTTCCTGCAGGTGTCGCAGGGCAACGTCTTCGTGCCGGTGGGCAAACGTGCGCCCGGCCTGTACCTGGTCGAAGCCATCAGCGGCCAGTTCCGCGCCACCACGCTGCTCTTCGTGTCCGACACGGTGGCCATCACCAAGGTGGCGGGCGACCAGATGCTGGTGTGGGCGGCGCAGCGCCAGGCTGGCGCGCCGGTGCCCGGCACCCAGGTGGTGTGGACCGACGGCGTGGGGGTGCTGAAAAGCGGCACGGCCGATACGCAGGGTCTGGTCAAGCTCGACCGCAAGGCGCCCGAGCAGACCTACGTCTTCGGCCAGGACCCGGCCGGTGGGGTTTTCATCTCCGAGAATTTTTATTACGACAGTGAGATCTACAACGCCAAGGTTTATACCGTGACCGACCGGCCGCTGTACCGCCCCGGCGACTGGGTCAACGTCAAGGTGAGCGGGCGCGAGTTCCGCAGCGCCCGCGAATCGGTCGGCCTGAAGGACGCCGACATGGCCCTGGCCGTGCTCGACCCGGCCGGCCAGGTGGTGCACACCCAAACCCTGCGCTTCAGCGGTGCCAAGGGGGCCGACACGCGGTTCCCCCTGCCCACCAACGCGGTGGCCGGCGGCTACGAGATGCGCCTGTCCATGGGCGGCGACACCTATGCGGCCGCCTTCCGGGTGGCCGATTACCAGAAGCCGCATTTCGACATCGTGCTGCTGCCCTCCAAGCCCGACTTCAAGACCGGCGAGCCGGTCGAAGGCAAGCTGCAGCTGAACTACCCCGACGGCAAGCCGGTGGCCAAGGCGCGGGTCAGCCTGACCGCACGTTCGCAGAAGCTCGCCATGGTCGATGGCGAGCTGGACTACAGCGGCCAGTTCCCGGTCAAGCTGCAGCAGAACGAGCTGGAGACCGATGGCGACGGTGTCGCCAAATTCTCGCTGCCGGCGGCCACCGAGCCCAGCCGCTACGTGCTGACCGCACTGGCCACCGACGGCGCGGCCTACCGCATCCGCACCTCGCGTGAAATTTTGGTGGAGCGCGGTGCCGCCTCCTTCCGCCTGACACCCGACCGGCAGTTCTCGCAGCCGGGCCAGGCCGTCAACTTCAAGTTTGCAAGCAGCCAGCGTGTGCTGTCGGCCAACACCGGCAGCGGCGCCGGTGCCGCCGATACGCCCCCCCCGGCGCGCCCGGCCAGCTGGCAGTGGATACGTCTGGAAAACCGCGCCACCCAGTCCGGCACCCTGCCGGCCGGCGACACCCTGGCGGTGACCTTCCCGCAGCCGGGCAGCTACACCCTGAACCTGCTGGACGACAAGGGCCGCATCGTCGGCGGCGCCAGCCACTGGGTCAGCGGCGACGGTACCAAGGCACCCGCGGGCAGCGTGGGCATGGTCACCAACAAGGCCAGCTACCGGGCCGGCGACACCGCCGAGGTGCTGGTGAGTTTCCCCGAACCGGTGGACCACGCACTGCTCACGCTGGAGCGCGACCGGGTGGAGGCCACGGCGCTGATGGGCCAGCCGTCGGACTGGATCAAGAGTGAACGTATCGCCCCGGCGCAGTGGAAGTTCACCGTGCCGGTGAAGGACACCATGAGCCTCAACATGACCCTGTCGGTGGCCTACGTGAAGAACGGCGACTACGTGTTCCAGAACCAGGGCATCATGGTCGAGCAGCCGCGCATCGCCCTGGCCTTCAAGGCCGACAAGGCGGTGTACGCGCCGGGCGAGAAGGTCACCATCGAGGTCAGCGCCACGCTGGGCGGCAAGCCGGTGGCCGCCGACGTGGCGGTAGGGGTGGTCGATGAAATGATCTACGTGCTGCAGCCCGAGATCGCGCCCAGCATCAACGACTTCTTCTACCACCCGCGCCGCAACAACGTGCGCACCGGTGCCAGCCTGTCCTTCATCGGCTACGACCTGGCGACCAGCAAGCTCGGCTCGCTGCCCGGTGGCCGGCAGGTCAACGAACGGGCGGTGAAGGTGCTGGAGCGCCCGCGCCGCGACAACGTCGATACGGCCGCGTGGGAACCCCGCCTGGCCACCGATGCCAGCGGCCACACCCGCTTCAGCTTCACCATGCCCGACTCGCTGACACGCTGGCGTATCACCGGCCGCGCCATGGACGGTGCCAGCGGTGCGGTCGGCCAGCAGATCGGCTGGGTGCGCTCGGACAAGGCTTTCTACGCCAAGTGGACCAGTCCCGACTGGCAGCGCCAGGGCGACAAGGCGCAGGCCTCCATCGCCCTGTTCAACCAGACCGGCAAGGATGCCAAGGTCGAATGGGCCGCCAGCGGCGCGGGGGTGGACCGCAAGGAGTCGGTGACGGTGCACCCGGGTGTCAACTTCGTCACCCTGCCGCTGGCGGCGGGCGAGGCCGACAAGACCGGCACCCTGGCCCTGGCCCTGCGCCAGGACGGCAAGGTGGTGGACCAGCTCGACGTGCCGCTGCGCCGCCTGCCGGTGGCCTGGCGCGCCCCGCGCGAAAAGGCGCTGGACCTGGCCTCGGGCAGTGCCGCGCTGGGCCTGCCGGCCGATGCCACGCGGGTGCGGGTGTCGCTGGCGCAGGATGCCGCCGCCGGCGCCTTCAACCAGTGGATGGACGACCTCATCGCCTTCCCCTACGGCTGCGTGGAGCAGACCGCCAGCCGCATGCTGCCGCTGTCGATGGCGCTGCAATCGCTCTCGCCTGCGCAGCAGCCGCTGGCGCCGGAGCTGGTGCAGCGCCTGGCCAGCGCCCGCCTGTCGCTGGCGCAGATGGCCGGGCCCGAGGCGCAATTCGGCTGGTGGGGCCGCGGCATGGCCAGCGACGCCTTCCTGACCAGCTACGCCTACTACGCCGACTGGCGCGCCACCCAGGTGCTGAAGATCACCCTGCCACCGGAACACTGGCAGCGCCTGCTCGACGTGTACGCCAAGGGCGGTGCCGGCCTGCCGCCCTTGCAGCGTGCCCTGGCCCTGTCGTGGATGCAGGAGATGGGCCTGCCCGTGGGTGGCATGGTGGCAGGCCTGGCCGAACAGCTGGCCAACCAGCCGGCCGGGGATGCCGACAAGCTGGGCAAGCGCCGCGGCAGCCTGGCCATGGTCGATGCCACCGCGCCGGATGCGCCCGACCTGCGCGACGTCGCCCTGGTGCTGGCGGTGCAGACCGCCGGCCTGACGCCATCGCCCTCCAGCGCCAAGGCCCGGGCCGCGGCCGACGAGGCCGCCGCCCGCCTGGCCCCGGTCGATGCGCCGCTGGTGCAGGCCCTGCTGGTGCTGACCAAGCGCAGCGGCGCCGACAAGGCCGCCGCGGTGCTTGGCCAGGTGCGGGCCGACGTGCCCACCTTCGACCGGGCGCAGACCCTGCTGTGGCTGCAGCGCGCCCTGGGAGGCCGGCCGGCCGCCGGCCTGGATGCCGCCACGCTGGCCGCGCCGTGGCTGCGCGGTACGGGGGGCAGCGGTGCCACGGCCTGGCGCCTGCCCGCCGGTGCGGCCCTGCCGGCCACGCTGGAACTGCCCGCCGGCCAGAAAGCGGCCTGGGCCTTCGTCAGCTACGAAAGCAACGAGGTCCAGGCCCCCACGCTGGGGGTGCAGGTGGAACGCACGCTGTGGAAGGTGGTGACGCAGCCGCGCCCGGCCCCCGCACCCGCGGCCACCCCGGCGCCCGCCGCACCGGGCCAGCCTCCGGCGGCGGCCCCGGCCCCCACGCCCATCACCGACGGCGGCCGTATCACCGTCAAGCTCGAAGCGGTGAAGCCCGGCACGGCGCTGGACACCAACACCCTGTACCTGGACCAGATTACCCTGAAGGCGCAGAAGGCCATGCGCTGGAGCCTGGTCGAGGCCGCGCTGCCGCCCGGCGCGGCGGTGGAGTCCAGCACCTGGGGCATCGACATCCCCGACAGCGCCGGCAAAGCCCAGCCGCTGGAGCGCGCACAGGACCAGCCGACCGCACAGGGGTATGCGGTGCCGGTGGAGTCGATGGCCGCGGGCATCCCGGTCACCGTGCGCCACCTGGTGCGTTTTGCCCAGCGCGGCCAGTTCAAGCTGCCGCCGACCCGCGTGTTCCGTATGTACGAGCCCGAGGCCAAGGCCTTCGACGGCAGCGGCCAGTGGGCCAGCGTCGAAGTGCGCTGAACGGTGGTAGCAAGTAGCCCACCGTAGCCAACAGACAGCCTGCACCAGCCACAGCCACGCCACCATGCGAACGGTCCCTGCAACCCGCCCACCCGCCGCCCTCCGCATAGCCGGATCGGCCGCTAGGGTGCTGCGGGCCGCGTCTTGGGCCCTGGGGCTGGCCGTGGCCGGGCCGGCGATTGCCGCCCCCGTGGCTGCGCCGCCGCCGCTGCCCCGCCTGGCCTGGCTGGCCGACGAGGGCCTGGCCGCGGTGCAGCGCACGCCGCTGGGCACCGCGCCGCTGGCGCCCGAGGCTGCGAGCACACTCGCCACGCCGCTGGGCAGTGTGTGGAAACTTTTTGTCTACAGCTACCTCAGCAGCAACGTGGTGCAGGAGCCGGTCTACCGCTGCGCTGGTGCCCAGCGCCAGACCGACGAGGAGTACTGCTGCGACCCCGGCGCCAGCATCGGCCGCGACCAGGCGCTGGCCCAGTCCTGCGGGCCGTATTTCGAGCCGAAGCGGGTCGGGGTGTCGGCTGCCGACTGGACGCGCTACTGGCGCGAGAACGATGCACCCGCGTGGCTGCTGCACCTCGACGCCCTGCAGCCCGGCACCGTGGTGCCGGTGCCCGAACTGCTGGCCGCCCTGCGCCATATTCCCGCGCCGGCCCGCACCGCCGCGCGCCAGGCCCTGCAGCCGGTGGTGGTGCGCGACGACGCGGTGCTGGCCGCACTGGGGGGCGGCCCGCGTTTCAAGACCTGGTCGTGGCACGTCGGCAGCCAGCGCGCCGGCGGGGCGGCCGGCTGGCTGGCCGATGGCACACCCTTCTGGTTCGGCAGCAGCGGCACCAGCCGCAGTGCGCTGCATGCCGAGGCGGGCTGGATGGCGCAGCAGTGGGCCGCGTCGGGCCTGGCCGCGCCGGTGCCGGATGCGGCGGCGGTCAGCGCGCAGCCCTGCATAGAGGTGGATTATTTCCAGCGCTACCCCATCAGGGCGGTGGAGCGCCTGGGCGGCGGCGACAAGGAGGGCGGCGCCATTTCCGCATTGGCCGGCCCGCTGCGCGGCCGCTACCGCATCACCTTCCAGAACGGCTCGCTGCTGGCCATGGAGGCGGTGCCCGCGCAGATGCTGCGCTACGGCGCCGACGGCCCGCGCATCGCCGCGCGCCTGCCGCTGGAAGACTACGTCGCCCGGGTAGTGGACCGCGAGGGCGACGCGCGCCAGACCGAGGCCGCCCGCGCCCTGGCCATCGCCGCACGCAGCTACGTGCTGCAGAACGCGCCCGAGACCGAAGCCTGCCGCCGCATCGCCGACGACAGCCGCACCCAGCGGGTCAGCCCCAACCCGCCGAGCGCCGCGGCGCGTGCGGCGGCGGCCTTCACCGAAGGACTGGTGGTGGCGGGCGAGCCGGTGCGTTACCACCGCGACCAGGCATCACCCGGTGTCATGTCGTGGCAGGCGGCGGTGGCCGCGGGGCGCCAGGGGCAGGGTTTTGCCACCATCCTGCGCACCGCTTTCCCGGGCGGCACGCTGGGCCCGGCCCAGGCCGGTGCCGACTGCGCGCCGCTGCCCCTGGCCCAGCAGTGGCTGGCCGAGCGCCAGTACCGCTGGCGCCAGGTGCTGCGGGCCCAGGCCGGCTACCAGCCGCCCGGCGACACGCTGCGGGTGTGCCAGCTCGCCATGGGCGTGCCGCACTCCGACCAGCGGCGCCTGGTGATCCGCGTGCGTGAATGGCAGAGCCGCGAAGGCCGCGTCACCCTGATCCACGAATACCTGCACCTGGCTTTCCGCAACCACCCCCACGGGCAGGACGAAACCTTCATCGAACAGCTGGCACAGCAGCTGGCAGACTCATGAAAAACACACACCACACCCTGCACACCGCGGCGGCCTTCGGCCTGGGCCTGCTCGTTTTTTCCGGCACGGCGGCGCAGGCCGACACCGTGCTGGACACCCCGCGCGGCGGCTGGCGCAGCGCGCCCGCGCAGCAGCAGGACTTCGTGCAGGAGGTGCACTACCCGGCGGCCAGCGTCAATGCCAACGGAAAGTCCGAAGCCTCGCTGATCCGCGGCCACATCGCCGCGGCGCCCAAGAAGGGCGACGGCGCCCGCACCCCGGCGCGCCTCATCGTCGACGGCATCGCCATCCCGCTGCTCACGGATGAAAAAGGCGGCTTCGCCCGGCCCTGGTCCTTCGGCAGCGGCAGCCACGGGGTGGAGGTGCGTTCGCCCAACGGCGAGGTGGCGCGCAGCCAGTTCTACGAGGCCCAGGCCAGCCGTGCGCCGACCAGGCTGCGCATCGTGCTGAGCTGGGACAGCGACAACACCGACCTCGACCTGCACGTGGTCTCGCCCGACGGCCAGCACGTGTTCTACGGCGCCCGGGTGGGGGCCAATGGCGGTGCGCTCGACGTGGACGTGACCACCGGCTTCGGCCCCGAGATCTACGCCACACCTTCGCCGGTGCGTGGTGCCTACCATGTGTTCGTGAACTACTTTGGCGCGGGCGACCAGCGCGATGTGATCACCACCGCGCAGGTGGCGATATTGCAGGACGAGGGAACGCCGAAGGAAAAGCAGCAGGTGTTCCGCGTGCCCATGCGCAAGCCGGGGGAGCTGACGCTGGTGCACTCGTTCCTGGTGCCCTGAGCCACAACAAAAAAAGCGCCCGTGCAAGGGCGCTTTTGGAGTACGGACGGGCAGGCGGCAGCCTTGCGCGGCGCTTGGCCGCAGGCCCCGCCCCTTGTCGTTCAGCCGCCTTCGCTGTCGCTGAACTTCGTGCCGTTGCGGATGGCGGTGAGTAGCTCGGCCTTCACCTGGGCGCGGGTGACGCCGGAGTCGGCCACGACCGGTTGTTGGAACGGGTAGTCGTCGCCCAGGGTGAATTCGCCAGCGGCGATGGCCCGTGCCGCCTCGGCCCGCACCGCGGCGCGGCTTTGGGTGGAGACGAAAGCGGGGGCGGGGTTGCTGTAACCGTAGGTCTGGCCGAGTTCGCCGCTGACCGAGGCTTGCTGCGCGAAGGCGGCGGCGGAGGAGCCCAGCAGGGCGATGGCGACGGCAGCGGAGGCGATACGTGCGTTCATGACAAATTCCTTCAATCGTTGGTTCAAAGCTTTCGGGGCAGGGGCCGCACATGCGGTCTTGGAGTCCCTTCTCGCCGGGTGCTTCCGAGTGCTTCGAAGTGCGTCAGGCGATGGACCAACTGTAGGTTTTATGGTCCTGCGGATAAACCACCGCAGGACGAATGCGCTGTTGCGGATAGCGAAACAAAGGCGGGCCACCCCGTGCTCCCCCGGGTGTCTTACGATGCCCGCATGACGCCTCTGAAGTTGACGCTGGACCGCAGTGCCCGCCTGCCGGTCGCCGGGCAGATTGCCCAGGCCCTGCGCACCGCCATCACGCAGGGGCAACTGGCGCGCGGTGCGCGGCTGCCTTCCTGGCGCGACCTGGCCGCGCAACTGGGCGTGGCACGCGGCACGGTACAGGCAGCCTACGAGGCACTGGCCGATGCGCAGCTCATCGTGTCGTCCGGCGCGGCCGGCACGCATGTGGCGCGGCAGGTTCTGCCGGAACCGTCCCGTACCGTGCGCGGCATGGCCGCCATGCGCGACCCCATTGCCGACTACCCGCAGGCCGCGGGCGTTTTCCAGATGGGCATGCCGGCGCAGGACGGTTTTCCCGCCAAGGCATGGGCACGCATCGCGGCGCGCGCCGCACGCGATGCGGCGCATGCACCCCTGCGTTACCCCGATCCGCGCGGCGAAGACCCGCTGCGCACGGCCATCGCCGCCTACCTGGCGGTGGCGCGTGGCATGGCCTGCAGCCCGGCGCAGGTGTTCGTGGTCAGCGGGCACACCGCCGGTATCGCCCTGTCTGTGCAGGCGCTGGGCGTCCGCGGCCGGGCCTGGTGCGAAGACCCGGGTTATCCGCCCACCCGCGACGTGCTGGCGGCGCTGTCCATCGCCCGTGTTGCGGTGCCGGTGGATGCCCAGGGCCTGGACGTGGCCGCGGGTGTACGCGCCGCGCCCGATGCGGCGCTGGCCGTGGTCACGCCCGGGCAACAGGCGCCGCTGGGTGTGGGCCTGTCGCCCGCACGCCGGCGGGCCCTGCTCGACTGGGCGGCCGCCTCGGGCGCCTGGGTGCTGGAGGACGACTACCTCAGCGAACTGCAGTTGCAGGGCCGGGCGGCGCCCTCGCTGGCGGCCACCGACAGCGCCGGCCGGGTGCTGCACCTGGGCACGTTCAGCAAGACCATCAGTCCCGCGCTGCGCCTGGGTTTCCTCGTGGTGCCGGCGGAGCAGGTGCCGCGTTTCGACGCGGCGGCACGCCTGTTCGGCTCGGCGCCCCCGCCGCCGGTGCAGAACGCGGTGACCGCATTCCTGCAGGGTGGCCACCTGCTGCGGCACCTGCGGCGCATGAAACGCCTGTACCTGCAGCGCCGCGACGCCCTGGTGGCATGCCTGCGCGCCGCCGGCGCGGACCACCGCACCAGCGGGCTGTCCGTGCTGGTGCGCCTGCCCGAAGCCGTCTCCGACGTGGAGCTGGCCCGCGCGGCCCGGCAGCACGGGCTGGCGCCGGTGCCGCTGTCACCCTGGTACTGCGGGCCCGGTGTCGCCCACACCGGCCTGCTGCTGGGGGTGACCAATGTGCCGGTGCAGGACGCCGCGCGGCACTACGCCACGCTCCAGGCCCTCATGGGGCGCCACGCGGACTAGCTTCAGGCGGTGTGCGCCATCAGCAGATCGAGCGCGGCGACGGCTTCGCGCCAGGCCCCGGCCACGGCCTCTTCGCTGCGGACCGTGCCCTGCAGCGGCAGGAAATGCAGGCTCTTCAGGCCGATGGTGCCCAGGGCGGCCCGCAGGTAGGGCGTCAGGAAATCGGGCTGCAGGGCCGATGCGTCCTGGCCCTGGTAGAGGCCGCCGGACGCCACTGCGATGTACACCGGCCGGTCGGGCAGCAGCCCCTGCTTGCCTGCGGCCGATGCGCTGAAGCTGCGGCCGATGCGCACCACGTGGTCGATCCACGCCTTGAGGCACGAGGGCACGGTGTAGTTGTGCATCGGGGTGCCGATCACGATGGCGTCCGCGGCCTCCACCTCGGCGATGAGCTGGTCCGAGAGGGCCAGCGAGCCACCTGCCGTGGCCTCGGCAGGCCGGCCCGCCAGTGCCTGGGCGTAGGCGCCATCGGCATGCGGCGGCGGCGCCGAGCCCAGTGCGCGCAGGGTGACCCGGGCCGTGGGGTCGTTCCCGGCCAGCCGCTCGACGATGAGCGCGGACAGGCGGCCGCTGAACGACAGTACACCGCGGGCGCTGCAGGTGATGTGCAGGATGGCCATGCCACGGTTCATGCCATGGCCTCCCCGGCCAGTTCGCGGCTGAAACGTATCGCCCGGGTCAGCAGGCCCTGGCGGAAGTAGAAACGCTGCGCCAGCGCGTTGGACAAGGCCGTGTCCAGCACCAGGCTGGCGCAGCCGGACTGCCGGGCAATCGCCGCCATCTCTTCCATGAGCCGCGCACCCCAGCCGCAGCCGCGGGCGGTGTCGCGTGTCACCAGGTCGTCCACATAGAGGAAGCGGCCGTGGATGAAGTTGTCCATCAGGTGGTAGCCGCCCAGCGCCACTACCGATTCGCCTTGCCATGCGGCCAGGATGCGGTAGCGGTCGCCGCGCATGCGCTGCACACGCCCGATGAACCCGTCGGCGTCCTGCAGGTGCGGGCGCAGCTGGTGCATCACCGGCCAGCAGGCCCGCAGTTCGCCATCGGTTTCGGCGTGGCGCAGGGCCGCGGCGGGGCGGGTGCCTGCGGGGGGAGGGGGAGTGCTTGCGAGGTCCATGGGGAGGGACTGTAGGCAGCCCTCGTCCCCGGCGGTAGACCCAAGAATCGACGGTCCGGCTGGACCATCGGCGGTGCTGCCCGCTTAGCGTCCGCGCAGGGCCCGGCGCGCCAGCAGCGCGGCCAGTGCCGGGGCCAGCGCAAAGCTGCCGAACAGCCATGCGGCGGCGGCCTGTGCGCCCGCCGTGCCGCCCGGGTGGGTCAGCCCCGCGGCATTGGCCACCAGGCCGGCGACCGCCGCGCCCACGGCCATGCCGTACAGCTGCACGGTGGTGATGGCGGTCGATGCCATGCCTTCCTCGCCCGGCGGTGCCAGCGTCAGCACCCGTGTCAGCAGGTGTGGCCAGCCGACGCCCACGCCGGCACCGGTCCCCGCCAGCGCCAGGGCGCAGAGCAGGGTGCGGGCCTCCGGCGCCAGCAGGGCGCCCGCGGGCACCAGCAGCGCCAGGGCCAGCAGGCCGGCCACGCACAGCAGCGGGCCGGTGCGCAGCAGGCGTTCGGCCGCAGCACCGGTGCAGCCGGAGGACAGCAGGGAACCCGCGCTCCAGCCGCCGGCCATGGCGGCCGTCAGGTAGCCGGCCGCCAGCGGGGTGTGGCCGTGCAGCGTCTGCAGGAAGTAGGGCACGAATATCTCGGTGGTGGTGCCCACCAGCAGCAGGGCCACGCTGGCATAGACGGCACCCAGGGGCGTGCCCAGCCCGGCGGCGCCCCGGGGCAGCAGGCGCACCGCGGCACGCCGGTCCCTGCGCAGGGCGGCCGCCCCCAGCGCCAGTCCCGCCACGACCGCCGCGGCCTGCAGCGCCAGCCGGTCGGACAGGCTGCCCGCGGCCACCACCAGCACCGAGGCCGCCAGCAGCACGATCTGTTGCACGGGAATGCGCGGCGCCGCACCGGCCGGCGACGCCGCCAGCCGGGCCGGCCGCAGCTGCACCGCCACCAGCAGCCCCTGCAGCGCACAGGCGGGCAGCAGCGCCCAGAAGGCCAGGCGCCAGTGGCCGGCCTGGGCGAACAGGCCGCCCACCGCCGGCCCGCAGAGCGTGGCCACGCCCCACATGCCCGACACCAGCGCCACCGCGCGCGGCCACAGCGGCGGCGCGAACACCACGCGGATCAGCGCATAACTGAGCGCGGCCAGGGTGCCGCCGCCCAGGCCCTGCACACTGCGCCCGGCGAGCATGCCCGGCATCGAGCCGGCCAGCGCGCAGGCGGCCGAACCGAGCGCGAACACCCCCAGGGCCGCACCAGCGGCACCGCGCGGCCCCCACGCGGCCAGCAGGCGCACCGACAGCGCCGCGCCGACGATCGAGGCGACCACGAACAGCGTGGTGTTCCAGGCATACCAGTCGAGCCCCCCGATGTCGCGCACCACCGAGGGCAGCACGGTGGTGACGATGTGCACGTTGACCGCATGGAGCGCGACGCCGCCCGTGAGGGCCAGCGCCAGCAGGCCGTTGCGGCCGCGCAGCAGATCGCCCCAGGAGGAGGTGGACGGTGGATCGAAAGTTAAGGTGTTCACTCGACAGGGCGGCCGGCGGGGTCTAATATGCAAAGAAGTACTTGGATATTAAGGTGGCTGCTTGGATTATGCAAGCATATCGTTGGAAAATTCGGCCGACCTGCCGACGGCCGACCGCATCCTGTTTTTCCTGAAGACCCGGGGGCCGGCCTCGACCGCCGCCTTGTCCCAGGCCCTGGGCATGACGGCCGAGGCCGCGCGCCAGCAAGTGCAGAAGCTGGTCGCGGCGGGGTGGATCGAAGGCCGCCAGGAGGCGGTTTCGGGGGTCGGCCGTCCGCACCAGAACTGGGTGCTGACCGACAGCGGCAACCACCGCTTTCCCGATACACACGCGCAGCTGGCGGTGCAGCTGATCGGCGCGGTCCGGCAGCTGTTCGGCGAGGCCGGGCTGGAGCGCCTGGTCGCGCAGCGCGAGGCCGAAGCACGTACCGCCTATGCCCGGGCCTGCGACGGCAAGACCCTGCAGCAACGGGTGGAGCAGCTCGCGGCGGTGCGCACCGGCGAGGGCTACATGGCGCGCACCGAGCGCGACGGCCCGGACTGGCTGCTGGTGGAAGACCACTGCCCCATCTGCGCGGCGGCCAGTGCCTGCCAGGGGTTCTGCCGGTCCGAGCTGCAGTTGTTCCAGGAGGTTGCCGGACCGGGCGCCACCGTGGTGCGCGAGCAGCACCTGCTGGCCGGCGCGCGGCGGTGTGTGTACCGCATCGCCGTGGTCCCGCCCGGCTGAGCCGGAGAATCGCTCCCGGCCCGCAGCCCATCCCCCACCCCACGAGAAGCCGCCCATGTACCTGCCCCCGCAATTCGCCGCCCAGGACCGGGCCATCGCGGCCGAGCTGATCCGCACCCACCCGTTCGCCAGCCTGGTGTCGAACGACGACGACGGCCTGCCCTACATCAGCCACCTGCCTTTTGTCTTGGATGAGCAGAGCGGAAAAGGCGAAAAAAGCGAGGAGGGCGGCCTGACCCTGCTCGGCCACTGCGCCCGCCCCAACCCGCACTGGCGCCACCTGCAGGCGCGCCCGCGTGCGGTGGTGGCCTTCCTGGGGCCGCACGCCTACATGTCGCCCTCGGTCTACCCCGACCTGGCGCGGGTGCCCACCTGGAATTACCTGGCGGTGCACTGCACGGTGGAGGCGCGCATCGTCGACGCCCCGGACGAGAAGGATGCCCTGCTCAAGCGCCTGATCGCGCAGCACGAGCCGGCCTATGCCGAACAGTGGCGCGGCCTGGGGGAGGACTTCCAGCGCAAGATGCTGATGGGCATGGTCGGCTTCTCGCTGCGGGTGGTGGCGCTGCAGTGCAAGGTCAAGCTCAACCAGCACCGGCCCGAAGCCCGCGCGGCCATGCTGTCGGTGTACGGGGCTGGTTCGCCGGACGAAAGGGCGCTCGCGGCCTGGATGGCCCGGCTGGAAACGAAATAGGCAAAAAGGTAACGAAATGCCTTGTCTGTGCTTACGATAGCCGGATCACCGCTTTTCTCCGGAGCTCCCATGCTGTTGATGTCCCACGCCGCCTGGATGGAAGGCACGAGCAGCTGGCGCCACGGCCGCAGCGATTCACTCAAGGCGCTCGACGCAGCGATCCTCGCGGCCGAGGATGCCAACGAGGACGATACCGCCCTGATGGCGCACCTGGCCGAAACGGTGCGCACCGGCTCGGCCACGCCCAGCGGCCCGGTGAAGGCGGCGATGGACATCGAGGACGCCCGGCGCAAGGATGCCGTCGCCAACGTCGACAAGGCCTTCGCCAACTGGGCCGGCGACCATGTGTCGAGCTCGAAGGACTGGCGCAAGAGCGTGCGCAACGAAAAAGGCACGATCGACAGGCTGTACAACACGCTGCTCTACCAGCGCCGCGTGCTGGGCCTGATGCCGGGCAAGGACATGGTCGACCACATGCGGGAGGTCCGCGACCAGTCGATTCCCGCCATGTTCAAGGGCTGCGAGGTCCTCACCCACTCGACCCGGGCGCAGCGCCTGAGCGACAAGATGAACAAGGTCAAGGTCGCCAAGATCGCCCGCAGCAGCTACCAGCTGGCACGTGTGGGCCACACGCCTTCAGCGCCTTCCTCGGCGCCGAGTGGCGGCCATTCGCTGGGCGCCCTGAGCGGCTTCACCAGCGAAATCAACACCATGGTGCAGGACGCCTTCGGGGTGCCCTATTCCACGCTGACCGCCGGCCTGACCGAGGCGGAGTCCTTCATCCGCACCATCCTGACCGAGGCCATCGCCAGCATCAAGGAAGAGATCACCGCCATCGCGCCCTTCGTGGGCGGTGCCGCGGCAGCCGCCACCCTCACCTTCCACACGGTCAAGCTGGTCATCAAGTCGCTGGACGCCGATACGCTGTACGACTTCAACCGCCGGCTGGAGCTGGGCGACACCCGCAGCGCGCTCGACCGGGTGCGCGACTGGCAGTTGCGCGATATCGCGCTGACCACCTCCAAGGTGGCGCGCGCGGGTGTCAACGTCGGCCTGCACGCGGCTACGCTGGCCTCCATGGGCGTGGCCGTGCCGGCACAACTGGCCATCAGCATCGCCACCGCGGTGATCGCGCTGGGCGAGGTCATCGCCAACCTGGGCATGCAGTACAAGGAGGCGCGCGCGCTGTCGGGCTACCTCCAGGGAACCGCCTCCGACAAGCTGGATGCGCAGATCTTCGCCAAGTCGCCGCTGGCGGCCGCCTACTACCTGCTCAACGCGCCCGACTCGCACATCGCCCTGCAACTGGTGACCCTGGGCGCACCGGCCTGGCGCGAGGACGTGGAATTCCTCAAGAAATGCGGCGGCATGCAACTGGTGCTGAGCGAGGCCGTACGGCTGATCGAAGCCTCGCGCTACCGCATCCTGCCGCCCACCGGCGTGGTCTACCGCGAGCGCATCGGCAAGACCCTGGGGGTGAAGGCCAAGGAAAAGGTCGGCATGGAGCCGCTGCGCGGCACGCGGACGATGGGCCACGCCAGCCACACCGATGGCGCGGTCATCACGCACACCTCGCTGTCGGGGGCGTGAT